>NZ_BONQ01000192.1 GCF_016862795.1 Dactylosporangium siamense | reverse complement strand
CCCCCGCCGCCGCAGCTCCGCTGCGGCAGCTAGCACAGCAACGCGCCGTTGTTGTAGCCGCAGCGCAGCTGCGACTACAACAACGGCGCGTTACAGGCGGCTACCAGGGCTCGGCGGCAGGCGGTGGTCAGCGGGCGGAGGGCGGCGTCGCGTTGCTGGACCTCGTAGCCGTTGATGGCGCCGCCCGGGGCGGCGTGTTCGGCCAGGGCGAGGACGCGGTCCAGGATCGAGGCTCGGGCGTACAGGCGGCGCGCCCGGGGGTCGTAGCCCGGGGGTAGGTCTGTCGCGCCGTCGGGTTTGCGCAGGGCTTCGATGGCGCCGGCGAGCTCGGGGCGCCACTGGGCGATGTCGAGCTTCGCGAGGGTGCGGGTCGCGGTCGCCAGCTCCGCGGACAGCTCGGCCTCCGCCTCCGCCGTGGACGGGGCGTCGGTCGGCGGGGGCGTCGTGGGCAGGACGAAGACCTGCCAGCGGACGGTCTCGAACTCGTCGCCGGAGCCGGAGGTGTGCAGGCGGACCTCCGGCACGAAGCCGAGCCCGCCGGCGATCACGCCCTCGCCCGCGAGGAGCGCGGCGCCGCTGAACGGGCCGGGTCCGGGCAGGCCGCGGGGGTCGCCCGGGGCGGGGAGCACCAGGCGGACCTCGTCCGGGTGGAGCTTGGACAGCGCGGCGATCGCGTCCGTCAAGGACACGTCGGTCCACGTGCCGGGGACGTCGGAGACCATGTGCTCCTCGTCGCCGGAGATCTCGGCGGCGGCGTCGTCGCACGGCACGAGGCCGGCGCGCCACGCCCGGACCCATGCCACGAAACGCGCCGAGCGGCGCGCCTGCAGGGTCGCCGCGCGTGCTGCGGGGGACATGGGAGCAAGGGTACGTGCTGACGTGCCGGTATGTCTCGCAGGCGGCGGGGGCGTCAGCCGATACGCTTGCCGTCCATGGACGTCCTGGCGAACAACGACTGGCGGAGACGGCGCACGGTCCCGACGGTGGACGCTGAGCTGGACCTGGTCGTGGAGGATGCGGACTCGGGGTTCTGCGGGGCCGTGGTCGGGTTCGAGTTCGGTGCGGTGGTGCTGGAGGACCGGCACGGCAAGCGGCGCAACTTCCCACTGGAGCCGGCCGCGTTCCTGCTCGACGGTGAGCCGGTCACGCTCACGAGGCCGGCGGTGGCCGTACACCAGCAGAAACGGAACATCACCAGCTCTGGGTCGATCGCGGTGGCGGGGCTCACGGCCCGGGTGGCGCGGCGGAGCAGGATCTGGGTCGAGGGTATTCACGACGCCGCGCTGGTCGAGCGGATCTGGGGGCACGACCTGCGGGTCGAGGGGGTCGTGGTCGAGCCGCTCGACGGGATCGACGAGCTGAGCGCGGCCGTCGCCGAGTTCCACCCGGGACCGGTGGCCCGGCTCGGCGTGCTCGTCGACCATCTCGTCCCAAATTCCAAAGAAAGCCGAATTGTCGGAAATATCCGGTCACCCTACGTCCTCATCACCGGGCATCCCTACGTCGACGTGTGGCAGGCGGTCAAACCGGCGGCCGTCGGCATCAGCCAGTGGCCGGTCGTGCCACCCGGCCGGCCCTGGAAGGAAGGCGTCTGCGAGCAGCTCGGCGTCGCCGAGCCGGCCGACCTGTGGCGCCGCATCCTCGCCTCCGTCTCGAGTTACCGCGACGTCGAAACCCCGCTGATCAACGCCGTGGAACGCCTCATTGACTTCGTCACGGAACCCGACGAGGACGTCTAGAGCGCCGAAGGCCACGGATCCCGCGACAGCACGAACGTCGCGATGTCCAGCGCGACCACCTCGCCCTCGCCGTCGCGCACGACCCGCAGCAGCTCGCCGTCGTTGTCCCCGGACCGCCCCCGCCACCGGTCCGCGGTGGGCCCGTCCGGGGTGAACCGCCACGCCGGGCGGCCCGTCGTCAGCGGCGTCACGACGAGGTCCCCGTCGGCCCAGCCGACCTCGTGCTCCTGGCCCATCCACCACCACCGGCCGGTGAGCGGCGCGATCTGCGCCGGCGGCTCCTCGCGCGGCCGCCACGGCGCCACCCGCGCCGGCTCCCGGTCCAGCACCGCGCCGAGCAGGTCGAGGCCGAAGCCGCTGAGGCCACCGGCGTAGCGCATCGTGTACGCGTTGCCGAACGCCACCACGCCGGTGCGCGACGGCCGGTGCACGGCCAGGATCGCGAGGTAGCCGGGCATCGAGCCGCTGTGGCCGACGAACACCCGCTCCCCGCGCCGCCACAGCTGCAGGCCGAGGCCGTGCCCGCCGGTCCAGCCGTCGAGGTCGCTGACGACGACGGGCGCGCACATCTCGGTGACGGTCGCCGGCGCGAGGACCGCCGGGTCGGGCTCGGCCAGGAACGCCGCCCAGCGTGCCAGGTCCTCGACCGTCGACCAGAGCTGCCCCGCGGGTGCCATCGCGGCGGCGTCGTGTCGCGGTTCTTCCCGCAGTTCGTCCAGCCACGGGTGCACGACGTAGCCCCGCGCGAACGGTTCCGCGGGGGCGTACGTCGTGCGGTCCAGCTGCAGCGGGCCGAGGAGCCGTTTCGTGAGCAGCGACTGCCAGTCCTCGCCGCCGACCCGGGCCACCATCGCGCCCAGCAGGCCGTAGGCGAGGTTCGAGTAGTGATATCCGTGCAGCGGCGGGTACGCGACCTTGTCGGCGGTCAGCGTGGACAGGAACGTGTCGACGTCGACCCCTGCGGCGCGCTCCCACCAGTCGCCGTCCGGTTCGCGCTGCACACCGCCGGCGTGGCCGAGCAGCTGGCGGATGGTGACCGCGCCGACGGGAGTACCGGGAAGATGGCGGTAGAGCAGGTCGTCAAGCGCCAGCTTCCCCTCGTCGCGCAGGGCGAGGACGAGCGCCGCGGTCATGGTCTTCGTGATCGACCCGATCCGGAACTGCAGCCCGGCGACCGGACCGTCCAGCCCGCCGGTGGCCACGTGCTGCAGGACGCCGTCCCGGACGACGCCGGCGGCGAGGACGGGCACCCGGCCGCCGGCATGGGCACGGGCGACGAGGTTGTCGACGCGCGAGACGGTCTCCGGCAGCAATGGCACGGTTTGCCTCCAAGGGGGTGAGAAGGGCGACGTCTCCCTAACTGTGCGCCCGGCCGGAGCGCACCGTGCACCGGCAAGGATTCGGCAAGACGGGTGATCAGGAAAGAGCGGGACGAGCATCGGCGTGACACGATCGAAGCGTGGACCTGTGGCTGATCGTCTGGCTGGTCGTCGGCGCCGCGCTCGTCGCGGCGGAGATCTTCACGACCACGTTCATCCTGTTGATGTTCGGCCTCGGGGCGTTCGCCGCGGCCGGCGCCGCCGCGCTCGGGGCCGGGGTGCCGGTGCAGGCGGCGGTGTTCGCGGCCGTGTCGGCGCTGTCGTTCCTGGCGGTGCGGCCGACGCTGCGGCGATACATGTACCGCGACGCCCGCGACACGCCGATGGGCGTCGAGGCCCTGGAGGGCTCCATGGCGCTGGTCATCGAGGCGGTCGACCACGACAGCGGACAGATCAAGATCGAGGGTGAGCTTTGGCGGGCCCGGCCCTACGACGCGACGCAGACGTTCGCGGTCGGGGACCGGGTCCGGGTGATCGAGATCAAGGGTGCCACCGCAATGGTGTGGAAGGACTGAGCCAAGTGGATCCGAGTACGTTCCTGGCGATCATCGTCATCGCCGCCGCGCTCCTCGCCGTCATCACGGTCGTCAAGATGGTCAAGGTCGTGCCCCAGCAGGTCGAGTACGTCGTCGAGCGGCTCGGCAAGTACAGCCGGACGCTGACGCCCGGCCTCAACATCCTGGTGCCGTTCATCGACTCGGTGCGCAACAAGGTGGACAAGCGCGAGGTGGTCGTCAGCTTCCCGCCGCAGCCGGTCATCACCTCCGACAACCTGGTCGTGTCGATCGACACCGTCCTGTACTTCAAGGTGGTCGACTCGGTCCGCGCCACGTACGAGATCTTCAGCTACCTGCAGGGCATAGAGCAGCTCACCGTCACCACGCTGCGTAACGTGATCGGCTCCCTCGACCTGGAGAAGGCGCTCACCAGCCGCGACGAGATCAACCGGCACCTGTCCGGCGTCCTGGACGAGACCACCGGCCGCTGGGGCATCAAGGTGACCCGGGTCGAGCTCAAGGCCATCGAGCCGCCGCCGAGCATCCGCGACTCGATGGAGAAGCAGATGCGGGCCGAGCGGGACCGCCGCGCCGCGATCCTGCACGCGGAGGGCCTCAAGCAGTCGCAGATCCTCACCGCCGAGGGTGACAAGCAGGCCGCGGTCCTGCGCGCCGAGGGCGACCGGCAGTCCCGCATCCTCACCGCGGAGGGCCAGGCGAAGGCGATCCGGACGGTCGTGGACTCGATCCACGCGGCGAACCCGGACTCGAAGGTGATGGCGTACCAGTACCTGCAGTCGCTGCCGCAGATCGCCGCCGGGCAGTCCAACAAGCTGTGGATCCTGCCGGTCGAGCTGACGAAGGCCCTCGAGGGCATCGGCGGTGCCCTCGGCGGCCTCACGCAGCTGTCCGACTCGGCCCGCACCGGCATCGTCGAGTCGCGCGCCAACGAGGACGAGTCCGCCGACGTCATCGAGGCACGGAAGTCCGCCGAGGAGGCCGCCGCGGCCGCGAACGCCGAGGCCGCGGCGGCCGCCGCACAGGTCTCCGGCAACCCGACGAGCACCCCCGCCGGGATCTCCGCCCACGACCTGGCCGCCCTGGACGAGGAGCCGACCCGCGAACTGGAGCGTTAGCGGCACAGTTCCCAGAACGCGACGGCGACGTTGAGCGAGTCGACGCCGTTGCGCATGGGGATCACGACTCGCACGTCGCTCGCGTCGAGGGCCTTGGCCGACAGGCCGGGGCCCTCCGCGCTAGGCAGGCCGCCGTGTCGTCCTGAGCCTGGTCACCGCAGCGAATCCGGAGAGGCCTAACAGGACAGTCCCGGAGACGATGAAGAACCACCGGCTGATCACTGCTTGGTCGTCACCGGCAAACGTCACCCGACCTTTCGGGTCGTCCGGGTCGTAGCGGACCGGGATCTCACCACCGAGGGTGAGCCGGGCGTCGGTCGGCGGATCAGGTACCTCGGTCACCACCTCCATGCCCGCACCGGTGGTGAAGCGAACCTGTACCCATACCCCCTTGCCGCCGTTGTCGACGCCGACAATGTGCGCGACAGCCGGCTGTCCGCGCTGCTGGATCACCAGGTGGTCGTACCACCGTTCGGTGCCGTTGGCGAGTAACACCACCCCGAGAACGATGCCGAGGACCACCGCGAACCATGCCACCTTCCCGGGACGATCGGCATCAGCCAGACGACCCCGCCGGCCGGGCTTCGGCCCCCGCAGCAGGTTCGCCCTGGCAAGCACCCTGTCCTGCCGGCCCTCCCGCACGCGCCGGCGACGTCGCCCTCGTGTACCAGCCATGACGGCAACTATCTCAACACCGGACTCGCCGAACCATGCATGCAGCCGACCCGCGAACTGGAGCGTTAGCGGCACAGCTCCCAGAACGCGACGGCCGCCGCGGCGGCGACGTTGAGCGAGTCGACGCCGTTGCGCATGGGGATCACGACCCGCACGTCGCTCGCGTCGAGGGCCTTGGCCGACAGGCCGGGGCCCTCCGCGCCGAGCAGCAGCGCCGTGCGCTCCCGCTGCCCGGCGGTCAGCGTCTGGATCGGCACCGCGTCCGGCGCCGGCGTCATCGCCAGCAGCGTGAGCCCGGCCGCCCGGACCGCGGCGAGCCCGTCCGGCCACGGCTCGATCCGCGCGTACGGGATCGCGAACACCTCACCCATGCTGACCCGCACGCTGCGCCGGTACAGCGGATCCGCGCACGACGGCGACAGCAGCACCGCGTCCATGCCGAGCGCGGCGGCCCCCCGGAAGATCGCCCCGACGTTCGTGTGGTTGTTGACGTCTTCGAGGACCGCGACCCGCCGCGCGGTGGCCAGGACCTCCGCCGCGGTCAGGTCGGGTTTGCGGTGGAAGCTCGCGAGGACGCCGCGGTGGACGTGGAAGCCGGTGATGGATTCGAGTGTCGCCTGGTCACCGGCGTAGACGGGCGCGTCGTGCAACTCCAGGTCGTCGAGCTGCCCGACCCGCTTCGCGTCGATCAGGACGGACCGCAGCCGGTACCCGGCCCGCAGCGCGCGGCGGATGACGAGCTCGCCCTCGCCGATGAACAGGCCGTTGGGCGGCTCCCACCGGGTGCGCAGCTCCACGTCGGTGAGGGCCCGGTAGTCGCCGATCCGCTCGTCGCTGGGGTCGGTGATGGTCTCGGCGGTCAGCACCCGGTCGATTCTGCCCTGGTGCCGGACAGGTCCGTACGTCGCCCGTCCAGAGGTGGCGCCGGCTCAGGCCCGGGCGGGACGGTCAGGCGGGTGCCTGCACGGTGTCGGCCGGGTTGGCCGTCTCCGGCTGTGCCGGCCGGTTGCTGTCGAGGCGGCGGGTCAGCTGCTCGCCCTCGATGTCGACGTCGGGCAGCAGGCGGTCGAGCCGGCGGGGGAGCCACCAGGCCGCGCGGCCCAGCATCGACATCAGGGCCGGCACGATGGTCATCCGGACGATGAACGCGTCGATGAGGACCCCGAACGCCAGGGCGAAGCCGATAGCCCGGGCCAGCATCTCGTGGGAGAACAGGAACCCGGCGAAGACGCTGACCATGATGATCGCGGCCGCGGTGACGACCCGTGCGCTGTGGCGGAAGCCGGCGATGACCGTCTCGCGCGGGCCGGCGCCGTGGACGAACTCCTCCCGCATCCGGCTGACGATGAAGACCTCGTAGTCCATCGCCAGGCCGAACAGGATGCCGATGAGGACGATCGGCAGCAGGCTCGCCGTCGGGCCGGTCCTGCCGATGCCCAGCAGGTCGCCCATCCAGCCCCACTGGAACACCGCGACCACCGCGCCGAACGTCGCGGCGACGCTCAACAGGAAGCCGAGCGCGGCCTTGATGGGCACGAGTGCCGAGCGGAACACCATGAGCAGGAGCACGAAGGCCAGCCCGACCACGATCAGCAGGTAGGGCAGCAGGGCGTCGTCGAGCTTCTGCGAGAAGTCGATGTTCACCGCGGTCAGGCCGGTGACGACCACGGTGGCGCCGGTCGCCTGCTGGATGTCACCGCGGCGATCCCGGATGGCGGTGACGAGGTCGGTCGTGGACTGGTCGGTGGCCCCGGCCCGCGGGATGACGGTCAGCAGCGTCACGTCGCCCGTGGCGTTGGCTTGTGGCGGGCTCACCGCAACCACGTCGTCCAGGCCCTTGATCATGGTGCCGACCTGGTCGACGGCGGCCTTCGGCTCGGTGGCGGCGCCGGTGCTGACGACCACGACGAGCGGGCCGTTGAAGCCCGGGCCGAAGCCGGCGCTCAGCAGGTTGTACGCCTTGTGCTGGGTGGTGTCCGCGGCGAGCATGCCGTCGTCGGGCAGGCCGAGCCGCAGCCCTGCCGCGGGGACGGCCAGGACGCCGGTGACGGCCAGCGCGGCGAGCAGGACCGGTACCGGGCGGCGGGTCACGAACCCGGCCCAGCGCTCGCCGGCCCTCGGGCCGCCCGGCCGGTCGGTGTGCCGCGATCCGCCACGGATGCGCCGCCCCGCGAAGCTCAGCAGCGCGGGCAGCATGGTCAGCGCGACGAGGACCGCGACGCAGACCGTCCCGGCGGCCGCCAGGCCCATCGCGGACAGCACGGGGATGCCCACGACGCTCAACGCCGCCAGCGCGATGATCACGGTGAGGCCCGCGACCACGACCGCGGATCCGGCGGTGCCGGCGGCCCGTCCGGCCGCCTCGATCGGCTCGTGCCCGGCCGACAGTTCATGCCGGTAGCGGGACACGATCAGCAGCGCGTAGTCGATGCCGACGGCCAGGCCGAGCATCAGCGCGAGGATCGGCGTGTTGGCGTTGAGATCGGTGAACCCGGAGGCGATCCCGACGCCGGTGAGCCCGAGGACGACGCCGATGACGGCGGTGAGCAGCGGCAGGCCGGCGGCCAGGAGCGAGCCGAAGGTGATCACCAGCACGACGACCGCGACGAGGACGCCGGCGACCTCGGCGCCGCCGTTCTGCGGTTTGGCCGCGACCGCGTCGCCGCCGAACTCGACCTCGAGCCCGGCGTCCCGGCCCGGCTTCGCCTGGGCCATCAGCGCGTCCTGGTCCTCGGCGGTGACGTCGGCGGCGGGCACCTGGTAGGACGCCTGGGCGTAGCCGTAGCGTCCGTCCGGCGAGATCGAGTCGGCCTGGAAGGGATCCAGGACACCGATGACCTTCGGCGCGGACCTCAGCCCGGCCAGGACCTGCTCGACGGCGGCCTTGTTGCCGGGGTCGGTGAGCTTCTCACCGGCCGGCGCGGCGAAGACCACCCGCGCCACGGCGCCGCCGACGTTGGCCTCGGGGAAGCTCACCGACAGCTGGTCGATGGCGCGCTGCGCCTCGGTTCCCGGGATGGTCACGGTGTTGGACGTCTGCCCGCCCAGCGCGCCGGCACCGGCGCCGGCCAGCACGAGCAGCAGCAGCCAGGCACCGGCGACGGTCCACCGCCGCCGGAACGCGAGGCGGCCGAGTCGATACAGAAACGTGGCCAAGGTGCACTCCTAGTGGCAAGTTACCGAACGGGCGGCTGCACTTTCCGGCCAGGAAGTTGGCATAACTGACATGCGTGGCTCATGAATATTGCCACGTAGAGACGCTGTCGACTCCTGACCATCGCAGGATCACGCTAGCCGAACGGCAAGTTCGTGACAAGCCGATCGGCTAGGTTGCGGCTAGCCGATCGGCAAGGCAGGCTACGGTTGGTACGGGCGGGATGAGCGCCGTGCGAGGATCGGTACGGCGGGGAGCCGACCTGCCCGCGGCGGGAGAAGAGGTCATGACCACGGTGGTCGAGTCGCAGCCGTCCGGGGTGGAGAACACCCGGGAGCGCCTGCCGTCCTGCGCGCTGGCGCTGTTCGCCGAGTTCAGCTTCGAGGGCACGTCGCTGCAGATGATCGCCGACGCGCTCGGTGTCACGAAGGCCGCCGTCTACCACCACTTCAAGACCCGCGAGGACATCCTGCTCGCGGTGGTCCGGCCGTTCCTCGCCGACCTGGCGCAGGTGGTCGCGAGGGCGGAGGCGGCGCGCGGCCGGCGTCCGCAGATCGAATGCATGCTCGGCGGCTTCGTCGACCTCGCCGTGCACAACCGGGCGATGGTCTCCATGATCACCAGCGACGCCGGCGTCACCCGGGCCCTGCACGGGCGCGGCGAGTACCTGGCCCTGATCAACCGGTCCCTGGCGCTCATCACCGGCCCGGCGCCGACGCCGGAGATCCTGGTCGCGGCCACCATGGCGCTGGTCGGTATCGCGAACACGGTCACCGCCGAGCCGGTCGCCGCGCTGCCCGAGCCGCAGTTGCGGCTGCACCTGCTCGACGCCGCCCGCAGGGCCCTGGGCCTGCGCCGCCGGCCCGATACCGGCCCCTGAGCCGGCGGCACCCGGCAGCGGGTGCCGACTCGATCCACGGGCGGCCGGGGGTGGGCCCCCGGCCGCCGGAATCAGTGGTTGCCGGTGGAGCCGAGCAGGCCCCGGATCCGGGTGGCGAGCCGGTCGAAGCGGGGGTCGGACATGACGGCGGCGTACTCGCGCTCCGCCGGCAGGTCGACGTCGAACTGTTCCTCGATGCGGCCCGGTCGGGGGCTCATCACGACGACCCGGGTGCCGAGGAACACGGCCTCGGCGATCGAGTGGGTCACCAGCAGCACGGTGGTCGAGGTCTCCCGCCAGATGCGGTTGACCTCGGCGTTGAGCTGTTCGCGGGTCAGCGCGTCCAGCGCGCCGAACGGCTCGTCCATGAGCAGGACCGGCGGCTGGTGCAGCAGCGCCCGGCACAGGGCGACCCGCTGCTGCATCCCGCCGGACAGCTCGTGCGGCAGCGCCTGCTCGAAGCCCTCCAGGCCGGTGAGCCTGATCAGCTCGTCGGCGCGGCGGGCGGCCAGGTCGCGGGGCATGCCGCGCATCTCCGCCTGCAGCAGGATGTTCCTGCGGGCGCCGCGCCACTCGAGGAGGGCGGCGCGCTGGAAGGCGAAGCCGATGTCCTTCTGCGGGCCGCTGACCGGCCGGCCCTGCAGGGACACGGTGCCGCTGGTCGGGCGGACCAGGCCGGCGACCAGCTTCAGCAGCGTCGACTTGCCGCATCCCGACGGCCCGACGATCGTCACGAACTCCCCGGGCCGCACCCGCAGCGACACGTCCTGCACGGCGGTCGTGCGGGTCTGCTTCGTGGTGAACCGGACGGTGACGCCGTCAAGCTCAACAGCGGTGTCCGTACTGACAGCAGC
>NZ_BONQ01000191.1 GCF_016862795.1 Dactylosporangium siamense | reverse complement strand
CGCTTCGCTGGCCGGTCATGACGCTGCCGTGAAGGACTTGTCCCAGTACTTCGCCGGCGCGCCCGGGTCCTTCAGGTCGGCGTTCTTCGCCATGATGTCCAGGGTCTCGGTCCACTTGCTCTCGGCGTTGACACCGGGCTGGCCGGATCCGGCGTCCAGCAGGGTCAGGCCGAGGTTGAGCTGCTTGGTGAGCACCTCTTTGGCGGGCTCGTTGTCGGCCAGCTCGGCCATCGCGTCCACGGCGCCGGGCACGTCCTTGGCCGCCTCCGCCCACGACTTCTGGGTGGCCCGCACGAACTTCTTGATCAGGTCGCCCTTGGCCTTCAGGGTGTCGTCGTGCACGACGATGCCCGTGCCGAGCAGGTTCATGCCCCAGTCGGCGTAGAGGAGGCGGTCCATCTTCTTGTTGGTCTTCGCCTCGATGGTGGGTGACTGGTCGTGGAAGAAGCCCTGGATGGCGTCGACCCGGCCCTCGGCCAGCGCCGCGATCTTGCCGGCACCGTCGACGTTGACGACCTTCACGTCCTTCGGGTCGACGCCGTTGGCCTTGAGCCAGGCGGGGAAGGTCGCGTAGATCGCGTCGCCGGGCGTGCCGCCGACGGTCTTGCCCTTCAGGTCGGCCGGCGACTTGATGTTCTTGTCGGCGAGGAACTGGATCGACGTCGGGCCCTTCTGCAGGAACACCCCGACGCTCTTGACCTTCATGCCGCTGGCGACGCTGCGGATCAGCACCGGGGTGTCGGCCCAGCCGATGTCGGTCTGCTTCTGGTCGACCGCCTTGATCACGTTGCCCGAGCCGTTGCCGGGCTTGATCTCCAGGTCGATGCCCTCAGCCTTGTAGTAGCCCTTCTTCAGGCCGTAGTAGAACGGCGCGTGCTCGCCGTACGGGACCCAGTTGAGGGTGAGCGTGAGCTTTTCGGTGCCTTGTGCCGGCTCGGCTGCCTTTTTTTCAGCGCCGCAGGCGGCAACGCTCAGGAGCAGGACGGCGGCGGCGGTGCGTGCGATGAAGGACCTCATGGACGTGTTCCCCCTTGGATCGGCGGTCAGGAGGTGGTGAGGGTTACCGGCCGGCGCCGGCTGGCG
This sequence comes from Dactylosporangium siamense, assembly GCF_016862795.1. Classification (GTDB taxonomy): domain Bacteria; phylum Actinomycetota; class Actinomycetes; order Mycobacteriales; family Micromonosporaceae; genus Dactylosporangium; species Dactylosporangium siamense. The sequence goes on along the minus strand of NZ_BONQ01000191.1, from coordinate 12,888 downwards.
TGCCACGGGATGAGCAGTGCCTCGGCGATCTCGACGACCGCGAACAGCACGATGCCGATGGCGGACATCAGCAGGAGATCGGCGAAGAGCATCGCCGCGTTGAGGTTGCCGTTGGCCACCTGCAGCACGTAGCCGAGGCCCTCGCTGGCGCCGACGAACTCGCCGACGACAGCGCCGGTGACGGCGAGCGTCACGGCGACCTTCAGCCCGGACATGAGGTGTGGCAGCGCGTTCGGGAAGCGGATCTTCCGGAACGTCTTCCACTGCCCGGCGCCCATCGTCGAGGACAGGTCCAGCAGCTCAGGGTCGGTGGAGCGCAGGCCGGCGACGCCGGAGATGACCACCGGGAAGAATGCGATGAGCACCGCCAGGACGATCTTCGGGGTGAGCCCGAAACCGAACCAGACGATGAGCAGTGGCGCGATGGCGATCTTCGGGATCACCTGGGCGAACAGCACCAGGGGATAGACCGCCTTGTCCAGCGTCCGGGAGTAGACGATGAGCACGGCGGTGATCAGTCCGAGCACGGCGGCCAGGACGAAGCCCAGCACCGTCTCGTAGAACGTCACCCAGGTCTGGCGCATCAGGAACCCGAACTCGTCGTGGAAGATCGTCCAGACCTCCGCCGGTGGCGGGATCAGGTACGGGGCGACGAGCTCGCGCCAGGTGACGAACCACCAGACGGCGAACAGGCCGAGCAGGACCAGGACCGGGCGCCACAGCGACCCGATGAACCGCCGCAGACGCACGCCGATGCGCCGCTCGGTTCGGATGTCGCCGGCGTCCTGGTCCGTCTTGAGGGATGGTCGGACCGAACTGGACACACTCACATCAGCACTCCATCCGTCGGGTGTTCGAGGCCGCGTTCGATGAACCCTCCGAGCCACGATGCCCCGCCGCAGGCAAGCGCTTTCCTGCACTTTAGGCGGTGGTCCTGCTTCAGGCAAGAACGTATTGATCCCGCTCGTCGGATCCATTGACGGCATCGAATGGTCGCCCTACGCTACGAGCAGTCGGCGGCCCAGGAAAGCGCGTTCCTCAGTGTGTTCGCGCTGCTCACCAATGGAGTGCCGGATGCGACGACACTTCCGCCGTGCGTGCCTCGCCACGCTCGCGGCGGTCTCCCTGATCCTGCCCATCACCGCCACACCGGCCCACGCGGCCGCACGCTTCCGCGTGCTCGTGTTCTCGAAGACCACGAACTTCTACCACGACTCGATCCCGGCCGGCATCGCCGCGATCCAGCAGCTCGGCACCGCCAACAACTTCGAGGTCGAGGCGACCACCGACGCCGCCGCGTTCACCGACGCGAACCTCGCCCGCTTCGACGCCCTCGTCTTCAACAACACCAACTCCACGCCGGCCGCCGGCGACCTGCTCAACGCCGCCCAGCGCACCGCGTTGCAGAACTTCGTGCGCGCCGGCAAGGGGTGGGTCGGCCTGCACGCCGCCACCGCCAGCGAGCGCGACTGGACCTGGTACGAGGGCCTCGTCGGCACCATCTTCGAGAACCACCCCGACTTCAGCGCCACCGGCGGGGTGTACCCGGGACGCATCAAGGTCCTCGACCGCGCGCACCCGTCCACGAAGAACCTGCCGGAGCTGTGGGAGCGCAGCGAGGAGTGGTACAACTGGATCACCAACCCGACCGGCAAGGTGCACACCCTCGCCCAGATCAAGGTCCGCGACGGGATCTCCGGGCTCAACGAGGGCGTCGACCACGCCTACTCCTGGTGCCAGAACTACGACGGCGGCCGTTCCTGGTACACCGCCGGCGGGCACAGCAGCTCATCCTTCAGCGAGCCCGCGTTCCTGGAGCACCTGCGCGGCGGCATCGAGTGGGCGGCCGGGGCCGTCGCCGGTGAGTGCGGCGCGACGAAGACCGGCAACTTCCAGCGGGTCCCGCTGGTCAACCAGAACCTCTCCGACCCGTTCGAGCTGGCCGTCCTGCCGGACCGCCGGGTCCTGTACATCCAGCGCACCGGCCAGCTCAAGGCGATCAACCAGGACACCCTCGCGGTGACCACCCTGCTGGACTTCGGGTACACCTCCGACCTGCTGACCCAGTCCGACGGGCTGCTCGGGCTCACCGTCGACCCGAACTTCGCCACCAACAACTTCGCCTACCTGCTCTACACCGACAAGGTCTCCAAGCAGATCAACATCGCCCGGTACACGATCGGTGCCACCGCCGCCACCGACCCGAAGGTGCTGCTGACCATCCCCACCTGGCGCGGCGAGGGCCGCGCGAACTCCCACATGGGTGGCGGGCTGGCGATGGGCCGGGACGGCCTGCTGTACGCGGCGATCGGCGACAACACCGACCCGTTCGAGTCCAGCGGCTACACCCCGATCGACGAGCGCTCCGGCCGCCGCGCCTGGGACGCGCAGGGCACCGCCGGCAACACCAACGACCTGCGGGGCAAGATCCTGCGGATCCGGCCGAACGCGGACGGCACGTACAGCAACCCGGCCGGCAACCTCTTCGCGCCCGGCACAGCCAAGACCCGGCCGGAGATCTACGCGATGGGCTTCCGCAACCCGTTCCGGATCACCGTCGACCCGCTGACCAACGCCGTCCTCGTCGCCGACTACGGCCCGGACGCCCGCACCACCGACGCCAACCGCGGGCCCGAGGGCACGGTCGAGTTCGACCGCGTCACCTCGGCCGGCAACTACGGCTGGCCGTACTGCATCGGCAACAACACGCCGTTCAACGACTACAACTTCGCCACCAGCACGGCCGGGGCGAAGTTCAACTGCGCGGCACCGGTGAACAACTCGCCCAACAACACCGGCCTGACCAACCTGCCGGCCGCCCGCGGGGCGCTGGTCTGGTACGCCTACTCCGCCTCGACCCAGTTCCCCGAGGTCGGCACGGGCGGCGGCGGGCCGATGTCGGGACCCGTCTACGACTACGACCCGGCCAACACCCGCGCGACGAAGTTCCCCGAGTACTACGAGAACAAGTGGATCGTGTACGAGCTGACCCGCACGTGGTTCAAGACGCTGTCGGTCCACAAGACCGCACAGACGTTCACCGACGCCCGGTTCGGCCCGACGAAGGTCGGCGACCTGCAGTCCATCAACCCGCTCTTCCCGGACTTCTCCTGGGTCCAGCCGTTCGACGCGGAGTTCGGCCCCGACGGGTCGCTGTACGTCATCGACTTCGGCGCCGGCTCCGGCTCCGGGCGCGGCGGCACCAACGACGGCGCCGGGATCTACCGCATCGACTACACGGCCAACGGCAGCGCCCCGGTCGCCAAGGCCACCGCCAACAAGGACTCCGGGCCGACCCCCCTGGCAGTCACGTTCTCCAGCGCCGGTTCCAGCGCGGGCGTCACGTACGCCTGGGACTTCGACGGCAACGGCACCACCGACTCCACGGCGGCCAACCCGTCGTTCACGTACACCACGAAGGGCCAGTTCAACGCCCGGCTGACGGTGCGCAACCCGGCCAACGGCCTCACCGCGGTGGCCACGACCCAGATCACCGCCGGCAACACCAGGCCCACGGTCACGATCAGCGTGCCCAGCGGCGGGTTCGCCGACTTCGGCGACCGGATCCCTTACACGGTCACGGTCACCGACCCCGAGGACGCCTCCGTCGTCTGTTCGCGGGTCGTCACCCAGAGCCTCCTCGGCCACGACACCCACGCCCACCCGCTGGACAACTACACCGGCTGCTCGGGGCTGGTCATCACCGACTCCGGCGCCGGTGACGGGCACGGTCCGGGCCAGAACCTGTACACCGTGCTCACCGCCCAGTACACCGACGGCGGCGCGACCGGCGGCGTGCCGGCGCTCACCGGCTCGACCCAGGTCCGGCTGCGCGCCAAGAGCACCGAGGCCGAGCACCTCACCAGCAGCTCCGGCGTCACCGTCTTCGACCGCGCCTCGGCCCGCGCCGGCAAGCGCGTCGGCGACATCGACAACAATGATTGGATTCAGTACGGCAACGTCAACTTCAAGGGCATCGGCTCGGTGACCGCCGGCGCCAGCAGCGCCTACGGCGGCACGATCGAGCTCCGCAACGGCTCACCGACCGGCGCGCTGCTCGGCACGCTGACCGTGCCCAACTCCGGCGGCTACGACAACCTCGTCTCCCCGACGGCGAACATCACCAACCCCGGCAGCACGTTCAACCTGTACCTGGTGTTCAAGAACCCTGCGACACCGCCGCCGGCGGGCACCTATCTGATGTCGGTGGACTGGCTGCGGTTCAACGGGGCCGGCGTCAAACAGGAGACCGGCGCCACCCTCACCGGGTCCGCCACACCGGCGACCGGCGGGCCACGGACCGTGTCCTTCAGCGGCGTCGCCACACCTCCGGCGGGCCGCACCATCGTGAAGTACGAGTGGGACTTCGGTGACAACGCACCGCTGTTCACCAGTACCACCAGCGCGACGACCACGCACGCCTACAACCGCACCGGCACGTTCACGACACGGCTGACCATCACCGACAGTGCGGGCGCACCGCACGCGACCAACGTGACGGTCACCGTCACCTAGCCAGGCCGGCAACCGCCGGGCGCTGCCGCAGCGCCCGGCGGTTGTAGCATCCGCGCTGATGTTCCCCTCCGTTCGTGAAGTGCTCGACCTCGACCCGGTCCGCAACGGTGCGCCCCGGGTCGTGGCGGGGGAGCGCGGCCTCGACCAGGCCGTCCGGTGGGTGCACAGCTCCGAGGTGCCCGACATCGCCACCCTGCTGCGTGGCGGTGAGCTGATCCTCATCACCGGGATCGGGCTGCCGTCCGACGACGCTGGGCTGCGGACCTTCATCACCGACCTCGCCGACGTCGGGGCGTGCGGCCTCGCGGTGGAGATGGGGCGGCGCTACTCGCAGCGACTGCCGGCCGTCATGGTCCGCACCGCGGAGGAGCTCGGGTTCCCGCTCGTCGAGCTGCACCGCGGCACCCCGTTCGTGCTCATCACGCAGGCGGTCCACGGGATGATCGTGGACGCGCAGCTGGCCGAGCTGCGGGCCACCGCCGAGCTGCACCAGCGGTTCACGGACCTGTCGGTCGAGGGGGCGGCCCCGGCGGAGGTGGTCGCGCAGACCGCGGCGCTCGCCGGTGCGCCGGTCGTGCTGGAGAACCTGTCCCGGCAGGTCCTCGCCTACGACGCGGCGGGCGGCTCGGCGGAGCTGCTGCTGGCCAACTGGGAGTCGCACTCGCGGGCGGTGCAGCCGCCGGGCCGGACCGGGCACGACGCGGAGGCCGGCTGGCTCGTCACCGTCGTCGGGGCGCGCGGCCAGGACTGGGGGCGCCTGCTCATCCGGCGGCCGGTGGCCCGGGACCGCGACATCACGCTCATCGAGCGGGCCGCGGCGACCCTCGCCCTGGTGCGGCTCACCCAACGTGACGACCTGGAGCGGCAGACCGAGTCCGCGTTGCTCGCCGCGCTGCTGGCACACGCCGTGCCGGTCGGGGACGTGGTCGTGCGGGCGAAGGCGCTGGGGGTGCACCTGGAGCGCCGGCATCTCATCGGGGTGGTGATCCGTGCCTGCCCGGCGCAGGTGGCCGCGCGGGCGTTGCGGGACGCGTCCCTGGCCGGGCTCGCCGGGGCGCTCGACGACGGGAACACCGGGATCCTGCTCGCGCTGCGCAGCGTCGAGGAGGAAGGCGACGCGTTGCGGCGCCTCGCGGTGCGGGTCCGGGCCCTCACCGACGGTGACGTGGTCGTGGCGGCGGGGGAGGGGGTGGCGACGCCGAAGGAGGCCCGCCGGTCGCTGCTGGAGGCGAGCCAGGTCGCGATGTCGGTCCGCCACCCCGCGTCGAGCCCGGAGGAGGTGCTCCGCCTCGCCGACGTGGGCCTGCCGGGCCTGCTGCACATGCTGCGGGACGAGCCGCGGCTGCAGACGTTCGTGGAGCAGGAGCTCGGTCCGCTGCTCGCGCACGATGCCCGGCACCCGCGGGAGCAGCTGCTCGGCGTGCTGCGGATCTACCTGGAGTGCGGCCGGAACAAGTCCGCGGCGGCGGAGCACAGCCACCTGTCCCGGCCGGCGTTCTACGAGCGGCTGGCCCGCATCAGCCGGGTTTTGGGCGCCGATCTGGATTCGGTACCGGTGTGCCTGTCACTGCACGTGGCGTTGCTGGCGCTGGACGCCTTGCGGGACTGAGCTACTGCATCGACAGGTGGACGTGGTTGTAGTGGTCGCCGGCGGGGGTGCCGTCACCGCCGTAGGACTTCCAGCCGCTGCTGGGCTGCCAGATCCGCTTGTACCAGATGACGTACTTGACGCCGAGGTTCTTGGCGTTGGCCACGCACCAGGCGGCGAGCTTGTTGCCGTAGGCGAGGTCGTCACCGGTCGCCCGGGCGTTGACGAACGTGCTCGCGTTGGCGGAGAAGTCGCAGGCCTTGCCGAGCGGGTGGTCACCGCCGCCGCCGCTGCGGTAGCACGACGTGTAGTGGGTGAAGCCGGCCAGCCGGGCCTCGGTGTAGGCGTTGCGCATCCGGGCCGACATGCAGTTGCCGGTCGTCGGGTCGTTGCCCTTGATGCAGGTCTCCGACGGGTACGACCCGTCGGAGTTGCGGGCGACCGGCTTGGTGGTGACCACGCCGCCGGTCGGGGCGCCGGTGGTCGCCCCGCCGCCGCCGGCCTTCTTCAGCGCGTCCTCGGCGGTCTTCTTGTTCGCTTCCATGATCTTCAGCTGGGCCTGCTGGTTGGCGACGGCCGCGGCGATGACGGCCTTCTGCTCCTCGAGCTTCTTGCGCGCCTCGGCCAGCTCGCGCAGGGAGCGGTCGTCGCGCGAGACCATGTATTCGATCGTGGACATGTTGTGCAGCAGTTCGTTCGGGTCGTTGCTGCCGATCACCACGTTGACGAGGCTGACGCGGCGGCCACGGTACGCGGCGGCGGCGACCGTGCCGGCCGACGCCTCCAGCTCCGTCAGCCGGGCCTGGGTCTTGCCGAGCTCCGCCTCGGTCGCGGCCTGATCGGCGACGGACTTGTCCAGGCGGCCCTTGGCGTCGTTGTACTCACCCAGGGCCTTGTCCAGTGCTTGACGGACAGTGAGGTTGCTGGCTCCGTCCTCGCCCGGCTCTGCCGAGGCGGGGTCGGCGAACGCCACCACCAGCATGAGTGTGGTGGCCAGGAAGGTGAGGATCCGTCGGGGCGCCGTCAACATCGCCGGACAGCATATCGAAGCGACGTCAAAACACCAGTGCGTGAATGTGTAGTCTCCATCCGGTTACGCACGGTGATGGCTTCTTGGAAATAATGACCAGAACTGGGAGCGCTACCAGCCGAGGTGCATGCACACGGGTCGAAAGGGCCGAAAGGGCTTGTTCGGCTCTTCCTCGTGAAAACCACCGATCATCCCGGGTTCCCCGCATGTAACAAAACGGGCTATATCTGCGGATCACCCTGACGATCACCCGGTCCGGTCTGATGTTCTAGGTCGGGTCGGGGGGTGCTTGGGGATCGTGTTACGGCCACGTGTCGAAGTGCTCTGAGCTGGGCTTTTAGCTCTCTTTAAGATCCACTTCTTAGGTAACAGTTTGAAAACTTCACCCAACTCCTTGACAAGAAGGGCCCTTCAGTAAGAACTTTTACCACTAACAGTTAAGGAACTTTGCTGAAAGGGAACGACATGACATCTCGCGAGGAGCTCACGACGGCGGTGCACACCGCTGTCAGTGCCTCGCCCGTGTCGTCAATTCCCGCAGGGCCGCTGTCCGGCGCGATGGACGGGTTCCCCGCCATCGTCACCGGCGACAGCGTGCTGGCGAAGGTCCGGGCGCAGCTGCCCGAGCTCACCGGCGCCCTGCAGCGGGTCGCCGAGCTGATCCTCGCCGACCCCGCCGCGGCCGCCCGCTCGACGATCGTCGAGCTGGCCGAGCGCAGCGGCACCTCACCGGCGACCGTGACCCGCTTCTGCCGGGCACTGGGCTTCGTCGGCTACGCCGAACTGCGGCTGGCCATCGCCGGCGAGACCGGCCGCGCGTCGCGCACCGGCGGCTGGACGATGGACATCGGCCGCGAGATCCAGCCGACCGACCCCCTGCAGCGGGTCCTCGGCCAGATCATGGCCGCCGACACCCAGGCGATGCACGACACCGCCTCGCTGCTGGACCTCACCGAGGTCGAGCGAGCCGCGGACGCCATCGCCCGGGCCGAGCGGGTCGACATCTACGGCGCCAGCGGCAGTGCCCTCGTCGGCGGCGAGATGCAGTTCTGCCTGCACCGCATCGGCATCGCCGCGTGGGCGTGGGCCGACGTGCACAACGGCCTGGCCAGCGCCTCGTTGCTGAAGCCCGGCGACGTGGCGCTGGGCGTCTCGCACAGCGGCCAGACCCGCGAGACCATCGAGATGATCGCCGAGGCGAGCAGCCGGGGCGCGACCACGATCGCGCTGACCAGCTTCCCGCGCTCGCCGCTCGCCGAGGTCGCCGACATCGTCATGCTCACCGCGACGCAGGCGACGACCTTCCGGCCCGATGCCCTTTCCGCCCGGCACCCCCAACTGGTGGTGCTGGACCTGCTGTACATCGCGGTGGCGCAGCGCACGCACGAACGCGCGCACGCGGCCTTCAGTGTCACCGCGCAGGCGGTCGCCGGTCACCGGTCGGCCAGTGGAAAAGAGGCATCGTCATGACCGTTACCGCACACGGTTACGTCTCGGCGATCCAGGCGGTCATCGACCGGATCGTCGTCACCCAGGCCGGCCACGTCAGCCAGGCGGCCGACCACATCGTCACCGCGCTGCGCGCCGGTGGCCTCCTCCAAGCGTTCGGCACCGGGCACTCCGAGGCGGTGGCGGTGGACTTCGCCGGCCGCGCCGGCGGGCTCGTGCCGACGAACAAGATCCTCCTGCGGGACCTGGTCGTCTACGGGGGCCAGGACCCGCAGATCCTCGAGGACGAGAAGCTGGAGCGCGATCCCCGGATCGCCCACCAGCTGTACGAGATCGCCGCGCCGCGTCCCGAGGACGTGTTCGTGATGGCCTCACAGTCCGGGATCAACGGGGGGATCGTCGAAATGGCGCTGCTGATCAAGCAGCGCGGACACAAGTTGATCGCAATCACGTCGGTCGAGCACACCGAGCGGGTGTCCCCCAGGCACCCGTCGGGCCAGCGACTCGCCGATATTGCCGACGTCGTGCTGGACAACGGCGCGCCGTACGGCGACGCACTGCTGTCGCTGGATAGCGGCGGCGCGGTCTGCCCGGTCTCATCGGTCACCAACGCGCTCATGGCGCAGCTGGTGGTCGCCGAGGTCGTGCGACGCATCGAGGCTGCGGGCGAGGTAGCTCCCGTCTACCTGTCCGCGAACGTCCCCGGCGGGGACGAGCACAACCACACCCTCGAGTCGCGGTACGCCGGACGTGTCCGGCGCACCGCCTGACCCGAACCGAGGAGACAGATCATGTCAGTTACCCCCGAGTCCCCGTCGCAGCAGCCAAACGCGCTCTCGCGGCGGACCGTCCTCCAGCGCGCGGCCGTCGCCGGCCTCGTCGCCACGCCCGCGGTGGGCTTCCTCGCCGCGTGCGCCGACAGCGGCAGCGACGACGAGACGAGCACCCCCAACTCCGGTGCCACCAGCGCGGCCAACCCGCTGGGTGCCCCCGAGGACCAGCCGATCAACGTCGTCATCTTCAACGGTGGCTACGGCGACAAGTACGCCACGGACGTCCACGAGCCGATGTACAAGAAGGCGCACCCGAAGTCCGAGGTGAAGCACCAGTCCAGCCAGGCCATCTCCACCCTGGTGCAGCCCCTCATCGCGGGCGGCAACGCGCCGGAGTTCGTGAACAACTCCGGTGAGAAGTCCCTGGACTTCGGCGCGCTCGTCGCCGACGGCCAGCTGCAGGACCTGACCGCGCTGTTCGACGCGCCGTCGGTCGACGACCCGAGCAAGAAGGTCCGGGACACCCTGGTCCCCGGCACCGTCGACACCGGCTCGTTCAACGGCAAGCCGTACGTCCTGTACTACGTGTCGACCGTGTTCGGCATCTGGTACTCCGGCAAGCTCTTCACGGACAACGGCTGGGCGCCGGCCAAGACGTGGAGCGAGTTCACCGCGCTCTGCGACAAGATCAAGGCCAAGGGCATCGCGCCCTACGCGTACGCCGGTGCCAACGCCGCGTACTACCAGTGGAACATCATCCTCACCAGCGCCGCGAAGATCGGTGGCGCGGACATCCTCAAGAACATCGACAACCTTGAGGACGGTGCCTGGAAGGTCGACGCGGTCAAGCAGGCCGCCGAGGCGTGGGCCGAGATCGGTGCCAAGTACAACCTGCAGGGCGCCGAGGGTCTGAAGCACACCGACGTCCAGCTCAAGCAGAACCAGTACCAGCTGGCGATGTACCCGTCGGGTGACTGGATCGAGAACGAGCAGAAGAAGGACACGCCCGAGGGCTTCAAGTACCAGATGCTGACCACCCCGAGCATCACCGGCTCGGACAAGCTCAAGTCGACGGCGCTGCGCGCGACCGCCGGCGAGGGCTACATGGTCCTGGCGAAGAGCAAGAACCCCAAGGGCGGCATGGAGTACATGCGGCAGATGCTGTCGAAGGCCGGCGGCAAGGGCTTCACCGAGGTCGTCAAGGCGCCTACCGTGGTCCTGGGCAGCACCGACGGCCTGACCTTCACGCCGGGCACCCAGTCGTCGCAGGACGCGCTGAAGGCGGCCGGTTCCGAGGTCTTCAACCTGTTCTTCGACGGCTGGTACAAGGACCTCGACAAGGAGGCCCGCACCGCCACCAACGAGCTGATGTTCGGTCGCATCAAGGCCGACGCGTTCGTCGAGCGTATCCAGAAGAAGGCCGACGAGATCAAGAAGGACTCGTCGATCACCAAGTTCAAGCGCTGATCGGAGCCTGATCATGCGGCATGGGAGAGTCCCCTTCATTTTGGGGTTCCTGGTTGCGCCGGTAACGCTCTACTCGTACTTCGTCCTGTGGCCGTACGTGCAGACGATCAATCTGTCGTTCTACCAGTGGCGCGGCTTCACCAAGAAGCGATGGGTCGGGCTGGAGAACTACGATCGGATGCTGCACGCCGACCGTTTCTGGCAGGCATTGGAGCACCACGCAGTCATTCTCGTCCTACTGCCGCTGGCCACGATCGCATTCGCCCTGTTCTTTGCCTTCCTCCTCAACGTGGGGGGCAAAGGCAGGGGTGGCAAGACGGCGGGGGTCTGGGGGTCGAGCTTCTACCGGGTGGTGTTCTTCCTCCCCCAGGTCCTCGCCGTGCCGGTCATCGGCGTGCTCTTCGCGACGGTGTACCGGCCCAACGAGTCCGGCCTGATCAACGGTGTGCTGTTGAAGGCCGGGCTCGACAAGCCCATCGGCTTCCTGATCGAGAAGAACCTCGCGCTGCCCGCGCTCATCGCCGTGCTGGTCTGGCAGGCGGTCGGCTTCTACGTGGTGCTCTTCTCCGCCGGTATGGCCAACATCCCGGCCGAGATCTACGAGGCCGCCGAGCTCGACGGCGCGTCGAAGGTCTCGCTGTTCTTCCGCGTCACGCTGCCGCTGCTCTGGGACACGATCCAGACCGCGTGGGTCTACCTCGGCATCCTGGCCTTCGACGCGTTCGCCATCGTGTCGGTCCTCGCCCAGGACAACGGCGGGCCCGACGGCGCGACGACGGTGCTGGGCCTGGAGATCTACAACAACATGCAGCAGAACCGATACGGCGACGCTGCCACCTATGGCGTCGCGCTGTGCCTGCTGTCGCTGGTGTTCGCCGCGTTCACGCTGCGACTCACCCGTCGTGAGTCCTACGAGTACTGAGAGGCCGAGACATGACCGCAATCATCGGCCGCGACGCGCCGGGCCAGCGCAGCGGCGGGCAGGGCGCCCGCGTGGTGCCGAAGAGCGAGCGCCCACGCCGCAAGCTCAACCTGGCCGGCGGCATCGGCCACGTGTTCCTGGCCATCTGGGCCCTGATGATCATCATTCCACTGCTGTGGGTGTTCCTGGCGTCGTTCAAGAACACGACCGAGATCTTCAGCTCGCCGTGGACCGTGCCGGACCACCTGCGCTGGGAGAACTGGGGCCGGGCCTGGACCAAGGCGCACGTCGGCACCTACGTCCTCAACAGCGTCCTGGTCGTCACGCTCGCGACGTTCGGCACGATGCTGCTGAGCTCCATGGCCGCCTATGTCCTGGCGCGGTACAAGTTCGTCGGCAACCGGATCATCTACTTCCTGTTCGTCGCCGGCATCGCGTTCCCGCCGTTCCTCGCCGTCGTGCCGCTGTTCTTCCAGGTCAAGCAGCTCGGCCTGCTCAACACGTACACGGGCCTGATCATCGTGTACATCGCGTACTCGCTGCCGTTCACGATCTTCTTCCTGACCTCGTTCTTCCGCTCGCTGCCGAACTCGGTGGCCGAGGCGGCGACGATCGACGGCGCCTCGCACACCCGGCTGTTCTTCTCGGTCATGCTCCCCATGGCCAAGCCGGGCCTGATCAGCCTCACGATCTTCAACCTGATCGGTCAGTGGGGGCAGTTCCTGCTCCCCCTGGTCCTGATGGCCGGTGCGAGGGACAAGTGGGTGCTCACGCAGGGCATCCAGGAGATCTCGACCTCTGCGGGGTATGAGGCCGACTGGGCGGGCCTGTTCGCCGCCCTGACGATCTCGATCCTGCCGATGATCGTGATGTACATGATCTTCCAGCGGCAGATCCAGGCCGGCCTCACCGCCGGAGCAGTGAAGTAACCCACCACAGGCACGCGCACCCCCGGCGGTTTCTCGAAAACTGTCGGGGGTGTGCGATGTAATGCGGACGTGCTTTTCGCGGTGATGCCCTCAGGTGCCGGTGGTCAGCTGCGACCGCTGGCCGACGACGGCAGTGTGCTCGGGGCTCAGGTCTTTGTTGAGGATCTGGCCGCCGAGATCGCCGCTGTCGAGGCCCGCCACAGCCCTCGATGGCT
>NZ_BONQ01000190.1 GCF_016862795.1 Dactylosporangium siamense | reverse complement strand
CCCTCGATGGCTGTGGCCGTCCACTGCCGAGCTCTATCCCCGGCTCCTCGCCGCCGGCGTCCGCGTCGAGCGGTGCCACGACCTGGAGCTCGCCGAGGCCCTCCTGCTCGGCGCCGAAGGTCACTGGGGCCAGCCCCGCTCCCTCGCCGCCGCCCACGCCCGGCTCACCGGCGCGCCCGTGCCGCCTGACCCGCCGGCCCGCGCCGCCCTGCCACCGGCCTCCTCGCAGGACTCGCTGTTCGACCTCGCGTTCGACGTCGGGCTCCCGCTGGACGTGGTGCTGTCGGTCTTCGCCGACCAGCGCACCAGGACTGCGGCCGCCGCGTCCCTCGCCCCCGGTGGCGGCGCCATGCGCACCCTCGTGGCCGCCGAGTCCGCCGCCGCCCTCGTCGCCGTCGAGATGGGTGCCGCCGGCCTCCCGTGGCGGCCCGACGTGCACGACGCCCTGCTCCGCGACCTGCTCGGCCCGCCCTCGCCGATCGAGGGCGCGCCGCCGGCCCGGCTCGTCGAGCTCAACGCCCGGCTCAACGAGGCCTTCGGCGCCCGCGTCCACCCCGACTCGCCCGCCGAGGTCCTGCGGGCCTTCGCCCGGCAGGGCATCACGCTGCGCAACACCCGCCGCTGGGAGCTGCAGCACGTCGACCATCCCGCCGTGCCGATCCTGCTGGAATACAAGGAGCTCTACCGGCTCTGGGTCGCGCACGGCTGGTCCTGGCTCGACCAGTGGGTCACCGGCGGCCGCTTCCGCGCCGAATACATCCCCGGCGGCGTCGTCTCCGGCCGCTGGGCCACCCGAGGCGGCGGCGCCCTGCAGATCCCGCGGGTCGTGCGCAAGGCCGTCGTCGCCGACCCCGGCTGGACCTTCGTCGTCGCCGACGCCGGCCAGCTCGAGCCCCGCATCCTCGCCGCCGTCTCCGCCGACCACCGCCTCGCCAAGGCCGGCGCCGCCGGCGACCTCTATGCCGCCCTCGCCGCCGACGCGTTCGACGGCGACCGCGCGAAGGCCAAGGTCGCCCTCCTCGGCGCCATGTACGGGCAGACCGGCGGCGACGCCGCCCCCGCCCTCGCCGCCCTGCGCCGCTTCTACCCGACGGCCTGGGACCTCGTCGAGGAGGCCGCCCGCACCGGCGAGTCCGGCGGGCTCGTGCGCACCTGGCTCGGCCGCACCTGCCCCCCGTCGTCGGTGAGCTGGCGCGAGGGCTTCGACGAGCCCGGCCTGGAGGTCGACGCCCGCGGCGGCGCGAAGGGCCGGGCCCGCGGCCGGTTCACCCGCAACTTCGTCATCCAGGGCACGGCCGCCGAGTGGGCCCTGGTCCTGCTCGCCCGCCTCCGCTCACACCTCGCCTCGTTATCCGCGGAGCTGGTGTTCTTCCAGCACGACGAGTTCGTGGTGCACTGCCCCGAGGAGGAGTCCGACGCGGTGGTCGCGGCGGTCCACACCGCGGGCGACGAGGCGCGGCGGCTGCTGTTCGCCGACACCCCGGTCCGCTTCCCCCTCGACGTCGCCGTCGTCCCCTGCTACGCCGACGCCAAGTAGCGCCTGCTTCCCGTGATCCGGAAGACCTCGTGCATCCCTGGGTACTCAAGGTCTTCGGGATCACGGGCGGGGCCTACCAGTCGGTGGTGGCGAGGTAGCGGGCCATGGCGTCGGTGTGGGTCGGGAAGCAGAGGGGCTGCGGGCCGACGCCGATCTCGAAGCCGAGCGACTCCTCCGTCGCCACCGACGACGGGATCGCCGACAGCGGGCGCGGGGGGAGGACACCGAAGACGATGAGGTTGCCCTGGGCGGTGCTCTGCACGTCGAAGAGGCGCACGTCGGCCGGGTCGGCGAGCAGCGTGGTCTCCTCGCGCAGCTCCCGGACCATGCCCTCCTGCCAGGTCTCGCCGAGCTCGATGAATCCGCCGGGCAGCGCCAGCTCGCCGCGCATCGGCTCGATGTCGCGACGCACGAGGACCAGGCCGCGGCCGTCGTCGGTCTCCACCGGCAGGAGCGCGACCGCGACCGGCAGCGGGTTTCGCCAGGTCGTCTCGCCGCAGGAGGCGCACAGGCGGGGCCACGGTGCCCCCGACGCATAGGCGACACCGCAATACGAACAGTGATCGTGCAGGGCCATGAGCAAGGAGCCTACCGACGGTATTACGCTGAGCCTCGCGCCGGTGTAGCAACACGAGCACCCGAGGAGTTCCGCTGAGCACGATCGTCGGACTGGTTCTCGCCGCAGGTGGTGGCCGCCGGTATGGCGGGCCCAAGGCCCTCGTGCGCCACGAGGACGGCCGATTACTGGTCGAGCGCGCCGTGGCGACGCTGCGCGACGGTGGCTGCGCGCGCATCGTCGTGGTCCTCGGCGCCGAGTCGGCACGGGTCCGCGCGGAGGCGCAGCTCGGCGACGCACGGCTGGTGGACAACCCGACCTGGAAGAGCGGCATGGGCTCCTCGCTGCGGGCCGGCCTGGCGGCGATGGCGGACGACGACGTGGCCGACGCGGTCGCGGTGCTGCTGGTCGACACGCCCGGCATCGGACCCGACGCGGTGGCCAGGCTGCTCGCCGCGGCCGAAGGCGGGCCGAAGTCGCTGGTGACAGCGACGTACCAGGGAAAACGCGGCCATCCGGTGATCCTGGGCAGAGACCATTGGGCCGGTGTCGCCACCCTCGCGACCGCCGACGTCGGCGCGCGGGCCTATCTGGTGGCCCACAGCGACCTGGTCCGGACGGTGCCGTGCGAGGACATCGCCGACGACACCGACCTCGACGTGCCGCCGGAGCAGTAGCCGCCGATCTCGGCGAGGCGCATAGTGGAGCGGTGCCGGACTTCGAGTCTCCGGCCGCGCTGGCGGCCGGCCTGGCCGACGCGGGCTACCTCGCCGACGAGGGGCTCGCGATGGCGGGCTTCCTGGCGCTGCGCCTGCACCGGCCGATCTTCCTGGAAGGCGACGCCGGCGTCGGCAAGACCGCGTTCGCGGCCGCCCTCGCCGAGACCGCGGGCGTGGAGCTGATCCGGCTCCAGTGCTACGAGGGTCTGGACGCCTCGCACGCCCTGTACGACTGGGACTTCGCCCGCCAGGTCCTGCACCTGCGCGCGGTGGAGACCGCGGCGCACGGCACGCTGTCCGCCGCCGACCTGGAGGCGGACCTGTACGACCGCCGGTTCCTGCTGGCCCGGCCGCTGCTGCAGGCGGTCGAGCGGGCGCCGTGTGTCCTGCTCGTCGACGAGGTCGACCGGGCCGACGACGAGTTCGAGGCGTACCTGCTCGAGGTGCTCGCCGACGCCGCGGTGACCGTCCCCGAGCTCGGCCGGATCACCGCCGCGGTGCCGCCGATCGTCGTCGTCACCAGCAACCGGACCCGCGAGGTGCACGACGCGTTGAAGCGCCGCTGCCTGTACCACTGGGTCGGTCACCCCACGCCGCAGCGGGAGACCGCGATCCTGCGGCGGCGGCTGCCCGGCCTCGACGAGCGCCTCGCCGCGCAGGTCGCCGCGGCCACCGCCCACCTGCGGACCCTCGATCTGGTCAAGCCGCCCGGGGTCGCCGAGGCCATCGACTGGGCCGCGGCGCTGGGCGCCCTGTCCGCGGACGCGCTCACCACCGAGCTCGCCGACGCCACCCTCGGCGTGGTCCTGAAGGTCCGCGAGGACATCGCGCTCGCCACCGGGGTGATCGGTGCTCAGTGAGGTGGCCGGGAAGCTGCGGGCGGCCGGGCTGCCGGTGACGCTCGACCGGCTCGCCGCGTACGGCGAGGCCCTTGACGCGGTCGGCGTCGGGCACGCGTACTGGGTCGGCCGGCTCACCCTGTGCGGCTCGCCGGAGGACATCGCCCGGTACGACGCCGCCTTCGCCGGTGCGAAGTCAGCCGCCCGCGGGCCGGCCTGGCAGGTGCGGCGGCTGCCGGAGCGGTCCCTGTTCCGGGCCACGATGCCGCCCTCCGCGGCCGCCGGCGACCAGGACCCGGCCCTCGCGGTGCGGGCGACCGACGCCGAGGTGCTGCGCCACCGTGACATCGCCACCCTGTCGGCGGACGAACGCGCCGAGGCGGCGGCGCTGCTCGCCCAGGTCGCCGCCGCCGACATCACCCGCCCCGGGCACCGGCACCGCCCGGCCGGCCACGGTGACGTCGACCGCCGGCGCAGCGTCCGGGCGATGCTGCGGGCCGGCGGTGAGCCCAGGCCGCTGAGACGCCAGGCGCGGGCGCCGCGGCCCCGCCGGCTCGTCCTGCTCGTCGACGTGTCGGGGTCGATGTCGCCGTACGCGGACGCCCTGCTGCGCCTGGCCCACGCCTTCACCCGGCACCGTCCACGGTGGACGGAGACCTACACGCTCGGCACGCGCCTCACCCGGCTCACCCCGGCGCTGCGGATCCGTGACGTGGAGACCGCGCTGCGCGAGGCGGGCCGGCTCATCCCCGACTGGCGCGGGGGGACCCGGCTCGCCGACGGGGTCGCCGCGTTCGTGCGCCGCGACGGTCACCGGGGCGTCGCCCGCCGCGCCGCGGTCGTCGTCTTCAGCGACGGGTGGGAGTCCGCCGACCCCGCCCGCCTCGGCGCCACCGTCGCCCACCTGCACCGCCTCGCCGCGCGGACCATCTGGGTCAGCCCGCACGCCGGCCGGCCCGGGTTCGCCCCGACGGCCGGCGGTCTCGCCGCGGTGCTCCCGCATGTTGACGCGCTCGTGGCGGGGCATACGGTGGCGGCGCTACACGCCGTCCTTGAGGAGGTCCGCCGTGCGTGAGGTTCTCAGCGATCTGCTCGGCTGGTGGGAGTCGGGCCGCACCGTCGGCATGGCCACGGTCGTGCGGACCTGGCGCAGCTCGCCGCGCCCAGCCGGGGCCACCATGCTCGTCGGCCCGGACGGCACCGCCGTCGGCAGCGTCTCCGGCGGCTGCGTCGAGGGCGCGGTCTACGAGCTCTCCGGTGAGGTCGTCGAGTCCGGTTCGCCGCTGGTGCAGCGGTACGGCGTGAGCGACGACGACGCGTTCGCGGTCGGTCTGACCTGCGGCGGGATCATCGAGCTGCTGGTCGAGCCGGTGTCGCGGGAGACGTTTCCGGAGCTGGCCGAGGTGGCCGCCGCGATCACCGCGCGGGACCCGGTCGCGGTCGTGTCGGTGGTCGAGGGGCCGCCGGAGCAGATCGGGAAGCGGATGGTGGTGTGGCCCACGCACGTCTCCGGGTCGTTGGGCTCCGAACGGCTTGACGCGGCGGCCGGTGACGACGCCAGGGGGCTGCTCGCCGCCGGGCGGACCGACACCCTGCACTACGGCCTGGACGGCGAGCGGCGCGGCGAGGGGCTCACCCTGTTCGTCGCCTCGTACGCCCCGCCGGCCCGGATGATCGTCTTCGGGGCGATCGACTTCGCCGCGTCCGTGGCCCGCATCGGTGACTTCCTCGGCTACCACGTCACCGTCTGCGACGCCCGGCCCGTCTTCGCCACGTCGAAGCGGTTTCCCGGCGCCGACGAGGTCGTCGTCGACTGGCCGCACCGATACCTGCGGGCCGAGCTGGACGCCGGCCGGGTCGACGCCCGCACCGTCGTGTGCGTCCTCACCCACGACCCGAAGTTCGACGTGCCGGTGCTGCAGGTCGCGTTGCGGGAGGAGTTCGCGTACATCGGCGCGATGGGATCCCGGCGGACGCACGACGACCGCCTCGCCCGGCTGCGGGAGGCCGGCGTGACCGAGGAGGAGCTCGCCCGGCTGTCCTCGCCGATCGGCCTCGACCTCGGCGCCCGGACCCCGGAGGAGACCGCCGTGAGCATCGCCGCGGAGATCATCGCCGGCCGGTGGGGCGGTGGGGGCGCCCGCCTCGCGACCACCGAGGGCCGCATCCACCACGACGTGTCCTGAGGTCTAAGGCGTGTTTGGTAAGTGGGGTCGGAGCGAGGCGAGGCCCAGACGTCGGCTGGGGCCGCGCCGGGCGCGCCTGGATACCGGGGTTGTATCCAGGTGTGACCGGCGTGGTTCCAGGCGGCGTCTGGGTCCGCCGCAGCCCGGCATCCACTTACCAAACACGCCTTAGGGCACCTGGCAGTCGGGGTGCTGGTCGCGGCGGAGGTCGTCGAGGAGCTGCTGGCCGACCGGCAGCAGTGACACCCGGCGGCTGGTCCGCTCGAACAACCGCACCCCGATGCGCAGTTCGAGCGACCGGATCGTCTGGCTGATCCGTGCGGTCGACACGTGCAGGCGCACGGCCGTCCGGCCGAAGTGCAGCTCCTCAGCAAGGGTGAGGAACGCCTCCAGCTCGTGCCGCGCTGCACCGTGGGGGTTGATCCATCGATCCTCGCCTACATCGGCGTCGACCGACACTCGGGTGGGTGTCATGGATGCGACACTTCGGCGGGCCGGATCGGCGGACCGCTCGACGGCCGCCAAGATCGGGGATTGTGGAAGTCAAGACCCACGGAGGGTTGCGTTGATCACTGCTTCTGGGGTCTGCTGATCAGGCAGTGGCCCGGGTGCGTCCGCCGCGCGACGGGCCGTTTCGGCACGTCCCCCGCGGGAGGCACTTCATGTCCTCTTCCCATCGAGTCCGGGTGAGCGTCGACGTCGACGGCAGTCGCTACGTCGACGACGTCGAGCCCCGCACCCTGCTGGTCCATCACCTTCGAGAACGCCTAGGCAAGATCGGTACGGTCATCGGCTGCGACACCAGCAACTGCGGCTCGTGCACCGTCCTCATGGGCAGCGCCGACGGCGAGCAGCACTCGGTCAAGAGCTGCTCGGTCCTGGCCGTGCAGGCCGACGGCACGGCGGTCACCACGATCGAGGGCCTCGCCGGTCCGGACGGTGCCCTGCACGCCGTGCAGCAGGCGTTCCACGAGCTGCACGCGTTGCAGTGCGGCTTCTGCACCCCGGGGATGATCCTGTCCGCGGTCGACCTGCTCCGCGAGAACCCGGCCCCGACCGAGGCCGAGATCCGCGCGGGCCTGTCCGGAAACCTGTGCCGCTGCACGGGGTACCAGAACATCATCCGTGCGGTGCAGTCGGCTGCAACGGCCTTGCGGGGCGCCGCGGCGGCCGTCCTGCCTTCGGAGGTGACGGTATGACCGCGGTCGTCGAGCCGGCCGCTGCCGCGGGGGAGGTCGGCGCGGCGCGCCGGCGCAAGGAGGACGCGCGGCTCATCACCGGCCGGACCCGCTGGACCGACAACATCGCGCTGCCCGGGATGCTGCACCTGGCGATCCTGCGCAGCCCGCACGCGAGCGCGCGCATCGTCTCGGTGGACGTGCGGCCCGCGCGGCGGCAACCCGGCGTCATCGACGCGTTCAGCGGCGCCGACATCGCCGAGATCCAGGGCAGCCTGCCGTGTGCCTGGCCGGTCACCGAGGACATCGTCCACCCGGTCCGGCCGCCGCTCGCCGACGGATTCGTGCGCCACCACGGCGAGGCGGTCGCCGTCGTCGTGGCCCGCGACCGCGACAGCGCCGTCGACGCGCTCGAGGCGATCGAGGTCGAGTACGAGCCGCTGACCCCGGTCCTGGACCTGGCGGCCGCGTCCCGCGACGAGGGGCTCGTGCACCCGGACAAGGGCACGAACCGCTCGTACACCTGGATCTTCGACTCGGCGCAGGCCGGCACCGGCACCGACGTCGCCGACGCGGCCGCCGCGGCGGAGGTCACGCTGCACCGGCAGTACATCCAGCAGCGGCTCATCCCCGCGTTCATGGAGCCGCGCAGCGTTGTTGTCGATCCGGGGATGGGGGAGTACACCATCTGGTCGGCGACGCAGATCCCGCACATCCTGCGGGTGTTCTACGCGCTGCTCACCGGCGTGCCCGAGCACAAGATCCGGGTCATCGCCCCGGACGTCGGCGGCGGGTTCGGCGGGAAGCTGCAGGTCACCCCGGAGGAGATGATCGCGTTCTTCGCCGCACAGCGCGTGCGGAGGCCGGTCAAGTACACCGAGACCCGCGGCGACTCGATGCTGTCGGCGCACCACGGCCGGGACCAGATCCAGGACATCACCCTCACGGCGACCCGGGACGGCACGCTGACCGGCATCGACGTGAAGCTCGTCGCCAACATGGGCGCCTACCTCGGCCTCGTCGGCCCGGGCGTGCCGATCCTCGGCGCCTTCATGTTCAACTCGATCTACAAGGTGCCCGCGTACCGCTTCGAGTGCGTCGGCGTGTTCACCAACACCACCATCACCGACGCGTACCGGGGCGCGGGCCGGCCCGAGGCGACGTACGCCATCGAACGGGCCATGGACGACCTCGCCGACCAGCTCGGCATGGACCCGGTGGAGCTGCGCCGCCGCAACTGGATCAAGGCGGAGGAGTTCCCGTTCACCACCGTGGCCGGCCTCGTGTACGACTCCGGCGACTACGACGCCGCGACGGACAAGGCCCTGGACCTGTTCGACTACGCCGGTCTGCGCGCGGAGCAGCAGCGCCGCCGGGACAGCGGTGACCCCGTCCAGCTCGGCATCGGCGTGTCCACCTACACGGAGATGTGCGGCCTGGCGCCGTCACGGATCCTGGGCGCGCTGCGGTACGCGGCCGGCGGCTGGGAGTCCGCGTCGGTGCGGGTCCTGCCGACCGGCAAGGTCGAGGTCGTCACCGGCACCAGCCCGCACGGGCAGGGGCACGTCACCGCGTGGAGCCAGATCGTCGCCGACGAGCTGGGCGTCGCCTTCGAGGACGTCGAGGTCCTGCACGGTGACACCCGGACCTCGCACAAAGGCCTGGACACGTACGGGTCCCGGTCCCTCGCCGTCGGCGGGGTGGCACTGGTCGAGGCGTGCCGCAAGGTGCGCGACAAGGCCCGCGTCGTCGCCGCGCACATGCTCGAGTGCAGCCCCGACGACATCGAGTTCACCGGCGGCGCGTTCCGCGTCCGCGGCACCCCGTCCTCCGCGAAGACCCTCGCGGACACGGCGTTCGCGGTGTTCGCCGCGCACGACCTGCCGGACGGGGTCGAGGCGACCCTCGACGCGGACGCCACGTTCGACCCGCAGACGTTCTCGTTCCCGCACGGCACCCACCTGTGCGCGACCCTGGTCGACACCGCCACCGGCCACGTCACCATCCACCGCTACGTCGCCGTCGACGACGTGGGCAAGGTCGTCAACCCGCTCATCGTCGAGGGGCAGGTGCACGGCGGCGTCGCGCAGGGCATCGCGCAGGCGTTGCACGAGCAGGCGGTGTACGACGAGTCGGGCACCCTGCTGACCGGATCGTTCGTCGAGTACACGATCCCCAGCGCCGCCGACCTGCCGCACTTCGTCACGGACCGCACGGAGACCCCCGCGACCTCGAACCCCCTGGGCGTCAAGGGCGTCGGGGAGGCGGGTGCGATCGCCTCCACCCCGGCCGTCGTCAACGCGATCGTCGACGCGTTGCGCCCGTACGGCGTCGACGACATCACCATGCCCTGCACGCCCGAACGGGTGTGGCGGGCGATCAAGCGCGGAGGTGCGTCGTGATCCCGGTCGCCTTCGACTACCTGAAACCGTCCACAGTGGAAGAAGCGGTGGCCGCGCTCGGCGCGTCCGAGGACTCGAAGGTCCTCGCCGGCGGGCAGTCGCTGCTGCCGGTGCTGCGGCTGCGCCTGGCCGCGCCGGCCCTGCTGGTGGACCTGGGTGGCGTGCCCGGGCTCAGCGGCGTCCGGGTCGACGGCGACACCCTCGTCATCGGCGCCATGACCACGCACGCCGAGGTGGCGTCCTCGGACCTGGTGCGGCGGCACGCGCCGCTGCTCGCGGCCGCGGCGGCCACCGTCGGGGACCGTCAGGTGCGCCACCGCGGCACGCTCGGCGGCTCCCTGGCGCACGCCGACCCGGCCGCGGACCTGCCCGCGGTCGCGGCCGCCCTCGACGCCACGTACGTCGTGCAGGGCCCGGCCGGCCGGCGGTCCGTCGCCGCCGCCGACTTCGCGGTGGACCTGTTCACCACGGCGCTCGCCCCCGACGAGGTCCTCGTCGAGGTGCGGCTGTCCATCGTGGACGGCTGGTCGACGCACTACGAGAAGTTCCACCGCATGGCGCAGGCGTGGGCGATCGTCGGGGTGGCCGTGGCGGTGTCCCGCTCCGACGGGACCATCTCCGGGGCGCGGGTCGCGCTGACCAACATGGGGCCGGTGCCGCACCGGGCCGTCGAGGTCGAGGCGGCGCTGACCGGTGCGCCGGCGACGGCCGAAGCGGTCGCGGCCGCCTGCGTGTCCGTCTCGGCGGGCACGTCGCCGGTGGACGACCTCACCGCCTCCGCGGACTACCGCCGCGACCTGGCCCGGGTCCTCACCGGCCGGGCGGTGTGCCAGGCCCTCGGGATCTGAGCCGTCGCGCGTCCGCGCGTCGTTCGGGGCCGTCCGGTTCGCCGGGCGGTCCCGTCGTTCGGGGCCGTCCGGTCGGCCGGGCGGCCGCGTGGTTCGGGACCGTTCCGTCGGCCGGGCGGTCGCGTGGTTCGGGGCCGTTCCGTCGGCCGGGCGGTCGCGTCGTTCGGGGCCGTCCGGTTCGCCGGGCGGTCCCGTCCTTGCGGTTTCGGGTGAGCGTGCTGCGCGCCGTGGTCGGAGCGGACTATGGTCGACAGCGTGGCCCGGGTCACCGCGCGGGCCGTGCCGCCGAGCGCTGGGGGTCTGTCGACCGTGCTGCTGGAACACAGTTTCACCGTGCCCGTCCCGGTGTCGCAGGCCTGGGACGTGCTGCTGGACATCGAGCGGATCGCCCCGTGCATGCCGGGCGCCGCGCTCACCTCGTTCGAGGGCGACGACTTCGCCGGCACCGTCAAGGTCAAGCTGGGTCCGGTGAGCCTGACCTTCAAGGGCAAGGGCAGGTTCGTCGAGCGGGACGAGGCTGCCCACCGGGTGGTGCTCACCGCCTCCGGCGCCGACAGCCGGGGCGGCGGCACCGCCGCGGCCAAGGTGACCGCGTCCCTGCACGAGGCCGGGGACGCCGGGACCAGGGTCGAGGTCGCCACCGACCTGGACGTCACCGGCAAGGCCGCCCAGTTCGGCCGCGGCCTCATCGGCGACGTGAGCGCGAAGCTGATCGGGCAGTTCGCCGACTGCCTGGCCGGCAAGCTCGCCGCCGGCGCCCCGTCGGCGTCGGCAGAGCCCACCCTGGCGCCGGCTCAGGAACCGGCGGCGGGCGCGCCGCCCGCGCCCACGGCGTTGTCGGAGGCCTCCGTGTCCGTCGACCCCGGCGACGGGGTGGAGCCGATCGACCTGCTCGCCGTGAGCGGGGTCGGCTCGGTCGTGCGCCGGGCCGTCCCGTACGTCGTCACCGCCGCCGCCAGCTTCGCCGTCGTGTTCGGCATCATCTGGTGGATCAAGCGCCGCTGACGTCCTCGTCAGGCGGCGGCGCGGCCCTCGGCGAAGAAGGCGGCCACCGCGGCGGCGTCGCCGAGGGCGCTCAAGGGTCGTGCGGCCCCGAAGGACATGTTCCAGAAGTCACCCTCGCGCGGCGTCCACGGGCCCACGTACGCGTAGGGCTCCGGGATCGCCGTGTCGCCCGTGGACACCCCGTAGTTCACCTCGTCGAGGGAGATGCCGACGTCGAAGTGCTCCGGCCACAGCACCGGCGTCTCGTCCGGGGCGAACCGGCGCAGGGCCGCGTCGCCGACGGCGAGGGCCCCCAGGACCGTGCCGGCCCCGGTGGTCACCACCGGGTCGTCCACCCCGGCGCCGGAGCCGTCCTTGTAGAGCCCCTCGGGTGCGCCGGCGTCCACGCCGGCGGCCGCGGCCAGCTGCGCGAACGTCTGCCCCGCATACGGGATGCGGCGCCCGTCGACCACGAGCGCGTCGGCCTCGGCCTGCACGTCCGGTGCGGCGACGGTGGCGAAACCGGCCGGCGTGACCCGGAGCCGGATGGTGCCGCTGCGCCGGTACTGCGGGCCGGCGAGCAACAGCTCAGCCAGGCCGTGAAAGGAGTTCGTCACCGCTCCATCATGCCCGCCGCGTTGCCCCAGCAGACGGCGCGCAGCCAATCGTCACCGAACCCTAAGCGTTGCAACGAGTCGAGCTGGTGCGCGTACGGGTGAGGGATGTTCGGGAAGTCGCTGCCGAGCAGCACCCGGCCGGCCAGGCCGAGCTCCTCCACCCTGGGGAGGAGCTCCGGAGGGAAGCCCGGGAAGAACGTTGTGAAGACCATCGTCGTGTCGAGCCTGACGTTGGGGTACCGGTCGGCGAGGTCGAGGAAGCCCTCGTACTCGGGGGCGCCGAAGTGGGCGATGACCGCCGCGAGCGCCGGGTGGCGGCGCAGCACCTCGCCGAACGGACCCGGGCCGGTGTGCCCGTTGGCGACCGGACCGGAACCGGCGTGCACGACGACCGGGGTGCCGGTCTCGGCGAGGCGTCCCCAGACCGGCTCCAGCAGCGGGTCGTTCGGGTCGTACGCGCCGACCTGCAGGTGCACCTTGAAGATCCGGGCACCGCCGGCGAGCGCGGCGTCGACGACGCCGAGGACACCCGGCTCCGGGAAGAACGTCGCGCTCGGCACGCACTCCGGGGTGCGGGCGGCGAAGCCGAGGGTCCACGCGTTGAGGTCGGCGGCCATCGCGGGGCGGTGCGCGTACGCGAGGGCGGTGAACCGCCGTACCCCCATCGCCCGCAGCTGCCCGATCCGCTCCTCGTCGGAGCCCCGGTAGCGGATCGGCCAGGGCCGCCCGACCAGCGGCCCGCCGGCGTCGAAGTGCGCCCACACCTTGCGCAGCATGCGTTCGGGCAGGAAGTGCGTGTGCACGTCGAACAGGCCGGGCAGGCCCAGCGCCTGCCAGAACGCGGGGACCTCGGCGTCATCGTTCACACGGATATGTTGAACCTGTCGAGCAGGACCGGCGCGACCAGCATGGCACCGGCGAAGATGGCGACCGTGGTGAAGACGATGCGCAGCACGACCGTCTCGGTCTTGTCGCCCGCGGTCAGGGCCACCGAGTGCGGCAGGCCGATGTTGCGCCACAGCCGCCGGCCGGTCGGGATCGGCCAGAAGATGGGTGAGCCGTGCCGGGTGATCATGTCGCCGGCGAGATGGATGAGGCCACCGACCCCCACCGCCATGCCGAGCAGCGGATAGCCGCGGTCGCCGGGGAGGCGCTCGTAGACGAGGTACGCGGCGGCCGCGGCGGCGAGCGTCACGATGAGCCAGCCGGCGCGCTCCGCCCACCGCTCGAACAGGCCCCGCAGCGCCATCGCGAAGGCGAAGAACAGCACACCCATGACGGCCCACTTGCCGAAGGCGTTGCACAGCGCCAGCGTGCCGTACCCCACGCCGACGTTGAACACGATCGTGTGGGTGAGGGTGCGGTGGCCGTTACGGCGCCGTGGATCGTGCTTCAGCCTGGTGAGCCGGTAGACCCCGAGGGAGAACTTCTCGACCACCTCGGCCAGGAACAGGGTGAGCACCCCGAACGTGTGCGCCACCGTCGCGCCGCCCTGCCTGGTGGTGACCCGGCCGGACAGGTCGAGGTCCGGCAGCAGTGCGCCGCCGGCGCAGATCGCGGTCCCCACGGCGAGCTGCAACGGCGTCTGGTGGAAGTCGGCGAGCTGATCCAGCACGAGAGAGCCGGCCAGCCACACGGCCGCTCCGGAAAGCGCATGCGAAGAGCCCATCATGATCGGGACTATCGCATGTGGGCCGCCGTTCGTACATAGGAGCTACAGGCGTGAATAAGTGCCGGCGACGTCGAGTGTCGTTGCCGTCATCGTCGACGACGCGTCGGAGGCCAGGTAGACGGCGGCGAAGGCCACATCTTCGACCCGCTCCGCCTGTGGTGTCCAGGACACGACATTCGCCCGCACGCCCGATCCGGCGACCTCCCGCGCGAAGTGTTGCGTGAGCGCGGTCACCCCACCGCCGACGGCGCTCGTGGCGGCATCGGTGCCGAACGGCGCGACGGTCACCACCGCACCGGTCCGCGCCTCGGCCATGCTCGGTACGAAGGCCCGCAGCGCCTCGAACGTCGCGGTCAGTCCACTGTCGACACTCAGCCGGAAGTCGCCGCCGGCGCCGCTCGTGCACGGCAGGACGAACAGCAGGTCGGGGGCGCCGACCTCGCTGAGGACCCCGGCGTGGACCGACGCCGCGTCGACCCCGGTGGACACGATGCCCACCGCGTCCGCACCCACCCACCGCAGCTCGTCGACCAGGTCCTGCAGCTCCGCCTCGTCGTCGCCGATGACGGCGATCCGGGCGCCGCGCGCGGCGAGCAGCCGGCACACCGCCGCGCCGACCCCGTCGGCACCGCCGAGCACCACCGCGACCCGGCCCTTGAGCTCGGTTCGGTACATGCCATCCAGCCTCTCGTCATCGGCGGGGCGTCGCGCCACGGCGGCGCCCCGCTGCCGGTTGCCTCGGTTCCAGCGTTTCCGGTGCTTCGGTTCCAGCGTTTCCGGTGCTTCGGTTCCAGCGTTTCCGGTGCTTCGGCTCCGGTGGCGCCGGTGCTTCAGCTCCAGCCTTGCCGGTCTGACGCCGCCGCCCATGGACCGTGCCCGTGTCCGTGTCCCCAGTGCCGGCGCCCCCACGGCGGACCCCCCGCCGCCGCCCAGCGCCGCCAGCGGGCGTGCTTGAAGACGCTGAGCACCAGGAAGAACAGTGGAATCGCCGGCCAGAAGAAGTGCGCGCCGGACAGCGCCCACAGCCCGATCAGCACCACCGCGACCACGGCCACGAACGCACCGTGCCGGGCCAGGTGCCGCCGGCCCTGCCGCAGGAACTCCGCCTGCGTCTCCGGCAGCTCGAACAGCCCGCGCCGCCCCCCGTCGGGCAGGTCCGCGGTCAGCGGCGCCAACTCGTCGCGGAACTTCGCCGCGTACACCTGGGCGAGCCGCTCCTCGCCCTCCTCGAGCGTCAGCCGCCCCTCGGTCATCCCGGCCCGCACCATGCTGGCGTACTGCTCGCGCTCCTTGTCGGAGGCTCGTACCCGATCGCCGGCCATCTCGGCCCCCTTCCGTGTTGCTCCCAGCCTGACCGCCGCCGGCGCAGCGCGCGTCGCACGGGTGTCGTGTCGTCGTGTACTGCTCAGGTCGCACACCGCCGCCGCGTGTACGACCCAGGGAGTACGCACCCGCGCGACCTGAAGGCGACGTCGCAGCTCCCGACGCTGCACTACCTTTGCGGTGTGAGACGACGACCGCCCTGGACCCGGGAGCTGCGCGAAGCGCGCGAGGCCCGGCACGCCGCGCACCTGGCGCAGCGCATGGCGTCCCTGGAGCGGCACGAACGCCGGCGCTGGAACGGCCCGCCCCCGTTCATGATCGCGGTGGCGATGGCCCTGGTGCAGATCCTCGGCACCCGCGCCGCCGCGTACGGCTCGACCGGCACGGAGGTCCTGGACCGCACCGCCTACCTGCTCCTGCTCGCCGGCCCGCTCGCACTGGTGGTCCGCGAGCGGTGGCCCCTGGTCTCGCTGGTCGGCGCGCTGGTGCCGACCGCCGCCTACTTCAGCCTCGGCTATCCCGACGGCCCCGGGTTCCTCGCCGCGATCGTCGCCATGTTCACCGCCCTGGCCGCCGGCTACCGCTGGCTGACCTGGGCAACCGTCGCCGCCGCGTTCACGGTCTTCGCGGTGTTGGTGCGGGGCGAGGCATCCGTCTCACGTGTCGTCCTCATCGGGGTCTGGTGCCTCGTCATCGCCGGCTTCGGGGAAGCGGCCCGGGTCCGCGGCGTGCGCTACTCGCAGATGGCCCGAGACTGGTCCACGCAGCAGCAACTGGCCCGCGCCGAGGAGGAGAAGGCCCGGGCGGAGCAGGACCGCCGGCAGGCCAGCGACGAGCGGCTGCTCATCGCCCGCGAGCTGCACGACGTCATCGGCCACCACCTGTCCCTCATCAACGTCCAGGCGGGCGTCGGCCTGCACCTGATGGACGAGCAGCCGGAGCAGGCGAGAATCGCCCTGTCCGCGATCAAGCACGCCAGCGCCGAGGCGCTGCGCGAGACCCGCTCCGTCCTCGCCGGCCTCAACCCGGGCGAGGCGGCGCCACGGACCCCCGCACCGGGCCTGCGCGACCTGGACCGGCTCGTCGCGGAGGCCCGCGCCGTCGGCCTGCCCGTCACGGTCGACACGACCGGCGCACCGCGCCCGCTGCCGCCGCAGGTGGACCGGGCCGCGTTCCGCATCGTGCAGGAGGCACTGACCAACGTCCGCCGCCACGCCGGCCCAGGCGCGGCTGCGACGATCGTGGTCGGCTACGCCCCGGGCGAGCTCACCATCGACGTCACCGACGACGGCCAGGCCACCGCCACCACGGCCCCCGCCACCACGTCCGGCACGGCCCCCTCCACCTCGGGCACGGGCGCCGCGACGTCCGGCACGACCCCCGCCACCTCAGGCACGGGCGTGGCTAAGTCTGGTCCGGGTCCCGCCATCTCGGGCGTGGGCGCCACGAGGTCCGGCACGGCCCCCTCCACCTCGGGCACGGGCGCTGCTACGTCCGGCACGG
Organism: Dactylosporangium siamense; assembly: GCF_016862795.1. Lineage (GTDB taxonomy): Bacteria > Actinomycetota > Actinomycetes > Mycobacteriales > Micromonosporaceae > Dactylosporangium > Dactylosporangium siamense. The sequence goes on along the minus strand of NZ_BONQ01000190.1, from coordinate 587 downwards.
CCCCCGCCGCCAGGGGGCCCGCCACCACGTTCAGCAAGGCCCCCGCCATGCTGGGCATGGGCGCTGCCACGTCTGGTCTGGACCCCGCCACCGCGGGCACGGGCGCTGCTATGCCCGGTCGGGGTCCCGCCACTCAAGAGCCCGCCACCACGTCCGGCACGACCCCCGCCACCTGGGGCACGGGCGCTGCTATGTCCGGTCCGGGCCCCGCCATCTCGGGCACGGGCGCTGACAGCTCCGGCACCACTGGCTCCGGTGACGTGACCGCTGTGGCAGATGGCCGCTCCACGGCCGCGATCGCCAGTGCCCACGTCGACGCTGCGGCCGCAGGCGCGCGCTCTGGCGCGGCCGGCTCCGGACCGGGCACCGTGCCGTCCGAACCTGACACCCGTAGCGGTGCCAGCAACGCGAGCGGCGCAACAGGCGCGGGGCCGACCGGCGACCTCGGTGCATCGGGCGTGGCCGGCCGCGCGGGCAGCATGGGCAGCGTGGGTGCAGGCGGCAGCGTGGGTCGCGAGGTCGGCGTGAGCGTAGGCGACGCGGGCAACGGCTCGGGCAGCGCGGGAGATGGTGCGGGCGGCAGCGTG
>NZ_BONQ01000189.1 GCF_016862795.1 Dactylosporangium siamense | reverse complement strand
AGCGGTGGCGCGGTTGGCGCAGGTGGTGCGGGCGGCGGCGTGGGTGGCACAGGTAGCGCGGGTGTTGGCGTGGGCGGTGCGGGTGGCGGCGTGGGTGGTGGGGACGATCGGGGTGGCCGCGCGGGCGGCGGGGAGGGCAACGGGATCGCCGGCATGCGGCATCGGGCGGCCACGTTCGGTGGGGTGGTCGAGGCCGGGCCGCGGCCCGGTGGTGGTTTCCGGGTGCGTGCCAGGATTCCTGTTCGCGAGGAGCAGCCATGACCACACACCGCGGCGGGGCCGTCGGTGTCAGGACCGCGGAGGAGCGAGCGTGATCAGCGTGCTGCTGGCCGACGACCAGGCGTTGGTGCGGGCGGGGTTCCGTGCGTTGCTCGACGCGCAGGCGGACATCGAGGTCGTCGGGGAGGCCGCGGACGGCGCCGAGGCGGTGCGGCTCGCGGTGCAGACCCGGCCCGACGTGGTGCTGATGGACATCCGGATGCCGGTGCTCGACGGGCTCGAGGCGACCCGGCAGATCGTTGCCGACGCCCGGCTGGCGCAGGTGCGGATCGTGATTCTGACGACGTTCGACCTGGATGAGTACGTGTTCGAGTCGCTGCGCGTCGGGGCGAGCGGTTTTCTGGTCAAGGACACCGAACCCGTCGACCTGCTGCGGGGCATCCGGGCCGTCGCCGCCGGTGACGCGCTGCTGTCGCCGGGGGTGACGCGGCGGCTGATCGAGGAGTTCGCGAGCCGGTCGCGGGCGCCCCTCGCGCCGATGTCCCTGGCCGTGCTCACCGACCGGGAGCGCGAGGTGATGGCGCTCGTCGGTGTCGGGCTGTCCAATGAGGACATCGCCACCAAGCTGTTCGTCAGCCCGGCGACCGCGAAGACACACGTCAGCCGAGCCATGATCAAGCTCGGGGCCCGGGACCGCGCGCAGCTGGTGGTGTTCGCCTACGAGGCCGGCCTGGTCAAACCCGGCTGGCTCGGCTGACTCCACCCGCCCGCCGGCGGTGACCTCAGATGCCGTTGCGGGCGATGACCTGCTGGTACCAGTTGGCGCTCGCCTTGCGGGTGCGTCGCTGGGTGGCGTAGTCGACGTGGACGATGCCCCAGCGTTGGGTGTAGCCCTCGGCCCACTCGAAGTTGTCCAGCAGCGACCACACGTGGTAGCCCTCGAGCCGGACGCCTTCGCGGATGGCCTGGTGGGCGGCGGTGAGGTGGTCTCGCAGCAGGGTGATGCGGTCCTCGTCGTCGGTCGCGTTGACCGAGGGCATGCCGTTCTCGGTGATGGTGAGCGGGATGTCGCCGTAGTCGCGCTTGATCCGGGTCAGCAGGTCGTAGAGGCCCTGCGGGTACACCTCCTGCCAGCTGGCCTGTGTCGTCGGGTGTTTCTGCACCCGGCCGCCCTTGGCCGTGATGTAGGCGGGGTTGTAGTACTGCACGCCCAGCAGGTCGCTCTTCGAGCCGATGACGGCCAGGTCGCCGTCGTGGATCGCGGCGCGGACCGGGGCGTCCGGGGACTGCGTAGCCAGCCAGTCGTCCGGGTACCGGCCGAGCAGCACCGGGTCGAGCCAGCGCCGGTTCTCCTCACCGTCGGCGAGGGTGGTCTGGCGGCGGGCCGCGTCGGAGTCGTCGGCGGGGTAGGTCGGCGACAGGTTGAGCGCCGCGCCGATGCGGCCCTTGCGGCCGGTGGCGCGGAAGGCCTGGACGGCGAGCCCGTGGCCGAGCAGCAGGTGGTGGCCGGCGACGTTGGCGACGCGGCGGTCGCGGACCCCGGGCGCGTGGACGCCGGCGGTGTACCCGACCTCGACCACCGTCTTCGGCTCGTTGAGCGTCAGCCAGGTCTGCACCTTGTCGCCGAGGGAGTAGCAGACGACGCTGGCGTAGTCGGCGAACCACTTCGCGCAGTCGCGGTTCTCCCAGCCGCCGGACTCCTGCAGCGCCTGCGGGGTGTCCCAGTGGAAGAGAGTGATGACCGGGGTGATGCCGCGGGCGAGGAGGCCGTCGACGAGGCGGTGGTAGAAGTCGAGGCCCTTGGCGTTGACGGTGCCGCGGCCGGTCGGCAGCACCCGCGGCCAGGAGATCGAGAAGCGGTAGCTCTTCAGGCCCAGGTCGCGCATGAGGTCGAGGTCCTCGTAGCTGCGGTGGTAGTGGTCGGCGGCCACGTCGCCGGTGCCGCCGTCCCTGGTCTTGCCCGAGGTGTGGCTGAAGACGTCCCACACCGACGGCCCGCGACCGTCCGCCGTCGCGCCGCCTTCCACCTGGTACGCCGACGTCGACGCACCCCAGGCGAACCCCTCCGGGAACGTCAGCCCGGCCCGCGCCGCGGCGGAGGCCGAACCAGGAGGGGAGCGCCGCCGGGGCGAGCAGCCGGTGCTCACCGCACCGGCGGCGGCCAGGGTGAGCACGTGACGCCGTCGCATGCGGCAAACGTAGCTCGCACGCGCACGTGGTTACGATGCAAAACCGGCCGCCCCCGACGAAACGGGAGCGGCCAGAAAAAACCAGGCAAAGGTAGCAATCAGTCGGCGAGCGCGACGAGCCCCTGCGCCCAGCGGAAGTACTTGTTGGTGCCCAGGTCGCGGACGGTCTTGATGCCGAAGGCGGCGGCCAGCTTCTCGGCGTCGCCCTCGGAGACGCCGGCGATCGCGGTGACGGGGGCGTCGGCGATCTCCTGGGCGCTCTTGCCTTCCCATTCCTTCACGAGCTTCTTTTCCAGACCAAGCATGTGGTTGCTCCTTCTCGATCGAGATTCGACGCGAGGGTCGGCGCGGCGGTGCCGTGGACCCCGCGAAAGGCTACCCAGCACTCTCGCTTGCCACACTAGCGGTGCCACCGCGATGATCGGTTGATGACCAGCCAATGGGGGCTGACGGTGCCGCTTGCCGGTGTGCCGTTGCCCGAGCACGCGGGGTTGCTGCAGGCGCTGCCGGATCTGGGGTTCACGGACGTCTGGTCGAGCGAGGTCGCCGGCACGGACGCGTTCACGCCCCTGGCCCTGGCCTCGGTGTGGTCGCCGCGGCTGCGGCTGGGCACCGCGATCGTCCCCGTGTTCACCAGGGGGCCCGCGCTGATCGCGATGCAGGCGGCGACCCTCGCGGAGGCGGCGCCGGGGCGGGTCGCGCTGGGGATCGGCGCGTCGTCGCCGGTCGTCGTCGGCGACTGGAACGCGGTGCCGTTCGACCGGCCGTTCGAGCGCAGCCGTGACGTGCTTCGCTTCCTGCGCACCGCCCTCGCGGGCGAGGTCGTCGACGGGGCGTTCGACACGTTCCACGTCAAGCGGTTCCGTTTGGAACGGCCGCCGGGTGTGCCGCCGAAGCTCCTGCTCGCCGCCCTGCGGGCGAAGATGCTGCGACTGGCCGCCGCCGAGGCGGACGGTGCGGTGCTCAACTGGCTCTCGGTCGAGGACGTGGCGACGGTCCGCAGGGAGCTGGCCGGCGCGCCCGAGGGGTTCGAGGTCGCGGCGCGCATCTTCGTCTGCCCGACGCAGGACGAGGCCGCGGCGCGGGAGACCGCCCGCAGGCTGATCGCCGCGTACCTGACCGTGCCCGCGTATGCGGCGTTCCACCGCTGGCTCGGCCGCGGCGAGGTGCTCAAGGCGATGTGGGACGCGTGGGCGGCCAGGGACCGCAAGGCGGCGCTCGCCGCGATCCCCGACGAGGTCGTCGACGCGCTGATCGTGCACGGCAGCCCGCAGCGGTGCCGGGAGCATGTCCAGCGCTACGCCGACGCCGGGGTCACGACGCCCGTGATGGCGCTGCTGCCGACGCCGGAGCTCACCGCCGGCGGCCCGGAGGTCCTGCTGGACACGCTCCGGGCGCTGGGAGCGCGGTAGTGGACCTCGCCGGGAAGGTCGTCGTCATCACCGGAGCGGCCGGCGGCATCGGTGCCGCCCTCGCCCGCCGGTTCGCCGCCGAGGGTGCGGCCACGCTGGTCCTCGCCGACCTCGACGGCGACGCCACCGAGGCCGTGGCGGCAACCATCACCGAAACGGAGACCAGGGCGGTCGCCGTCGACGTGACGGACGAGAACCAGGTGGCCGAGCTCGCCGCCGAGACCGAGGAGCGCTACGGCCGCATCGACCTGTTCTGCGCCAACGCCGGCATCACCACCGGCGCGGGTCTGGAGGCGTCGGCGGAGACCTGGGCGCGGACCTGGGCGGTCAACGTCCAGTCGCACGTGTACTCGGCCCGCGCGGTGCTTCCGGGCATGCTGGAGCGCGGCGAGGGGTACCTGTTGCACACCTGCTCGGCGGCGGGCCTGCTGACGGCCGTGGGCGACGCGCCCTACACGGTGACCAAGCACGCGGCCGTGTCGTTCGCGGAGTGGCTGTCCATCACGTACGGCGCGAAGGGCATCAAGGTCAGCGCGCTGTGCCCGCAGGGCGTCGCCACACCGATGCTGCGGGACGGCCTCGCCGCCGGGCACATCGGTGCGAAGGTGACGGCCGCCGGCGGGGCCGTGCTGTCGCCGGACGAGGTCGCCGGGTCGGTCGTGGAAGGCCTGGCGGCGGAGCGGTTCCTGATCCTGCCGCACCCGGAGGTCCAGAAGTACTACCTGCACCGGGCGAGCGACACCGACCGCTGGCTCACCGGCATGCGGGGGCTCGCGGCGAGCCTCGAGACATGAGAAGACCCGACGTCCTCAGCGAGGCGATCGAGGTCATCAAGCCCCTCGTGCAGAAGCAGCAGGGCCGCTCGATCATCGGCATCTGCGGGCCGCCCGCGGCCGGCAAGTCGACCCTGTCCAGTGCCGTCGCCGCGGCGATCGACGGCAGTGTGGCCGTGCCGATGGACGGGTTCCACCTGTCCAACGTGGAGCTGGACCGGCTCGGCCTGGCCGACCGCAAGGGCGCCCCGGAGACGTTCGACGCGGCCGGGTTCGTGCACCTGCTGCGGCGGCTGCGGGCGGCGGACGAGCTGGTCTACGCGCCCAGCTACAGCCGCACCCTGCACGAGTCGATCGGCGGCGTGATCCCGGTGCCGGTCAGCACCCGGGTGATCGTCGTGGAGGGCAACTACCTGCTGCTCGACGACGGTCCATGGGCGGCGGTGCGGGGGCTGCTGGACCTGGCGCTCTACCTGGACGCCCCCGACGACCTGCGGCAGGACTCGCTCGTGCGCCGCCAGCTGGCCAAGGGGCTCGACCTGCACGACGCCCACGACTGGGTGGAGCGCAGCGACGAGCGCAACGCGGCGGTCATCGCCGGCACCCGCGACCGGGCGGACCTCATCCTCACCCGAAGCGCGGCTTAAGTCTTCCTGTGCCGGATTGACCCCGACCGATCAGATAGGCAACCTACCTGACAGTTGTCTATCTGTGAGGAGCACCATGCGCAGACTCGTCCTCGGCGCCGCCGGGCTCGCCGTCGCGCTCGCCGTGGCCGGCACCACGTACGCCGTCGCGGCGACGCAGACCACGAAGGCCCCGGTCGTGGCGGCCGCCCCGGCGACGTTCGCCCACCCCGGCGTGTTCGTCAGCCGGGCCCAGCTCGACTTCGTCCGCGGCAAGGTCCAGTCCGGCGCGCAGCCGTGGAAGGCCGCCTACGACCAGATGCTCGGCAGCAGGTACGCGTCGCTGTCGCGGACCCCGAAACCGCGCGCGGTCGTCGAGTGCGGCTCCTACTCCAACCCCAACAACGGCTGCACCGACGAGCGCGAGGACGCCCTGGCCGCGTACACGCTGTCGCTCGCCTGGTACGTCACCCGGGACAGCCGGTACGCCACCAGGGCCATCGCGATCATGGACGCCTGGTCGGCCACGATCAAGGACCACACCAACAGCAACGCGCCGCTGCAGACCGGCTGGGCCGGGTCGTCGTGGCCGCGCGCGGCGGAGATCATCCGGTACACGTATCCGTCGTGGCCGAACCAGGCGCGCTTCGGCACGATGCTGCGCACGGTCTACCTGCCGAAGCTCATCAACGGCTCCAGCAGCAACGGCAACTGGGAACTGTCCATGATGGAGGCGGCGATCGGCATCTCCGTCTTCCTGGAGGACCGCACCAGCTGGGACAAGGCGATGGCGAAGTTCCGGGCCAGGGTCCCCGCGTACCTCTACGTCACCGCCGACGGCACGCTGCCCAAGGGGATCGGGAGCATCGACACCCGCACCGAGATCATCAACTACTGGCAGGGGCAGAGCACGTTCGTCGACGGGCTGTCCCAGGAGACCTGCCGGGACTTCACCCACACCGGCTACGGCATCTCGGCGATCTCGCACATCGCGGAGACCACGCGCATCCAGGGTCAGGATGTGTACCCGGAGATCGCCGACCGGCTCCGCCACGCGCTCGGCCTCCACAGCAAGTACCAGCTGGGTGGGGGCGTCCCCTCGTGGCTGTGCGGCGGCAAGCTGACCCTCGGCCTGGGCCCGGTGACCGAGGTCGGCTACAACGCCCTGCACAACCGGATGGGCATCGCGATGTCGAACACCCAGCGGCTGACCGAGCAGTCCCGCCCGGCCGGCAGCAACAACCTGTTCGTGGCGTGGGAGACCCTGACCCACGCCGACAACCCCGCCTGAGGTCCTACTTCCAGAACAGCGGGCGGGGGTCGAGGTTCCACTTGAGCCGGCGCCAGAACCCCCGCCTGGCGCGCAGTTCATCGACGTAGGCGACGGCCTGCACGGCGGCCCGGGTGGCGTGTTCGTCCCCCGGGCCGTTCGCCGCCGGCGGCCCGGCGAACGCGACCGCGTTGATCAGGGCGGCGACGTCGTCGACCGGCGGTGTGGCGGAGCGGATCGTGGCGACCCCGCGGGGCTTGGAATGGGCCCGGCCGGTCGCCGCGGTCGCCGCGAAATGCGCCACCTCCGACGCCGTCAGGTGCGGCGGGGCGGGCCGGCCCGCGAGGCGCAGGCCGGTCAGGACCTCCGCCCAGGCGGCGTCGATGCGCTGTGCCGGGGTCCCTTGCGCGAGGCGGCGGCGCCTGCGACTGCGTTTCGCCAGGGGTACCACTGCCGCGAACGCCAACACGGCGACCAGGAGTGCACCGCTGGACACCGCGACCGTGGCCACGGTGTCCGGGTCCTGTCCGGACGCGTCGCCGGTCGGGGCCACCGTGGGTTTCGGCGACTGCGACGCGACCGAGCCCGACGGGGCGGGCACGGTCTCCGGCGGCGGTTGCGACGCCGGCGGCTTCGGGCGGAAGTCGTCCTCCGTGGGCCGCTGGACGGTGTCGGCCTTGGGCATCGGGTCGAACTGCTCCCAGACGCCGTTGAACAGCACCTCCGGCCACGCGACGGCGTCGCCGCCGTGGACCTCGTTGCGCCCGGCGTCGACCCGGAACCCGACGGCGAGCCGGGTCGGCAGGCCCATCAGCCGGGCGAGGACCGCGAACGCGGCCGCGAACTGCTCCGAGGTGCCCTTCTGCCCGCCGGCCTGTTTGGGGCCGAACAGGAAGTATTCGACGTTGGGGTAGGCGTGGCCGCTGGGCGCGTCGCCGACGACCTTGTAGTGCTCCGACAGCCAGCCGACGATCGCGAACGCCTTCTGGTACGGCGACGACACGCCCTCGCCGAGGTGCTGCGCCAGCTGCGCGATCGAGTCGGGGACCTTCCCGGGCAGCGCCAGGTAGCGGCCGACGGCATCGGAGTTGGGCACGTCGGCGACCTGCATGGCGTTCTCGTCGGGGCGGTGCGCGCGGGACACGACGCTGTACTCGACGCCGGGGCGCAGCCCGTCGGACAGGATCATCGTGCCGTCGGTGGTGTCGACGGCCACCCGCACGCCGTTGACCTCCTCCGGGGTGGCGATGCCCGGCAGCAGCCGCCCGTCGAGGTCGGCGATGCGGAACACCTGCCGGACCTGCGGGTCGGTGAGGACGGGCTTGCCGGCCACGACCCGGCCCGCGTTGCGGTAGGTGGCGCCGACCCGCCAGGTGACGCCGTCGTAGTCGTTGAGCACGGCGAGCCGCACTGGCGGCGGCGCGTCGGTGCCGGTGACCTCGACGTCGAACAGGTGCTGGTCGTGGTTGAGCGCCCAGCCCGACAGCCGGACCAGTGGGCTCTCGTCGAGCGAGTCGAGCTGCGGCGGGGTCACCATGTTGCGCGGCTCGGCGGGGCTGGTGCCGACCTTCGCCGCGACGCTCGGGCCGAGCAGCTGCGACAGCGCGACGATCGCGGCCAGGCCCACCGCGGCGCCGGTGCCCACCCGCAGCCGGAGGGTGCGCCGCTGGCCGTCGGTCAGGCGGTCCTCCTCGGCGGGCGGCGGCCGGTTGGACACGACGAGGCCGAGCGCGGCGAACCCGGCAAAGGCCAGGGGCACCCAGCTCGCGCTCCTGCCGTTGGGTCCGACGAGGTACAGCGCGCCGCCGAACAGCACCGTCGGCGGCGCGTAGGACAGCAGGACCCGGTGGTAGCGCACGCCGAGCTCGGCGGCGGCGAGACCGGCCAGCCAGGTGAGGATGACCGGCAGCAGGACCGTGTCGGGCTGCGGCTCGATCGGGATCAGCGCGAGCAGCAGCCGGGGGATGCTGTTGCGCAGCGCCTCCCGCATCGCCGGGACGCTGCCGTCGACCCCCGCCGCGGCGGCGGAGACGCGCATCGCGAGCACGACGACGCCGGCCAGGCCGAGCACGCTCAGCGGGGCCGCGCTCCAGCCGGGCAGCCCGCGGGCGGCGACGCTGATGCCGACGGAGCCCGCGGCGGCGCCGGCCATGAGCTGCAGCAGCAGCGGGCCGTGGTAGATCGGCGACAGGGCGAACGCGGCCATGACCAGCATGCCGAGCAGCGCGACCGCGACCAGCAGCCGTCTCACCACGCGCTGACTCCGTCCCAGGCGGCGGCGAAGTCGGCGCCGTCGGCGGCGGACAGGACCTGCAGGCCGTCCAGGGCGGTGGGGACCTCCCCGTCGGTCGTGCCGAACGCGCCGGCGATCAGCGACGGGTACGCGGCGCGCAGCGTCCCGACCCGGCCCAGGTCGGCGACCCCGCCGGGCCCGGTGAGGAACACGAGGGTGTCGCCGGCCCGGCGGGTGCGCAGCTGCGCCACCGTCGCGTCGAGCTGGTCCCCGGTGGCCAGGGCCGCCTCGGCGAGGAGGTCCAGGTAGTCGCGGGTGTGCTTGCCGCCGGCGTGTGCCCCGCCGGCGAGCCGCAGCGCCACCGGCAGCTCCTCCCGGAACGCCGCCATCACGATCGACGCGGCCGCCTCGCACGCGGACTCGAAGTGCGTGCTGTCGCGCGAGCGGTCCGCGTCGGGGTAGGCGGCGAGGCGGTCGTCGAGCAGCACCACCAGGCGCGGCAGGCTGGTGTCCAGGTGCTCGCGGACCATCAGCTCGCCGATCCTGGCCGTGGTGCGCCAGTGCACGTGCCGCAGCTCGTCGCCGACCACGTACTCCCGCAGCGTGTCGAACGTGATGCTGCCGTGCGGCACCCGGTCGACCCGGCCGTCGAGGGAGCGCATCACGCCGGTCGGCACCGCGGTCAGGTGGTGCACCGTCGGATACACCCACACCTTGCTGACCCCGCCGTAGCCGCGGGCCAGGGTGAGCAGCCCGAGCGGGTCACGCCGCACGACCCGCAGCGGCCCGATGTCGACCACACCGCGGCGGGCCGTCGGCACCGGGTAGGTGGCGGTGGTGGTGCCGCCGGCCTTGAGGCGCAGCAGCGGCACCGGCACGCTCGCCGGGCCGCACCGGTCGTGGGCGATGAGCGTGGCGCCCCGCAGCCGGCTGCTGTTGCCGACGGTGAGCGTCACCGTGCTCGACTCGCCGCGCATGACCCGGTCCGGGTCCACGGCCCGCTCGACGGTCAGCCGGGGACGCCACCACACGTACGCGAACCCGAACAGCACCGCGGCGACGGCGGCGGTGCCGACGACGGTCAGCTGTGCGTACTGGAACACGAACCCCACCGCGAGCAGGACCGGCGCGGCCGCGGACAGCCCGATCCCGCGGGAGGTGAGCCGCATCAGACGGGCGCGGGCGCGGCCGTCGGCACCGGGACCGGCACCGCGTCGAGCACCTCGCGGACCACGTCGCCGGGCGCCACGCCGCGCACCTGCGCGTCGGGCGACAGCAGCAGCCGGTGCGAGAACACCGCCTCCGCCAGGGCCTTGATGTCCTCGGGCACGACGTAGCCGCGGCCGTCGATGAGGGCATAGGCGGACGCGGCCCGGGTCAGCGCGATCACGCCACGCGGGCTGACCCCGACCCGCACCCGCGGGTGGGAACGGGTCGCGTTGCCCAGCTTGACCGCGTAGCCGAGCAGCGGGTCCGCGATGTGCACCCGGCGGGCCAGCCGGACCAGCTGCGCGATCACCTGGGTGTCGGTCACCGCCTCCAGGGCCTCGGGGGAGCGGGTCACGGCGCCGCGCAGCACCTCGATCTCGACGGCCTCGCTCGGGTAGCCGACGGCGAGCTTCATCAGGAACCGGTCCAGCTGCGCCTCGGGCAGCCGGTAGGTGCCGTCCATCTCGATCGGGTTCTGGGTGGCGACGACGAGGAACGGCCGCGGCACCGCGTGCCGGACGCCGTCGACGGTGACGTAGCGCTCCTCCATGACCTCCAGGAGCGCGGACTGCGTCTTCGGCGAGGCCCGGTTGATCTCGTCGGCGATGACGATGTTGGCGAACACCGGCCCCGGGTGGAACTCGAAGCCGCGGGTCGCCTGGTTGAAGATGGTGACCCCGGTGACGTCCGACGGCAGCAGGTCGGGCGTGAACTGGATGCGCCGCCACTGCCCCTGCACGCTGGCCGCCATGGCCCGGGCCAGGGTGGTCTTGCCCACCCCGGGCACGTCCTCGAGCAGGACGTGGCCCTCGGCGAGCAGCGCCGTCATGGTCAGCCGGATCACCTGCGGCTTGCCGAGCACGATCGACTCGACGTTGCGGGCGAGCCGGCCGACCAGGTCCGCGGCCGCGGCGATCTCCTCAGGTGCGGGGGGACCGGGCTCTGCTTCGGATGTGCTCACTCTGCTCCTGCGCTCAACACGGTTTCAGCGGTCCGGTGCCGTTCGGCAGGTCGAACCACGCGTACGGGATGTAGTTCTCGCCCTTGAAGCTGATCTTGATCCAGACGCTGGTCTGCTTGCCGCCGTACGGCTTCGCGTTGACGCTGGAGCCGTTGGTCTGGCAGATCGCGGTGTACCCGTCGGGAGCGTAGACGTCGCCGACCGACGTGCCGCTCTGGGTGGCGGTCTTGTAGACCCAGATGCCGCCGCCGGGCGCGCCGTGGCCGCAGTAGCTCGTGTCGCCGCAGACCACGGTGCCCCGGTACGCCGGGGTGGACAGCGAACCGGTGGCGTTGGCCGTCATGCCGGCCGCGTTGGTGACCGTGACGGTGTAGTTGTACGCCGTGTTCGGCCACAGGCCGCCCATGGTCAGCGAGCCGCCGCAGGTGTTCTCCACGGCGCCGACGCCGGCGACGTCGAGCCGGCACTTCGCGGGCGCGCCGCCGCCGTCGGTCGCGGTGAACGCGACCGTGATCGACTGCAGCGCGGCGCGGGTGTTGGCCGCGTCGACCCGCATGGTCGGCGCGGCGAGGGTGTTGGCCGCGCCGTTCACGGCGGCGCCCTGGCCCGCCTTGTTGACCGCCCGGATCTGCAGCGTGACCCGCTCGTTGTCGCCGAACCCGCCGAACTCCTTCGACAGGGCGGTGCCGATGTCCTGCTTCACGCCGTTGACCGTGGCCTCGTAGCCGGTGATCGGTGCGCCGTTGTCCTCCGCGGCGCGCCACGCGGCCACGATCGTGCCCCGCTTCGTGGTGACCGCCCGGACCGTCAGCCCGCCGGGCGCGCCCGGCTTCGTGAACGGCACCACCGACGGGCTCAGCGGCGACTGGCCGGAGCTCGCGCCGATGTCGTTGATCGAGGCGACCCGGAACGCGACCTGTGTGCCGTAGGGCAGCTCGCCGGCCGGCACCTTGAACGTCGGCTGGGCCGACTCGAACGTCTTGGACTCGTCGCCGGACACGGTCGTGATCGTGTACTTCACGATCTTGTGCCCCTGCCCGTTGGCGGCCGGCCACGTGACGGTGACCGTGCCGTCGGGGTTGGCGGTCGCCGCCACGCTCACCGGCGCGTCGGGCACCTGCGACGTCGGCGTGACCGGGTTGGCCGCCTTCTTCGGGCCGTTGCCCTTCGCGTTGACCGCGTAGACGGTGAACTTGTAGACCTGCCCGTTGGTCAGCCCGGTGAGGTCGAGGGCCCGCTGGCTCGCGCCGACCTCGTGCTGCTTGCCGTCGCCCTCCACCACGTACTTCGTCACGGCGCTGCCGTTGGCGGGCGCCGCGGTCCAGGTGACCCGCGCCGAGGCGTTGCCGGGCGTCGCGATCACCCTCGGCGGCGCACCGGGCGGCCCGACCGGTGGCTTCGCCGGCGGTGGCGGCGGCGGTACGGGTGGCGCCTCACCGCCCACGACGTCGTTGTTGTACTTGTCGACGACCTGGACGTGGTGCTTGGGGTCCACGACCCGCGCGGTCGACCCGCCGGGCGCGTTGATGAACATCCGGTCCTCGCGGACCTCGATCTCCAGGGGCTTGCCCCCGGCCTTGATCTGGATCGCGTCGAGCGGCTTGCCCGTGGTGTCCAGCACGTAGACCGTGCCGGTCGCGTCGTCGGCGCAGTAGAACCGCCCCGACCAGGCCACACACGGCTGCAGCTTCGGGCTCTCGCCGGGCACGGTGAAGTCGCTGACGGTGTCGCCGTTGACGACGTAGACGTGCCGGTCGTCCACGACGGTCACCGGCACGTCGCCGCCGACCGTGCGCTGCGGCATCGCACCGTTGCCGGCCAGGCGCAGCGGCACCTTCTTCAGGGCCTCGCCGCGCAGCGTGGTCAGCGTCGTGGCGGTCTTGTCCAGCACGGCGACGCCGGTGTCCAGGATGGACAGTGCCAGGTCATGGTTGGGGTCGGCGACGCTGACGGTCTTGACCTTGGTCGGGTCGGACGCGAGCCCGCCGCCCTGGCCACCGCTGCCGCTGCTCGGCTTCTTCGTCGACGCCGGCTTCACCGCCACGACGGTGCCCTCGGACGGCACCAGCAGCCACAGCCGCCCGGTGTCGTCGAACGTGCCGCCGGAGATCCCGGGCGGGAACGTCACCGTCTCGCCGACCGGCAGCAGCGTCGCCGGGTCGAGCTGGCGCACCTGCCCCTGCACGGTGTCGACGATGAACGCGACGTCGTCGTGCACGGCCACCGTGACGCCGAGCCCCGGCGTCGCCTGCGTGGTCGCGCCGAGCGTCAGGCTGGTCAGGTCCAGCACGCTGATCTTGCCGGTGTTGAGGTCCCGCAGGATCACGAACCGGTCGCTCTGGCTCACCTGCATGGTGTGGCCCTGCGCATCGGTGATCTTCGTCCGGGTGTCGACCTTGCCGGTGACGCCGTTGACCCGGGCGACCTCGCCCTTGTCGTTGCTCCACAGCCAGGAACTGATGTCGTAGCTGGCCACCGCGTTGTTGGCGGCGCCCGTGCCGAACAGCGTCAACCCGAGAACGGCGATCAGGCCCACGACGGTGCCGAGCGTGACCAGTCCGCCGCCCTTGCGCGAACGAAAGCTCACCATGCGGCTCCCTCCCCGAAACCGGCGCCCATCATATTCCTGTCGATGTGTGGTGCACACCCGGCGTGTCTAGATCCGTTCGCATTGTCACTTTCGCTGCGTGCAGGCCAGGCCCGACAGGGCGACACTGTCCGTGCCATAGACCGCCGCAACTGTGAAGCAGTAGTCGAGTGTCGGGTTGAGGCCGTTCAGCGTGTACGTCGTCGCGCCCGCCGCGAGCACCTGCAGCTGCCGCAGCGCGCCCTGCTGGCCACCTGCGACGATGAACGGTGCCGACCCCTTCGACGGATCGGTCCACGTCAGTGTGATGGACGTCTTGTCGTCGCGCAGCTTGAGGGCGCCGGGCGCCTTCGGGTTGGCGGCCGCGGCGCCGCTCGGCCCGCTCGGCCCGGTCGGCTCGTTCTTGCTTGTCGCGGCGCTGGCCGGTGGCTGGCCGTCCCGGATGGCGGCCGGCGGGTCGGGGCGGGCGGCGATGAACGACACCACCGCCGCGGTGATCCCGCCGAGCACCGCCACGATCAGGATCACCAGCAGCGCGGTCAGCGGCGACCGGCGGCGGCCCACGTCCTGCTCGGGCGGCGGCGTTGTCCACGGTGCGCGCTCCTGCACGGCGCCGCCGCCGCTCGTCGGGAACGGGCTGCCGCTGACGGGGTAGCCACCGCCGCTGGTGGGATACGGGCCCCCGCTGGTCGGGTCGGCGGGGTCCGGGGACGGCCACGACGGCTGGTCCGGGCGTTGGAGCACGCCCTGGTCCACCTGCTGCCAGCCGGCACCCTCCCGCGGTCCGTCGTCCCAGCCGTCCGGCTCGCCCGGTCGCCACGGCGCCGGCGCCGGCTGGGTCTCCTGGCGGGGCTCCGGGTGGAAGATCGGCCGGTCGTCCGGGGCCGTGCCGGTGCCCTGGTCCACCGGCCAGGTCGGCTGCGCCGGGGTGGTCGTGCCGATCGGCGCCGACAGCGGCTCGAACGGTGCCGGCGCCGACTGGTGCGGCACGTGGAACGGCCCCTCCGGCTCCGGCAGCCCCAGGTATCGCCGGGCCGCCCGCACGCTCGGGTGGTCCTCGCCGAGCGCGGCCGGCCCGAGCCTGGCCAGCTGCCCGTATCGCCGCTTCGCCTCATACACGTTGCCGAGCTCGTCGGCGATGCGGGCCAGCTCGTAGGACAACGCGAGCATCACCGCGTGCCCATCGCCGAGCCGGTGGTATCCGACCGCGAGCGCCTGCTCCAGGACCCGCCGGGCGTCGCTGAGCTCGCCGAGGTCCGTGTGGAGCTTCGCGAGCACGCAGGTCGCCGCGAGCACGTCCGGATCGTCGCCGCCCAACGCCCCGCCGGCCCCATCGAGAGCCCGGGCGAGCAGCGCGAACGCGCCCCGCACGTCACCCTGCGCGGCCATCGCGCGGGCACCCTGCACGGCGTTGGCAAGCTGGGCGGACGAGGACACGCCGTTACTCTGCCCTGTCGCGCACCCTGGGCGCCACCCCGGTGCAGCGAGCGTGCCTGATCGATACTTGGGTCATGGCAGATCACCCGCTGAGCCCGCTGCCCGGGGCCCGTGAGGCGCGCGACCCGGCCCGCGCCATCAAACGCGGGCCCAGCCGGGTGCCGCCCGAGGTCGTCGCGGCCAACCAGCGGGAGCGCCTCTTCGACGCCGTCGTGCACACCGTCGCCGAGAAGGGGTACGCCAACGCCACCGTCAGCGACATCTGCCGCGCCGCCGGCGTGACCCGTCCCGCGTTCTATGCCCTGTTCGCGGGCAAGGACGACGCGCTGATCGCCACGTACCGCCACGGCACCGACCTGCTCCTGCACCTGATGGAATCCGCGTACCGCGCCGAACCCGCCTGGCGCGACGGTGCCCGCGCCGCGCTCCGGGTGCTGCTGCAGGTCCTCGCCGAGCTGCCCGCCTTCGCGACGACGGCCGTGGTGGAGATCGACGCGGCCGGCCCCCTCGCCCGGGCGGAGCGCGCCCAGCTGCTGCGCCGCTTCGACCGCTTCTTCAGCGAGGCACCGAGCACCAGCGATCTGCCGATGCCCGAGGAACTGGTCGAGACGGTCGTCGGCGGCATCTACGCCACGATCTACCGCTACGTCGCGGCGGGACGGGTGGAGCAGCTACCGGCCCTGCTGCCGACTCTCGCGTACTTCACGCTGGTGCCGTTCGTCGGGCGCGAGGAAGCGGCCAGCGAGCTCACCATCCCGACGACGGACGACCCATCGGGTTGCCAGCTGCTGTAATGCTGCCGCGCCGGAGGCGCGGCGGCGGGGG
>NZ_BONQ01000188.1 GCF_016862795.1 Dactylosporangium siamense | reverse complement strand
GGGTGACGTCGCGCAGGTCGAGGTGCTCGATCAGCGCGGCGAGGTCGTCGGCGTAGGTGTCCATCTCGTTGCCGGTCCACATCTGGGTGGAGCGGCCGTGCCCGCGCCGGTCGTGCGCGATGGCCCGGAAACCGTTGCTGGCGAGGAACAGCTGCTGCGCCTCCCAGCTGTCGGAGTTCAACGGCCATCCGTGGGCGAGCACGACCGGGCGACCCGAACCCCAGTCCTTGTAGAAGATGTCGGCGCCGTCTGAGGTGGTGACGTAAGGCATGGTGGTGTCCTTCCGGGTCAGCTGCGGGTGGTCCGCGCGGCGAGCGCGATCAGGTCGGCGGTGATCGCGGGCTGCGACATCATGGCGACGTGCGAGGCGTTGGCCTCCACGACGCGGGATCCGGCCCGCTGCGCCATGAACCGCTGCGCGGCCGCGGGAATGAGGTTGTCGTCGCGGGCGACCAGGTACCAGGACCGGATCTGCTTCCACGCCGGCACCCCCGACGCCTGCCGCAGGGTGTGCACGTCACCGGGCCGCTGCGTCGCCGCCATGACCGCGGTGGTGGAGCGGGGCAGGTCACCGGCGAAGATGTCCCGGAACACGTCGGCCTTGACGTAGCCGTCGGCGCTGTACTTACCGTCCGCCAGCGGATAAGGCCGGATGTCCAATTGAGGCTCGCCGAGCTTGGTGCCGGGGAACTTCGTCTGCAGCCCGAGCACCGTTTCGCCGGTGTCCGGCGCGAACGCGGCGACGTACACCAGCGCCTTGACGTCGGCGTTGGCGATGGTCGCGGCGTTGGTGATGACGACGCCGCCGTAGGAGTGTCCAACGAGGACGACCGGGCCGGTGATGCTCGCCAGAATGCTGGCCAGATACGCGGAGTCGGACTCGACGCCGCGCAACGGGTTCGCCGGGGCCAGGACCGGATAGCCGTCGCGGATCAGCCGGCGGACGACGTCGTTCCAGCCGGACGCGTCGGCGAACGCGCCGTGCACCAGCACGACGGTCGGCTTCGGGCCGGGGTACGTGTGCGCGCCGGCGGGTTCAGCGGCGGCCGCGGTAACGACGCCGGCGGCGACGATCGCAGCCGATCCGGTCAGGACCGTGCGGCGGGAGACAGGTGACATAAGGGTGCGGGTTCCTTTCAGGGAACGTTGGCAGAAGCCGGGCAGGCGGCATCGGCCCACGGGCTGGTGGGCTTGATGGCCTTTGGTGTCGGCCGTGCGTTCGCTTGCGGCCTGAGGGAACGCTACGGCGGCGGCGTCGACGCGTCCTGCGTCAAATGACTGCACCTGGTACGCAAGAGCGCGCCCGGTGGGTCAGGTGGTTGGATCTGCGTCCAGGAGGGCGGCGAGCTGGTTGCGGGAGGTGATCCGCAGCTTCGGGAAGATCCGGTACAGGTGGGATCCGACCGTCCGCGGCGACATGAACAGCTGCTCGCCGATCTCGCGGTTGGACAGGCCGGCCGCGGCGAGGCTCGCGATCTGCAGCTCCTGGGCGGTGAGGACCTGCCGGGGCGTGACATCGCTCGGGGCGGCGTGTCCTCCGGCGGCGCGCAGCTGATGCTGCACCCGCTCGACCCACGGCATGGCGCCCATGCGCGACAGCCCGGCGAGGGCCATCTGCAGCTGCGGCACGGCGTCGCTGTCTCGGCGCTGGCGGCGCAGCCACGTGCCGTACGCCAGCCGAAGCTGTGCCAGCACCCACGGCCAGGCCGCCGCTTCGCCGTTGAGCGCGTGCTGGTAGCGCTCCTCCGCCTGGTCGTCGTCGGCGAGAACGGCTCGGGCGTAGCTGTCCACGACCCGGAAGTCGATCGGCGGGGTCGTGCCGAGCTGCTTGCGGATGCCGTCGATCAGCTGCCGTGCCAGCGGGCCGCGGCCGGTGGGCAGGGCGGCGTCGGCGAGGAACATCACGCCGGGGAACGCGCTGCGCGCGTCGTGCAGCGGGTCGTGCGGGTCGAAGACCCGCTGCAGGGCGTCGAACCCGTCCTCGTAAGCACCGGCGGCGACCAGTGCGGTGCCGCGGATGACCTGGATGCGGGGCAGGAAGCTGGTGGTGCCGTGGCGGATCGCGTCCACCTCGATCTGGTTCAGCGTCTCGTCGAGACCGTCGTGTTCACCGGCCAGCGCGGCCAGGCGGGCCTCGTTGAGCCGGGCCGAGTTGCGCCAGGTCGGCTGGCCTGTCTCCGCGGCGAGGCGACCGCCTTCGGCCAGCGCGGTGCGGGCACGGTCCCAGTGCCCGATCAACCAGTCGGTCTGGATGCCAGTGAGCAGCAGGTGCGGCAGCAGCCCGAGCCTGCCCTGGGCGCGCAGGAGGCGCTCTGCCTGGTCGGCGAAGGCCCGTCCCAGCAGTGCGTCACCGACGACGACGGCGCCCATGGCGTACATGCGCAGGGCGTTGGCGTCGGTGCTGTCGCGGTGCAGTGCCCGCCGGCATTCGGCGAGGATGCGGGCGGTGTGGCTCACCTGGTCGATGCCGGACAGGACGAAGACCAGGCGGTGTTCGGCGCCGGCGACGGGCAGCGCCTGCGCGGTGGCGGCGAGCAGCCGCCGGGTCTGCTCGTCTGGACTCGTCCAGTAGCAGCGGGACGCGAGCGACATGAGCACATTCCAGGCCAGGTCGTGGTCGCCTTCCTGCCACGCGACCTCGACGTCCCGGTGCAGATCCAGGATGCGGCCGACGTCATCGGTGCCGCTGCCGGTGAAGATCTCGGACAGCCACGAGGCACGGATCCGGTCGAGCGTGCCGAGGGGTACGGCGGACGCCGCGGCGAGCAGCCGGTCGACCACCCGGCGGTCGCCGTGCTCGTATGCCCAGGTGGCGGCGATCAGCAGCCGGTGTCCGCGGACGCCGGGCTGCGCAGTGAGGCGGGCGGCCTGCTCCATCAGCCAGATCGCGGTGCTTGTCTCGGCCCGCTGGCGGCCTGCCTCCGCGGCTTCGGCCAGATCGGTGGCGAGGGTGTCGTCGGTGCCGTCCGCCGCCAACGCCCGGTGGCCCAGGGCTCGGCGTGGGTTTGCGGGTTCGAGGGCGGTTGCCAGGGCGCGGTGTGCGGCCTGGACGCGTTCGGCGTCCTCGGACTCGATGACGGCGGCCCGCACGAGAGGATGACGGAACGCGACCTCTGTGGTGGTCACGGTGATCAGGCCTGCGGCGGCGCCTGGACCGAGCGCACCGGCCGCGACATGCCGGCCGGTGAACACCTGCGTCGCCGCCAGGATGTGCGGCAGCGATGCGTGCTCGTCCAGCGCGGCGACCAGCAGGATGTCCCGGCTCGTGGTGGGTAGGCGGCGATAGCTGCCGGCGAAGCTCGACCGGATGTGGTCGCCGACGGGCAGGCCTGCGGTGGCCTGCGAGGCCGCCGGCATCGCGCGGTCCCAGGTTCGTGGTAGCTGCGTCAGCGCGAGCGGATTTCCGCGCGCCGCGTGCAGGATTCTGCTGCGGGTGAAGGGATCCAGATGGGAGGCGACGGTGTCGAGCAGGGCGTTGGCGGCATCGGCCGGCAGTGGCGGCACGGTGATGGTCGTGGTGGCGTCGACCGCGTCGTCGGGGTCGTGCACGGGCCTGGTCGCCATGATCAGCAGGACGGGGTCCGCGGCGAGCCGCCGTCCGAGGAAGGCGACCACGGCACGGGACTGGGTGTCCAGCCAGTGCGCGTCGTCGATGATGAGGGTGATCGGCCGGTCTTCGGGCGCGTCGGTGATGACGGCCAGCGCCGCCATGCCGACGAGGAACGGTTCGGGCATGCCGCCGAGGTCGTCACCGCTGATGGCCGCCATCAGCGCCGCGCGCTGGGCGGCGGGCAGGTCGGTCGACTCGATCAGCGGTGCGGGCAGCATCCGCCGCAGGCTGACGAACGGCACGACGTCGCCCTCGGTGCCGCCGGCGGTCAGCACCAGGTGCCCGCGGCGGCGGGCGATCTCCGCGGCCGCCTGCAGCAGCGCGGACTTGCCGACGCCGGCATCGCCGCGCAACAGCAGCGAACCACCGCCATGGTGCACGTCGGCAAGCAGGCCGTCCACGGTGTCCAGTTCACGGTCGCGGCCGAAGAGGGCGCCTGCGGTCATGTCAGCTCCTGCAGCCGGGCGGGCAACTGGTGACGTGAGGTGACGGCCAGTTTCGGGAACGCCCGGGCGAGGTGCGAACCGACGGTTCGCGGCGACAGGGCCAGGCGCGCACCGATCTCCCGGTTGGACAGGCCGGTCGCGGCGAGCTGGACCACCGCGAGCTCCTGCGGCGACAGCAGCCCGCTCAGCGGCCGCCCGTCCGGTTGGGCGATGCCGGCGGCGCGCAGCTCCTGGGCGGTGCGCTCGGACCAGTACCCGGCACGCAACGTCGCGAAGACCGCCGCGGCGCGGTGCAACTGCTCCCGAGCCTCGGCCACCCGCTGCTCGCGCCGCAACCACGATCCGTAGCCCAGCCGGGCCCGTGCCTGCAGCCACGGCAGGCGCCCGGCCCGATCGAGCAGCGCGATCCAGGTCCGCTCGACGTCCGGCGGCGGCTGCAGCAGGATCCGCAGGTAGTCCAGATGAGCGTCGCCCTCACTCGAAGGGTTGGCGTGCAGCGCCTCCTGCACGGCCGCCAGCACGGCCGGCCGTTCGGGTCGCGGGTCACCGCGGCCTGCCGCTTCGGCGTACAGCGTCGCCACGACCGCGAGGTCGACCGTGTACGCGCGAACGCCGGGCCTGGTGAGCATCGGTTCCAATTCGACACACGCCTCGGCGAAACGCCCTTCGCCCATGAGCGCCGTGGCACGGGCGGCCGCCACCCGCAGCCGCACCGGCCACACCGGTCGGTCACCGAGCGCACGTTCCGCCGCCTCGGCGCGACTCCGGGCGGCACCGGCCTCGCCACGTGCGGCATGCAACATCGCGGTGGTGGCCCGCACATGAGCCAGCCATGCCGTCTGATCCGTGCGTTCGGCTGCCACGCCCGCACGCCGCAGCTGCTCCTCGGCCGAGTCCCATCGACCGAGGAGGAACTGGACGTCGGCGAGGGCAGCCGCTGCTGGCAGGAGAGCTCCGAACCGGTGCTGCCCGCTCAGCGACGGCACCACGATGCTCAGCAGCTCGGCGGCAGACTCGAGGCGGCCCAGCCGTCGCATCGCCAGACCGACATGCCATCGGGCGCTGTCATCGGCGAGGCCGCTCACCTGCGCTCCGCCACCACCGGCGCGTGCCGGGTCGGCGGTCGCGCAGACGAGCAGCCAGCGCGGGTCCCGCTGGTGGTCTTCGAGCTCGTCCAGCGACGCCAGGAACCGCCGGCGCGGCACCTCGTCGACGTCGGACCACGTGACCGTCGCGGCGAACCCGGCCAGCAGGTCCAACGCCAGGGACGGGTTGCCGGCGGCCCGGCAGGTGTCGGCGACCGCGCACACGGCCTCCACGGACGGCACATGTCCCCAGGCGGACTCGCCGATGCGGCGCAGCAGGATGTCCTGGCGGGCCGCGTCGATCGGGTTGATCCGCTCCGGTAACGCACCGAGCAGGGCAGCGACAACCTCGAACCGGCCGAGGTCCGCCGCGACCTCAGCTCCGTCGACCAGTCCGCGGCCGGCCCGCTCACCGCGCTGCCCCGCACGCACCGACATCAGGGCGCGTCGCAACGCCCGGACGCCCGACGCCACCGGCAGGTCGCCAGGGTCGCCGAAGTCGTTCAGGCCTTCGACGCTCGGCCGCAGTTGGTCGGCGGCAGCGGTCTGGAGCAGCGCGGCGGCCAGCAGCGGATCGGTCAGCCGTACACCGTCGGAACCGTCCGTCAACCAGCCCGCAGCCACCAGCGTGCCGATCGACGACGACCCGATCAGGTGCCGCGCCGCGGTGGCCAGCCGCGCCGGCTGCCACGGTTGACCACCGGCGACCAGCAGCAGGATTCCAGCGGCACCGGCGGGCAGCGATCTGGTTTCCTCGAGCAGCGACCGTGCCAGCCGCGTGGTCAGCGGTGCGTGCGGCACCAGCAGATCCGCTCCCGGTTCGGTCCGGTCCGCCCAGGCCTCCGGCAGCTCGGCCAGTGCGAGCGGCCGGCCGGCCGCCTCGTCGAGAATGCGGTCGGCCAGCCACGGGTTCAACCCAGGGGCGCGCATCTGCAGCAGGCGACGCGCCGCAGGCGCCGGGAGCCCGGGCAGCGTCCAGGTCGGCAGGCCCGGCCACGCGGTGGCTCCAGCAGGATGGCCGCCCAGCACCACTGCCAGACCGGCCACCGGCGCGCGCCCGAGTGCCCCCGCCATCGCCTCGCTGGTCTGCGGATCCAGCCGGTGCGCACCGTCCACGACGATCAACGCCGGCCCGTCCGCCGCGATCACCCCGAGCAACGACGCCGTCGCCGCCAGAACGCCCGAATCCACGGCGCCGCCGACCGCGGTGGACAAGACCTCGATCGCCGGACGAGCGGCAACCAGGCGCCGGCACGCGTGCAGCATCTGGTGCAGACCCGCGAACGGCACATCACGCTCGGCATGTGACGCACTGATGGTGATCAGCCGGTCTTTGCGGCGACGGGCTCGGGCCGCGACGCTCGCCAGCACCGTCGACATCCCGACGCCCGGCCTTCCCTGCAGGTAGAGGCCGGCCGACACCGGATCACGCAGGTACGCCACGACTGCCCTGAGCACCCCGGCTCGCACGGCAACCGGCGGGTCCTGATCCGCCTGCCGTGCCGTTGCCATCGGTTCCGATCTCGTGAAGCTCGAACCTGTGCCCGAAGCACGGCCAGTATCACCGAAGTTGCCCACGCCCACCAGCCGCTTTGCGCCACGTGGCGGGGTCGGTGCAGACCGTAGGCCTGAACGGCGTCCGCTCAAGCGCTCCTGCAGTGAGCGCCGCTTCCGCCAGTTGACTGCATCTGTCGCACGCGCCGCACATCTCCGGTTGCCATCGCGTCCATGGGTCGCGTTCACGGAGGTGGTGCCGGAGCCTCGAACCTGGTGCGGGGCTTCTCGCCGTCCAGAGAAGGACGCGGGCTCAGTCGCGCCGCCACGCGTACGGCTTCGGTTCCTTGCACGTGTACACGATGCCGTCGAGAACGAACTGCTTCCCCAACCGGTTCGTCGCGCACCCAGCGTCCGGTGTGCTGCGGCCCATGTCCTTCCCGGGCGGGTTACGGTGGTCGCGGCAGTCTCCGATTCGAGTGCATGACCGGTGCCACGGATCGAGCTGAAACAGAAGTACCAGTTCAGAGCGGGTCTACAGAGAGCCGACGGCGGGACTTGAACCCGCAACCTTCCGATTACAAGTGCGCGAGACGCATTGAGAACAGCTGCCTTCCGGCCCGGTTCGATGCGCTTCTGTGCTGGTCAACGCCGCCTAGGGTCATGTCCTATCGCACCTCGTGACCTCTAGCAGCGTTGCCTACGTGAGCAACCGGTGAGCATGTCCGGTCCACAGTGGACGGAACGTCGAGCGCAACGCTGCCGCCACAGCGGGCGTGCCGGGACGGACCTGGCGCCTGTAACGCGGCAGGGCAAGTTACCGGTCGTCTTTGCGCGGCCGCAGCCGCCATACCGCGACGAGACAGATGGCGATCACCATCGGCGCCACGATCATGAACGGCCACCGCGACGGATACGTCGTCTCCCGCAACAAGAAGCTGCTGCATGGGTTGGAGGCGGAGTGGTGCACCATCGCACCTCCGCCAACGTGGATCTCGCGCGGCGGCGGGTTGGAGCCGGAATCGACGCGGGACTCGCAGGCCTGACCCGCCACCGTCACAAAGTGAACGTCATACACCCGCCGGCCGGGATCATTCCTGGCGATGGCAACGACCTCAGCATCGACCGTTTCCCCACGGGCATCATCAACCACACGCCAGCCAGCCAGCCCCCAGCCGCCGGTCAACGCGACCGCGATGATCAGTGCGACAGCGCGATTCGTCCGACGACTCGCACTACTGCGCATCATGAGAGTTTAGACCGAAGTCGATAGCCTCGGACGCAGCTCGCGCGCACGGCGACAACCACGGTTGCGCCTGAACTGGTGCGTGCCAGTTGCGCTACTCCGGTCCACCGCCCGAAAGTCGAACGGAATCCGCCGCGTGAGCAATCGGTGAGCAAGTCGGCGCGGTCGGATGGATTCGGCCGCGCCGACTCGATACGCCTGTGACTGTTCGTGCAGCTCAGATGGCATGAGCCGGGACGAACGAGAGAGCCGACGGCGGGACTTGAACCCGCAACCTTCCGATTACAAGTCGGGTGCGCTACCAATTGCGCCACGTCGGCCAACAGGACGATCCTACCGGGCCGGGCACACGCTCCGCCTCCGACATACCTCGGGGCCAAGTCGGGGCGAATCTGACCAAAAACGCGTACTGACCTTGGCAGACGGGCTGGGCCCGCCTACTGTTACCCCAACTCCGGGCGGCACCGCCGCTGCCCAGAGCTTCTACTCGGATCGTCCGGCACGTTCCTGCCGGTGGAAGGTGGCACCCTGTCATGGCTACGGTGACGTACTCCAAAGCCTCCCGGATCTACCCGGGCACCCCGCGCCCCGCGGTGGACCAGCTGAACCTCGAGATCGGTGACGGCGAGTTCCTCGTCCTCGTCGGGCCGTCCGGTTGTGGCAAGTCGACCTCGCTGCGCATGCTCGCCGGCCTGGAAGATGTCGACGCCGGCGACATTCTGATCAACGACCGCAACGTCACGCACCTGCCGCCGAAGGCTCGGGACATCGCGATGGTGTTCCAGAACTACGCGCTGTACCCGCACATGACGGTGTACGAGAACATGGCGTTCGCGCTCAAGCTTCGCAAGACGCCGAAGCACGAGATCGACCGGCGCGTGAAGGAAGCCGCGGCGATGCTGCAGCTGGAGGACTACCTCGGCCGGAAGCCGAAGGCGCTCTCCGGTGGTCAGCGGCAGCGTGTCGCCATGGGTCGCGCCATCGTGCGCGAGCCGCAGGTCTTCCTCATGGATGAGCCGCTGTCGAACCTCGACGCGAAGCTGCGTGTGCAGACCCGTTCGCAGATCGCGACGCTCCAGGCCAAGCTTGGCATCACCACCGTGTACGTCACGCACGACCAGGTCGAGGCCATGACCATGGGTCACCGGGTCGCCGTGCTGCTCGACGGTGTGCTGCAGCAGGTGGACAGCCCCCGCGCGCTGTACGACCGTCCGGCCAACGTCTTCGTCGCCGGCTTCATGGGCTCGCCCGCCATGAACATCAAGACCGTTCCGCTGAGCGACAAGGGTGGCCGCTTCGGCGACGTCACGCTGCCGCTGACCCGGGAGCAGCTGACCGCGGCGCAGGCCGACGGCGGCGGCAACCGGGTGACCGTCGGGTTCCGGCCCGAGGACACGGACCTGGTCGGCCCGAACGACGGTGGCATCCCGATCACCGTCGACCTGGTCGAGGAGCTCGGCTCGGACGCGTACGTGCACGGCACCGTCGCCCTCGAGGGCCAGGACGAGCGGTTCGTGGTTCGTGCCGACCCGCGCCGCACGCCGCGCCTCACCGAGATCGTGTACGTCCGCCCGCACGTGAACACGCACCACGCGTTCAACGCCGCGACGGGCCTGCGGATCTGATAAGCAAATAAGCAAGTAAGCAAAGGGCCCGGCGGACAACCGCCGGGCCCTTTCGCGTGAACACCATCAGGAAGCGGCGAACCGCCACACCTGGAACTTGCCCTCACTCGCACACAGGATCACCGACGAGTTCCACGAACACGTCAACCCGATCGTCTTCGTCAACGGCCCCAACGCGATCCGCTCCCCCGACGACGAGGAAACCCCGACCAGCGTGAGGTTGTACGCCGACGTCGCGCTCTGCGTACCCGTGAAGAACATCAGGCTCCCGGCCGTGACCCGGACCCCGTAAGAGCCCTTGTCGTCGTTCTTCAGCAGCTGTTTCCCGTCGTACGACAGCAGCACGCTCGCCGGAGTGTCCCAGTCCGTCGCCAGGACCTGCCGCCCTGCGGGCACCAGCACGGTGCTGCCCGGAGCCGGCGTGTTCCAGACCGCTTTCTTGTCGGCGATGGAGATCGCCCGGACCGTGTTGTCCTTGCCGTCGGAGCTGCTGCCGTCGATGAGACACAACCGCCCGTCGGCACACGGCGACCAGTCGATGAGCCGCACCTTGTCGTTGGCGAAGCTGTAGATCTGGCTGGGTTCGCCGGTGCTGCCGAGGTTGTACGCATTGACGGTGTACTTGGTGCTGCCGCCCGCCACGAACAGTTTGTCGTCGTGCGCGAGGTACTTGGCGCCGTATTCGCCGACGTTGTTCCAGCTGCGGATCTCTTCGCCCTTGGTGGCGTTGATGAGCCGGATCTTGTCGTCGCCGTCGATGCTGATGAGGTCGTCGCGGGCCTGCATGTCGCGGTTGGTGGCGACGCCGTTGTAGCTGCCGGGGCCACGCAGGTCGGCGCTGTTGGACTGGCCGTAGATGACCGAGCCCTTGGCGTTGTCCGGTCGGGTCCACGCGTTCTTGCCGGTCCAGGTGATCGCCTCGGTCTTCTTGCCTTCGTACCGGTGGATCGCCAGCACCGGACCGAGCGCGTACAGCACGTCGTACGTGTCGAACGTCCCCTGCCAGACCGTCTTGCCGTTCTTCCAGTCCAGGATGAACACGCTGCCGAGTTCCGAACCGGTGCCGGTGACGACGATGCCGGTCTGGTACGCCGCGACGCTCCACTTGCTGTAGTCGCGATCAATCGTGATCTTGGGCCACGAGACCTTCATGCCACCCAGGTCGATGGCCTGGACGAAGTACTGCTTGTCGACCTTCCAACCGATGACGGCGCGGTCGTTGACGGTGGCGGAGTGGATGGCGTCGAGCTTCGTCGGGTCGCCCATCTCGAACGCCTTCTCGGCCTTGAGCGTGGCGAAGTCGACGGTGGTGCTCCGGTCGCGGAAGAACCAGAAGTACCCACCGGCCACCAACGCGAGCACGACGACCGCGGCAATCCCGGCGATCAACAGCCCGCGCCGAGACCGACCGCGAGCCGGCGGCCCCCCAAAGCCCGGCGCCCCTGAACCTGAACCTGAACCTGGGCCTGGACCTGGACCTGGACCTGGACCTGGCGGGACCGAACCCGGAGCGGCCTGGAACGGCGCGGTCGGCGGTGCGCCGTTGTACTGCCCGGGCGGGATCACCTGCGACGCCGACATCGGATACCCGGAAGGCGCCCCACCCGAGGTAGGAGCCCCGAACCCACCGGACGTCGGCGCGGCACCGAACCCGGGTGACACCGGTGCGGCAGCGGGCCCGTTGCCGAACGAGCCCGCCGGAGACCCGGTCGGCGCGCCGTGGAAGCCGGTCGGGGCGGCGCCGTACCCGGTGGCCGAGGTCATCTCGGCGCCACCGAACCCCGCCGTCGGCGCGGGCGGTGCCAGTTCGGCCAGCGCGCCTTCGGCGACCGGGAGTTCGGGCTGCTCCAGTACCGTCGGCGGGATCCCCAACTCGGCGTGCAGCTGTCGCGACGCGAGCGGCAGCCGGGACGACCCGCCGACCAGGAACAGCCCGGCGAGCTGATCGCCCCGCAACCCGGCGCTCGCAATGACGGAGCCGGTCTCCCACACCGCGCGGTGGACCAGCGGCCCGATGACCCGGTCCAGCTCCTCGCGGGTCAGGTGGATCGCCTGGTCCGAGCCCGGCACGGTGATCGGCGCGACCGTGGTCCGCGACAGCATCTCCTTCGCCCCGCGGACGTCGTCCCAGAACAGCCGGCGGTCCCGCCGTTGCGTGGTCGTCGCCGGGTTGCGCAGCGCGTCCCAGATCGCCGGGTTGATGCTGGAGATCAGCTGGCCCAGGTGCTCGACGAGGGCCGCGTCGATGTCCAGCCCGCCGAGGTCCTCCACACCCCCGGAGCCGATGACCGTGAACCGCCCGTTGTCGTTGCGGACCACGGCGATGTCGAGCGTCCCACCCCCGAAGTCGAACACCGCGAGGGCGGAGCCCACGGGGACCGGGCGGCGCAGTACATCAGCGAAATAGCGGGCGGCGGCAACCGGTTCGGGAACCAGCATCACCGGCGGCCAGCCCGCGCGCCGGGCCGCGGTGGCGAGCACGTCCCGCCGGTGGGTCCCCCACGCCGCCGGATACGTGAGCACCGCGGTGGGCAGGAACCCGACCGCCTCGACGGCGGCCCGGGCCACTGCGGCGAGGATCGCGGCGAGCAGGTCGACGGTCGCGATCTCTCGGTCGCCGAGCAGCACGGTCGGCTCGTCGATGCGGCGTTTCGGGTTGGGCTCGAAGCGCGAGGGGTCGAGCCCGGCGAGCCGGGCCGCGTCGCGACCGACGTGCAGCCGCCCGTGCTCGTCGACGAAGACCCCGGACGGCATGATCGGCGCACCGTCGACGAGCAGCGGTCGGGTCCGCCCGTCGGGCCAGCGCACCACGGCCACCGTGTTCGACGTGCCGAGGTCGACACCGATCGCGAAGCCCTGCTGAGGCTCAGTCACCGGCCCATCCTAGGTGCGCCGCCAAATGATCCGTTCAGGCCGACGAACGGGAGGCGCCGAGCAGTTTTCGCCGCAGAGCGACGTCGATCACTGCAGCGCTCTGAGGCCTTCGAGGGTCGCGCGGATGCAGGCGGGGAAGTCGGGCTGGTCGTCGATCCACCGCTCGAACGCCACCTTGAACACCGTCACCCCCACCTCCGCGGCAAGCGTGGCCGCCGGCTCCGGCACGCCCCGGTCGCGCAGCGCCGACGCCGCCGCCGCGCCGAGGACGGCGAGTTTGAGCAGCTCACGCTCCTGCAGGCTGGGGTTGGCGGCGATCGCCGCGGCCCGCTGCCGGGCGAAGTCGCGCCGCTCCTGCATCATCTCCGCCGCGCGTTCCATGGCCGTGCCGACCATCTCGATCGCCGTTTGCGCGGCTGACGTTGCGATGGCCGTGACCACCGTCTCCTGCAGCGTGCCGGCGCCGTCGAACAGGACCTCCCGCTTGTCCGCGAAGTGCCGGAAGAACGTGCGCTCGGTGACCCCGGCCCGCTGGGCGATGTCCGCGACGGTGGTCTGCTCGTAGCCGCGTTCGGTGTACAGCTCCAGCGCCGCCACCATCAGGCGCCCCTTCGCGTCCGGCTCCCAGCGTCCCATGTCCCCGAGTCTAGTGATGGCAGCTTCTGACATCACGCGCTATGGTTCCTGATGTCAGCCACTGACATAGCAAACGGAGTGCATCATGCGCGTTTTCGTCACCGGAGCGTCGGGCTGGATCGGCTCGGCCGTCCTCCCCGAGCTCATCGCCGCCGGCCACGACGTCCTCGGCCTGGCCCGCTCGGACGCCTCGGCCGCCGCCGTCACCGCCGCCGGCGCCGAGGTCCACCGCGGCAGCCTGGACGACCTGGACAGCCTCCGCACCGGCGCCGCGGCCGCCGACGCGGTCATCCACCTGGCGTTCAAGCACGATTTCACCGACTATGCCGGGGCCGGGCGTACCGAACGCGCCGCGGTCACGGCCATCGGCGACACCCTGGCCGGCTCCGGCCGACCGTTCCTGTTCGCGTCCGGCGTCGCGCTCCTCACCCCCGGCCGCGTCGCCACCGAACACGACCCGAACCCGATGCGCGGCCCCGAGGCCCCCCGCGGCGGCGCCGAGAACCTCGCCTTCGAGTACACCGATCGCGACGTCCGCACCGTGAGCCTGCGCTTCGCCCCCACCGTCCACGGCCCCGGCGACCACGGCTTCGTCGCCGAGCTCGTGCGCATCGCGAAGGAGCACGGCGTGTCGGCCTATGCCGGCGACGGCACCAACCGGTGGCCGGCAGTGCACCGTTCCGACGCTGCGGCGTTGGTACGGCTAGCGCTCGAAGCCTCGCCCGGCTCCATCGTGCACGCGGTGGCCGAGGAGGGCGTGCCGGCCCTCGACATCGCCACGGCCATCGGGCAGGGTCTCGGGCTGCCGGTCACTTCCGCTACTCCTGACCACTTCGGCTGGCTCGGCCCGTTCTTCGCCGCCGACATCCCGGCCTCGAGCGCCCTCACCCAGAAGCAGCTGGGCTGGACCCCGACCCACCCCACCCTCCTGGAGGACCTGGCAGCGGGCCATTACTTCACGGCGCGGTAGGCCTCGCGCAGGAAGTGCGCGGCAAGGTCTCGTATCCACGGATCCGGGTCCTGCAGCACACCGCTCATCGCAGCCTGCGCCCGCGGGTCGTCGCGCAGGCTGCCCAACGCCCCGAGCGCGTCGCTACGCACCTTCACGTCAGGATCGCGCAGGGCGGCCCCCAGGAGCTGGATGTCGGCGGGCGTGCCGACATACCCCAGCGCCCACAACCCAGCCCGGCGCAGGTCGGTGTGCCGCCCGGCGGCGAACGACACCGCCGTCGCGCGGCACCCGACCGGGTCCTCATCCATCAAACCGGCAAGCGTCGCCGACAACCCGTTCCAGTCGGCCCGCATCGGCCGCGCGATAGCCCGCAACAGCAGCGGGAATGCGCGCGGTCCGAGGATTCCCGCGAGGATCTCCCCGAGCACCTCGACCCCGAAGTAGTCCTCGCCGTCGAGCGCCCGCTCCAACCCGGCCTGCACCCGCGGCACCAGCGTGCGATCCCCGCTCCCGGCAAGCCGGTGCACCGCGCCGCGGTCGAACGGGATGCTGAAGTCGTCGAAGCCGGCCAGCACCTCGGACAGTGCGGCATGTGTGTCGAACACACCCGGACGGTACCGGCCCGCAGACCCGACGGCGCGCTCTCCAGTAGGTCAGCCGGGTCGGGTGATCAGGGACGCGATGAGGGTTGCGAGCCGGGCGGCCGGCACGTCGAGGTCGGTCAGGCGCCGGCTGCGGCGGGCCAGTTCGTGCAGGTGTGCTGCGGCGTCGCGGCGTGAGGCGCGCAACGGCGGCTCCGACAGCCGCCAGCCGCCGATCTCGTCGGCGGGATGGGTGGCGACGATCTCCAGAAGCCGGTAGATGTCCTCGACGTCCCGGGCCTGCTGCCGTGAGCCGTACGCGAGGGCCTTGATGACGAGCGCGAGTTCGACCGTGGGCACCGGCACCGTGAACTCCAGCGTGGCACCGTCGAGCATCCGCGCTCTCGCGTCGATCACGATCGGGTCGGCGGCCAGGGCGGGGGCGAGCCCGGGAGCCGCGTCGAACGCCCGGCCGCCGTGTTCCTGCGGCCGGAAGCGCCCGTCGAGTGAGGGGATGAGCAGGTCGACGGCGAGTTCCGGAACGGGTCCGCCCGCGACGGCGAGGTCGGGCACCGGTCGCGTGTAGCTGTTGCCGCTGGTCGCGGTGTACCCGTGGTCGAGGAGCCGCTGGTGGATGACGCCGGAGCCGGCGAGTTCGGTGGTGATGGCGGCGTCGGCGTCGCGGGTGCGGCGCACGGCGATCCCGGCGACGGGGAAGGCGGTCAGCAGCAGCGACGCCATCTGCCCGCCGATGATGCGCACGTTCTGGTCGGCGGTGATCGCGGTGATCTCCGCGAGCGACCGGACCGACAGCTCGTCGGCGTACGAGGTGGCCGCGAGCTCGACACGACGCGTCATGCCCATAGTGACTCCCGCAAGGCTCGCGCTCGAAGCTGATCGACGGCTTCGAAGACGTCCCCACCTGGTGACCGGCGCAGGTCCCACGCCGCGATCAGCGGGTCGGCGTACCGGCGTGGAGTTCCGCTCCTCGTCGCCGGCCACTCGCGGGACATGGTGAGGATCGTCGGATCCTTGGGGGTGCACAACTCGACCGTCGCCTCCGCGGATCGCACGGTCGCGAAACCGTGCTCCTCCAAGGCCGGCTGATCGACGACGTACGCAACGACACGGCTCGGCCGTCGCCATGGGGCGTACAGGTCGGCGGCGAGATCACCGGACACGGCCGGCCGAGCAACCTGCTCGATGCGTTCGAGCTGCGCCGCCAGGTCTCCGGTCGCCGCCCAGTACGTGGTCAGCCCCCGCGGCCCCGGATACTGCGACATGAACCGGTCCCAGCACCCCGCCCGGTCGACGACCTGCCAACCGTCCGGCGTCCGCGCCACCAGCTCCTCGGGCAGCGGCAGTTGCTTGCCGATCGCCACGTGCGACATCCCGAGCCGGCGCGCCAGCTCCGACTGCGACAACGGCTCGACAGGACTCAGCGCGAACAGCCGCAGCATCGCCAGCCGAGCCCAACTCGTGCGCCCCGGATGCGCAACCCCGGCCGGCCGCTGCGAGCCGGCCCGGTGCACCACACCCTGGAAGTGCACGACCGCATCGTCAACGGCCGCGTAGGCGACGCGGTGATCCCGCTCGGCGGCCCGATGCAGCGCACGCCCCGCCCGCGCGACCACAAAGAGCAACCCGTCCACATGCGGGCGCAGCGCCGCCACGGCCCGATCGATGGCCTGCGGGCTCGGCGAATGGCGCAGCAGCAGGACCTGCCGGCGCGACCACGCACCGTCGCCCGTGCCGATCTCAACCTCGGCGCTGCCCGTGACCCGCCGATCCAACCCGACATCCAGCAGCAGCTCGACGCCGTCGCCGCTCTCCACAGGACAACTGTAACCTACCTAGAAATTTCCCAGGTAGGTTACATCGATGCGGAAAAAACGCGCCGCCTGGTCCGTGGACCGGGCGGCGCGCCGTAAAGCAAACAGCAAGCAGGCGTCAGTGGGTGCGGCGGCGGTTGACCTCGGCCAGGGTCACCGCGGCGGCGACCGAAGCGTTCAGCGACTCGACCTCGGAGATCATCGGGATCCCCACCTTCAGGTCACACGTCTGCCCGACGAGCCGGGACAGCCCGCGCCCCTCCGAGCCGACCACCACGACCAGAGGACCGACCGCGGCCTCCAGGTCGTACAGCGAGGTCGCCCCGTCCGCGTCCAGGCCGACGACGATGAAGCCCTCGTCCTGGCAGGCCTTCAGCGACCGGGTCAGGTTCGTCACCTGCGACACCTTCACCCGGGCCGCCGCGCCGGCGCTGGTCCGCCACGCGGTGGCCGTGATGGCCGCCGAGCGGCGCTCCGTCAGGAACACGCCCTGCGCACCGAACGCGGCCGCCGAGCGGATGATCGCGCCGAGGTTGCGGGGATCGGTGATGCCGTCCAGTGCGATGAGCAGCGGCGCCGTGTGTTCCTTCGCCGCGGCGAGCAGGTCCGCGAACGGCTCGTACGCGTACGGCGGCACCTGCAGGCCCAGGCCCTGGTGCAGCACACCGCCCGTCATGCGGTCGAGCTCGGCGCGGGTGATCTCCAGGATGGCGATGCCGCGCTCGGCGGCGGTGCGCACGGACTCCTTGACGCGCTCGTCCATGTCGAGGCCGATCGCGACATACAGGGCGGTCGCCGGCACGTGCGTGCGCAAGGCCTCCACCACCGGGTTCCGGCCCACGAGCAGCTCGGGGCCGTCCTTCGGCTGGGTCGACTTGCGGCCGGGCGAGACCCGGGGCGTCGAGCGCGAACCCTGGGCCGCACCGGTCTTCTTGACGCTGAAGGGGCCCTTGCCGGCGGTGCGCTTCGTGCCCGGTTGGCCGATCTTCGGAGCCCGCCCCTGGACTGCGGCGGCGCGCAGCTCGTTGGCCTGCTTCCGCGCGGTCTTCTGGGGAAGCTCCTCGTCGCCGCTGTACCCCTTGTGCCAGGGGCGCTCGTCGGCGGGCAGGGTGCGACCGCGGCCCGCGAGGGACTGGCGGTTCTTGCCGCCGGTGCCCTTCGAGGCGCCCTTCTTCGACACGACCCGCTTGCCGCGGCGTTCAGAGTTGCCTGGCATGTGTTCTCAGCTCTCCAACGTCCATCGTGGACCGGCCGGTGTGTCCTCCACCGCGATACCGGCGTGTTTCAACTGGTCCCGCACCGCGTCGGCGGCGGCCCAGTCCTTGCGGCCGCGGGCCGCGGTGCGCTGCTCCAGGGCGAGCGCCACGAGCGAGTCGACCACCCGGGTGAGGTCTCCGGACTGCGTGGAGGCCCACTGCGCGTCCAGCGGGTCGAGGCCGAGGACGTCCAGCATCGCCCGGACGGTGCTCAACGCCGTGGATACCGCCGTCAGATCGCCGGCGGCAAGGAGACCGTTCGCGTCGCGTACCACATCATGAAGGACGGCAAGCGCACGCGAGGTGTTCAAGTCGTCGTCCATGGCCTCCGCGAACCCGTCCGGCACCTCGCCGATCACACCGGGCCCGACGAGCTCCACCGCGCGGGTCACGAAGTTCTCGAGGCGGCGGTACGCGGCCGCGGCCTCCTCCAGTGCCTCCTGCGAGTAGTCGATCACCGACCGGTAGTGCGGCGCGAGCAGGTAGTAGCGCACCTCGACGGGCCGCAGGCCGGCCTCGACCAGCGACTCCAGGTTGATGACGTTGCCGAGCGACTTCGCCATCTTCGAGCCACCGAGGTTCAACAGCGCGTGATGCACCCAGTACCGCGCGAACGGGTGCCCGGCCGCGTGCGACTGGGCGATCTCGTTTTCGTGGTGCGGGAACTTCAGGTCGAGGCCACCGCCGTGGATGTCGAACTCGGTGCCCAGGTAACGCCAGCACATGGCGGAGCACTCGATGTGCCAGCCCGGCCGGCCCGTCCCCCACGGCGACGGCCAGTTGGCGTCGGCCGGCTCCTCGGGCTTGGTGCCCTTCCACAACGCGAAGTCCCGCGGGTCCTTCTTCGCCCGCTCGGGCCCGTCCGTGGCCGGCTCCATGTCATCGGGCCGCTGCCCGGACAGCGACCCGTACTCCTCGTGCGAGCGCACGTCGAAATACACGTCACCACTGCCGTCCGGCGCCGGATACGCGTGCCCACGGTCGATGAGCAGCTGGATCAGCTCGTGCATCTCCGTGATGTGCCCCGTCGCCCGAGGCTCGTAGGTCGGCGGCAGCACGCCGAGCTTCAGGTACGTCGCCGACAGCAGCCGCTCGTTCGCATACGCGACGGCCCAGAACGGCTTGCCCTGCTCCGTGGCCTTGACGAGGACCTTGTCGTCGATGTCGGTGATGTTCCGGATGAAGTTGACGGTGTACCCGGAGCGCAGGAACCAGCGCCGCAGCACGTCATAATTCACCCCGGAGCGCAGGTGGCCGATGTGCGGCCCGCCCTGCACGGTGAGCCCACACAGGTAGATACCGACCTGCCCGGGCGTCATCGGGACGAAGTCCCGGACCGATCGGGTCGCGGTGTCATACAGGCGTAGGGTCACGGATGCAAGAGTAACGGTCGCACCGCTCCAAGCTCACATCCGCATAACCTGGTGCCGTGGCTACCGAGACCGCCCAAACCCTCGATCGGGGCCTGCGCCTGCTGCACGTGGTCGCAGAGACCCCTGGCGGCCTGACCATGACCGAGGCAGCTGCGCTGCTGGGCGTCGGCCGGGCGGTGGTGTACCGACTGGTCGCAACCCTGTCCGAGCACGGCATGGTCCGGCGCGACCGATCCGGCCGCCTCCGCCTGGGCGCGGGCGTGCTCCAACTGGCCCGCCGGGCGCAACCCCTGGTGGCCGACGCCGCCCTGCCGGCGCTGCGAAAGCTCGCGGAGACCGTGGGCGCCACGGCCCACCTGACGATCGCCGACGGCGGCGAGGCGTACGCCCTGGCGGTGGTCGAGCCGAGCTGGACGCAGTTCCACGTCGCGTACCGGACCGGCTCCCGCCACCCACTGGACATGGGCGCCGCGGGCAAGGCGATCCTGGCCGGCCGCCGCGGCGACTACGGCGTGGTGTCGACGATCGGCGAACTGCAGGCCGGCGCGTACGGGGTGGCCGCCGCGGTCGCGGGCGTCGAGGGGTTGGAGGCGAGCGTCGGAGTGGTCGCCCTGGCCGCCCTGGACCCGGCCTCCGTCCCGACCCACGTGACCGCCGCCGCGACCACAGTCGCCAAGGCGTTGAGTTGAGCGGATAGTCGCTTGGATCAATAGGTCAAGGCGAGTAGTTCGTCGATCACCGGCTCCGGACCGCCATAGGTGAGGTGCGCGATGGCGACCATCGGTGCGATCACCCGACTCCAGGCATACAGCCTGTCCCCATCGAGCCCGCACGCGGTCGCCACCAGCTGGCAACGGGCCTCGACACCCTCGTGTCCGGCACCGGCCACCACATAGTCGACGGCGTCGAAGCACGGATCGCCTACGCACGCCTTCGGATCGATCGCGACCAGACCCCGTGACGGGCCGCCGTCCAGGGCATTGCCAAGGTGCAGATCGCCGTGCAACAACACGAGCGTGGCCTGAGTGTCCAGCAACGTCTCACAGCGCCGTATCGACCGCTGCCAGGCGGCCTGGTCGATCCGTGCACCGATGGCCGGCTCGGACAGCCTCCGGCCGATACGGACGAAAGCCTCGTCACACCGACCGCGCAGATCCCACGGCCATTGCGCGGGCGGGGCCACAGCGTGAAGTGCGGCAAGCAACTCTCCCCACAGCTGCGGCAACGACGTAGCGGGCAGGCCTTCGGCCTCGGTGCCGGGTAGGACCTCCTCCAACACCATCGCCCCGGCCTGCGCATCGGTGGACAGTACGGCCGGCACCCGACCCGACGACGCGAACACGCGCAGCATCTCCACCTGCCTGGTCAACAGTGCCCGATCCGGACTGAGCTTGAGAACCGCCGGCGTTCCGTCGGGCCATTGACAGCGCATGACGAGCGATGAGGCGCCACTCTGGAACAGCTCACCGAGCACGAGTCCCCACCGGGAGGCCAGCTGCGCAGCGAGGGTCGGGACCTCAGCGAGCCACCCCTCGACCTCGGGACCAAATCGACCCACAAGCCGCGCGCTCACGTCTCCCATGTCCACTGCGGTAGTTTGCGCCTGAACTGCCGCGCACGTGTTGCGACGACGTACGGCCGTACGTACGGGACGTAGCCGGCCGGCGGGATCACAGCGGCGGGGGTGGGTCGGTGCGGAGGCGGCTGTACAGGTAGCCGTCGCGCCACTGGCCGGCGCGGAACTCGCAGGCTCTGACGATGCCCTCGAGCAGGAAGCCGGCCTTCTCCAGGGATTTCTGCTCGGCGATGTTCTCCGGGTGGGTGCCCGCCTGGATGCGCTGCACCGGTGAATGCGCGAACAGGTGGTCGCACAGCATGGCCTGGGCCCGCCAGCCAAGACCTCGGCCGCGCCACTGAGGGAGGAGGGCGATGCCGATCTCCCAGTAGCCGACGGGGCCGCCGTACCGGCCGGCGACGTAGCTCACGAATCCGGCGGCGACGCCGTCCGGCTCGACCTCGACCATGAGCCGCCCGTAGTCGGCGCCGAGGAAGCCGTCGTGGGCGAACTGCCGCGCCGGGCCGTGGGCGTCGCGGAAGCCGGCCCAGTCCAGGCCGATGAGCCCGGGCTCCGAGCCGAAGCGGCGGAACATGTCCAGGTCGGCCTCAAGGACCGGACGCAGGCGGATGGAGAGGTCGCTCATTCGGGCTGGGCAACCGCTAAGGGGGCAGCGGCCTCGACGGCCGGCCGGGTCAGCAGGTGACTGATCACCGCGAACACCAGCCCCAGCATCAGCGCCGCGAACGACAGCGACAGGTCCGTGTCAGCGGAGTTGATCGGCGGGTTGTCGGCCAGGGACGTCATGGCACCGCCGATGGCCGAGCCGATGATGTACAGCAACACGTACACCGGAATCAACGCCAAGGCGCACGCGACCAGCACCCCGAGCAGCCGCAGCGGCGGCACACCACGGGCGGCGGCGACCGCGGTGGCCGCGCCGGCCGGCAGGAACAGCAGGCCGAGCATGCCCGGCAGGCCGTACGTGGCGGTGGCGGGCCACGCGGCCAGTGCGGCGACGCCGGCGAACGGCACCATCCACACGATGCGGCCGAGCGGCAGCAGCGCGAGGGCGACGGCCGCGAACATGAGCACCAGGCCGACCTTGAGCAGCGAGAGGGCGTTCTCGACCTGGACCTGCTCCGCGTCGGTGACCGGCTCCTCCCACGGCGTCGTGATCAGCACCGTGGTCGCGGCGCACACGGCCGCGACGGTGGCTAAGAGATGCCCGGTGAACTCCGACCCGGGCTCGTCCGTCGACACGAACCGGGCCACGATGGCGATCACCACGAACCCGACGGCACCACCGATCGCCAGCTGGACGGCCGTCGTGCCGCCGCTCACGTCGAACCGGTCGAGCGCCAGGTCGACCCCGATCCACACGACGGTTCCGACCGCGGCGGCCAGGATGCCGCGGACGTTCGCCCGGCAGACGAGGACCACGCCGACGAAGGCCAGCAGGATCGCGAGCTGGCGGATGTCGCGCGGCCAGTACGTGTTGTTGCTGCCGATCTCCGGGTACTGATCACCGGTCGCCGGGTCGGTCCAGAACCCGTCGGGCTGCATGTACGGCTGGTAGATCGCCAGGCTCACCGCCCAGATCACGGCGGCCACAACCCCACTGAGCGCTCCGAGCACGATCCGCCAACTGGTCCCCATCGCTGCATCCTGATACCTGTCCGCCCGCAGCGGAACCCCCGCTGGCGTGACGGCGGTAGAATGAAGTCGCTCGAAGGAACAACTCAATCGGTCGGATCGCTTTTCATCGCGCCCTTCGAGCGGGGCGGCCAGGTGAAGGGGGGTTACGAGGTGGAGTTGTGTTGTCGTTGCACTGGGCACTCCTTGCTGCTGGCCTGCCTTCGGCCTTCCTCACGATCCGCTACGCGTTGTCGCTGGTCTTCGCGTTCGTCGTCTACCTGCGCGACGGCCGGGAAGCGCTGAAGGACGTGCAGCCGATCATCGATGCCGGCAAAGGCCCGCGGCGCCTGATCAGCCGGCGGTGAGCAAGTCGCTGAACTGCTGCCGCAGGGCGAGCAGGCCGAGGTCGGTCCGGCCCGTCGCCTGCCGGATGAACGACGGCAACGGCCACTGCGCGAGGTACCCGAACCTCGCCGCGTAGATGCCGACCGACTGCAGGGCGTACCGGTCGGAGTAGTCCAACAGGGCGTACCCGAGCAGCTGATACACGTCGGTGGCGGCGAGCGTCGGCGACCGGGTTCCGTCCAGCCGTGGCTTCCCACCACAGCCGGCCTTGACGTCGATGAGCAGCCCCGCCACGACCAGGTCACCGTCAGCCGCAAGAGGCCCGTCGAACGTCGGCCCGGCGTGCACCTCACCGGCCTCCAACCGCGGCAACAAACACGTCCGGGCGAGATCACGCATCGCCACAAGGTCCGCCACTTCGTCATCGTTGGCGAGCGCCAACAGCTCCGCCGCCCCACTCCCCTGCGGCAACGTGAACAGCCGCGACCCGGTGACCAGCGGACTGCGGTACCGCTCCACGAGCAGCGCCAGGGCGTAGCAGGTCCTCGCCCACCACTCGTCCGGCCGGCCCGCGTGCAACGCCGGCTCGAAGATCGTCGGCCGGCGCGGGCACAGCTCCGCGAGCAGCGCCCGCCCCGCCGCGGTGAACCCGCTCGGCGGCCCCCACAGCCCCTTGGCCGGCAGCTCGAGCGACACCCGCTCGCCGACCAGCATCCGCAGCCAGTAGTCGATCGCCGCGCCCTGGGTACCGAGCGCGACCGCCGCCGGCGGCGTGACCACGATGTCGGCGGCGGCGTCCCGGACGGTCTGCTGCAACGGCGCCAGGTGCGGAAACGTGGTCCGCATCCACCGCCCGACCGGGTTGTCGGACCGCTGCACCGCAACCGTGAGGCTCACCATGCGACGCAGCCTACGAGCGACGTCAGGGGTGGGTCATGGACAGCAGGTCGAGGGCCTCGTCGAGCTGCTCCTCCGTCAACGTCCCCTTGTCCAGATGCCCCCGGGCGACGACGACCTCGCGGATCGTGTGACCCGTGGCGAGAGCCTCCTTGGCGACCGCGGCGGCCTCGTCATAGCCGAGGTACTTGTTCAACGGGGTGACGATCGACGGGGAGCCGGCGGCGTACGAGTGCAGCACCTCCACGTTCGCCTCCAGCCCGTCCACGCACCGGGCGGCGAACAGGCGCGAGACGTTGGCCAGCAGCCGGATCGACTCGAGGAGGTTGCGGGCGATCACCGGCAGCATCACGTTGAGCTCGAAGTCCCCCTGCGACCCGGCGAAGGCGATCGCCGCGTCGTTGCCGATGACCTGCGCGACGACCTGGCGCACCGCCTCGGGCACGACCGGGTTGACCTTCCCCGGCATGATCGACGAGCCCGGCTGCAGGTCCGGCAGCCGCAGCTCGCGCAGCCCGGCCCGCGGGCCCGAGCCCATCCACCGGATGTCGTTGGCGATCTTGTACAGGCCGACCGCGATCGTCCGCAGCTGCCCGGATGCCTCCACGAGCGCGTCGCGGGCGCCCTGCGCCTCGAAGTGGTTACGCGCCTCCGTCAACGGCAAACCCGTCGAGGACGCCAGGGCGGCGATCACCGACGCGGAGAACGCCGGGGGCGTGTTGATACCGGTGCCGACCGCGGTCCCGCCGAGCGGCAGTTCGCAGACCCGGGGCAGCACGGACGAGACCCGGTCGATCCCGTAACGGACCTGCGCCGCGTATCCGGAGAACTCCTGCCCGAGCGTCACCGGCGTCGCATCCATGAGGTGCGTCCGCCCGGCTTTCACCACCGAAGCAAAGGAGTCCGATTTATCCGACAAAGCCGAAGCCAATGCGGAGAGTGCCGGAATCAGTGAGAAGGAAAGCGCCGCGGCGGCGGCGATATGTATCGATGTAGGGAACACGTCATTCGAGGACTGCGACGCATTCACGTGGTCGTTCGGATGCACCGGCCGGCCCAGCAGCCGCTCGGCGAGGGAAGCGATCACCTCGTTGGCGTTCATGTTCGACGATGTGCCCGATCCCGTCTGGAACACGTCGATCGGGAAATGCTCGTCGTGCACCCCGGAGGCCACGTCGTCCGCGGCGGCCGAAATCGCCGCGGCCACGTCGACGGGCAGCACGCCCAGCGACCCGTTCACCGTGGCCGCCGCGCTCTTGATCTGCGCCAGGGCCCTGATGTGCGCGGACTCCAGGCGCCCGCCGGAGATCGGGAAGTTCGCCACCGCCCGTTGCGTCTGCGCCCGCCACAGCGCTTCGGCCGGGACGCGGACCTCGCCCATCGTGTCGTGCTCCACGCGAAATTCCATACCTGGAAGCTTGCCCCGCGGAGCCGGTCCTCAACGAGTCAGCGCGCTCAGATCACACGCGCCGAGCTCCTCGAAGAGCGTGACGGCCTGGTCGAAGCGCCCGAGGCCGGCCAGGGCGCGGGCCTGCTCATACCGGTCGCCGATCCGGACCGTCTTGGCCAGGGCCTCCTCGTTGAGCTGGCGCGCCTCCTCGTCCAGGCCGAGCGCCCGGAGCGTGATCGCGAGGTCGTTGGCGGTGAGGCACTGGCCGGACACGTCGGCGACCTGCTCCATCAGCGAGCGTGCGGCCCGCTGGCAGGCCACCGCGTCGGCGAGGCGGCCCTGCAGCCGGTGTGCGGTGCCGAGCTTGCTGAGCGTCTCGGCTGAGCCGTACTGATTGACCGAATGCTGCTTGAGCACCAGCGCGCGGCGCAGCATGGCGGTGGCGACCGTGAGGTGGCCCAGGTGCAGGTGGACCAGGCCGAGCTCGCCGAGCATGATCCCGAACGCGCGCAGGCCGCCCATGCGCCGGGCGACGGCGAGGGCGCGGCGGTTCGCGCCGAGGGCCTGCTGGTAGTTGCCGGCCTGGGTGTGCACCTGGCCGATAGTGCTGTTGATCTTGAACTGGAGACTGGCGGGGGCCTCGTCCATCCGCAGCGCGGCGGCAGCCTCGGCGGCGGCGATCGCCTCGGCGTACTGCCCGAGCCTGCTGTGCAACATCGCGCTGTTGGTGAGGGCGGTGCCGACGAGGCGCGGGATGCCTTCGCGTTCGGCGATCGTGGCGACCAGCCGCAGCGTCGCCAGGGCCTCCGCCATGCGGCCCATCCGGAAGTACACGGCGGCGAGGTAGTTGCGGGACTCCGCCTCCAGCTCCGGGCTCGGCAGGGTGCGGGCGGCGGCGATCGCGCGTTCGTACAGGTCCAGCTGCGCCTCGCCGTAGCCGAACCCGAACAGGAACGGCGACACCGCCCTGGTCATCAGGCAGATCTGCCGGTGCCGGCCGAGGTCGGAGGCGAGCCGGGCGGCGCCGAGCACGTTGGCCAGCTCGCGTTCCAGCCAGCGCCTGGCCTCCGCGACGTCGCTGAACTCGCGCGCGGTCGGCGGCGGCACGTCCAGCCGCAGCACCGCCCGCGTGTCGGCCAGCTCCAGGAACGTGTTCGCGCTCGCGACGCTGTGCAGGTAGTGATCGAGGAGCCGGTCGACCGCCGCGTCGCCGCCGACCGCGAGCTGCGCCGCGTAGTCGCGCAGCAGGTCGTGCAGCCGGTACCGGCCGGCCGCGGGCGCCTCGACCAGGTGCACGTCGACGAGCTCCTCGAGCAGGTCCTCCGCCTCGGTGACCGGCAGTTCCGCCATCGCGGCGGCCGCCGCCGGCTCGAAGTCGCCGGCCGGGTGCAGGCCGAGAAACCCGAAGAACCGTTGCAGGTGCACTGGTAGCTGCTGGTAGGACAGTGCGAACGCGGCGGCCAGGGTACGGCCATCGACCGCGAGCTCCGGCAACCGCCGGTCGGCGCCGCGCAGCCGGCGGGCCAGGTCCGCGACGGTCCAGCTGGGCCGGTGCTGCAGCCGCGCCCCGGCCAGCCGCACCGCGAGCGGCAGCCGGCCGCAGAGTTCGACGACCTCGGTCGTGCAGGCCCGATCGGCGAGGGCGCGGCCGCCGACGGTACGTTCGAACAGCTCGATGCCCTCCGCGAGCGGCAGCACGCCCAGCGACACGGGCTGCACACCGTCGAGCCCGCCGAGCCGGCGCCGGCTGGTGATGATGACGCCGGTGTGTGCCGTGCCGGGCAGCAGCGGCAGCACCTGCGCCGAGTCGAGGGCGTTGTCGAGCAGCACGAACACCCGCCGGTCGGCCAGCTCGGTCCGCCACAGCACGGCCCGGTCCTCCGATACGGCCGGCACGCCCTCCGGGGGTACCCCCAACTGCCGCAACAACGCACCCAGCGCCTCGCCGGGATCGAGCGGCGCGCGGTCGCTGTGGCCACGGAGGTCCAGGTAGAGCTGCCCGTCGGGGAACCGCGCCGAGACCGCGTGCGCGGCCCGGACGGCGAGGGTGGTCTTGCCGGTGCCGGCCATCCCGTCGATGGCGAGCACGGCGTGCCGCTCGTCGCTGAGCGCGGCGACGATCCGGGCGAACGCGTCGGCCCGGCCGGCGAAGTCCGCGACGTCGCGGGGCAGGCAGCGGGCCGCCCGGCGCGGCTCGTCCCGCGGCTCGGCCGTGGTGAGCAGCAGCGTCACGTCGCCGTTGAGGATCCGCCGGTGCAGCTCGACCAGCTCGGCGCCGGGCTCGATGCCGAGCTCCTCGGCGAGCATGGCCCGGCCGCGGCGGAACACGGCAAGGGCGTCGGCGCGCCGGCCGGTGCGGGCGAGCGCGGTCATCAGATGACCCCGGAACTGCTCGTGGTGCGGATACCGCTCGACCAGGTCGGCGACCTCGGCCAGGATCTCCTCGGCCGCGCCGAGCCGCAGCTCCAGGTCCAGGCACAACGACGTCGCCGCGGTCCACTGCTCCTCGAGGTGCGCCGCGGAGGCGCGGACCGCGTCGGAGTCGACGTCGGCGAGGGGCCGGCCCCGCCACAGCCCGAGCGCGGCCCGCAACTCGTCGCGGGCGGCGGGCAGGTCACCGTCGGCGGCCGCGGCCCGGCCACGCTCGATCCGGGTGGCGAACAGCGCGGAGTCGAGCTCGTCCGGGCTGACCTTGATGCGGTACCCGGACGGCTCGGTGATCACGAGTTCCTCGGGCAGCCCGACCCGGCGCAGCAGCTGGCGGAGCCGGGAGACGCAGCTGTGCACCTGCGCCCGGGCGGTCGTCGGCGGGTTGGTGTCCCACAGCGCCGAGATGACCTGCTGGAACGGCACCAGCTGACCCTCGCGCAGGAGCAGCAGAGCGAGGAGGATCCGTTCGCGGGGCGCGGCAACCGTGATTTCGGTAACCGGTGTGCGGATCTGCACCGGTCCCAAGATCGAAAACCTGGTCGAATTGCGCATAACCACCCTCTGTGCGGCGCCTGCCTCCCCTCGAAGCTGCACGCGGTATGGCTCGATGGTAGTCAAATGAGAGCGGCGAAAGAGCAGCGCCGTGGAGTCTTTTTCATGGAACGACATGCGCGTGCCGGAATGCGTCCAGGTCTTGCAGGGGCTCTACTCAGAACCCACCCCAAGGGCTACTCAAGCCCTACTCCTGCTTTGCTCTGGACGAACGGGGATATTTCGGCCATGCGGACGAATTCAACTATTTAGGGGTCGCGCCCAACGACGTGTGCGACCCCCAAATTTTGTGTATGGAACACGCTGCGGCTACACACCGTTCGGCCGCCTCGCCGAACGTCCGGCGGTATGGCTAACCTGCTCCGCGCCGTCCCCGTCCTGGCGCTTACCGCCGCCGCCGCGCTTGCCGCCACTCCGGCCGCCGCTTCGAGCGGCGGCTCCGACCTCTCCGGCAGGGTCACGTCGACTTCGACCCTCCCGTCGATCCCGCTGGGCCGGCTCGGCGTCGCCGACGACCGCGGCGTCAACCTCGGCGGCATCGGCAGCGACATCTTCCCGACCGGCCGCCCCGGCGAGTACTGGACGATCACCGACCGCGGCCCCAACGGCCAGATCACCATCGGCACCGAGAAGC
Source organism: Dactylosporangium siamense (assembly GCF_016862795.1). Lineage (GTDB taxonomy): Bacteria > Actinomycetota > Actinomycetes > Mycobacteriales > Micromonosporaceae > Dactylosporangium > Dactylosporangium siamense. Next base: position 30,246 of record NZ_BONQ01000188.1, on the reverse strand, counting down.
GCCGGACGTTCCCGACGCCCGACTTCAACCCGACGATCGTGAAGGTCCTCGCCACCCGCGGCGTGCTCAAGGTCGAGCAGACCATCCCGCTGACCACTGTTGGTGGAAAGCCCGTCACCGGCCTGCCGAACCAGCTGCCGCACGACGAGCAGCCCTACACGTACAACGCCTCGACCCCGCTGCAGATCAACCCGAACGGCCTGGACACCGAGGGCATCGTCCGCGCCGCCGACGGCACCTTCTGGCTCGTCGACGAATACGGCCCCTCCCTCGTCCACGTCTCCTCCCGCGGCCGGGTGCTGGCCCGGTACACGCCGCACGGCCTCAACCTGACCGGCACCGACTACCCGGTCATCGAGGCCTTCCCCGCCATCTACGCCTCCCGCAAGGTCAACCGCGGCTTCGAGGGCCTCGGCCTCCTGCCCGGCGGCGACCTGGTCATCGGCCTGCAGAGCCCCCTCCTCGTGCCGACCAAGGCCGCCGGCGAGGCCTCACTCACCAGCCGCCTGCTGCGCTTCAACCCCCGCACCGGCAAGGTCACCGCCGAGTACGCCTACCAGTTCGCCCCCGTCTCCGTCGTCGACCCCAACCAGACCAATCCGGCCGAACTGAAGATCTCCTCGATCGTCGGCATCGGCCCGAACACCGTCCTCGTCCAGGAACGCACCGACCAGGCCGCCCGCCTGTACCTCGCCGACCTGCGCAAGGCCACCAACCTCCTCGGCGGCCGCTACGACGACCCGGCCACCTCTCCCTCCCTGGAGCAGGACGCGTCCGCGGTGACCGTCGCCCCGAAGGTGCTGGTCCTGGACCTGAACACGGTCCCCGGCACGCAGAAGAAGATCGAGGGGGTCGCGGTGGTCAACCCGTGGACGATCGCCCTGATCAACGACAACGACTTCGGCATGTCGGACGGCCCGGCCGCCTTCGACGCCAACGGCCGCCTGGTCGACAGCGGCATCAAGACCACCCTGGTCACCGTGCAGCTCGGCCGCCCACTCCACTGACCGTCCTCCACGCCGGCGGGCCGCCCACTCCGGACGGCCCGCCGCGCCCGTATACGAGCTGTATACGCTGGCGGCATGGGCGAGGAGACCTTTGAGGTGCAGCAGGCCGCCGCCGACTTCGCCACCGGCCGAGTGGAACTCCAGCTCGTCGATGACCCTGGTGCAGCAGCGGAGATCCTGACTCAGCTGCCGCCCGCCGGCGCACCCGTCACCGTCGTGCGCCCCATCCGGCTGCCGCATGAGGTCGACGCCGCCGTGAGACGCCTCGCCGAGCAGCAGGGCACCACGCCGTCGGCGCTCATCCGGCGCTGGGTCGAGGCCGCGATCGTCGACAACACCACCCCGGACCCGGTCACCGAGCTGCGCTACCTGAGCGCCGCGGTGCAACGGATTGCGGAGACGCTCGACTCAACCCGGACACGAGACGCCACCTGAGGGTGATGCCTCTTCGAGTCAGTCGGTAGCGAACGGGTCGCGGCCGAGGGCCGTTCTGATGGCTTCGCGGAGCGAGGCCATCGTCGTGGGGTGGGCGGATGCGCTGTCCGCGTGGTGCTCGAGCTGGCGAGCGATTGCCCGCAGTTCATCTGACGACACGACGACGGAAGCCGCCTCGCCGTGAGGTGTCGACAGGACGAGGCCGGCCAGCCCTCCTTGAGCGCTCACGGTTACCAGGCCGGTGCTCAGCGCCCGCTTGGCCGTCTCAACCTTCATCACCAACCGCAGTGGATCACCCTTGATGGGCTGGAAGCCGCGGCGCTGGTAGTACATCGCCACCTGACTGTTGATCGCGTCAACCACGATCAGCCGACCGCCGGCGACGGTGGCCGCCTTGGTGATGACCTCGATGGCGTCCAGAAGAAGATCATCGCTGAGCTGCTGGCCCTGCAGCGATCGGTCCAGGGCAAAACGGGTCAGCAGGTAGGCAGGGACGATGTTGAAGCCACCCGCCTGACCGCCGGTCAACCCGGCCCGTTCGACCTGGGTCGGTGCGATCGAGTAGTAGGCCACGACGTCATCGGCGCCTTCCGGCGTCCACACGTAGGTGCGCGACGTGCCTGCGAGTTGAGCGCGGCGAGCGTGTTCGATCAGCCAGACGTTGAGCGACGGCTCACCACAATCGAACTTGTCGAGCTGGTGCTGGTCTTTCAACCGGCTGGAAAGGAACACCTCACGCCCGCCTGAAGCGTCTGGGTCTGTTCGCGATCTCGGTGAGTGCCGGGGCGTCGTCCGGCTCGTCGAGCGACGCGATGAGCAGGTCGAACTGTTCCGCCGGCATGATCGTCCGGTGCGCCCGGGCCAGCACCTTCTCCGCCTCTGCGCGCGCTGACCGCACGACGAACGCCGACACGGGTTCGCCGAGCAGTTCGGCCGCTTCAGTGATGCGCGACTTGCTCGTCTCGTCTGCTCGCACCTCGATGCGCTCAGTCTTTGCGCTCATCCGACACCCCGTCTGCCACCTACGTGTCACTTCACTGTACGGCGAATGTACGGCACCGCCAAGCCGGATATCCCGGCCCTGCCACCGACCCGCACCGCTTGAGCGCTGCATCGCAGTGGACTGCGGCGGCGCTCGGCTCGACCCGAGCGCGAGAAGCGGCGATGGCCAGAAACCCTCGTATGCCGCTAATCGTAAATGGCAGACATGCGAGTCTGTTCAAATCGCGCAGGGCGGCGCAGGTCGACTCGTCCTGAACACGGCGAACTTCAGTGCGGCCTGAATCCGGCCGACCAAATCAGAAGGATAAGCACCCAGGTCGCCGGAAGATCGGTTCCGTCGAATTTCCAGCAGACAACGTAAACTTCAGCGCGGACTGAATCAACGGGTCATGTTTTGCCTGGTGGACGGCACTTGGAGACAGGGCAGCGCAGCGCCGTTCGGAGGTATCGTCGGCGCTATTCAAACGCAGAAGCGGCCGCTTCGACGCTGCATCCCCAGCCCTTCTCGTAGAAAGCGTCACGCGCATGACACAACGCAATCCCAGCACGGATGATCTCTCGCGCCGTGAAAGCGGTTCGCCCGTCCCAGCGCTCCCATTGTCATGGCTGGTGATCCTCAGTTTGGCCGCCCTCGCGGGTGGCGTCGTCTGGCATGAGGCACATGCCGCAGGCACCACCATCGGGACGTTCTTCGGAACCGCTGTCGCACTTCGGGCGCTCCTTGAAGTGCGACGGCCTTGATCTCACCCGGCAGCGCCGGCCGAGCCGCCAGCTCCGCGCCTGGCGGCTCACGGCCGGCTCGCAGATCTCCCGTAACCGGGTGATCCGAGGAACCGGGTGACCCGGGGAACCGGGCGGGTGAAATATCCGCGACACGGGCGTATCGGGCGATCCCACGCAGTATCATCCCGCGCCGCTACGGTGGGCGGGTGGCTAGGGGAGCGGTCCGCAACTTCGAGACGGCGCTCGGCGCGATCGGTGTGCTGGCGCTCATCATCACGGCGATTCTCGTCACCGGCTGGAACCCGCTGCCCAAGATGTCCGGGGACATCACCGACTGGTGGGAGAAGGTGGCGTCCAGCAGCGGGAAGTTGTCCGAGCCCGAGACGCTGTGGGCGGACCGGGTCGGTGGGCAGCCGTCGGCGGCCGTGATCGCCGGGGACGCGGTCGTCGTGCAGATGCGCGGGACGATCGAGGCGCGCGGCCTGCGGAGCGGGACCGAGCTGTGGACCAAGGAGGCCGACTGGGCCGCTGCCGCCGGGGACGGCCCGAACCTGGTCGTGGTCGTCGGGCGGCGGAGCAAGGGCCTGGAGGCGGTCGACCCCGCCAACGGGACGGCGAAGTGGAAGGACCCGGACGCGATCGGGGCGTGGACGTATCGGGACTCGGTGCTGGCGCTGAGCTGTGGCGGGCTGTCGGACTGCACGTTGACGGCCCGCGCACCCAAGGACGGCGCGCAGATCTGGAAGCTGCAGCTGCCCGGGATCGGCCGGGTGCTCGCCGGCGCCAACAACGATCTGCTCGGCACGCGGCTGCTGTCCGGGACCTTTGACGACGCGGTCGAGGCGATGCCCGGGTCGGTGCCGGCGATGCTCGGGTTTCCCATTGATCAGCGGGTGCAGGTGGTCGACACGCTCACGGGGAAGCGGTTGCGTACCGAAGAGCCGACGACGAGCAGCCGGATCGTGGTCGTCGGTGGGCGGGTGCTGGTCTCGACCGCGTCGCCGAAGGACGGGAACTGCCGCTACAGCCTCGAGGCACGCGACGGTGCCACGGGCAAGGTGGTCTGGAAGAAGGACGGGTACGACCTGCGCACCTCCTCCGGCGCCGGCTGTGAGCAGCGGCGGGACCCGGCCGGTGCGGACACCGTGATCGCGGCGACGCGGGGGGACAACCGCGAGGTGTTCCTGTCGCCGCGGGACGGGCGGGAGCTGTTCGTCGGTGGTCCCGGGGACACGCTCGTCGCGGCCGACAGCCAGTACGGGCTGATCCGCGGCCCGGACAAGAAGTCGCTGCAGGTGATCAACCTGACCACGGGCAAGACCGCGTGGAACAAGGAGATCACCGCGAAGGCGGACGTGGCGATCACCCGCTATGCGGTGCTGGTCAACGATCCGGGAGCGGGGACGCTCAAGGCGTACAAGCCGGACAGCGGGAACCAGATCCTGGACGCGAAGACGACGTCCGATGTGCTCGGCATCGGGCCCGACGGGCTGATGATCTCGCGGGGCCGCACGATCGGGTTCCTCCCCTTCACCTAGCGGTGCTCCATCACGAGGGTGAAGGACGTGCCGGGGGTCAGGGCCTCGTAGACGTGCGGGACGTCGCCGGGGAACGAGCAGTAGTCGTGGACCTCCAGGTCGACGGTCGCGTCGGCGGGGCCGACCCGCAGGCGGCCGCTCATCAGGACCACGTGCTCGACGGTGCCGGGCAGGTGCGCGTCGGCCTTGCGGGGGCCGCCCATGCCGACGCGCATCACGTACAGGTCGCGCTTGGCGCCGGGCGGGCAGGTGGCGAGCAGCGTGCCGCCGAAGTCGGCCTGCTCGGCCTGGACCGACGGGCCCTCGCCGGCGCGGATCACCCGCGGGGCGGTCGGCGCGGGCGGCTCGACCAGGCGGCTGAACGGCACGTTGAGCGCCACGGCCAAGGCCCACAGGGTCTCGATGTTGGGGTTGCCGGCGCCGGACTCCAGCTGGTGCAGGGTCGACTTGGCGATGCCGGCGCGCTTCGCGACCTCGCTCAGGGACAGCTTCTCGCGGTCCCGCTCGCGGCGCAGTGCGGCGGCGATGAACTCCAGCGGCGCACCCATGACGGCCCCCGTTCGGTGTATCGAACGAAATATTCGGCTTGACGAACGACCCGTAGCAAGTCCAGCATAACGAACTATGCGTTCGATGTCCCGAACGGCTCTGACGAAGGACCCCATGGTCCGTGACGTCGGGGCCCTGTGTGCCGCCGCGGTGGTGGTCGGCCTGTCGTTCGGCGCGATCGCCACCGCCGCCGGCCTGCCGCTCAGCCAGATCGTGGTCATGTCCGCGTTCGTCTACGCCGGTGGCGCCCAGTTCCTCGCCGTCGGCCTGGTCTCCGCGGGCGGGACGGCCCTCGCGATCATCCTGGCCGGGCTGCTGCTCAACGCCAGGCACCTGCCGTTCGGCCTGGCGATCGGCAACGAGACCCTCGGCGAGGCGCGCTGGCGGCGGATCATCGGCAGCCACATCCTCACCGACGAGTCCGTCGCGTTCGCCCTCGCCCAGGACGACCCGGCCCGGCGCCGCCGCGCGTACTGGCTCACCGGCGCGGCCCTCTACATCACCTGGAACATCTCCTCGACCCTTGGCGCGATCGCCGGCAGCGCGCTCGGCGACCCCGACCGCTACGGCATCGACGCGGCGTTCCCGGCCGCCCTGCTCGCGCTGACGTTGCCGTCATTGAAGGACAAGGTGTCGGTACGGGTGGCGATCGGCGGCGCGGCCGTCGCGCTGGTCGCGACGCCGTTCCTGCCCGCCGGGCTGCCGGTGCTCCTCGCGCTGCTGGGACTGGCGTTCGCGCTGCCCGTACCGTCGCGGAAGAAGGCGAAATGAGCTGGATCGCGATCATCGTGCTCGGCGTCGGCACCTACGCACTGCGCTTCGCCGGGCCCGTCCTGCGCAGCCGGATCACCGTCTCCCCCGCGGTCGGCCGATACCTGACCCTGGCGGCGATCGCGCTGCTGGCGGCGCTCATCGGCACCGCGGCCCTGCTCAACGGCACCGAGTTCGTCGGGATCGCCCGGCCGGCCGGGGTCGCCGTCGGCGCCGTGCTCGCCTGGCGGAAGCTGCCGTTCGTCGTGGTCGTGGTCGCCGCCGCACTCACCGCCGCCCTGCTCAGGCTGGCCGGAATCCAGTAACCAAGGCCTGTATCGAAGTGGGGGTCGGTGCGAGGCGAGGCTCAGGCGTCGGCTGGGGCCGCGCCGGGCGCGCCTGGATACCGGGGTTGTATCCAGGTGTGACCGGCGTGGGTCCAGGCGGCGTCTGAGTCCGCCGCAGCCCGGCCACCACTTCGATACAGGCCTTAGAGTCGGGGGCATGCCAGAGTTCGCGTTCTCGCCGCTGCTGCCGCTCGGACCCGACACCACCGAATACCGGCTGGTCACCAGCGACGGGATCGGCCGCGACGGGCGGTTCCTCACCGTCAGCCCCGAGGCGCTGACACTCCTCACCGACGAGGCGATGCACGACATCGCGCACTTCCTGCGCCCCGCGCACCTCGCCCAGCTCCGCGCCATCATCGACGACCCCCTGGCGTCGCCGAACGACCGGTTCGTCGCCCTCGACCTGCTCCGCAACGCCAACATCGCCGCCGGCGGCGTCCTGCCCATGTGCCAGGACACTGGCACCGCGATCGTCATGGGCAAGCGCGGCCGCTTCGTCCTCACCGACGGCCAGGACGAGCAGGCCATCGCGCGCGGGGTGTTCGACGCGTACACCCGCCTCAACCTGCGTTACTCCCAGCTGGCCCCGCTGACCATGTGGGACGAGAAGAACACCGGGTCCAACCTGCCCGCGCAGATCGAGCTGTACGCGGAAGGCGACGACGCCTACAAGTTCCTCTTCATGGCCAAGGGCGGCGGTTCGGCCAACAAGAGCTACCTGTACCAGGAGACGAAGGCCCTGCTCAATCCCACCCGGATGATGCAGTTCCTGGAGGAGAAGCTCCGCCTGATCGGCACCGCCGCGTGCCCGCCCTACCACCTGGCGGTCGTCATCGGCGGCACGTCCGGCGAGCACGCCCTGAAGACCGCGAAGCTCGCGTCGGCGAAGTACCTCGACACCCTGCCGACGTCGGGCTCGCCCACCGGCCACGGCTTCCGCGACGTCGAGCTGGAGGCGGAGGTGCTGCAGCTGACCCGCGAGTTCGGGATCGGCGCGCAGTTCGGCGGCCGGTACTTCTGCCACGACGTCCGGGTCGTGCGCCTCCCCCGCCACGGCGCGTCCTGCCCGGTGGCGATCGCCGTCTCGTGCTCCGCGGACCGTCAGGCGGTCGGGAAGATCACCGCTGAAGGGGTCTGGCTGGAGCAACTGGAGCGGGACCCGGCCCGGTTCCTGCCCGACGTGACGGACGAGCACCTCGACGACGACGTGGTGTCCGTCGACCTGAACCGCCCGATGGCCGAGATCCGGGCGCAGCTGTCCGCGCTGCCGGTGAAGACGCGGCTCTCGTTGACGGGACCGTTGGTGGTCGCCCGCGACATCGCGCACGCGAAGATCGCCGAGCGGCTGGACGCCGGCGAGCCGATGCCGGCGTACCTGCGCGATCACGCGGTCTATTACGCGGGTCCGGCGAAGACGCCGGCCGGGTACGCGTCCGGCTCGTTCGGCCCGACGACCGCCGGCCGGATGGACGCGTACGTGGCGAAGTTCCAGGCCGCGGGCGGTTCCCTCGTCATGCTGGCGAAGGGGAACCGGTCGAAGCAGGTCACCGAGGCGTGCAACAGCTACGGCGGGTTCTACCTCGGCTCGATCGGCGGCCCGGCGGCGCGGCTGGCCCAGGACTGCATCAAGCACGTCGAGGTCATCGAGTATCCGGAGCTCGGCATGGAAGCCGTCTGGAAGATCGACGTGGTGGACTTCCCGGCCTTCATCGTCGTGGACGACAAGGGCAACGACTTCTTCGCCGAGGTCACCAAGCCCGTCCTCACCGTCGGCCGCCGCTAACACCACCTCATGATCCGGAAGACCTCGACCACCCCTGGGTACACGAGGTCTTCTGGATCACGGGGAAGAGCGGGCGGCGGCGGTGACCAGGGGCAGGGTTCGGTGGGGGATCTGCTCGGCGAGGGCGATGATCGTCGAGGAGCGCTCGATCCCGTCGAAGCCCATCACCCGGTCGATCACCCGCTGCAGGTCGGTGTTCGAGCGCGCCACGATCCGGCACATCAGGTCCCCGGACCCCGTGATCGTGTGCGCCTCCAGGACCTCCGGGATCTCCGCCAGGTGGGCGGCGACCGGGTCGTGCCCGAAGCGCTGCCGGATCTCCAGCGTCACGAACGCCGTCACCCCGTAGCCCAGCGCCGCCGGGTCGATCTCCGGGCCGTACCCCCTGATCACCCCGCGCTCCGTCAGCCGGTCGAGCCGCGCCTGCACCGTGCCGCGGGCGACGTGCAGGCGGCGGGAGCACTCCAGCACGCCGATCCGCGGTTCCGCCGCCAGCAGGCCGATCAGCCGCGCGTCCAACACGTCGATCGGATTGGGCAACTTGTCCACCCGTACCCCCGAAAACCTCGACAATATGAGCAACCTGACCATGCAGAATAGCGTTCCTTGCCCAGCTGCGGCGCGAGCGGCGAGGCTGAGCGTATGACCCGCGCTATCGAAGACGTCAACGAGCTCATCGGTGCTGTCGAGCACGACGTGTCGCATGACCCGTTCCCGCTGACGGGGCTCGATCACGTCCGGTTCTACGTCGGGAACGCCAAGCAGGCCGCGCACTACTACTCGACGGCGTTCGGGATGACGCTCGTCGCGTACCGCGGGCCCGAGCAGGGGTATCGCGACCACGCGGAGTACGTGCTGAGGTCCGGCTCGGCGACGTTCGTCCTCGCCGGTGGGGTGCACCGGCAGGCGGCGGCGACGCAGCACTACGAGCGGCACGGCGACGGTATCGCCGACATCGCGCTCGAGGTGCCGGACGTCGACACCGCCTACGCGCACGCGCTGCGGCAGGGCGCGACGAGCGTCGAGGCCCCGCACGACGAAGAGGACGAGCACGGCGTCATCAGGATCGCGGCGATCGCGACGTACGGCGAGACCCGCCACACGCTGATCGACCGCTCCCGGTACAGCGGCCCGTTCCGGCCCGGGTTCGTGCCGAGGCAGCCGATCGTGACCCCGCCGACGAAGCGGTTCTTCCAGGCCGTCGACCACGTGGTGGGCAACGTGGAGCTGGGCCGCATGGACGAGTGGGTCGAGTTCTACCGCCGGGTCATGGGGTTCACGAACATGGCCGAGTTCGTCGGGGACGACATCGCCACCGAATACTCGGCGCTGATGAGCAAGGTCGTCGCCAGCGGCACCCGCAAGGTGAAGTTCCCGCTCAACGAGCCGGCCGTGTCGCGCAAGAAGTCGCAGATCGACGAGTATCTGGAGTTCTACGGCGGGCCGGGCGCGCAGCACATCGCGCTGGCCACCGGTGACATCCTGCGGACCGTCGACCTGATGCGGGCCGCCGGGGTGGAGTTCCTGATCACGCCCGACTCGTACTACGACGACCCGGAGCTGCGGGCCCGCATCGGCCGGGTCCGGGTGCCGATCGAGGACCTGAAGGCGCGCGGCATCCTGGTGGACCGCGACGAGGACGGGTACCTGTTGCAGATCTTCACCAAGCCCGTCCAGGACCGCCCGACCGTCTTCTTCGAGCTGATCGAGCGGCACGGTTCCCTCGGCTTCGGCAAGGGCAACTTCAAGGCCCTCTTCGAGGCAATCGAGCGGGAACAGGAACGTCGCGGGAACCTGTAACACTGTCGGGGTGACGTACCCCCAACAACAGCCGCAGCACAACCCATATGCGCAGCCCAGTTACCCGCAGAACGCGTACGGCGTGCCGGCGCAGGCCTACTACGGGCCTCCGCCGGTGCCGCTGGCGCCCAACGGTCAGCCGCTCGCCGGGTTCGGCCTGCGGCTCGGTGCGTACCTCATCGACGGCGCCGTCTTCATCGTGGTGTCGATGGCGGTCATGATCCCGGCGGTGCTCGGCATGGTCGCCTGGGTCACGGCGCTGGCCGCCGATGTGGAGACCGACCCCGAGACCGGGCAGATCATCAGCTCACCCGACACGTCGCTGTTCGTCCTCCCGCTGATCATCGGATATTTCGCGATCATCGTGATCATGGTCGGGCTGAACTACCTGTACCACGTCGAGCTGTACCCGAGCCGCCGCGGTGTCACACTGGGCAAGCGGGCACTCGGCCTGGACCTGCTCCGGCTCGACGACCCGGGTGCGCCGATCACCCGCGGCGTGGCAGGAAAGCGCTGGCTGGCACAGTACGTCGGCGGGATCATCATTCCGTTCTTCAACTGGATCGACGGGCTGTGGCAGCTGTGGGACAAACCGTTCCAGCAGTGCCTGCACGACAAGTTCGCCCAGACGGTTGTGGTAAAGGTCAACAGGTGACAGCTCCAGGTTGGTACAAGGATCCCGTCGATCAGGCCGTCCAGCGGTACTGGGACGGTGAAGGCTGGCTCGGCGAGCCCATCCCAGCCGACGAGGTCCCGCCGGAAGGCCCCCCAGCCGTCGCGCCGCCAGCACCCGTCGAGGCTCCGACGGCCCCGCACCTGGGCGCGGTCATCCTCCCGCCCGGCACGCCCGTGCCGCCCGGCGGCTTCCCGCCCGGCCAGCTGCCACCCGGCGCGATCGTGCTGCCGCCCGGCGCGCCGCTGCCGCCAGGGGTGCACCCGCAGGGCACGCTGCCGCCCGGCGGGTACCCGTCCGGCGCGGTCCAGGTGCTGCTACCGCCGCAGGCCATCGCCGCCGGGCAGGCCCTCGCCACGGCCATGCCGCACGGCCGGCGGGTCGCCGGCCTCGGCGCCCGGCTGCTCGCCCGGCTGGTCGACATCGCCGCGCTGCTGCTGCTCAACACGCTGGTCACCGGCTACTTCATCTACCAGTACCTGCGCGAGATGTCCCCGGTCTTCCAGGAGACCTGGGACCGCATCCGGGCCAACGAGTCGACCAGTGACATCGTGCAGCCGGACCGGGCCGGGCCGCTGCAGATCGTGATCCTGCTGCTGATCGCCGCGCTCTGGTTCGCATATGAGGTGCCCTCCATCGCCAGCAGCGGCCAGACGCTCGGCAAGCGCCTGCTGAAGATCAAGGTCATGCGGCTGGAGAGCGAGGAGCCGATCGGCTTCGGCCGCGCCATCCGCCGGTGGAACCCGCTCGGCCTGTCGGTGCTGCTGTGGACCTGCGGCGTCGGCTTCCTGCTGCAGTTCCTCGACAGCCTCTCGCCGGTGATCGACTGGCCGCTGCACCGCGCCTTCCACGACCGTTCGGCCGGCACCGTCGTGGTGCAGGACGTCCCGTCGCCGTCACAGCCGATTTCAGATTCCTCCGGAGACCAGTCATGACCCGCCTCACCCGCGCAGACCTCGACGCCCTGCCCGCCTACGTCGCCGGCCGCACCGTGCCCGGCGCGATCAAGCTGGCCAGCAACGAGGTCCCCTACGGCCCGCTGCCCGGCGTCGTCGACGCGGTCGCCGCCTCGATCACCGGCGCCCACCGGTACCCGGACCCGGGCGCCACCGCGCTGCGCGCCGCCCTGAGCGACCGCCTCGGCGTCGACCCGGACCGCATCGCCACCGGCTGCGGCTCCGTCGCGCTCACCGAGCACCTGTTCCGCACCACCTGCCTCCCCGGCGACGAGGCCATCTACGCGTGGCGCTCGTTCGAGGCGTACCCGATCATCGCCGCGACCAGCGGCGCGACCAGCGTCCGCGTGCCGAACACCGGCACGCACGGCCACGACCTTCCGGCCATGGCCGCCGCGATCACGGACAAGACCCGCCTGGTCATCGTCTGCAACCCCAACAACCCGACCGGCACCGCGGTGGGGAAAGCCGAGCTCGACGCGTTCCTGGACGCCGTGCCGCCGACGGTCCTGGTCGCCCTCGACGAGGCGTACCGCGAGTTCGTCACCGACCCCGACGTGCCGGACGGCATCGCCACGTACGGCGACCGCCCGAACGTCGTCGTCCTGCGCACCCTGTCCAAGGCGTGGGGCCTGGCCGGCCTGCGGGTCGGCTACCTCGTCGGCTCACCCGAGGTCGCGGCCGCCGTGCGCAAGGTCGTCACCCCGTTCTCCACCTCCGCGACGGCGCAGGCCGCGGCCCTCGCCGCCCTGCAGGCGTCCGACGAGATGCAGCGCCGGGTCGACCTCATCACCGCCGAGCGGGAGCGGGTCGTTTCCGCCGTTCGCAAGGTGTACCCCGACGTCCCCGACACGCAGTCCAACTTCTTCTGGCTCCCCCTCGGCGACGCCGCCACCGACTTCGCCGCGAAGTGCGAGGAGTCCGGCGTCATCGTCCGCGCCTTCGCCGGCGACGGCGTCCGCGTCACGATCAGCTCCCCGGGCGAGAACGACGCCTTCCTCGACTGCGTTTAGGGATCCATCGCGATCCGGGAGGCTCTGGGGCACCCCAGGCCTTCCGGACCATGAGCGGCGGCCTACGGGAGCTTGTCGAGCAGGGCCTTCATCTCGGCGATCTCGGCGGTCTGGCTGGTCACGATCGCGCCGGCGAGCTGCTTCACCGCCGAGCCCTGGGACTGCGCCGTCGTGGCGGTCTCGACCGCGCCCTCGTGGTGCTTGATCATCAGGGTCAGGAACAGCTTGTCGAACGCGGGACCGGTCGCCGCGCCCAGCTGGTGCAACTCGGTGTCGGTCAGCATGCCGGGCATCCCGCCCATGTCGCCCGAGTCGTGGTGCATCGCGCCCGGGCTCGGGACCGGCTCGCCCCAGGCCATGAGCCAGCCCGACATCGTCGCGATCTCCGGCTCCTGCTCCTTGCGGATCTTCGCCGCCAGGGCCTTGACCTCGGCGCTCGACGCATGGGTGGCGGCGAGCGTGGTCATGTCGACCGCCTGCTGGTGGTGCGGGATCATGTCGGTGGCGAACTGCACGTCCGTCGCGTTGAACGGCCCGGTGGAGATCGGCCCGGAAGCGGTGGCCACGACGGAAGCGGAGCCGACCGGCGGGGCATGACCGTGGTCACTCTCCCCGCTACAGCCCGCGACGAGAGCGACCAGCACCAGCGCGACCGCCGAAGAGCGCATCAGCCGATACCCACGAGCACGACGGTGTTCATGCTGAAGTAGTACTTGTCGTCGATCTCCGACGCGTTGGTGGTGTGCAGGCGCTCGATCACGAGGTAGCCGCCGTGCAGGTACAGCTCGCTGAACACGAACCGGTCCTCCGGGCGGATGCGCAGTTCGGTGCTGGAGGTGACCGCGCCGGTGATCAGGTTCAGGACCAGGAGCTGGTAGTCCTTGTTGATCAGGTAGACGTTGCGCTGGTCGGCGCCGATCAGGGTGCCGGCGACCTCGGACATCCACTGGCGCTGGCCGGTGGTGCGGGAGAACGCCCAGATGTAGCCGCCGACGACCTGCTCGGCGAGGACGTCGCCGACGACCACGACCTTGTCCTTGTCGGGGATGAGCTCCGACTTGACGATGTGGTCGGCGCCGAGGGCCCAGTACGTCGGGGTGACGCTGCCGACGCCGGACGCCGCGTCGGCGTAGCTGACCACGTCGCCGGTCGGGGCGGCCTTGAACAGGACGCAGCCGGAGCGGCCGAGCTGGCAGGACGTCGGCTCGAGGAACCAGTTGGTGACGTTGTCGGGGCCGATCGACGCGCCCGGCGGGCGCCAGGTGGTGAGCAGGGTGCCGGTGCCGGCGTCGTAGACCTCCAGCGTCGCGGGCTTCGCGCAGGTGTCCTTCACGAAATACGCGTCGAGGCCGGTCCAGTCGACGGCGTGGCAGCCGGGGGTGGCGGCGAAGGAGTGGGTCCAGCGGACCTTGCCGTCGGCCGGGTCGATGGCCTGCGCGACGTCCTTGCCGGTGGCGATGACGATCGGCTGGTGGTCCACGGAGGAGGTGGTGACGAACAGGTCCTCCGGGGAGTACATGGTCTTCGCGCCGGTGCGGCGGCCCTTGAACGTCTCGCCGTCGGCGGGGTCGATGCGGACCTGCCAGACGATGTCGCCCTTCTCCGCGTCGAGGGCGACGATCTCACCGTCGGACCACTTGGTCACCACGACGGAGAGGCCGACGCCGCTGGCGGGCTTCTCGACCGCGACGATCGAGACGACCTCGGCGGGCCAGCGCCGATACGCCCAGTGCGGCGTCATCTCGCGCTGCGCGGTCACGGGCGTGTCGGCGAAGACGCGCCGCTGCTCGGTGTAGACGCGCAGCCGGCCCTCGACGATCAGCGGCGCGGAGGGCAGCTCCGCGTACTGGATCGACTGGATGGGCTCGGGCGACGGCACCGGCTTGTTGGCCCGGCTGACGGTCTCCGCCGGCTTCAGGGTCCGGTACGCCGTGACGCCCATCGCCGCGAGCACCAGGATCGCGAGGATCGCAGTGAGGACCCGGCGCAAGGACCGGGGCCAGTTTCGTGGACGCACGCTGAATCGCCGCCCCGCACGACCCGTCCCCATAACCACCTCCGCCGGGCACCATACCCGGCTTAAGTCGCATTCTGCTCACGGTGACCGTCGATCGCCGGGCTTCTCACACCCGTGTCACCACTGTGCCCCTCACCTCACCGAAGCCAATCATGGCGGCATCGGCCGGGCCACCCGGACCCCGCGCGGTAGCCGAAATCGTGACCGTGTCGCCATCGAGCAGAAAGCTACGGGTCGTGCCGTCGTCAAGTCGGACCGGCTGTGCGCCGTTCCACGTCCGCTCGATGAATGACCCGGTCTGCTCCGGCGTGGGGCCGGAAATGGTGCCGGAGGCGTAGAGGTCACCCGTTCGGGCCCACGCACCGTTCGCGGTGAGATGGGCGAGCTGCTGCGCCGGAGTCCAGTACACACCCTCGTATGGCGGCTGCGCGACGAGTGTGCCGTTCCAGAAGACCTCAAAGCGGATGATGTACGTGTACCGCTCCGCCTCCCGCAGGTAGTCCAGGACCGGTGGGTGCTGGACGGGCGCCTCGGTGCGGGCCGGTTCCAGGGCGTCCAGGGGCACCACCCACGGCGAGATCGACGTCGCGAACGACTTGCCGAGGAACGGGCCGAGCGGCTGATACTCCCAGGCCTGGATGTCGCGGGCGGACCAGTCGTTGACCAGGACCGCGCCGAACACGTGCTCGCGGAAGTCGTCGACGTCGATCGGGCCGCTGGACGGCGTGCCGACCACGAACCCCAGCTCGGCCTCGATGTCCAGCCGCCGGGACGGCCCGTAGCCGGGACGCTCCTCGTCGGGCGCCTTGCGCTGCCCGTGCGGGCGCGGGATGTCGGTGCCGGAGACCACGACGGTGCCGGCCCGGCCGTGGTAGCCGACCGGCAGCTCCTTCCAGTTCGGCAGCAGCGACGGCGAGTCGGGGCGGAACAGCCGGCTGAGGTTGTTCGCGTGATGCTCGGATGAGTAGAAGTCGACGTAGTCGGCGACCTCGAACGGCAGCGCGAGCGCGGTCCCGTCGACCGGGTGCAGCAGCTCCGCCTTGCCGGCCAGGCGCGGGCCGGTGAACAGGTCGGTGAGCTGCGCGCGGACCCGGGTCCAGGTGGGGCGGCCCGCGGCGAGGAACCGGTTGAGGGTGCTCGCGCGGGTGAACGCGCCGCCGGCGTCGACCAGGCCACCCTCCTCGGCCGCGCCGAGATTGAGGATCAGGTCGCCGATCCGCACGCCGACCCAGCCGTCGCGGGTCGCGCACAGCGGCAGGTTGTGCACCCCGAACGGGTCATCCACAGAAGGCTCGGTCCACGCGGTCATGCCCGCACCTCCCGTGGCAGCAGGCCGAGGTTGGTGAGGTCGGTGACCGGTTCGTCGACGCTGCAGCTGCCGAAGCCGACCCACAGCGGCCGGGGCTCGTCCAGCGCGGCGCGGATCGTGGTCGTCAGGGGGTGGGCGTCGGTGCCGGCGAGGATGCCGGCGAGGTCGGCGGGTTCGGCGCCCCCGGCGGCGGCGAGGGTCGCCGCGAGCACGTTGAGGAAGCCGTGGTGGACCAGGCCCGTGTCGGGATCGGTGTGCCGCACCGCGTGGTGCAGGCCGGCGGTGAGCTTGAACGGCAGCTCCCGGTCCCGGCAGGCGCAGATCACGGCGGCCAGCTCGACCGGGGTCGGGAACAGCTCGGCGGCCAGGCCGCCGGTGCGGAACTTCGCCGCGGCCGGCAGCCCTTCGGCGCGCAGCTGGGCCAACTGGTCGAGGGCCCGCATGAGTCCCCAGGCGAGCGGGACTTCGAAGTACCAACTCCATGGCTCGTCGCCCTTCTTGCGGAGCAGGCCGGCGAGCTGGTCGATGCCGGGCGCCGGGTCTTCGCCCCGCTTGGCGACGGGTGACTCGATCTGGCGGACGGTGAGGTGACCGGGGATGGTTTCGAGGGCGTGTTCGACCGCGCCGGGCGGGCCGACGATGCCGACGTCGACCGCGGTGGCGATCTCGGGCAGGTCGTCGGCGGGGACCAGCAGTGGGCCGATCATCGCTGCCCAGGGGCCGTCCCGGTGGCCGAGGTGGGCCGGGACGGCGTCGGGCAGCGGCATGTTCCCCGGCGGGAAGACGGCGGCGTCGTCGACCAGGGCGGCCAGCAGAGGTGGAACGGCGTTTGACACGGCTTCCGAATCTAATGGACGCTATACAGGGCGGACAACTCTGTCCGTTATCCGGACGGACTTTCTTCCGGGAGGCAGCGGATGCCGTACTACCGTCGCGTGGGCGACGTTCCACCGAAGCGACACACCCAGTTTCGCCAGCCGGACGGCTCGCTGTTCGCGGAAGAGCTGATGGGGCAGGAGGGTTTTTCGAGCGACTCGTCCCTCCTGTACCACAAGCATCGACCGACGGCGATCCTGTCCGCCACCACGATCACGCCGTTCACGACGACCCGGGCGCCCAACCTGCCGCTCAAGCCGCGGCACTTCCAGACCCACAAGCTGGACGGCGGCCCCGCGGACGCGATCCGCGGCCGGCAGCACCTGCTCGCCAACGACGACGTGCGCATGTCCTATGCGATCGCCACGATGCCGTCCCCGCTGTACCGCAACGCGATCGGCGACGAGTGCCTCTACGTCGAGTCCGGCTCACTGCGGGTGGAGTCGACGTTCGGCCTGCTGGAGCTCTCCGCCGGCGACTACGCGATCATCCCCACGTCGGTCATCCACCGGCTCGTGCCCACCTCCGAGGAGGTGCGGCTGCTGGCGATCGAGGCGTCCGGACACATCGGCCCGCCGAAGCGGTACCTGTCCCAGCGCGGGCAGTTCCTGGAGCACTCGCCGTACTGCGAGCGCGACCTGCGCGGCCCGTCCGCCCCGCTGCTGGAGGACGCCACCGAGGTCCCCGTGCTGGTCCAGCACCGGCGTGGCTGGACCGAGCACGTCTACGCCACGCATCCGTTCGACGTGGTCGGCTGGGACGGCTGCCTCTACCCGTGGGCGTTCTCGATCCACGACTTCGAGCCGATCACCGGACGGCTGCACCAGCCGCCGCCCGTGCACCAGACCTTCGAAGGCCCGAACTTCGTCATCTGCTCGTTCGTGCCGCGCAAGGTCGACTACCACCCGCTCGCCATCCCGGTGCCGTACAACCACCACAACGTCGACTCCGACGAGGTGCTGTTCTACACCGGCGGCAACTACGAGGCCCGGCGCGGCTCCGGCATCGTCCAGGGCTCGATCTCGCTGCACCCGAGCGGCTTCACCCACGGCCCGCAGCCGGGCGCGGTCGAGCGGGCGATCGGCGCCGAGGCGTTCGACGAGCTGGCGGTCATGCTGGACACGTTCCGGCCCCTCGACCTGTGCGAGCCCGCACTGTCGGTCGAGGACACCGGCTACGCGTGGACCTGGGCCCGCACCGTCTAACCACAGCTCCAGCGGATCCATGTGCCGCTCGAGTTCTGGCCCAGCAGCTGCCGGCCGTCGTTACGCACGAACTTGACGTCTCCTGCCGGCAAAGGCTCGATGGTGCCGTTGATCCAGACCACCGCGTCCTTTCCGGCGGTCCCGAACACCCGCCCGTACATGTCGACCACGCTCCACGTGTCGATGTCGTTGATCACGTCCGCGTGGCGCGTACGGATGTTCCATCGAACGTGGGGACCGACCGCCCAGTCTCCCGTCAGGTTGGAGACCTCGAGGTTCTGTCCCAGCTCCGCCGGCACCGGCAGCGGCTCGCCGGTGCCGTCGGGGTGCCACAGATACGGCGTCGACGTCCCCTGTCCGATCACCATGCCGACGACCGAGCCGTCCCACGCGATCCCGGCTCCCCGCGCGAGCTTGCCGTCCGGAGCCTTGATCAGCCGCGGCCGGTCCGGGTGGCCGCCCGGCCAGACGACCCCCTCGTAGCCTCCGGCATTTCCTGTGTCCACCGAGCCGAGGATGTCGCCGGCCTCGTTGATGTCGGTCAGCGAGAGGTGGGTCGCGCCGCCGGGCAGCTTGAGCTCGGTGAACCGGCCGTCGCGATACACCCAGCCGCGCTCGACCTTCGAGTGGATCCCGGCGAAGTCACCGGCCCGGTTCACCAGTGCCACCTGGAGCCGACTCGGCACGCCCGGGATGCGCTCCACCCGGCCGTCCACGTAGCGGACCGCCTCGACCGGTGCTGTGCCCGGCGCGTCGAGGTGCACGGCGACCCGCCAGGTGTCGTCGAGCACCACCCACGGGTCCCGGCTCAGGTACGGCGCGTCGGCCGGGGCAGACGTGCAGTCCCCGAGCGGCGGCGCGATCGTCGAGGTCGGCAGCGGCACCGGCGTCCGGTCCGCCGGCATCGACCGCGGCTGCCCGGTCACGGCGTTGACCGCGACCGCCGTGGCGAGCACCACCGCCGCAGCCAGCCCGGCGATCGCGACCTGCCGGACCCTGCGCCGGCGCCGCCCGACCCGCACGGCCTTGCCCAGGTCGACCCTCGTCGGGCGGATGTCGACGTCGCGCAGCGGGGAAAGCAGGTTCTCGGTCATGACGTCGCACCCCCGGCCGGCGCGAGCGCGCCCAGTTGTTTGCGCAGCTTCGCCAGCCCGTCCGAGGTCTGGCTCTTCACCGTCCCCGGCGAGCAGCCGACGATCTCCGCGACCTCGTCGACCGGGAGATCGCACAGGAACCGCAGCGCCAGGACCGCCTGCTGCTTCGGCGGCAGCTTCTTGAGCGCGGCGCGGATCTCCAGCCGCTCATCGACCGGCTGCCCCGTGACAGCCGGACGATCGGGAAGCGTCTCGGTCAGCACGACCCGGGACCAGGAGCGCCGGCGCTCGCTCAGGAACGCGTTGACCACGCTGCGGCGCACGTAGGCGTCGAGGTTGTCCGCTTCGCGAACCCGCCGCCAGCGCGTGTACAGCATGGTCACCGCCGCCTGCACGATGTCGTCGGCACGGTCGGCGTCGCCGCAGAGCATCACCGCCAGCCGGTGCAGCTGTGGCAGCCGCGGCTGGAAGTACTCCACGTACTCCCGTTCCAAGTTCTCGCGCACATCGCCTCCCACCGCAATGACGCCGGCGGGAGGTTCGGCGGTTGGGTGCCTTTTTTCTTAGTGATCGATGATCTTGGTGGCGGTCACCCGGCAGACCACGCGCGTGACGCCGGGGACCTTCTCGACGAACGGTTTGCCGTCGTAGAGGCGGCTGAGCTCGTCGATCAGCTCCGGGCCGCCCTCCTCCACCAGGCCGACCGTGCCGCGGACCTCGACGTAGTGATACGGGTTGGCCGGGTCATACACGCAGATCGACACCCGTGGGTCGCGCTCCATGTTGCGGGTCTTGCGGCGCCCCCGGATCGTCGAGAACACGACATCGTCACCGTCGTGCTTGGCCCAGATCACGCTGGACTGCGGCGCGCCGTCTGGGTTGATCGTGCTGAGCACCAGAAAGGCCCGGCGGTCCAGCAGTTCACGCAACGTCTCGTTCAAGGCTCATCCCTTCGGTACCGGATAGATCAACGCTACGGCGGTAGCGGCCAGACCCTCGCCCCGGCCCGTGAACCCGAGCCCGTCGGTCGTGGTGCCCGACAGCCGGACGATCGCCCCGATCGCCTGCTTCAACGTGTCCTCCGCCTCGGCCCGGCGCCGGCCGACCTTCGGAGCCACCCCGATGACCTGCACGGACACGTTGCCGATCTCGTATCCGGCCGCGCGGACCAGCCTGGCGGCCTCGCGCAGCAGCGTCACACCGGATGCGCCGGCCCACTCGGGGCGGCCCGTGCCGAAATTCGCCCCGAGGTCACCCAGGCCGGCCGCGGACAGCAACGCGTCGCAGATCGCATGGGCCGCGACGTCCCCGTCCGAGTGCCCGGCGAGCCCGTCGACCCCGTCCCACTTGAGCCCCGCGACCCAGCATTCACGGCCCTTTTCGAACGCGTGTACATCGGTCCCGTTGCCGATCAGCATCATTTCCGGATCACTTTGGGAGGGTACGACGATCGGTGCACAATCGTGAACTTCTGGTTGCTGAGCCGTCATCGGGCTCGGCATCCTGGCGTTCCGGGCCTAGGCTAGGTCGGGTGCGCAGCGACCAGACGACCCCGAAAGCCCCACGGCAGTGGTGGCGCTCCGGAGCCGCCTTGCGCTTCGGGCTGCTTGCCCTGCTGGTCGCGACGTTGTCCGTGGTGATGCTGATCGTTCATCCGGATAAATCGTCGCTCACCCATGCCGTGGGCCCAGACCATCCGTTCGCCCCGGCGATCGCCGTTTTCGGCACCGCCCTGTTGACCACCGCCCTGGTCCCCCGGACCCTCCTCGCCGGCGTCGGCGGGGTGCTGTTCGGCTTCGCCGGCGGCGTCCTGTACATCCTGGCCGGCGTGACCCTCGGCGCCCTGATCGCCTACACGATCGGTCACTTCCTGGGCCGCGAGTTCATGGCCCGCCACCTCAGCGGCCGCTTCCTCGCCGTCGAGCAGGCCGTCGCCAACCGCGGCATCATCGCCGTCGTCATCTCGCGGATGATCCCGTTCGTGCCGTTCTGCATCGCCAACTACGTCTTCGGCACGACCCGCGTCCGCCGCACCACCTTCATCGGTGGCACCCTGCTCGGCGCCCTGCCGGCCACGATCGCCTACGCGGCCCTCGGCTCCGCCACCGCCCGCGGCGACACGGTCGGCATGTCCGTGGCGGGCGCGATGATCGCCACCCTGGGCATCGGCGGCTCGGTCGGCACCTACCTCGTGTGGCGCCGCCGCCCCCGCAAGCAGCCGGCCATCGCACCGGTGTCGGCCGCTCCGGCCTGACCCTCACGCTTCCCGACCCGGCCCCGCGGCGCCCATGCGCCCGGGGCCGCCGTCGTTTTTGACACGCTATGACGTGCCAAAGTCGCCAAGGTCAGCTTCGGACCCTCCGGGCCGTCGGACCCTCCGGGCGAAGGACTCGATCCGGGTGAGGTCGCTCGGGCGGAGGCCGCGGCGGGGGTGTGGGCGGATGAGCAGCCCACGGCCGCCGGCGGTCAGCTCGGAGACCACAGGACCCGAGACGGGCACGGCGGTGTCGTCGGTCCACACCAGGCGGCGGCGCTCGGCCAGGACCCGCCGGGCCGCGGCCAGCTTCACGGGATCGGTGTCGTCCGCGCCGGCCAGCTCGGCGGCGGTCAGCGCCCGGCCGAAAGTGGGCAGGTCGAACAGCCGCTCCAGCACGTCGGCGTCCGGGCACCAGGTCGTGCACCAGCGCACCTCGACAGCACCGGCGGCGGCAAGGCGGCGGATGCGGGCGATCAGCGCCGGCGCCCATCGGATCGGCCAATCCACGCCCCCGGACCGCGCGATGCCGCGCCGCAGCTCGGGACCCCACAGGGGGCGGCGGGTGTTGATCACGCCGTCGACGTCGAGCAGCCAGACCGGCGGGTGTCGCACGGTCAGAACAGCAGCTCGGCGACGGCCAGGTCGAACGGGCGGGTGATCTTCATGGCCGCCTCGGAACCCGGCACGGTGTGCACGGGGACGCCGATCTTCTCGGCCATGCCGGCGTCGTCGGTGTGATCATCGACGGCGGCGGCGTGTGCGCTGGTCAGGACGTCGCGGCGGAAGCCCTGGGGGGTCTGGACGGCACGCAGGACGGAGCGGTCCACGGTGCCGACGACGACGCCGGAATTGTCCACCTGCTTGATGGTGTCGACCACCGCGAGAACGGGTATGACCGCGCCGTGCCCCCCTCGCACCGCGTCCGCGACTGCCTCCACCAGCTCCGGTGGGGTCAGCGCTCGAGCCGCGTCATGGACCAGCACGATGCCGAACTCGGCGGGGACCGCGGCCAGCGCGGCCGCCACGGAAGCCTGCCGGCTCGCCCCGCCGGCGACCACGATCAGCCGAACCCCCGCCGCAGCGGCCGGCCCCACGACAGCAGCCGGCCCAGCGACAGCAGCCGGCCCAGCGACAGCACCAGACTCAGCGACAGCAGCGGACTCGGCAGCCGCAGCACCGGACTCACCGGAAGCTGCCAGGGTGGGCTCAGCCGCCACACAGGTCTCACCGGCAACAATGGAGCTCAGCAGCACGGTGACGTCGTCCACGGCATCCGCTGGTGCGGCGACGACGATGCAGCCGACGCTGGGGGCCAGAGCCACCCGGCGAACGGCGTGCACGAGCAGCGGCTCCCCTCGCAGGAGCCGCAGTGCCTTCGGCGCGCCGGGGCCGAGTCGGACCCCCATGCCCGCAGCAGGCACGAGGACCGCGACGTCACCACGCACACTTGGGTGCGCCGTCACGTCGCGGTCCTCGTCTTCAGTGATAGCCGGGCTGAAATGTCAGGCCTCGGTCAGCACCTTGTCCAGCAGCGTCTCGGCCTCATCCTTGGTGCTCTTCTCAGCAAGCGCCACCTCGCCGACCAGGATGTCCCGAGCCTTGGCCAGCATGCGCTTCTCGCCGGCCGACAAACCACGCTCCCGGTCACGGCGCCACAGGTCACGCACGACCTCTGCGACCTTGAGCGGATTGCCGGAGGCCAACTTCTCCAGATTCGCCTTGTACCGCCGCGACCAGTTGGTCGGCTCCTCGGTGTGCGGAGCACGGAGGACGTCGAAGACCTTGGTCAGGCCTTCCTCGCCAACCACCTCGCGCACGCCGACGATCTCGGCGTTTTCGGCGGGCACCCGCACCGTCAGGTCACCCTGAGCGACCCTGAGGACGAGATACTGCTTCTCCTCGCCCCTGACGACCCGAGTCTCGATTGCCTCGATGAGTGCGGCCCCGTGGTGGGGGTAGACAACGGTCTCGCCGACACTGAAAACCATAGGTTCGAAACCCCTTTCGCTGTGTCTAGGGTAACACGGTCACGCGCTGTCGTCCCACCCCAGAGAGCAGCATTCGCGCAGGTCAGAACACATGTGAGTCCCCTTTCTCCCGCTTGACATGAATCGTGGAACCTGCTGCGTAACGGATCAACAACCCAGGGCACGCGCAAATGCGCAGGCAGTAGGACATATCTGATTGATTGTCGCGAGTGCGTACAGATCACTCAGCGACCGCTCCGAACAGCACTCTCCGTGATGCCACCAGCGGCGGAGCGTGGGAAACTCTTCATACATCTCGATGGGTGGCGCCTCTGGCGCGTAGCCATCAGTTGAGGGAAAGTTAAGGCAGGTGCGAGGAGAACAGCGATGGGCACGCTGCGCGGCGACAACGGCGGTGGTGAGCGACCACAAGACGGTGGTGGCCTGCCCGACCTGCCCCCTGAGTGGGGCACGATCATCATTCCCGACGATGCGGGCGCACTCGACGACGAGGGCACATCGATCCGTCGACAATTCCGCCGCGCCACAATCCGCCGTCGCTGGCGCCGCCGGCTGCACCTGAGGCCGGAGCCGATCGGCCGGACCGACGACGATTCTCCCGGGCTCGCGGTGCCGTTGCTGATCATGTCGATCGCCGTCATCGCGACGCTGGTCAGTCTGTTCGCCGTCGCGTGGCCCCGGCGCAATCCCAACGGCACGCCGCAGCTCGCCCCGTCGTCCCCGGCCGCGGTGGTATATCTGGCGGGGCTCAGCCTGTTCGACCCGGAGGGCGAGTCGGTGCCGCTGCGCGAGCTCACCCCGGGCGTGATCCTGCTCGTCGACGGGTGCACCTGCGAGGAGCTCATCACCGGCACCGTCGAGGCCGTCGCCGCCAGCAGGGCCCCGTCCACGACGGTCCTGGTGGTCGCCGCCCGGATCCCGCCGCTGCCCTCGGGGCTCAACGACAAGGTAAAGGTGCGCCGGCTCGCCGACCCCAACAGCTCGGTCCGCGCGGCCGTGCCGTTCCTGGCCACCAGCCGCACCACGGCCGCCATCCTGGTCGCCGCCGACGGCACGATGATCCGGGCGGTCAGCTCGGTGACGAGCGCGAGCTCCTTCGACACCGAGCTGGCCAACCTCGCCGCGACCCCGTCGTCAACCGCGTAGGAGCGTTCCGTAGAGCGTGAGCCCGGGCCCGAAGGCCAGCGCGACCGTGTTCCTCGGAGGGCCGGCAGCCCGGCGGCGCAGCGCGTCGATGATCAGCAGCACCGTCGGGGACGAGCAGTTGCCGTGCTCGGCGAGCGTCCCCCGCGACTCCGCCAGGGCCGACTCCGGCAGCGACAGCCGGTCCCGGACCACGTCGAGGATCCGCGGGCCGCCCGGGTGCACCGCCCAGCCGTCCACGTCGGCGAGGGTCAGGCCGTGCCGGGAGAGCAGGTCACCGACCAGATCGGCGACGTAGATCGACAGGACGTCGGGCACCTTCGGCGACAGCCCCATCCGGAAGCCGAGGTCCGTCACGTCCCAGGTCATGTGGTCCGCCGTCGCGGTGTCCGTCACGGCCGCGATCTCGGCGACCGTCTGGCCGGAGGCGGTCGGCACCAGCACCACCGCCGCAGCCGCGTCGGAAAAAAGGGCGTGCGCCACGATCTGCTGCGGATCCTCGCTGGGAGGCTGCACGTGCAGGCTGGTCAGCTCGAGGCAGAGCAGCACCGCCGGGCGCCCGCGGGCCGACACGAAATCCGTCGCGGCGCCGAGGCCGGGCAGCGCGGCGTAGCAGCCCATGTGGCCGATGAAGAGCCGCTGCGTGGTCGGGGCCATGCCCAGGTCGCGGGCCAGGAGGATGTCGAGGCCGGGCGTGGCGTACCCAGTACACGAGCACACCACGAACAACCCGATCTCATCCGGTCGCAGGCCGGCCGCGTCCAGTGCGCTACTGACCGCGTCCTTGCCCAACGGGAGCGCCTCGGTCAGGTAGCGGCCCATGCGTTTCGCGGTCGACCAGCTCGACGCGTCCTCCAGGAGCGGGTTCACCGCCCCGTGCCGGCTGACCACGCCGGAGTTCTCGAAGATCCGCTTGGCCAGTCCCTTGCGGGAGCCGTTGTAGTGCCGCTCGAAGAAGCCCGACCACACCTCGTCCTGGCGCATCGGGCCCGGGAATGTCACACCCATGCCTGCGATCGCGGCACCTGTCACTGGGTCCCCTTTCTGCCGCGCCCCTGGTAGAGGATCGCGGTGGTGAACGTCGGCACGATCGGCACAGCGTTACGGCGGGTCACCAGCCATCGGGCGAGCGCGGGCAGCGTCGGTCGGACGCCCCGCACCTCGATCGGCACGCCGTTGCCCGCGCACACCTTCTGCAGCGCGCGCGGGTCGACGAGCATGGCTGGGTCGTGAATGCCACGGACGGCGGGAATGATCGCCTCGGCGAGCCGGACCGCGATCAGCCGCGCCGCGGCGGT
This sequence comes from Dactylosporangium siamense, assembly GCF_016862795.1. Classification (GTDB taxonomy): domain Bacteria; phylum Actinomycetota; class Actinomycetes; order Mycobacteriales; family Micromonosporaceae; genus Dactylosporangium; species Dactylosporangium siamense. The sequence goes on along the minus strand of NZ_BONQ01000188.1, from coordinate 4,480 downwards.
GTCGGCCAGGGTGTCAAGGACCAGCCAGCCCCCGGGTCTGAGGATGCGGCACGCCTCGGCGACCACCGCCGGCCAGTCGGGCACGTGCTCCAGCAGCTCGCCCGCGCTGACGACGTCGGCGGTGCCGTCGGCGAACGGCAGCCGCCGCACATCCGCCAGCACGGGCGCCACACCGTGTGCCGCGGCCTGCTCCAGGCCCGACACGATCAGGTCGACGCCGACGTGCCGGTAGCCCTTGTCGGCGATGTGCGGGGCGAGCAGCCCGCCGCCGCAGCCGAGATCGACCAGCACGGCGCCGTCGCGCTCCGCGGGCGGGATGAGCCGGGCGCGGGCACGGGCCAGCCAGTACAGCATCGACAGCGGCGAACCGGGACGCCACCACTCCCCGGCCAGGTCGTCATACTGACCCGGGTCGTTACGCGCCCGGCGCGTCGATCGCATGGATCGAGACTGACACGGAACCCCTCCGACAGCCACACTTGCCGGATGTCCGTAGCTCGCTCAATCGTCCGCGCCAGCCACCCGGAGCCGGCCGCCGCGGTCACGGCGGTCGCGGCGCTGCTGTCGTTCGGACTCGGAAGACCCTGGCCGGGCGTGGTTGCGGCGGCCGCGACGGTGCTGGCCAGCCAGCTCTCGATCGGCTGGATCAACGACGCGCTCGACGCTCCGCGGGATGCCCTGGTCGGGCGGTCGGACAAACCGGTTGCTTCCGGTGCATTATCGCGGCGGCTGGTTGTCGTCCTCGGCACCTGCGCGGCGCTGCTTTGTGCGGTTCTAGGATTTTTGTCCGGCATGACTGCCGGATTTGTCGCCCTGGTGGCCCTGGTCTCGGCGCTGCTCTACGACTGGCCGCTGAAGTCCACGCCGGTGTCGGTGCTGCCGTACGCGGTGTCGTTCGCCTGCCTGCCCGCCTTCGTCGTGCTCGGCGCGGGCCTCGACCCACCAGTGTGGCTGCTGTTCGCGGGCGGCCTGCTCGGCGCCGGCGCGCACTTCGTCAACACGCTGCCCGACCTGGACGACGACGTGCGCACCGGCGTCCGCGGCCTGCCACACCTCATCGGCCGGCGCGGGTCGCTCGGCGCCGCGGCCGTCCTGCTCCTGCTCGCCACCGTGTTCCTGGCCTTCGGGCCGCCCGGGCCGCCGCCGCTGCTGTTCTGGCCCACCCTCGCGGTGGCCCTGATCGTGCTTTCCGCAGGTGTCTTCGCCATGCGCCGCAACCCCAGGTCCCGCGTCCCTTTCCTGTCGGTCATCGCCGTGGCGCTCATCGATGTGGTGTTTCTGCTGGTCAGCGGCCTGAACCTGGAATGACCGGGGCAGAGTCAGGGTGCGCGTAGTCGGCCGATCAACGGCATCTAGGCTGTAGTCGGCCGCCCGATCCAGATGGAGGACCCAAGGTGACGCGTACGATTCCGGCTTCCCGCCGCTTGGGGCTGGGCGCCGCGCTGGCGGCTTCCGCAGTGCTCGGCGTCGGCCTGCTCTCCGCGTGCAGCGCCGGTCAGATCACGCAGACCGACACTCAGGTCGCCGCGGTGCCGGGCATCAGCGCTCAGAGCAAGGACGGCCTGATCGCGCTGCGCGAGGCCGTCGTGGCGTATTCCGACGGATACAAGGCCGGCAGCGTCGTGCCGATCGAGGTGCGGCTGTTCAACAACGCCCGCCAGTCGGTGAAGCTGACCAGCGTGACGGCCGGGTCTGCCGGCACTGTCGTGCTGGTGGGTGGGCAGTCCGCGGCTGCCGCCCCGGTCGTTTCTTCCGCGCCTCCGTCGCCTGCCGGCTCCCCGTCCGGTTCCAAGTCCGCCTCTTCCTCGCCGTCCGCGACGAAGTCGCCGACGCCGTCACCCACCCCCGCCGCGGTGGGCTCGTCGAAGATCAGCGTGGAGATCCCGGTCAACGGGTTCGTGGCGCTGAGCCAGGGCACCAAGACCTACCTCGCGGTCGAGAAGCTCACCGGCGAGACGCTGCCCGCCGGCGCCGCGCTGGCGGACGTGACGTTCACCTTCACGTATGCGGACGGCACCACCACCACCATCAACCTGCCCGAGCTGCCGATGACGGTGCCGGCGAGCCCGCTGCCGAAGCCGAGCTCGGTCGTGGGGCACGAGGAAGAGTAATTTTGTCGTACCCCTGGGCTAGTTTTCGGGGGTGACGAAGACCAAGGGCGCCGCCTATCAGTGCGACGTGTGTGGGCACCGGCCGGCCAAGTGGATCGGGCGGTGCCCCGAGTGCGGTGAGTGGGGCTCGATCATCGAGTCCTCTCCGTTGGCCGCCCTCGGCCCCTCCGCCCTGCGCGCCGTGCCGAGCCGCGCCCCGCTGGAGCCGGCCCGCCCGATCGCCGAGATCAGCGCCGCGCCGGCCCAGGCCCGCCCGACCGGTGTGGCCGAGTTCGACCGCGTCCTCGGCGGCGGCATCGTCCCCGGCGCCGTCGTCCTGCTCGCCGGCGAGCCCGGCGTCGGCAAGTCCACTCTCCTGCTCGACGTCGCCCAGCAGTGGGCCAAGCACGGTGACACCCCGTCCCTCATGATCAGCGGCGAGGAGTCCGTCAGCCAGGTCCGGCTCCGCGCCGAGCGCATCGGCGCCCTGCACGAGCGGCTCTACCTGGCCGCCGAGAGCGACCTGGGCGCCGTCCTGGGCCACCTCGACGCCGTCAAGCCCGGCCTGCTCATCCTCGACTCGGTGCAGACCATCTCCGCCCCCGGCACCGACGGCGTGGCCGGCGGCGTCACCCAGGTCCGCGCCGTCACCGCCGCCCTCGTCGCCATCGCCAAGGAGCGCGGCCTCGCCACCGTCCTCGTCGGCCACGTCACCAAGGACGGCAACGTCGCCGGCCCCCGCGTCCTGGAGCACCTGGTCGACGTCGTGCTCAACTTCGAGGGCGACAAGCACTCCTCGCTGCGCATGGTCCGCGGCCTGAAGAACCGCTTCGGCGCCGCCGACGAGGTGGGCTGCTTCGAGATGCACGAGGGCGGCATCACCAGCCTCCCTGACCCCAGCGGCCTGTTCCTCACCCGCTACGCCGACGCCGTCTCCGGCACCTGCGTCTCCGTCGCCATGGAGGGCCGCCGCGCCCTCGTCGCCGAGGTCCAGACCCTGATCGGCGCCCAGACCCCCGGCTCCCCCCGCCGCACGGTCAGCGGCCTCGACTCCGCCCGCCTCGCCATGATCATCGCCGTGCTCCAGCAACGCGCCCAGATCCAGCTCCACGACCGCGAGGTGTATGCGGCGACGGTCGGCGGTTTACGCGTCACCGAGCCGGCCGTCGACCTGGCCTTGGCCCTCGCCGCCGCCTCGGCCGCCCACGACCTGCCGATGCCACCCGACCTGGTGGTCGTCGGGGAGGTCGGGCTGACCGGCGAGGTGCGCCGGGTGGGGGCGGTGCCGCGACGGCTCGCGGAGGCGGCGCGGCTCGGGTTCCGGTTCGCCCTCGTCCCACCGGGCTGCGGGCCGGCGGCCACGGGCGTCACACCGCCGGGGATGCGGGTCCTGGAGGTCGGGGACGTGCGGACGGCTCTGCACTATGCGGTCAAGGCCTCCAGCGAAGTCGACCCCCGCTGAGTCCTGCCCGTTCCCGGGTTTCGGCTCAGCTCACATCAGGGCTCGCCGAGACGACGGTGCGGGATGCTCCGCTGGCGCTTCGTCCCGGAAAACGTCGAACAGTTCGAGTCGCGTGCGTCGTGCCCGGCCGGGCGCTCCGTCGTGCGCGGCGCGACATTGCATCGTGCGTCGCTCGGCGTCTCGTCGTGCGTGGCGCGACGCTGCACCGTGCGCGGCTCGGCGCTTCGTCGTGCGGTCGCGCCTCCGTGCGCCCGTGCCTCCGTGCCTCCGTGCCTCCGTGCCTCCGTGCGCCTATGCGCCTGCGCCTCCGTGCTTCCGTGCGCCTGCGCCTCCGTGCTTCCGTGCGCCTGCGCCTCCGTGCGCCCGTGCTTCCGGATCGACAGGTCGTAGCTGCCCCACACGACTGTCCACATGGCCGCGGCGCTCCGTCGATCATGAGGTGACACGGGTGATCGCTCTCTGAGCGCGAGGACTCGCCGCCCTCAGCCCGAGTCGCGCGAAGCGCGAGCCCCTCCCCTTGCACCCAGGGACCTTGATCGAACGAGCGATCCGGCCACCCGGCCGACCACAGTCGTCCTTCGATCACCGGCCGAGCCGGTCCGCAGCCCTCAGCCCGTTGCACGCAATGCCGGAAGCGGGTCAACCGCAGAACGGGTTCAGGCTGGCCCAGTACGCCCGCACTACCTGGTCGATCACTGGCCGCCGGCGACCATCAATCCACCAGGTAGTTCATGATTGCCAGCGCCTGCGGCTCTCCCGCTGCCGAAGTTGATCTTCCCGATATCGAAGGAGCGCCCTGGCCGCGCGGGTGACCAGAACCGGCCTTCGATCATGAGGCCAAGACCGAAGGAGCGAGAGGGCGAAGGTCGGCGTCCAACGCGTGCGAGGACGCGCCGCTCCCAGCCGCCTCTTTGCACCCAGGGCGCCC
>NZ_BONQ01000187.1 GCF_016862795.1 Dactylosporangium siamense | reverse complement strand
GACGAAGGACACGACGACACCGGGAATCACCCACGGCATCAGGAACAACCCACGCAGCACCGCCCGCCCACGCAGCTTCGTGTTCAGGGCCAGGGCCAGGGCGAAACCGATGACGACGGGGACGACGGTCGAGCCGACGGTGAACACGACCGTGTGCTCCAGGACGGGCCAGAAGTTGCGCTGGAGCACCTCCTTGAAGTTGTCCAGGCCGGCGAACGAACGGCCGGGCAGGACCAGGCTCTGGTTGAACAGGCTGGTGGACAGCGACCCGACGAGCGGGTAGAGCACAACCGCGCCGAGCAGCGCGAGCGCCGGCAGGGTCAGCAGGAACCCGAACGTTCGGTCCTTCACAACGACACCGCGCTGGGGTGGTGGGCCGGTCCGACGTACCCGAGGCCGATGCTGATCGAATCGGCGGCCTCGATGACGATCCGAGACAGTGCGACCTCCCGGGTCTGCAAGTCAATTGCGGAGAGCGGACCCGACACCGACAACGCGGCGACGACATTGCCGGCGCCGTCGCGGATCGGGGCGGCGACGCAGGCCCGGCCGAGCGCCAGCTCCTCCAGCTCCGAGCCGTAGCCGCGGGCGGAGGTCCGGTCGAGCTCGGCGTCGAGCTGCTCGTGGGTGGTAATGGTGCGCGGCGTGTACGCCACCAGGGCGCTCGCCGGCAGCAGCCCCCGCCGCTCCAGCGGCGTCAGGCCCGTCAGCAGGGATTTGCCCAGGCCGGTGGCGTGCAGCGGGTTGCGCTGCCCGGCGAGGACGAACGCCCGTGGCGCCTGCCGGCCCTCGAAGTTGAGCAGGTAGAAGAGGCTGGCGTCGCGGCGGACCGCGACGTTGACGCCGAGACCGAGGTCGGCCGCCAGGTTCTGGGCGATCTGGCGCGCCTCGCGGTGCACGGGGTGGCTGTTGAGCACCGCGCCACCGAGGCTGACCGTGTCCAGGCCGAGCCGGTAGAGCCCGCTGACCGGGTCACGGTCGACGAACCCGGCCGCCTCCAGGGTTGCGAGCAGACGCGACGCGGTGGAGAGTCCAAGGTCTGCGAGCTTGGCGACGTCGGAGACGCGCAGCTCGGAGCGGCCGGCCGTGAAGACCCGCAGCACCGTCAGCGCCCGCTCGACGCTCTGGTTGCTTCCGACATCCGAAGCCATCGGGACCCTCTCTGGAAGTTGCTTGCGTGATACGGCAAGATATCCCGCATGCTGCAAGTGGTCAACCGCAGGGCGGTGGTGCTCGGTGAAGATCGTTGACGTGACGACGTTTCCGCTGAAACTGCGTGGAGACGACGTCTATCTGGGCGCCGCCACCCGGGAGAATCCGGAAAAGTCGGACTACTACACCCGGCCGCCGTGGCGCAGCCTGTACTCGGACCGTTACGAGACGCTCCTGGTCAGGATCACCTGCGACGACGGCACCGAGGGCTGGGGCGAGGCACTCGCACCCGTCGGGCCGGAGATCGTGCAGGCGATCGTCGACCGGCTGCTGACGCCCGCCCTGCTGAAACAGGACCCGCGCCGGGTCCGGCCGCTGTGGACCAGGCTCACCGGCCTCATGCGGGAGCGCGGCCATCTCGTCGGTCATCAGGCCGACGCCCTCGCCGCCGTGGACATCGCGCTGTGGGACCTGGCCGGGAAGGCGGCCGGGCTGCCCGTGCACGCACTGCTCGGCGGGGCGTACCGCGACACCGTGCCCACCTACGTCTCCGGCCTTCCGGTGGCCACCGACCCGGAGCGGGCGGATCTCGCCCGCAACTGGATTGCGCAGGGTGCAACGTCGGTGAAGCTCCACCTCGGCCGTGGGGTGGAGGAGGACCTCGCCACGTTCGACGCGGTCGCCGCGACCGGGATGCGGGTCGCCGTCGACGCGCACTGGGCCTACGACCTCGCCGACGCGCTGCGCCTCGGCAAGGCTCTGGACGCGCGCGGCGCCTGGTTCCTGGAGGCGCCCCTCGCCCCCGAGGACGTCGACGGCCACCACGAGCTCGCCGCCGCGCTCGTCACCCCCGTCGCGGTCGGCGAGACACTGCGCAGCCGGTTCGAGTTCAAGCTGTGGCTGCAGGAGCGGGCCCTGGACGTCGCCCAACCCGACGTCGGCCGCACCGGCATCACCGAGGCCATGGCCATCGCGGAGATCGCATCGGTGCATCACGTGCCGGTGGCGCCGCACCATTCCGTCGGGCTCGGCGTCGTGCTCGCCGCCGGGATCCACGTCGCCGCCGCGATCGAGGCCATGCCGGTCTTCGAGTTCCAGCCCGGACCGTTCCCCGTCGCCAACCGCATCCTGACCCGGCCGCTGACCGGCGGACCGGGGTCGTTCCACGTGCCGACCGCGCCGGGCCTCGGCGTCGAGGTCGACATCACCGCCCTTCTGGAGGACCAGTGAGCCGCTCCGCCGACGTGCGCGGGTTGATCCCCGTGCTCGCCACCCCGTTCCATCCCGACGGCTCGCTGGACACCGACAGCCTGCGCCGGCTCGTCGAGTTCTCCGTGCGCTCCGGCGTCGACGGCGTCGCCGTGTTCGGTTTCGCCAGCGAGGGTTTCACGCTGACCGCGCCGGAGCGGACGGCGATCCTCGCGGTGGTCCGCGAGGCGCTCGGCCCGGAGCTGCCGATCGTCGCCGGGGTGTCGGCGACCGGCACCGGCGACGCGATCGACCAGTGCCGGGCCGCGGCCGACGCCGGCGCGACCGTGGCCATGCTGATCCCGCCGTTCATGGTGAAGCCCTCCCCCACGCAGATCGTCGACTTCTACGGCGCGGTCGCGGCGGCCGGCGGGCTGTCGGTCATGGTGCAGGACGCGCCGGCGTCCACCGGGGTCAACCTGCCCGTGCCGCTCATCGTCGAGCTGTCAAAGCTGGACGGCGTCGACTCGGTGAAGGTCGAGACCCAGCCGACCACCCCGAAGGTCGGCGCGGTCATCGAGGCCACCGCCGAGGACTTCCTCGTGCTCGGCGGGCAGAACGCGCTGTTCGTGCTCGAGGAGTACGCCCGCGGCGCGGTCGGCACGATGCCTGCAAGCGAGTTCCCGGACCTGCTCGGACCCGTCCTTCACGCGTACCGGACGGGTTCGGCGGCCGAGGCCCGGGCCGGGTTCAACCGGCTGTTGCCGCTGATCCGCTTCGGGCTGCAGCCCGGCATCGCGTGGTCGATCCACAAGCACGTGCTGCACCAGCGGGGGATCATCGCGTCCACGACGGTCCGCGCTCCGGCCGTCGACGCCGACCCGGCCACGCTTGCCGCGCTGGCCCTGATCCTGGACGACCTCGGTCTCGGGGGTACGGAAGAGGCCGGGGGTCCTGACCGGTGAGGGGTGTGCTCGTGCTCGGGGCGACCTCGCCGATCGGGCTCGCGATCGGCCGGGCGTTCGCCGGTGACCGGGTCGCGGGTGCCGCCCTGGACACCACCGACGACCCCGCGTTCGAGGCGAGCTGGGCGGCCGACTGCTCCACCAGTGACGGCGCCGCGGCGGTGGTGGAACGCGCCGCGGCCCGGTTCGGCCGGCTCGACGTGCTCGTCCTCGCCGCGGCGGTGATGCCGGTCTCCCCCGCGGAGACCCAGACCGACGACGAGTGGCGCTCCGCGATCGACGTGACCCTCTCCGGGGCCTTCTACGCCTGCCGGGCGGCGCTGCCGCACCTGCCTTCCGGCGGCAGCATCGTCGCGGTCACCTCCGTCAACAGTTTCCTCGCCGCGCCGGGCCTGCCGTCCTACGCCGCGGCGAAGGCGGGCCTGGACGGCCTCGTGCGCCAGCTCGCCCTGGAGTACGGTCCCCGCGGCATCCGCGTCAACGCCGTCGCGCCCGGCATGATCGGCGGCGAGCACCTGCCCGACGCCGCCGAGGGGTACCCGCTGCGCCGGGTCGGCCGGCCGGAGGAGGTCGCGGCGGCGGTCGCGTTCCTGGCCTCGCCGGGCGCCGGCTTCATCACCGGCGCCTGCCTTCCCGTCGACGGCGGCCTGTCGATCGCCTCGCCGGCCGCGTTCCTCCGCCCGGACCTGCGCGCCCGGTGGCTGTCATGACCGCCCCGGCCACCCACCCGACCAGGCGACGGCACCCGGCCGCAGCCACCGGGCCGGCATCCGGACGGCACGCGGACCCGGACACCCAGCCGGCCACACGACGGCCCCCGGCCCCAACCACCCGGCCGGCCACGGGACCGCATGCAGGTCCGGACACCCAGCCGGCCACGCGGCGGCACGCTGGCTCTGACGCCGGACGGGTCGGCGGCTCAGGACGGCGGTGGGTGGCATGAGCGGGCTCATCGTCGGGCTCGGTGAGGCGATGGTGCTCTTCCAGCCCGCCGACCGCACCCTCGAAGCGTGCCGGTCGGCGTCGGTGCACGTGGCCGGCGCCGAACTGAACCTCCTCGCGGCGGCGGCCCGGGCCGGCGCACGGACGGCGTTCTGCAGCAGGATCGGCGACGACCCGTTCGGCCGGAGGGTCGTCGCGGCTGCGGCCGGCCTCGGGGTCGGCACGGGCCTGGTGGCCGTCGACGGGACCCGGCCGACGGGGGTGTTCGTCAAGGACGTGCTGCCCGACGGTGCCCGGCGGGTGTACTACTACCGGGCCGGTTCGGCCGCGTCCGTCCTCGACGAGGCCGACGCGGACCGGGCGTTGGCCGCCGGTCCGGACCTGGTCGCGGTGTCCGGCCTGACCGCCGCGCTCGGCGCCGGCCCGCGGCGGGCGGTGCTGCGGCTGGCCCGCGAGGCGCACGCCCGGGGCGTACCGGTCGCCGTGGACCCGAACCTGCGCCCCGGGCTGGAGGGCGTGACCGAGGTGGTGACGGAGTTGCTGCCGCTGACGGCGTACCTCCTCCTCGGGATGGACGAAGCGGTGCCCCTCTTCGGCACCGATGTTCCCGCTACGGTGTTCGCGCAGGCCAGAGCGGCCGGCGTGGGTGAGGTGGTGTTGAAAGCCGGTGCCGACGGCTGCTGGCACGAGGGTGACCGGCCGACCCACCTGCCGTCGGTGGCGGTGCGGGTGGTGGACCCGGTCGGCGCCGGGGACGCGTTCGCCGGGGCGTATCTCGCCGCCCGCCTCCGCGGGATCGGGCCGAGGGGCGCCGCGTGGCTCGGCACCCGGTTCGCGGCGGGGGTGGTCGCGACGGCCGGCGACACCGACGGCCTGCCGTCCCCCGCCGAGGCCACCGCGCTCCTGGCCGAGGCCGGCTGACAGCACCACACACCCGATGCGGAACGAGGCGCCGAGGCCGGCCGGCAGCACCACACACCCGGAGCGGAACGAGGCCACCGCACTCCCGGCCAAGGTCGACCGGCAGCACCACACACCCGATGCGAACGAGGCCACCGCACCCCCGGCGGAGGCCGGCTGACAGCGGCGCAAGCCCGTTGCGGGAGCCGGACACCGAACATGCCCGAGGTCGCAGCACCTCCAGCGGACACCGACCGGCGGACCTGCATGCCCGGTGCGGAACCGGCGTGCAGGTCCGGCCCGCCGGCCGCCGGTCGGTGCCCGTCAACGGCGGCGGGCGGGCACCCGATCGGCGCGAATGGGGCGAACACCCTTCAGTTCGCCCTCCGGCGGCCGATGGGCGGTTGGGTCCTCTTGCAGGTCCCGGGGTCAACCGACCAGAGGGAGCGTCGAACGTCATGCCCGGAGTCCTCGCCTGGCTCATGCCGAAGGTCCGGCTCAGCGACGCGGCCTTCCAGTCCAGACATCGGGCACTGCGACTGCTGCTGTGGCTGCACCTGCCCGTGCTGGTCCTGATCAGCGTCCTCAACGGCCACTCGATCACCGGCGAGCACGCGCACAACGGCGCCTGGCTGGTCTGGTCGGCGAACGCCGGTGTCCTGATCTGCGCGGTGGCCAGCAACATCGCCCGCAGCAGGCGCGGCGCCGCGGTCGCCGTGTCGACGGGGATGGTCCTGGCGGCGGCCGCGCTCGTGCACGCCGGCAACGGCCTCACCGACCTGCACTTCCACTTCTTCGTCGTGGTGGGGTTGGTCAGCCTGTATCAGGACTGGGTGGCCCTGTTCGTCACCGTCCTGCTGGTCGGCGCGCACCACCTGCTGGTGGCCCTGGCGATGCCTGACATGCTGTTCAGCAGCCCGCAGGCCCGCGACCACCCGATCCTGTTCGTGCTGATGCACGCCGGTTTCGTCATCGCGATGTGTTTGACGCAGCTGACGTACTGGAGGTTCGCCGCCAACGCCGAGGCCGAGGTCGACGCGGACCGCGCCCGGGTCGCGGCCGAGAACCAGGCGGCGCTGCGGGCCGCCGCGGACGACGCCACCCGGCGTGAGGAGGCCGCCGCGAGCAACGCCGCGGAGCAGGTCACCCACAGCGAACGGCTCGGCCGGCGGCTGGAGACCGTGCTGGCCGACGTCGCCGACGCGGGGGTCCAGCTGGGCGCCGAGGCCGGCGCGGCGATGGAGTCGTTCGAGCAGAAGCTGGCCGGCATGACGGGCACGGTGCGCGACGCCGTCACCGACGTCGAGGCGGCGCTCAGCGACTCCAACCACGCGCGGACCGTCATCAGCGAGCTCGAGACGGCGATCGCCGACATCGCTACCGTCGCCGGGCTCATCCAGGCGGTCGCGGACCAGACGAAGCTGCTCGCGCTCAACGCGACGATCGAGGCCGCCCGCGCCGGGGAGGCCGGCAAGGGCTTCGGCGTGGTCGCCAACGAGGTCAAGGATCTCGCCGCGCAGACGGCCGCCGCGACCGGCCGGATCGAGACGACCGTCGGGCAGGTCACCGCGGGCGCGGCCGCGGCGGCGAACGCGGTCGGCGGGGTCGCGGACCGGCTCGGCACGGTCGCGGCCGCTCAGCGCGAGGTCGAGGCGTCGCTGTTCGAGCAGACCAGCCTCGCCGCCACGACCCGCGGCTCGGTGGCGGCAGCGGCCGAGAAGGTCAGCGCCACCGCCCACCAACCCTGACCGGCCCGGCCCCACGCCACGACAGCTGGCAGGGCGACGGTCAGGAGGTGGCGGGCGCCGGCACCTCGGCCGCCGGGGCCGGAGCCGTGGTAGCGACCACGCCGCAGACAGCCGACGCCCACAGCGGTCAGGGGGTGGCGGGTGCCGGCACTTCCGCCGCCGGGGCCGGAGCCGTGGTGCGGAACGCCGGCGCCAGGGCGACGATCCCCACCGCGAGCACCGCCGGCACCACGAAGGCCAGGCGGAGCGACGCACCCTCCGCCACCGCGCCGATGAGCCCCGCGCCGACCACGAAGCCGACGTAGTTGAACAGGTTGACCCGGGCGATCGCGACGCCCGTGCCGGCCGGGTCGAGGCGGCCCGCGGCGGAGAAGGACTGCGGGACGACCAGGGACAGGCCGATGCCGACGACGGCGAACCCGGCGATGCCCATCGCGGCGGACTGGGACGCGGCGACCAGGCCGAGGCCGAGCCCACCGACGACGCCGCCGACGGAGACGACGCCGACCGGGCCGAAGCGGCGCACGATCAGGTCGCCGGCGGTGCGGCCGACGAGCATCATCGCCTGATACGCGGCGAGGCCGAGCGCGGCGACGCTGGTGCTCGCGGAGAAGGCGTTGTCGAGGAAGACGGTGCTCCAGTTGGAGACCGCGGAGTCGGCGATGAACATGAGCATCATCGCCACGCCGACCAGGATGACCGGGCGCCACGGGACCGCGGTGGCCACGCCGGGTGGCACGTCGGCGACCTCCTCGGCGCGGCGCAGCTGCCAGGGGCCGGCGGCGAGGGCGAGGATCGCGCCGACGACCGCGACCGAGCCGAGCGACGCGGCGATCGACCAGTCCAGCCGGGACGTGCCGGCGGTGGCCAGGGCACCGAAGATGGCGCCGACGCTCCACACGGCGTGGAAGGAGTTCAGGACCGGGCGGCCGTAGCGGCGTTCGACGCTGACGCCCTGCATGTTCATGGTGGCGTCGACGACGCCGAGCATGAGGCCGACGAAGGCGAGCGCCAGGTACAGCTGCCAGGCCTGCCCGGCGAGGCCGACCGCGGTGATGGCGAGCGCGACGCCCGGGCCGCCGGCGCGCAGCACCGGGGAGCTGCCGTAGCGGGTGGAGAGCAGGCCGGCCAGGACGCTGCCGACGCCGGCCACGACGGGGACCGCGAGCAGGACGAGGGAGAGCTCACCGTCGGAGAAGCCGAACTTGTCCTGCAGGACGCCGACCTGGGTCAGCAGGGCGGCGAAGCAGAAGCCCTGGACGAGGTACGCCACGGCGACGCTGAGTCTTGCCCGGCGGTCCCGCATGAAGGCCCCCAATGGTGAGAATTCTTCGGAAGCATCGTTCACGAAGCTGCGGAGCGCAAGGCCCACCACCGGGCGGCCTGCAGGGTCGCGCCGTAGCCGACGAGTGTCAGCAGGTGAAACAGATACAACCACAGGAGGACGGCGACGACGGCGCCGACGACGTCCAGGCCGCCGAAGGGCGCGCCGAGGTCCAGCGGCAGCGACCAGAACAGGACGAACCCGTGCGCGAAGCCGGCGACGTTCGCCGCCGTGAAGGCGCCGACAACCACCGTCGGGAGCCAGGCCGGGCTGGGGGGCGCGCACCAGCGGTACACCATGACGAACACCGGGCTGAGGGTCAGCCAGGTGGCCAGGAACGACACGACCACCGCGCCGACGCTCGACCAGCCGCCGTCCTGCAAGCGACGTGCGGCGTCGGGCAGCACCAGGAGGAGGCCGAGCAGGAGCGCGGGGGCGGCGGCGAGGACGGGCAGGATGAGCAGCCGGCCGCGCCAGCCCGCGGGCGGGCCGGCCTCGGTGAGGGAGACGAACGCGCGGCGGAGGCCCTCGCCGTACCAGGTGGCGGGGAGCAGCGCGATCAGCGTGAGCGGCCACGACATGCCGAGGCCCGCGTCGACCAGGACCGCGGCCGCCCGGTCCGCGCCGAGCCGGTCCGGCATCGCCGCGATCACCGGGCCGGCCAGGTCGCGGACCCGGCCGGCGCCGGCGATCAGCCCGGCGAGCCTGATGGTGAGCAGCGCGACGGGCACGACGGCGACCGCGCCGTAGAACGTGACGGCGCCGGCGTGCAGGTTCAGGTCACGGCCGTGGAAGAACCGCAGGACGACCCGCACCAGACGCATCACGTCCGCCCGGTACCCACCCGGGACGGCTACGACACGGCGGCCGGCAGCAGCGTGGTGAGCATGGCGCGCAGCAGCTCGATGCCGTCGTAGCTGAGCACCGACTCGGGATGGAACTGCACCCCGGCGAACGTCGGCCCGCGCAGGGCGTGCACGTCGCCGTTGGCCGGGTCGCGGGACAGTTCCACGTCGCCGTACTCACTGGTGAAGCGGTCGTGCGGGTGCGTCGCGGTGAAGGTGGAGTAGAAGCCGACGATCGCCGGCCGGCCGAAGAACACGATGTCGCGCTGCATGCCCTGATACGGGTTGGCCTTGCGCCGCAGCGGCAGCCCGAGCAGCCCCGACAGCAGCTGGTGGCCGAGGCACACGGCGAGGGTGGGCGTGCCGTCGGCCAGCAGCCGCGCGGCGACCGCCCGCATCGCGGCCATCTTCGGCTCCTCGATCCGTCGCGGGTCGCCCGGCCCGGGGCCGAGCACCACGAGGTCGAACCCCGCGACGGACGGGACGTCGGTGTACTTCCGGAGGGTGACGTCCAGGCCCAGGACCCGCAACTGGTGGTGCAGCATGCCGGTGAACGTGTCCTCCGCGTCGACGATGAGGACCCGCCGCCCGGCGAGCTGGGGCGTCGCCAGGGCCCGCGTCTGGTGGTCCCGCAGCCAGAACGGCGCCAGGGTGGCGTTGCGCGCGACGAGCGCGGCCTGCACCCCTGGGTCCGCGGCGAGCAGGGTCGGTGTGGAAGCCTCAGCCGGCCCACCGAGGCCCAGTGCGGCGAGCACCCCCGCGGCCTTCGTGTGCGTCTCGGCGACCTCGCCGGCCGGCGTCGAGTGCCGCACCAGCGTGGCTCCGACCGGCACCCGCAGCCGGCCGGAGGCGGAGATGTCGGCGGTGCGGATGAGGATCGGCGCGTCGAGGGTCTGCCGGCCGGCGGCGTCCCGGCCGATCAGGGCGAGGACGGCGCCGTAGTAGCCACGGCCGCGCCGCTCGTGCCGGGCCACGACCCGGCACGCGTTCTCGATCGGGCTGCCGACGACCGTCGGCGCGAACATCGTCTCGCGCAGCACGTCCCGCACGTCCAGTGCACTGCGGCCGGCGAGGAGGTACTCCGTGTGGACGAGGTGCGCCATCTCCTTGAGGTACGGGCCGACGACCTGCCCGCCCTCGGTCGCGACGGTCGCCATCATCTTGAGCTCCTCGTCGAGGACCATGGACAGCTCGTCGATCTCCTTGCGGTCGGTCAGGAACCGCAGCAGCGCCGCCTTGTCCGGGTGCCGGACGGTGCCGCTGATCGGGTTCATCATCACCAGGCCGTCCTCGACGCTGACGTGCCGCTCCGGGGTGGCGCCGACGAGGATGCGGTCGCCGGTGGACACCAGGAACGTCCAGTACGCGCCGCGCTCCCGCTCCAGGAGCCGCCGGAACACGGCCAGGGCCGCCGTGACCGGGTCGCCGTCGACGTCGGCCTCGAACACCCGGTGGATGACGAAGTTGGACCCCTCGCCGCGGCCGATCTCGTCGCGGAGCACCTCGGCGACGATCGTCGCGTAGTCATCGTCGGACACGTCGAACGCGCCACCGGACAACACCACCGGCACGGCGGACAGGCAAGCGATGACATCAGCGAGTGGATGCAGCGCACGCGACGCGATGCGCAGCACCGACAGTGGCGTGCCGTCGTCGACACAGTCGAAGCCGCGCTCGCGGACCTGCCGGAACGGCACCAGCGACAGCGATTCGTCGGGAATGTCGCCGAGGGCGTCGACGGTGACGACGGTGCCGGCGAGCACCTCGACGACGTCGCGGCCTTCGCGGCGCAGCAGGGCGAACGGGCGGGTCAGGTCGGGCAGCATTCGGGTCGTCCCTCTCAGGTCTGGCCGTCCGTCCGGGCGGCCGGCCCCTACGACGAGGGAACGAAAAAGCGACCGCCGGAAAGGGCGGCCGCGGATGTGGGTGTCACGCGGAGGTGGGCCGCCTCGTCAGGCGGGCCACCAGCAACTGTTCTGGAACGCGGACACGTCGACCACCATACGACGAACCCCCCGGGCGGCGCCAGCACCACCCAGGGGGCAACCAACCAGACGGAGATCAGCGGTTCAGCGATCCCATCGTCTCGGCGGCGTACCGCGTCCCGGCGACGTCGCTGCCGATGGCCAGTTTCTCGATCGCGGCCAGGTCGTCCGCCGTGAGCACCACGTCCACCGCGGCGGCGTTCTGCTCCAGGTACCGCTGCCGCTTCGTGCCAGGGATCGGCACGATGTCGTCGCCCTGTGCCAGGACCCAGGCGAGGGCGAGCTGCGCCGGCGTGACGCCCTTCGCCTCGGCCAGGGACCTGACCTCGGCGACCAGGTCGAGGTTGCGCTGGAAGTTGGCGCCCTGGAAGCGGGGGTTGGAGCGGCGGAAGTCCGACGGGTCGAACTGCGACGGGTCGGTGATCTCACCGGAGAGGAAGCCGCGGCCGAGCGGGCTGTAGGCGACCAGGCCGATGCCGAGCTCGCGGAACGTGGCCAGGATCCCGTCCTCCGGGTCCCGGGTCCACAGCGAGTACTCGTACTGCCCCGCGGTCACGGGGTGCACGGCGTGCGCCCGGCGCACGGTCGAAACGGACGCCTCGGAGATGCCGAGGTGGCGGACCTTGCCCGCGGCGACGGCCTCGCTGAGCGCGCCCCAGGTGTCCTCGATGGGCACCCGGTCGTCGACGCGGTGCTGGTAGTACAGGTCGATGTGGTCGACGCCGAGGCGGGCGAGGGACGCGTCGAGGGCGGCCCGCACGTAGTCGGGGTGGCCGTTGATGCTGCGGGTGCCGCCGTCGCGCTGGATGCCGAACTTCGTCGCCAGGGTCACCTCGTCGCGGCGGCCGGCACCCAACTGAGCGAGGGCCCGGCCGACGAGCTGTTCGTTGGTGAACGGGCCGTACATGTCGGCGGTGTCCAGAAACGTCACGCCCAGGTCGAGGGCGCGGTGGATGGTGGCGACGGATTCGGCGTCGTCACCCGGGCCGTAGAACTCGCTCATGCCCATGCAGCCCAGGCCGAGCGCCGACGTGGTCAGAGTGCCAAGGGTTCGCTGTCGCATGCCTCCACCCTCCCCCTTCGAGCGCGCTCTAAGGCAAGCTTGGCGGCATGGAGTACACCATCGCCGAGGTGGCCGACCAGACCGGGCTGACCGCGCACACCCTGCGGTACTACGAGCGGGCGGGGCTGCTGGACCCGCCGGAGCGGGACTGGAACGGCCACCGCCGCTACTCCGAGCGCGACATCAGCATGCTCCGGCTGCTGACCCGGCTCCGGGCGACCGGGATGACGATCGCCGAGATGCGCCGCTACGCGGAGTTGTGCCGGGTCGGACCGGCGACCTTCGACGAGCGCCGCGAGCTGCTCGAGGACCACCGCCGGCAGGTCCAGCAGAAGATCGCCGAGCTGCAGACCGACCTGGCGCTCATCGAGTACAAGATCAGCGTCTACACCGGCGCCGACGACGTGCCGGCCGCCATGTCGGGCCTGCCGGCGCCCGATCTGGCCAGGCCGTAGAGGCAGACCAGCGCCGCGAGGACGAGCGGGATGCCGTCGCGGATGAGGCCGTCGGCGCCGAGCATCAGCCAGCACAGCACCGGCTGCACCACCAGCACGAACACGCTGATCATGGCGAGGAGCACGCGGGCCCAGGTGTGCCCGAACATCATCGCGAAGCTGATCAGCGACGCCACGAACGCGATCGCGATGCCGAGCACGAACCACGAGATGACCAGCGGCACCGCGGTCGATCGGGGCTGGCGCGGCTCGTCCCACAGCGTGCCGGCGGCGACCAGGCACGGCACCGTCAGCAGCGCGGAGTAGGACAGCGCGGCGACCCGCGCGGTCAGCGCCCACGGCGGGATCGGCCGCTTCGGCGGGCGGCGGGTCAGGTGCGCGGCGATGTCGGGCGAGCGGAACAGCTGCCACACCACCACCGCGCACAGCGCCAGGATGACCGCGAGCGCCACCAGGACGGGCCACGGCGGCAGGTACCCGTCCGCGCGGGGCTGGGCGAGCCGGGCCGAGGCGAACACCGTGGTGATCGCGAGAATCAACCCGAACGGCCGGGCGGTGAGCCGCCCCCAGCGGATCTCCCGCATCAGGAACAGGAATCCGAGCGCGCGCAGCATCGCCCAGAACGTCCGCACACCGAGGCCGAATCCTCCCTCGGTGGAGTACTCCAGGTTGACGAGGTCCGCGGCGAGGGTCAGCACGGCGGTGAGCAGCACGATGCGCCGCAGCCGCCGGCTCGCCGGGGTCGGCGCCGGAGGCCGTTTGATTTGCACCAGTTCACGCCAACTGCCCTGCATGAAACGGCACGCTAACACCGTCGACCGCGCATCGCTGACATCAATGCACTATCGTTTCCGCCCATGACCGGGCGATTTGTTGGTGTGGTCAGGCGGAGTTCAGTTCTCGCCGCGATAATTGTCGGAATTCTTGGCATCCTGCCGTTTCCGTCAATTGTAACCGCATATGCACCGCGACTCATGCTCGCCAGCAGCACGCCGGGCGCGGAGACCCGGGTCGGGCACCTGCCGCAGGTGCTCCAGCTGGTCTTCAACGACAAGATCCTGGACGCTCAGGTCACCCTGCTCGGACCGGACAACACCACGGTCGCCCTCGGCGCGGTCAGCGTGCGCAACGAGACGGCCCGCATCGCCCTCGGCGTGCCCGACGGGCCGCCCGGCAGCTACACCGTGTCCTACACCGCCAGCGGCAGCGGCGGCGTGGCGGGCAACGGCAGCTTCTCCTTCACCGTGACCACGGGCGTGAAGAGCAGCGCCTCCGCCAAGCCGACCCGGACCCCGACGTCGTCGCCGAGCGCCGCCGCGCCGGCCGCGACCAGTGCCGCCGCCGCACCCGCCGACTTCGTCACGAGCGTCGCCGCGCCCCCCGCCGCGGCCACTCCCACGCCCGCCGGCCGCCCGGCCTGGTGGACCTACGCGGCGGTGCTGCTGGTGGTGGCATGCGTGCTGGTGGTGTTCCTCGGGTTCAGCCGGCGCCGGATCCGGCCGGGCAACCCTGTCAGGTAGCGCCGAGCGAGGCCGGAGGAAGCCCGGGGAAAAGGCCAAGTACGGCAAGTCCGGCACAATCACGATTTATCGTAAAGGCATGCTGGAGCACCTACGCGTCCTCGTCGTCGACGACGAGCCGGACCTGTGCGAGATCGTCAAACGGGTGCTCAGCCGCGCCGGCGCCGAGGTGTACACGGCGTCCGGTCTCGCCGGCGCCGAACGCGTCTGCGTCGAGCACCCCGCCGCGATCGACCTCGCCATCACCGACCTGAAGCTCAACGACGGCTCCGGCGTGCAGGTCGCCGAGGTGGTCCGCGCCAACTGCCCCGACGCGCTCATCATGTACATGTCGGGCCTGCCGTACTTCGACGCCGCCGTCGTCGAGCTCGGCGAGGACGCCTCGGTCGTCGCCAAGCCGTTCCGCGCCACCGAACTGGTCGACATGGTGCAGGTCGCCCTGATCCGGGCCGGAAGGGTCGCACCATAGCGTTATCCCCGGACACCGGCAGGGCATAGGTAGGGCATGGCGCAGGAGGACCCCACCGGCCCCGAGCTCGAGAACCCGCCGAGCCGGCTCTCGCAGCTCACCAAGCGCTCCTGGATCGACGTGCTCAAGCGCACGGTCAAGGAGTTCAACGACGACAACCTCACCGACTGGGCCGCCGCGCTGACCTACTACGGGGTGCTGTCCATCTTCCCCGGCATCCTCGTGCTGCTCGCCGTGTCCGGCATGCTGCTCACCGACACGACCCAGGACGCGGTCATCCGCAACGCGCAGGAGCTGTTCCCGCCGACCGTCGCCGGGCCGGTGAACGACGCCGTCGGCGAGCTGAAGGAGGGCTCCGGCTCGGCCGGCTTCCTCGCGATCGTCGGCCTCCTCGGCGCGCTGTGGACCGCCTCCGGCTACGTCGGCGCCTTCATCCGCGCCGCCAACGCCATCTACGACGTCCCCGAGGGCCGCCCGATCTGGAAGGTCCTGCCGATCCGCCTCGGCGTCACCGTCGTGGTCGGCATCCTCATCTCGCTCGCCGCGATGAGCATCGTGTTCACCGGCAAGTTCGCCGAGCAGGCCGGGGGCTGGATCGGGCTGTCGAAGCAGGCCGTGCAGATCTGGGACATCGCCAAGTGGCCGGTCCTGCTGCTGGTCGTGCTGTTGATCCTCGCCGTGCTCTACTGGGCCTCCCCCAACGCCCGCCAGACCGGCTTCCGCTGGGTCACGCCCGGCGGTGGGCTGGCCGTGTTCATCTGGCTGGTCGCCTCCGCGGGTTTCGCGGTCTACGTGGGGAACTTCGGCTCGTACAACAAGACGTACGGCACGCTGGGCGGCATCATCGCGTTCCTGGTCTGGCTGTGGATCTCCAACATCGCGATCCTGCTGGGCGCCGAGTTCGACGCCGAGCTCGAACGCGGCCGCGCCATCCAGGGCGGCCTGCCGGAGGAGCAGGAGCCGTTCATCCCCCTGCGCGACGCCAGCAAGGTCAAGGACGACCGGGATCCAGACCTGTGAGGGCTACCGCGCGGCGGGGGTCAGGACGGCGCCGACCTGATCGACGAGGCCGGTCATCTCGAACGCCACCTGGCCCACGTCGCAGCCCGGCTGGACCATGGTGGCCAGGCTGGCGAGCGTGTGCCCGTCGCCGAGGGCCATGACGAACAGCAGGCTGCGCCCCATCTGCACGATCGTGCGCAGGACCGGGCCGGCGTCGGTGCACGCGGAGAGTCCCTGCGCCAGGGAGACCACGCCGGCGACCATCGCGGCGAGCTGGTCGGCGCGTTCGGGTGGCAGCTCGTTGGACGCCGCGACCAGCAGGCCGTCCCCGGAGACCGCGACGGTGTGCCGGACGCCGGCGACACGTTCCGTGAAGCCGCTGAGCACACAGTCGAGCCCCGTGGGAGCCGTCATGACGTGGCATGTCCTTCCTGGTTCACCGGCACCGTCACGGCGTCGAAACGACCGATCGCGTGCTGGTAGGTCGACAGCAGGTCGCTGACGTCGTCGGGTTCGACCGGAGCGGAGACAGGGGCGGGGCCAGGAGCGGGGCCCGGAGCGGAGCCTGGAGCGGGACCGGACTCGACGGTACGCCGCGGCGGGTCGCCGTCGAACGCCCGGGCCTCGACCGTGGGCCCGTCGGCGGCCACACCTGCCCGGACGGCCGGGCGCCGGCCGCCGTCCTTGCGCGGATGCGGGATGTCCATCGGCTCGGCCCCGGGCAGCGCGGGACTGCGTTCGAGCACCCGCGGCGGCAGGGGACGGGCAGGAACACCCGGCACCGGCACGGGTAGCGCCGGCACGATCAGCGCGGGCGGCAGCCGTACCGCGGCCACCAACCCTCCGTGCGGCGACGGCACCAGCGTGACGTCGAGCCCGTGCCGGGCGGCGAGCCGGGCCACGACGGTGAGCCCCGGCCGCGGACCGAACGGGGCCGGGTCGGCGAGGCGGCCGTTGAGCTCCTCGAGGCGGGCGGGGTCGACCCCGGGGCCGCGGTCGGCGACCTGGATGGTGGCACCGTCGCCGATGTGCCGGGCCTCCACGACCACGGGCCGGTCGGCGGGCGAGTGCCTGGCGGCGTTGTCGAGCAGCTCCGCGAGCAGGTGCACGACCCCGTCGACGGCCGCCGGCTCGACCGCCACGGCGTCGTCGACCCGGCCGTACTCGACCCGCTGATACGCCTCGATCTGCGACTGGGCGGCCCGCAGCACGTCGAGCAGCGGCACCGGGGCGGCGTGCTCGCGGGCGGTGCCGGCGCCGGCGAGGACGAGCAGGCTGTGGTTGTCGTGACGGAGCAGGGTCGCCAGGTGGTCGGCGGCGAAGAGCGTCGCGAGCCGGTCCGGGTCGGCCTCGTCGCGTTCGACGTCGTCGAGCCGCTCGAGGAGCGCGTCGGCGAGCCGGGCGGAGCGGCGCGCGAGGTCGGCATACGCGCCGCTCATACCGGTGCGCAGCGCGGCCTGGTCGGCGGCCGCCCGGGCCGCCTCCCGCCGGACGGCGTTGAACGCCTCGGTGACCCGGCCGACCTCGTCCCGCCCGCCCGCGGTGAGCTCGGCGGCCGGCGCCTGCAGCAGGGCGCGCAGCCCCCGGCGCTGGGACCGGCCGACGGCGACGGCGAGCCAGACCGCGGCGGCGGCCACCAGCAGGACGGCCGCGAGGCCGAGGATGATCGTGCGGTTCTGCCGGTCGCGGGCGTCGGTGACGGCGGCGGCGTTGTCGGCGGCGACCCGGTCGGCGAGGACCCGCAGGCCGTCGAGCTGGGCGAGGCTGGTCCGGGCCAACCCGGCGGCGTCGGTGGCGGCCGGCGCGGGCCGCTCGACGTCCAGGGAGAGGCCGGCCAGCTGCGCGCGCCACGCCGGGGTGGCGGCCGCGGTGAACCGCTCGAACGCGCCGGCGGCGGCGGCCCGGTGGGCGGTCACGTCGTCGCGGTCCGCCGGGGTCAGCTCCCCCGCGGCGAGGGCCCGCAAGGTCCCCAGCTGGACCAGGGCGAGCTCCTCCCCGGCCTCGGCGAGCCAGCCGGCGGCCCGGATCGCGGCGGTGACGGCCGGCGGCGCGGGGCGCTCGGCGATGCCCTGCTGGAAGGCGACGAGATCGGCGATCAGCTGCCGGTACCCGAGCAGCACCAGCTGCCCGGACGTGTCGGACGCGCGGGCCCGCAGCAGGTCGAGCCCGTCGAGGCCGTCGACGGCCCGGGCGAGCGCGGCGCCGCCGTCGACGTGTGCGGCGGCGGCGCGGAACCGGGCGACGGCGGCGTCGGTGCCGGCGGCCTCGGTGGCGAACGCGTCGCGGGAGCCGTCCCCGCCGAGCAGCCGGGCGAGCGCGAGGCGCTCGCGTTGCAGGCCGTCGGTGACCAGGCCGGCCTGCGCACCGGCGGCGACGGCGCCCCGCAGGTCGCCGATGCGGCCGCTCTGCGCGGCGTAGCCGGACGCGGCGACGCCGGCGAGGCCGAGCAGCCCGGCGAGCGGCAGGATCAGGACGAGGGCGAGCTTCCCGGCGACCGGGATGTCGGCGATCGTCACCCTCCAGCGCCGGCGGACCGGCGCAGCGTCGGCCACGACCCCCACCGCCTCCCCTATTCGGCTTCCTCATGCGTACACCCTCTTGCGTTACGTGCGGAAGAGGTAACTTCAGGTAGTCGCCCGAATTCCACGCATTGACGCGGTATGCGCTCGGCTTAAGCAAGAACAAAGACAAAGTTGAACCGCACCCGCACCTGCCGGCTTGAATGCGAGATCACGCGCTCATTAGGGTTCAGGGATGCCTGAGCGGCTCTTCTCGGACGACACCCCCGCGTCCGATTCGCCCAAAAAGGTCAAGGGCGCCTTCTTCGCCGACTACACGGGCGAATTTCCGATGCCACGCGTCCTCGAGTCGCCCGCAGACGACGCCGACGGGCCGCAGCACACCGGTACACCTCCCGCCGCGAAGTCCTCCAGGGGACCCGCGCCTGCCTGGTTGCGCACGGGACGGCCCGCGTTGCACGAGCTGATGCGCAACCGGCGCCAGGCGCTGATGGCCCTCGGCGGCGGTGCCGTCGCGATCGGAGGGCTCGGATCGGGCGCGGCCGTGATGCTCGGGCGGCCCGCCGACGACACCGACGACATGGTGAAGACCGGCCAGGGCGGCGGCAACATCTCCCCGCGCGACGCCGGCTCGTTCTCCAACCGCGACTCCAGCTACACCAGTGGCCAGGGCGACCTCAACGACCTCGGCGCGACCGGGACCGCCGACTCGGCGTCCGCCGCCGCCGTCGCCGCGATGCGCGCCACGCCGCGCTTCCCGTCGCCGCTCAACCGCGACCCGGTCCTGCACCTGCTGCGGCGCTGCACGTTCGGCCCGACGCAGGCCGACGTGGCCGCGGTCAAGGAGCTCGGCATCGACGGCTGGCTCGACCAGCAGCTCGAGCCGGACAAGATCGCCGATCCCGTCGCCGAGGCGGCGCTGAAGACCACGCCGACCGTCACCATGTCCACCGCGGAGATCCGCGCGACGGTCAAGGACGGCGACAACAAGGCGATGTACGACCTGACCAAGGCCGTCATCGCCCGGCAGGTCTGGAGCACCCGCCAGCTCTACGAGGTCATGGTCGACTTCTGGAACAACCACCTCAACATCACCAGCCCGTTCGACGGCGGCTGGGACACCCGCGTGCCGTACGACGTGAACGTCATCCGCAAGCACGCCCTGGGCAAGTTCTCCGACATGCTCATCGCCTCCGCCCGGGACCCGGCGATGATGCGCTACCTGGACAACACGTCCTCGGACAAGCGCAACGTCAACGAGAACTACGGCCGGGAGCTGCTGGAGCTGCACACCGTCGGCATCGACGGCGGCTACAACGAGAAGGACGTCCGCAACTCGGCGTACCTGATGACCGGCCGGACCGCGACCCGCGAGGGCGTGTTCAAGTACGAGCAGAACCGGCACTGGACCGGCGCGGTGAAGGTGCTGGGCTTCCAGCACGCCAACAAGTCCGCGAAGGACGGCCTCGCCGTCGGCGACGCCTACCTGCTGTACCTGGCGACGCACCCGTCGACCGCGAAGTACGTGGCGCGCAAGCTCGCGGTGCGCTTCGTCTGCGACACCCCGCCGCAGTCCCTCGTCGACCGGCTCGCGACCGCGTACCAGCAGAGCGGCTCGGCGATCGTGCCGGTGCTGAAGGTGCTGTTCCGGTCCCTCGAGTTCTGGATCGCGGCCGGGCTGAAGACCCGCCGGCCCCTGGAGAACTTCGTCGCCACCGCGCGGGTCGTGGGCACCAAGCCCGGCGCGGACACCGGCAAGGCCCTCGAGGACCTGTACAACTTCACCCGCAAGCTCGGCCAGGCACCGCTGGGCTGGGAGCCGCCGGACGGCTACCCGGACGTCGCGAACGCCTGGAGCTCGGCGGCCGGCATGCTGGAGACCTGGAACTCGCACCGCGCCTTCCTGCAGCAGTCGTTCAAGGGGCTCAACAACCCGCGCGCCGACTCCCTCGTCACCCAGCCCGCCGCGACCATGGCGACCTACCTGGACGTGCTGTGCAACCGGCTGATCTTCCAGCCGATGCAGCCCGCCGAACGGGACGCGCTGATCAAGTTCCTCGGCGCGAAACCCGACACCCGGATCACCGACGCCAACCTCGGCGGGAAGCTGCCGAACCTGGCCCCGCTGGTCCTCGACTCCGTCTACCACGCGCTGCGGTGAGGCTATGACACTCCCTGAAGGTGAACGCCGACCGGCTTCGTTGGAAGAGCTGCGCCGGCACGGGCCCAACCTGTGCGAGGCCGCCATCCGCGTGCACGCTTCGCAGGTCGCCGACGAGCTGGACGCCGAGCGCGACAAGTGGAGCAAGGGCTTCACCCGCCGCCGCCTGGTGCAGGGCGCCGGCTTCGTCGGCGTGGCCGCGCTCGGCGCGCAGCTGGTGACCAGCCGCGTCGCGTTCGCCGCGCCCGAGGACAACAAGGGCACGCTGATCGTCATCTTCCTGCGCGGCGGCATGGACGGGCTGTCCGTGGTCGCGCCGGGCGACGACCCCAACTACCGCCAGATGCGGCCCAACATCGCGATCCCGATGGCGGCGCTGCTGCCCGCCGGCCGCGGCTTCGGGCTCAACCCGGCGATGGCCGCCCTCTACCCCTTCTGGCAGGCCGGCAAGATGGCCGCGGTGCACGCGGTCGCGTCCCCCGACGCCAGCCGCAGCCACTTCCAGGCGCAGGACGCCCTCGAACGGGGCGCGGCCTCCGTCGCGGTGCGCACCGGCTGGCTCGACCGGGTCCTCGCCCAGATGGGCCCCGGGACGACGTTCCGCGCCGTCGCGCAGGGCTCGGCGCTGCCGCGTTCCCTCGTCGGCGGCGAGCAGGCGATCGTGCTCAACGGCATCCGCGACTTCCGCATCGACAACGACGCGATGCGCAGCCAGACGATGGCGGCGCTGCAGACGCTCTACACGGGCCTCGACCACCCGCTCGCGGGCACCGCCGCCGGCACCATCCAGGCGATCAACACCGCGCAGAAGATCGCGAACTCGCAGTACCGCCCCGCCGAGGGCGTCCAGTACCCCGGCGGCGGCATCGCCGACCGGCTCCGGGACATCGCGCAGCTCATGAAGGGCGGCGTCGGCCTGCGGGTCGCGGCGCTGGACGTCGGCGGCTGGGACATGCACACCAACCTCGGCCGGGTCGACGGCGGCGACATGCGCAACTCGCTGACGAACCTGTCCGAGGCGATCGGCGCCTTCGCCACCGACCTCGGCCCGCTGCTGGACAACACGACCATCATCACGATGAGCGAGTTCGGCCGGCGCGTCCAGGAGAACGGCAACGTCGGCGTCGACCACGGCCACGGCAACGCGATGCTGCTGCTCGGCGGCGGTCTCAACGGCGGCAAGGTCCACGGCAACTGGCCCGGCCTGTCCCCCGGCGCGCTCGACCAGGGTGATGTCGCGGGAGCCAACGACTACCGCGACATCCTCGCCGAGATGCTCAAGAAGCGCTTCAACGTCCAGGACTCGGCGGCCATCTTCCCCAACCACCAGTTCAAGACGCTGGGCGTGTTCAAAGGCTGAACACGGGTCCCGTCGTCGTGGACAGCGAGCACGCGTTGCCGTAGGTCTTCTTGTAGTCGACCCGCTTGCCCTTCCACCGGCCGACGGCCGTGACGGTGACCGGGTCGTACTGCATCGTGCACGCGACGCCGGCCCCCTGCTGCAGCCGGGCGAAGTCGCCGCCGACCTTCGCGAGCGCCGAGCACGCGTCGCGGGCCATCTTGTGCGAGCCGCCGGCGGGCCGGCACGTCAGCGACGCCCGCCGCTGCACCGGCTTCGTGCTCTCGCCCTTGGCGACCGTGAGCACGAGCTTCGTAGGCTTGGCGGGGGCCGCTGTCGCCACCACCGCTGTCGTTGTCTCCACGGTCGCGATCGCCGCCACCAGCATGGTGGCCGTCGCGACCAACCGTCCTGCACCCATTCCGAACCCCCGTTGCACCCGCTGAAATCGTGCGTAGTCTACACGCAAAAGTTGGACATTTCGCATTTTTTCATATTGTACGACCAGCGCGTGCCGCCTCGCGGACGGAGAACGTCGCTCCGGGGTGCGGCGGGACCGGGTGATTGACGGGCCGGGGCGAATTGCGGCGCACGGTGCTCCCTGTTGATCGACGTCGCGGTCTAGGGTGCTAGCAGCGGATGCTCGGAGGAGGCTGCCGTGACCCTTGAGGCACAGGCGCAGAAGCTCGTCGCCGGCCTGGTGCGGGTCGCCGTCATGGCGCCCACGGATGCTCCCCCGGCCGACCCGCTGCCGCCGCCGCACCGGCAGGTGCTGCTGCTGCTCGGCCGGCGGGACCGTGAGTTCCGGCTGTCCGACCTCGCCGCAGAGCTCGGGTCGTCGATCGCCGCGACCATGGCGATCGTGTCGCCGCTGATCGCCGACGGGCTGGTCGAGATGCGGCCGGCGCCGTCCTACGCGGCGCACGACATGCGGATCGCCGCGACCGAGCGTGGTCTCGCCCTGACCCCGGCGCCGTCCAACTGGGCGGAGGCCGTGCTGGGCAAGGTCGAGGACCTGGACGAGCCCACCCGGGCGCGGCTGCTGCGGATGGTCACCACCAGGATCACCCAGCTGCAGCGGGAGGGCCGGATTCCGGTGAGCCGGATGTGCCTGTCGTGCCGCTTCTTCGACGGGTACCGGCACCCGGGCACCGAGGCGCCGCACCACTGCTGGTTCGTCGACGCCCCGTTCGGCTACCGGGAGCTACGACTGCACTGCCCCGACCACATTCTGGGCGGGGCGCCACCGCGCACCGGGTGAACGGGACGGGATGCGCGCTGCGAGCGGCCGCGGGTGCTCCTATGCTGGGGCGGATGAGCACGCTGGGAGCGCCATGTCGATGTCGGTAACGGTCAACGTCATGATGGACGGATCAACGGAGGTCTCCGTCCGGGGCGAGATCGACCACGGCACCGCGACCACGCTCCGTCAGGATCTCGTCGCCGCCGCCACCCAGCGCCGGCCGAGCGTGCTGCGGGTCGACCTGGGGCTCGTCACCTTCCTGGACTCGGCCGCGGTCGGTGCGCTCGTCGGTGCCCAGCGGGAGGCCGGCGCCGAGGGCGTCCGCCTGGTGATCCACCGGGCCAGCCCGTTCGTGCTCCGGCAGCTGCGCATCGCGGGCGTCGACCAGCTGCTCGGCGCGCCCGCGGAGCCGGATCCCGACCACATCGCGTTCTGACGGCTCCGGCTACTCGGTGGCGTTGACCGTCGGGGCGGCGCCCGCCTGGGACGGCACGGTGTGGTCCCAGCGCTGCGGGGCCGGTCGCACGTCGTCGTGGGGGAAGACCCACATGCGGTATGCCCACAACCGGAACAGCATCGCGAGCCCGGTGCCCAGCACCATGCCGAAGCCGAAGTCGGAGATCTCCTCGACCAGGGCGCTGACCGCCGGCTCCTGCAATCCGAAGACATAGCGCACGATGAACAACGGCGCCGCGTTGACCGCGATGCCGATGCCGTTGATGATCAGGAAGAGCACGAGCTCGTGATGGCGGCGCCGCCCACCCCTGGTCCGGAACGACCATTCGCGGTTGAGAAAGTACGACACGACCGACGCGACCACGTTCGCGATCGTGAGCGCGGTGACCGGTTTGTCCGCCAGCACGGTCAACCGGAGCCCATAGTTCACCAGCAGCGTGACGGCGTAGCAGAAGCCGCCGACGATCACGAACTTGACCGTCTCCCGGTGATCCCGCATCAGGTTTGCCACGGGGCGGGGCAGCCGGTTGAGCGTCCGGTCAGTGAGCCGCATCGGCCGGACTATACCCGGCGAACCTTGCGACACGCTTCATGCCGACCACTCGTTCCCACCCTCGTGCTCACCGCTCCCCGGTGCACACCGACGCGCCCGGGGTGAGTGCGACGGTGGCGTCGACAGGGCCGACGACCACGCAATACGCCGCGGCCGGATCGACGTCCTTCACCACATACGTCGTCGTCCCCGGCGGCACCTCGGCCAGCACGACCGCCGGCCCGCCGGCCCGTGAAAGTGCCACGACGGCCTTGCTCTGCAGCCCCGTCCAGGTGACCGCGAGGGCGGTCCCGTCGTCACGCAGCCGCAGATCCCGCACCCGCACCGGCTCACCACCCGCACCGCCACCACCCTGCCCGGCGGCCCCGCCGGCCCCCGAGGCCCCAGCGGCGCCGGAAGCACCAGCTGCGCCCGGAGCCCCAGCTGGGCCGGAAGCTCCAGCGACGCCTGGAGCCCCGACGGTGCCCGGAGCCCCAGCGGCGCCGGCAGGGTCGGCGGAGCTCACGGCGCCGGCGGACGGCCCAGCGGACCGGTCCGAAGCGTCCCCGGACTGCCACAGGATCGACACCGCCGCGATGGCCAGCGCCCCGACCGCCAGCCCGGCCACCGCCTTGAGCGGCACGACGACCCGCCGCTCCCCCACGACCGGAGCCCGTCCGACCTCGGGATGACCCACGACGGCCGGGCTGGAAGCCACTTGCGTCACGGCAGCGGCACCTACGACCCCAGGAGGAGCCTCGACCGGCCCCCAGGACAGCCCGTCGTCATCCAGGTCCAGGTCGGCATCCAGCTCGGGGCCCAGGTCCGGCTCGGAATCCAGGTTCAGGTCGGAGTCCAGGTCCAGGTCGGAGTCCAGGTCCAGGTCGGAGTCCAGGTCCAGGTCGGAGTCCAGGTCCAGCTCGGAGTCCAGGTCCAGGTCGACCGCGGCCCGGGAGCCGCCGTCGGCGGACTCGAAGGGCGCATCCAGCCCGCCCACCGGCTTCGACGAGTCGACCGGCTCCGCGACCGCCGGAGCATCGAGCGGCACCATGACCGCCGGGGCATCGAGCGGCTCCGCGACCGCCGGGGCATCGGACGCACCGGTGCCGGCCGGCACGACCGGCGGCAGCAGCGACGCGGGCATCGCCGGCTCGACTGCCGCCAGCTCCCACTCGACGGCCCTCGTCAACGGGTGCCGGTTTCCCAGCCGGGACCTCGCCGCCGCGTGCGCGAGCGTGAACAGCCGCCGCGACGCGGGCACGTTGCCGTCGGCGTGGTGCAGGGCGGCGAGCTCCGCGGCGATCCGGATGGTGTCGAGGTCGTCGGCGCCGTACTCGCGGCGGTGCACCACGTACGCGGCGTTGAGCATGGCCAGCGCGAGGGCGCGCTGGCCGCGGTCGCGTTGCAGCAGCGCCAGGTTGACCCGGGTGAGCCCGATGACGCGGGCCGCCTCGGGATCCGACTCGTCGACGCCGCTGTCCAGGACGCGATGGTAGAGCGCCTCGGCCGCGTCCCACTCGTCGTAGTCGTGGCGGACGGCGGCGAGGACGGCCCAGGCGTGCACCGTCGACACGTCCGAGGGCCCGTACACCTGCTCGGCCTGGGCGGCGACGGCCTCGGCGAGGTCGTAGGCGGCGTCGAGGTCGCCGAGCTCGCGCAGTGCCTCGGCGAGCAGCCGGCGGGCGGTGAGCCGGGCGCCGGGCGGCAGGTCGGGCTCGTCGAGCAGGGCCCGGGCGGCCGCCTGGGCGCCGTGCAGGTCCCAGGTGGCGACGAGGTCCTCGACGGCGGCGAGCCGGGCGCCGAAGCCGGGCCCGGGTGCCGGGACGAGACCCGCAGTGGTATCGACGCTAGTCACAGCCTTCCCTCCGCCCGAGAGCCTAGAGGGAACGGTGACGCAACGCCAGCCTTCGATCACGATGCGCGCAGATGGCGTCGGCTCCGGCAGCCTGCCACGTCGCTGCCGGAGCCGAGCCGTCCCGCGTTACCGCGTCGTATGCCGCGGGCGCCGCACACTGTGAAGGTTCGGCCGCGGGGCGTGGGCCTTGAGGGAATTCCGAGGTGCACCGCCGGATTTCAGCTCAGCAGGCGGGTGTAGAGCCGCAGGTAGTCGGCGACCATGCGGTCGGCGGAGAAACGGCTGACCGCGTGGCCGCGGACCTGGTGCCGGTCGAGCTTGAGCGCGTCGTCGAGGACCTCGACGGCCTCGGCGACGGAGCCGGCGAGGTAGCCGGTGACGCCCTCGTCGACGACCTCCGGCATCGAGCCGAGCGGATACGCCACGACGGGCGTGCCGCAGGTCATCGCCTCGACGACGGACAGCCCGAACGGCTCCGCGAACCCGATCGGGTGCAGCAGCGCGGCGGCGGCGCCCAGGACGTCGGCGCGCTCGGCGGGACCGATGTTGCCGAGGTACACGATCTGCTCGCCGTCGATCTGGGGCACGACCTCCTCGGCGTGGTACCGCTCGTCGTGCACCGGGCCGCCGATCAGCAGCCGCCGGCCGGCGGCGCGGGCGATCCGGATCGCGTCCGCGGTGCCCTTGTCGGGGTGGATCCGGCCGAAGGCGACGAGCGCGTCGCCCGGCGCGGCCTGGAAGGGGAACTGCCTGACGTCGATGCCGTGGTAGATGGTGGCGGCGTAGTCGAGGCCGGGGCCGCGGTCGGCGTCGGAGATGGACACGAACGCGGAGCGGGCCCGCTGATAGGCGGGGAGGATTGCCGGCGAGCAGAAGCCGTGCACGGTGGTCACGAGCGGCGCCGCGCAGAACCCGCTCATCGCGAGGGGCAGCCAGTCCAGGTTGTTGTGCACCAGGTCGAACTCGCCGCTGCGGTCGAAACAGTGTGCCACGTGCAGCGCTTCCCAGATCCTCCCGTCGTAGGAGGTGTCCTCGTTGTACGGTCGCGCGACGACCCCGTCGAGACGGGCGGCGGTGACCGAGTCGAGGCTGGCGAAGAGGGTGACGTCGACACCTTGCGCGACGAGCCCCTCGGCGAGCAGGGACACGATCTGTTCCCACGGCCCGTACGCGCGAGGCGGGGTCCGCCAGGCGATCGGCCCCAGCAGTGCGACCTTCATCGGCGCTTCCTACCCCTCGCTCGGCAGTCGAACCCCGTCCATCTTCGCCCTGCTCAGCTCCGCGGTCCCGCTGCCGATAGGCAGGTCAGCCGAATCAGCGACAAGGAGACCGATGACCGCATGGCGTTGGTATGCGGGACTGGGACTCGGCGCGGTGATCCTCGGCGCGTTCCTTCCGGTCATACCACGCCAGCTCCTGTACACCCTGGTCGGCGCGTCGACGGTGGTCGCGGTGGCCGTCGGGATGCGCCGTCACCGGCCCGCGCACCGCCGGACGTGGTGGCTGTTCGGCGCCGGTCTCGCCTGTTCCGTGCTGGGTGCCGGCGCGTGGGCGGTCGACTACGCGCTGACCGGTGACGTGGGTTTCCCCTCGGTGAAGGACGCCCTGTTCCTGGCGGCGTACCCGTTCTTCGGCGGCGGGCTGGTCAGCTGGGTGCGCCGGGACCCCGGCCGGCCGCGCTGGGAGCGGCTCATCGACTCCGGCATCGTCGCGTCCGGCGTGGCGGCGCTGAGCTGGACGTTCATCGTGCATCCGGTGCTGTTCAGCGCCCGGTTCGACGGGCCGCACCGCGCCAGCCACCTGACGTACGCGGTGATCGACCTGCTCCTGGTCGTGGTCACCACCCGGATGGCGTTCACCAGCAGCGTGCGCAACACCGCGCACCGGCTCGTCTGCGTGGCCGCCGCGACGCTCATCGCCGGCGACATCGTCTACTACGTCGCCCTCGCCTGGACCGGTGACGCGAAGGGCGACCGGGTGTCCGCGGCGCTGTACCTGTGCGCGTACGCGTTGCTCGGCACCGGCGCGCTGCACCCGTCGATGGGCGAGGCCGCCGGCCGGCTCGAACGGGCGCAGCAGGTGATCCCGCGGCACCGCATCTACCTGTACTCGGTGCTGTCGCTGATCGGGCCGGTCATCGCGATCACGATGCTGCTGGCCGCCGCCCCGCTGCCGTCGCGGTCGTGGGCCGTCGTGCCCCTGGCCACGTCGATCGTCACGTCGGTGCTGCTCATCGCCCGGTTGAGCCAGCTCGTCCAGTTCGCGAACCGGCGCGTCGAGGAGCTCGACGCGCACGCGCTCGCCCTCGGTGCGTCGCTGCGGGAGCAGGAGGCGCTGCGGCAACAGCTGACGCACCGGGCGCTGCACGACGCGCTGACCGGCCTGGGCAACCGCGCGCTGCTGCAGGAGCGCCTCGAGCACGCGCTGACCCGCACGAACGCCGCGCACGGCCTGCTGCTGCTGGACCTGGACGGGTTCAAGGACGTCAACGACTCGTTCGGGCATCCGGTCGGCGACGCGTTGCTGATGGAGGTCGCCGCCCGGCTGCTCGGCGAGGTCGACACCGCCGACACGCTGGTGCGCCTCGGCGGGGACGAGTTCGCCATCCTGCTGGAGGACGTGCCGGTGCTGCGGGTCAACGCGGTCGGGCAGGCGGTCGTCGACGCCCTCGCCCAGCCGTACGAGATCGGCGGGCGGGAGCTGAGCGTCACGACCAGCGTCGGCACCCTGGTGGTGCACGCCCCGGACACGCCGGCGGAGGCGCTGCGCAACGCGGACCTGGCCCTGTACGCGGCGAAGGCGGCCGGCAAGAACCGGCTCGCCGCCTACGAGCCCCGCCTGGCCAGCGAACGGCACGAGCACATGCGCCTGGCGTCGGACCTGCGCCGGGCCGTCGCGAACAACGAGTTCACGGTCAACTACCAGCCGGTGGTGGACCTGACCTCGGGCCGGGTCACGGCCGTCGAGGCGTTGCTGCGCTGGAGTCCCGACGGCCGGCCGGTGCCGCCGCTGGACTTCATCCCCATCGCCGAGCAGTACGGCCTGATCGTCCCGATCGGTGCATGGGTGTTGCGGCAGGCGTGCCGCGACGTCCGACCGTGGCATGACCGGTTCGGCATCTCCGTGACCGTCAACGTCTCCGGCCGCCAGCTGCGGGAGCCGGACTTCGCGCAGACGGTCCTGTCGGCGCTGCGGGACGCGGACCTGCCGGGCAGCGCGCTGATCCTGGAGATCACCGAGACGGTCCTGGTGTCCTCGTCGACGGAGAGCGACGACGTGACGGTCCTGCTGTCGGCGTTGCGCGAGGAGGGGGTACGGGTCGCCGTCGACGACTTCGGCACCGGGTACTCGTCGCTGGCGTACCTGCGGCACCTGCCGGTCGACATCCTGAAGATCGACCGGGCGTTCACCCCGGAGGGCGGGATGGCCGAGGAGATGGCCTTCACCCGCGCGATCGTCGAGCTCGGCAACAGCCTGCGCCTGTCGTCGATCGCGGAGGCGGTCGAGACCCCGGAGCAGGCGGAGCGGCTGCGGGAGCTGGACTGCCCGCAGGCGCAGGGATACCACTTCTCCCGCCCGCTGCCCGCCGAGGACCTGACCGCGGTGCTCAACGCCGGCAACGGCATCCTGCACGGCATTCCCACACCGGCCAATACCTGAGGACGACACGCTGGCACCTGAGGACGACACGCCGGCGCCGACCGGGACGAGCCCGGCCGGCGCCAGAGAAAGCGACTACCAGTCCCGCATCCACGGGAACTGGGCGTCGAGCCACTCGTTGAGGCGGGCGACCTGGTCGACGTCGCTGTCGAGCCAGCTGACCTGCCCGGTGAGGGCGAGGATCGCGAAGACGACGGCGGTGCCGCTGAACAGCACCCCCAGGGTGCCGGTGCCGCGGCCGGCGACGTGCCGGCGGGCGCCGGCGATGATCCCGCCGAAGGACAGCAGCAGGCCGATCGCGCCGAGCGGGAACGCCCAGGTGGCGAGCAGGCCGGTGAGGGCGGTCGCGACGGCGACCACGCCGACGACGAGGCCGAGCGTGGACAGCAGGCTCGCGCGGGCCGGGCGGCCCGGCTCGACGACGGGAACGGCGTCCACGTCCGAGGCGGGCTCGCGGTCGATGACCGGCTTCATGGTCGTCGTGTGGGTCTCGCGGCTGTCCGCGATGCCGTCCCGGTCGGTGTCGCGGTCGGGGACCCCGGACAGGGGGCCGACGGCGGGGATCCGGTGGGTGCGGTCCGACGTGCTGAGCCGCTTCGACTCGACCCGGTCGTCGACACCGTCGCCGTCCCGGTCGACCCGGTTGTCCAAGGTGCGGTCGACAACACCGTCGCGGTCACGGTCGACGCGCTGGTCGACGGTGCGGTCCTCGTCCCGGTCGTCGACACCGTCGTGGTCGCGGTCCACCACTGCGGCGTCCCGCTTGCCGAACAGCTGCCCGATGCGTGCCACGTGTGTTCACCTCCTGTGAAGCGCCCGGCCGCAGACCCCGGGGGTGGGAGCGCGACGGATCGGGCGGATGTCGATGCGAGTACCCAACCTCGTCCCACCCCAATCGGGTGTCGTTCGTTTGGTGGGGGTATGCCCGGGTATCGCCGGTGACATGGAGCCTGAACTCACCCATGACGAGGTCGAAGCCCGGAGCCGGCTCGGCCGGTTCATCCCGCTTGCCAGCCTGCCGGGCGACCGCGACGACCTGGTGGCCGGCGCGACGGACCTCAACGCACCGGACGACGTCCTCGCCGAGCTCGAGCGGCTGCCCGAGGACGAGCTGTTCGAAACGGTGAGCGAGGTGTGGGCGGCACTGGGCCACCGCAACGAGGACGCGACCCGCCGCTGACGGCGAGGAACGCCGCCGACGACAAAGCCCGCCGCTGAGCGGGATTCCTGTGTACGCCGCGCACACGACGCGCTAGCGTCCCACCGCGTGGAGTGCTACGTGCTGGGGCAGGTCGAGGTCATCATCGACGGCGCGCCCGTCGACCTCGGCGGTCCCCGGCAGCAGCTGATCGTGGCGGGGCTGCTGTTCCACGCGGGCCGCGTGGTCACGGTGCCCGACCTGGTCCAGCTGGTGTGGGACGAAGACCCGCCGGCGACCGCGCGCAACCAGCTGCAGAACGCGGTGTACCGCCTCCGCCGGCTCCTCGGCATCGCCGGCGCCGCCCTTCGCACGGACCCGGCGGGCTACCGGCTCACGCTGGCCGAGGACCGGCTCGACCTGACCCGCTTCCAGGTCACACTGCAGCGGGCGCGCGCCGCGACGGACCACGAGACCGCCGCCACCCTCTACCGGGCCGCGCTCGACGAGTGGCGCGACACCCCGTTCGCCGGGCTGCTCGGCGCCACGGTCGCGCGGTGGCGCGACTCCCTCGTCGAGCAGCGCTGGGCGGCGACCGAGGAGTGGGCGGAGATCATGCTCGACCTGCGGCGGCACCGGGAGGTGGTGGAGCGGCTGGCGCCGCTGGTCGCCGGCCACCCGATGCGCGAGCGGCTGGCCGGGGCGCTGATGGCGGCGCTGCACCGGGAGGGCCGGCAGGCCGAGTCGCTGCAGCTGTACCACCGCACGGTCGTGGCCCTGCGCGAGGAGCTCGGCGTCGACCCCGGCCCGCACCTGCGGGACCTGCACCTGGAGGTGCTGCGCGGCACGGGCCAGGTCACCGCTGCGCCCGAGACGGCCACGGCGAGCGCACTGCCGCGGGTGGCCCCGCTGCGCGGCCGGGTCGAGGAGACGCACCGGCTGCTGTGGGCTGCCCGCGGGGCGCACCGGGTGATCGTCGTGGACGGCATGGCCGGGGTCGGCAAGTCCGCGTTCGCGGTGTCCGCGGCGGAGGCGCTGCGGGAGGACTATCCGGGCGCGCAACTGTTCGTCGACCTGCAGGGGCACAGCGAGGGCGCCCCCGTCGCCCCCGTCGATGCCCTCGGGCTGCTGCTCGCCCAGCTC
The DNA here is from genome assembly GCF_016862795.1 of Dactylosporangium siamense. Taxonomy (GTDB): domain Bacteria; phylum Actinomycetota; class Actinomycetes; order Mycobacteriales; family Micromonosporaceae; genus Dactylosporangium; species Dactylosporangium siamense. The sequence goes on along the minus strand of NZ_BONQ01000187.1, from coordinate 28,509 downwards.
AACGAGGCGCCGCAGCGCATCCCCGACGACCTGCCGGGCCGGCAGGTGCTGTGGCGGCGGGCCCTGACCGGCCGGCGGGCCGTGGTGGTGCTGGACAACGTGGCGGGTGCGGAGCAGGTGCGGCCGTTGTTGCCGCCGGCGAATGCGGTGTGTGTGGTGCTGGTGACGAGCCGGACGCGGATCGGTCCGGTCGACGGTGCGTTCCTGCTGAGCCTGGAGCCGCTGCCGGTCGGCGCTGCGGTGTCGGTGCTCCGCGACGCGATCGGTGACCGGGTCGACGCGGAGCCGGACGCGGCGGCCGAGGTGGTGGAGCTGTGCGGACGGCTGCCCCTCGCGGTGCGGCTCATCGCGCACCGGTTGCAGCACCGGCCGAAGTGGAGCGTGTCGGCGATGGCGGAACGGTTGCGGGCCGCGGACCCGCCGCCGATCGCGGTGTCCGCGGAGGGGCACAGTGTGGCGGCGGCGTTCGACGTGTCGTATCGGCAGTTGAGCGAGTTGGAACAGCGGTGTTTCCGGTTGTTGGGGTTGCATCCGGCCGGTGAGTTCGAGGTGTGGCCGGCGGCCGCGCTGGTTGAGACCGCTGCGCCGCAGGCGCGTGAACTGCTCGACCGCCTGGTGGAGGTACACCTCCTGCAGGAAGACCAACCAGGGCACTATCGGTTGCACGATCTGCTGCGGGAGTTCGCCGGGACCCTGGTCACCGTTGCGGAACGCCCGGCGGCGATGGCCCGGCTGCTCGACTACTACCTGCGCACGGCGGCCGTCGTGAACAGCCACATGGAACTGCGGCCGCAGGACGCGCCGAGCCTCCCGCCGGACGCGTTCACCCGGCCGTTCGCCGGCGCACAGGAGAACCTGGCCTGGATGCGGTCGGCGTGGCCGGCGCTCGTCGCCCTCGCCGACGAGGCACACGGCGGCGGCGCGCACTGGCACGCGGTGATGCTGCACCGGATCCTGTGGCGGTTCGCCAACATCGAGAGCCGGTCCGAGGTCACCGACCGGCTCGGCCGGCAGGCGATCGCCTCCGCCCGCGTCCTCGGCGACGACGGGCTGATCGCGCAGGCGTACAAGTGGCACGCCGGCACGATGCTGCGGCTGTGCCGCCCGGCCGACAGCATCGAATACCTGCGGGAGGCCGCGACCTACTACGCCGCCGCCGGGATGCCCGGCCAGCTGGGCGCCGTCGAGGTCAACCTCGGCGTGGTCTGCCGGGTCACCGGCCGCCTCGAGGAGAGCCTGGCGCACCACCGCACCGGCCACCGCCTGTGCCGCGAGGCCGGCGACGTCAGCAGCCTGCTGCGGGGCATCGCCGACAGGGGCTCGGCGCTGCTGCGGCTGGGGCGGCCCGAGCAGGCCCGGGTGGCGTTGCGGGAGGCCGTGATCGGCATGCACCAGCAGAGCGCGACGGCGAGCGCCGAGGCCTGGGCCGCGTCCGAGTTCGGCCGGGTCCATCTCGCGCTCGGACACCCGCGCCTGGCGTTGCTGCTGCTGCGCCGGGCCCTGCGGATCAACACCGAGGCCAACAACCCCGCGGGCGCCGCGGAGACGCTCGGCTCGATCGGCCGGGCGCACGCCGCGCTCGGCGACCTCGACGAGGCGCTGCGCTGCCAGCTCGACGCGTGCGAGCAGGTCCGGCACCTGCCCGACCCGCACTTCGAGCCGCTCGTCCGCAACGACCTCGGCGCCACGCTCACCCTGCTCGGCCGCACCGACGAGGCGATCGCCGTGTATGAGCGGGTGCTGCTGCTCGCCGCGCAGACCGGGCAGCGCTACGAGCAGGCCCGGGCGCACGCCGGTCGCGCTGACGCGTTGCGCCGGGCCGGGCGGGACGACACCGGCGAACGGGCCGCGGCGCGGGCCCTGTTCCGGTGGTGCGGGCTGAGCGAGGAGGCGGCGGCCCGCGCGTCAGAGCCGCCGCAGCAGCCGGTGCTCCTCGACGACCGGCACTGACAGCGTCTTGTAGCCGACGTTGTCGAACAGGACCGTCATCTGCTCGCCCGCGTAGGACAGCACGATGCCCTTGCCCCACTCGCCGTGGCGGACCTCGCTGTGGATCGGGAACGGCACGGCCCCGGCCGCGTCGAGGCCGGCCTGCGCGCTGCCGTCGAGGCAGTTGTCGCAGTGCCCGCAGGTGCCGTCGAGGTGCTCGCCGAAGTAGGCGAGCAGGGTCTGACCGCGGCACAGCTCCGTCTCGGCGAAGTTGCGCATCATGTCCAGCCGGGACCGCGACACCGTCTGCTGCTTCTCGGCCTGCGCCTCGGCCAGCTCGGCGGACTTCGCCGGGGTCGGCGCCCAGCGGGGCGCCTTGACCTTGCTGCCGTGCAGCAGCTGCGCGCCGCCGACCTCCTCCAGGAGGCTCAGCAGCTGGCCGAGCTTGCGGGCGCCGAGGCCGGTGCGCTCCTCCAGCTCGTCGCGGGTGATCGGGTCGGGCGCGACGGAGCGCAGCAGCGCCGCGAGGGAGCTGACCTCCTCCCGGTCGACCGAGACGTTGGTGAAGAACTTCCGCAGCCCGGTGTCCTCGGTGCGGTGCAGCAGCAGCACCTGCGCCGGCTGCCCGTCCCGGCCGGCCCGGCCGATCTCCTGCAGGTAGGAGTCGGGCGAGTCCGGCAGCGCGATGTGGTTCACCCACCGGATGTTGGGCTTGTCGATGCCCATGCCGAACGCGGTCGTCGCGACCATGATCTCGACCTCGTCGGCGAGGAACGCCTCGTGGGCGCGCTCGCGGTCGCCGGCGCTCATGCCGCCGTGGTACGCGACGGCGGGCATGCCCTCCGCGACGAGCCGCTCCGCGAGCTCCTCGGTCGCCCGGCGGGTCGGCGCGTAGATGATCCCCGGCGGCGTGGACTCCTTCAGCCGGGCCAGCAGCCGCCGCCAGCGGGTCTGCTCGTCGGGGCAGTGCACCGACTCCAGGAACAGGTTGGGCCGGTCGAGGCCGGTCACGACGATCTCAGGGTCGCGCATCCCGAGCCGCTCGACGATGTCGTCGCGGACCGGCGGTGACGCGGTCGCGGTCAGGGCGACGATCGGCGGCCGGCCCAGCTCGCGGATGAACTGCCCCAGCTGCAGGTAGTCGGGGCGGAAGTCGTGCCCCCACGCGGAGACGCAGTGCGCCTCGTCGACCGCGACGAGGCTCGGCTTCAGGGCCTTGATCTGCGCGACGCGGGCCGGGTCGGCGAACTGCTCCGGGGTCAGGAACACAAACTCGGCGTCGCCGGCCCGCAGCGCCTCCAAGGCCTCCGCGCGCTCGGCCCGGCCCTCGGCGGAGGACAGCCGCACCGCCTGCAGCGACGCGTGGTTACGGGCGGTCAGCGACGCGATCTGATCCTGCTGCAGCGCCAGCAGCGGCGAGATGACGATCGTCGGGCCCGGCAGCAGCGGCGCCGGCACCTGGTAGATGGCGGACTTGCCGGCGCCGGTCGGCAGCACCGCCAGGGCGTCGCGCCCGGCCATCAGGGCCTCCATGGCCTTCACCTGCTCGTCGCGCAGGCGGTCCCAGCCGAAGCGTTCCTTCGCGATGCGCCGCAGGTCGTCCGTCATGCCGCTCTTACTACCATCCCTCGATCCGTCTGGTAGGACGGAGGGTATGCCTATCGAAACGCAAGGCGTGGTCGCGCTGGGCAAGGGCCAGCCTGTCAGCCTCGAAACCGTCATCGTCCCCGACCCCGGCCCCGGCGAGGCGGTGGTGGAGGTCCAGGCGTGCGGGGTCTGCCACACCGACCTGCACTATCGCGAGGGCGGCATCGGCGAGGACTTCCCGTATCTGCTCGGCCACGAGGCGGCGGGGATCGTCTCGGCCGTCGGGCCGGGCGTCACCGACGTCGCGCCGGGCGACTTCGTCGTGCTCAACTGGCGGGCCGTCTGCGGGCAGTGCCGGGCCTGCCAGCGCGGGCGTCCCTGGTACTGCTTCAACACGCACAACGCCAAGCAGAAGATGACCCTGGCCGACGGCACCCCGCTGTCGCCGGCGCTGGGCATCGGCGCGTTCCTCAAGTACACCCTGGTCGCCGCCGGGCAGTGCACGAAGGTCGACCCGAGGGCGTCGGCGAGCGTCGCCGGGCTGCTCGGCTGCGGGGTCATGGCGGGTATCGGCGCCGCGCTGAACACCGGCAACGTGGGCCGCGGCGACACGGTCGCGGTGTTCGGCTGCGGCGGGGTCGGCGACGCGGCGATCGTCGGGTCGGTCCTCGCCGGCGCGAGCAAGGTCATCGCGGTCGACGTCGACGTGCGCAAGCTCGCCTGGGCGCAGGAGTTCGGGGCGACGCACGTCGTCAACTCGCGCGAGACCGACCCGGTGGAGGCGGTGCGGGCGCTGACCGGGGGCTTCGGCGCCGACGTCGTCATCGAGGCCGTCGGGCTGCCGCAGGTGTACGAGCAGGCCTTCTACGCCCGTGACCTGGCCGGGACGGTCGTCCTGGTCGGTGTGCCGCGCCCCGACATGCAGCTGACCCTGCCGTTCCTGGAGGTGTTCGGCCGGGGCGGTGCGCTCAAGTCCAGCTGGTACGGCGACTGCCTGCCCTCCCGGGACTTCCCGCTGCTCATCGACCTGTACCTGCAGGGCCGGCTGCCACTGGACCGTTTCGTCAGCGCCACCGGCACCCTGTCCGACGTGGAGGCGGCCTTCCACGAGATGGAGGCGGGATCGGTGTTGCGCACGGTTATCGTCCTGTAACGGATATAACGGGATGTATCGGTCAACGACTTGTCGCCGATAGTCTCCCGATATATCGTCGAACTGTCGGCGACAGTCGCCGACAGTTCGACGACAGGAGAACGATCATGCGATCACGACACGGAGCAATGCTCTTCGACGCAGGTGCCTGGCACCGTGGCTTCGGCGGGTTCATCCCGCCCTTCCCGCCCGGTGGGCGCGGGCCGTGGGGACCCGGGCACGGCCGCGGCGCGGGCCGGGGCGGCGGCTGGGGCGGTAAGGGCACGGGCCGGGGCGGACGCCCCAACGTGCGACTCGCCGTCCTCGCGCTGCTGCACGAGCGCCCCATGCACGGCTACGAGATGATCCAGGAGCTCGAGTCCCGCACCGGCGGCATCTGGCGACCGAGCCCCGGCTCGATCTACCCGACGCTGCAGCTGCTGGAGGACGAGGGTCTCATCACCGCCGAGGAGACGGGCGGCCGCAAGCGCTTCGTCCTCACCGACACCGGCCGCCCCGAGGCGGAGGCCGCCGCGCAGAACGCCCCCTGGCAGGAGTACGGCGACGAGAACGTCTCCCAGGCCCAGGAGTTCCGCGACGCCGCCGTCGGCATCATGGACGCCCTGCGCCAGGTCGGCTTCAACGGCACCGCGGAGCAGCGGACCCAGGCCCTCGAGGTGCTGACCGAGACGCGCCGCAAGCTGTACGCCATCCTCGCCGACTGATGCCCGTCAGGGCACGGTCATCACGTGGGTCAGGCCCGCCGCGTTCGCGGCGGCCTGCTCACCCAGCCCGCACTCCAGGAACAGGGCGTGTGCCTCAGCCCGCTGACCGGTGCCGTCCCGCCCCGCGCGGAACAGCGCATCGGCGATGCCGGCCTGGGCCCGCGCCTGCTCGAACCGCTGCCCCGTCCGCGCGGTGAGCAGCAACGCCCGCTCGTGCTCGGTGATCGCCTCGCCGGTGCGGTCGAGCAGGGTCAGCGTGGCACCCAGGTCGTTGTGGATCGTCGCCTCGAAGAACCGGTCCGGCAGATCCCGGACCTCCTCGATCGCCTCAAGCTGGCAGCGCAACGCCGCGTCGAGGTCGCCGAGGACGGCGTGCGCCCGTCCGATCGAGCTGAGCGTCTCCGCGGTGCCGGCGACGCTGCCGTAGTCGGCGTAGACGCGGTGCGCCCGCCGCAGCAGCAGCAACGCCAGGCGCGGGTGGCCATGGGCGAGGTGCGCCCGGCCGAACTCGGCGGTGGTGTTCGCCAGCTGCATCGACCGCCCGAGCCGGTGCGTGCCGATCGCCGACTCCCGCAGCGCCAAGCGGGCCTCGACCGGCTCGCCCAGCAGGGTCTGCGTCGATCCCAGCTCGGCGAGGGCGGCCAGCCGGACCGCGTGCTCGCCGGTCTCCTCGCTCAGGGCGATGGCCGTGCGCGCGTGCTCGATGCCCTCCCTGAGCCGCCCGACCGCCCGGCAGACGACGCCGAGGTTGATCTCGATGGGCGCCAGCTCCGCCCGCAGCCCGGCCGCGGCGTACCGGGCGGCGGCCTCGCGCAGGTGCTCGATACTCTCCGCCGGGCGGCACAGGCGCAGCATCGTGCCCGCGTGCCACCTGCACGCCATCCCGATCAGCTCGTCGTCGCCGAGCGCCACCGCGGACGTGATCGCCTGCCGGCCGAGCCGCTCGGCGATCTCGGCCCGGCCCTCGTTGTTGGCGAACCGCCACAGGACCCGGTGCAACAGCACGGGGTGCCGGTGCGCGCCGATGCGGTGCGCCTCGTCGGCGAGCGCCACGAGCGCCGGCCAGGCCGCACGCATCCAGACCAGTCCCTCCCGGTCACCGGCAAACGACCGGGTAAAGGCGTCGGACGGGAACCTCGGCAAGGTCTCGGGCCGCATCTCCAGGTGAACGCTGACCATGGCGGCGGTGTGCAGGTAGTAGTCGAGCAGCCGGGCCATCGCCGCCGGGCGTTCCGCAACGGTGACCAGGGTCCCGGCGAACTCCCGCAGCAGATCGTGCAACCGATAGTGCCCTGGTTGGTCTTCCTGCAGGAGGTGTACCTCCACCAGGCGGTCGAGCAGTTCACGCGCCTGCGGCGCAGCGGTCTCAACCAGCGCGGCCGCCGGCCACACCTCGAACTCACCGGCCGGATGCAACCCCAGCAACCGGAAACACCGCTGTTCCAGCGCGCTCAGCTGCCGATACGACACATCGAACGCCGCCGCGACACTGTGCCCCTCCGCCGACACCGCGATCGGCGGCGGGTCCGCGGCCCGCAACCGCTCCGCCATCGCCGACACGCTCCACCGCGGCCGATGCTGCAACCGGTGGGCGATCAACCGCACCGCGAGGGGCAGCCGCCCACACAGCTCCACCACCTCGGCCGCCGCCTCCGGCTCCGCGTCGACCCGCTCACCGATCGCGTCGCGCAACACCGACACCGCATCGCCGACCGGCAACGGCTCCAGACTCAGCAGGAACGCACCGTCGACCGGGCCGATCCTGGTCCGGCTCGTCACCAGCACCACAGACACCGCATCCACCGGCGGCAACAACGGCCGCACCTGCTCCGCCCCAGCCACGTTGTCCAGCACGATGACGGTGCTGCGCTGCGTCAGGGACTCCCGCCACAGCACCTGCCGGCCCGGCAGGTCATCAGGGATCCGCTGCGGCGCCTCACCGAGCTGCGCCAGCAGCAGGCCGAGCGCGTCGACCGGGGCCACCGGCGCGCCCTCGCTGTGCCCCTGCAGATCCACGAACAGCCGCGCGCCGAGGTGGTCGCCGTCGAGCGCTTCCGCGGCCGACACCGCGAACGCCGACTTGCCGACCCCGGCCATGCCGTCCACGACAACGACCCGATGTCCGCCGCGGACCGCCCGCAGCAGCCGGTCCGTCTCCTCGTCGCGCCCGCGCAGCCGGGCCACCCGCGGCAGCGCACTGGCCCGGCGTGCCACGGGGGCCTGCGCCGTGCCGCGCAGCACCTCCAGATGCAGCTCCCGCAACTGCGGGCCCGGATCGACACCGAGCTCCTCACGCAACGCAACGACCGTGCGCTGGAAGAGCTGCAACGCCTCCGCCTGCCGACCCTCCCGATGCAACGCCGCCATCAACGCCCCGACCAACCGCTCCCGCAGAGGATCCCCGGCAACCAGCGGCGCGACGACCTCCACCACCTCACGGTGCCGACCAACCCGCACCAACGTATCGGCCCACTCCTCAGTCGCCGCCCAACGCAACTCAACAAGCGAGTCACGCCACCGACCGATGACCGAGCCGGGCAACCCGGCAAACGGAACGCCCCGCCACTCATCCAGCGCCTCACGGTAGGACGCGGCGGCGGCCTCCCCGTCCGCCGCCCTGGCCTTCGCCAGGGCCGTCCTGAACCGGGCCAGGTCAAGACCCCCAGCCGGAACGACCATCCGGTAACCGGCCGGATCCGTCTGCAACGAGCCAGCCGGACCGAGCAGCTTGCGCAGGCGATACACCACGGTCTGAATCTGGTTGCGGGCAGTCACCGGCGGATCCTCGTCCCACACGAGCTCCACCAGGTCAGCCACGGTGACGACCCGCCCGGCATGGAACAGCAGGCCGGCCACGATCAGCTGCTGCCTGGGCCCACCAAGGTCGACGGACACTCCACCGACCCGCACCTCCACCGGCCCGAGCACACCGCACTGCACGTCAGGGGACGGTAGTCGATCGGCCGCAGAGCGTACACCGCCATCCCATTCCAGCTCAGACGACGGGCGCGGTCGATGCCTGACCGGACTCTCAGGGCACGCTCACCACGCGGGTCAGGCCCGCCGCGCGCGCGGCGGCCTGCTCACTCAGCCCGCACTCCAGGAACACGGCGTGTGCCTCAGCGCGCTGGCCGGTGTCGTCCCGCCCCGTGCGGCGCAGCGCGTCGGCGATGCCGGTGTGCGCCCGCGCCTGTTCGAACCGCTGCCCGGTCCGCGCCGTGAGCAGCAACGCCCGCTCGTATTCGGTGATCGCCTCGCCGGTGCGGTCGAGCAGGGTCAGCGTGGCACCCAGGTCGTTGTGGATCGTCGCCTCGAAGAACCGGTCCGGCAGATCCCGGACCTCCTCGATCGCCTCAAGCTGGCAGCGCAACGCCGCGTCGAGGTCGCCGAGGACGGCGTGCGCCCGTCCCATTGAACTGAGCATCTCCGCCGAACCGGCGACGCTGCCGTAGTCGGCGTAGGCACGGTGCGCCCGCCGCAGCAGCAGGAACGCCACGCGCGGGTGGCCCTGGGCAAGGTGCGCCCGGCCGAACTCGGCGGTGCTGCTCGCCAGCTGCATCGTCGCGCCGAGCCGGCGCATACCGATCACCGACTCCCGCAGCGCCAAGCGGGCCTCGGCCAGCTCGCCCAGCAGCATGTGCGTCGAACCCAGCTCGGCGAGGGCGGTCAACCGGGTCGTGTGGTCGCCGGTCTCCTCGCTCAGGGCGATGGCCGTGCGCGCGTGCTCGATGCCCTCCCTGAGCCGCCCGGCCGCCCGGCAGACGACGCCGAGGTTGACCTCGATGGCCGCCAGCCCCGCCCGCAGCCCGGCCGCGGCGTACCGGGCGGCGGCCTCGCGCAGGTGCTCGATGCTCTCCGCGGGCCGGCACAGCCGCAGCATCGTGCCCGCGTGCCATCTGCACGCCATCGCGATCAGCTCGTCGTCGCCGAGCGCGCGGGCGGAGGCGATCGCCTGCTGCCCGAGCCGCTCGGCGATCTCGGACCGGGCTTCGTTGTTGGCGAACCGCCACAGGACCCGGTGCAGCAGCACGGGGTGCCGGTGCGCGCCGATGCGGTGCGCCTCGTCGGCGAGCGCCACGAGCGCCGGCCAGGCCGCACGCATCCAGGCCAGTCCGTCCCGGTCACCGGCGAACGGCCGGGTGAAGGCGTCGGACGGGAACCTCGGCGCGGTCTCGGGCCGCATCTCCAGATAGACGTTGACCATAGCCGCGGAATGCAGGTAGTAGTCAAGCAGCCGTTCCATCGCCGCCGGCCGTTCCGCTGCGGTGACCAGGGTCCCGGCGAACTCCCGCAGCAAATCATGGAGACGGTAGCGCCCGGGTTGATCCTCCTGCAGCAGGTGTACCTCCACCAGACGGTCGAGCAGGTCCCGCACCACCGGCACCGGCACCTCAGCCAAAGCAGCGGCCGGCCACACCTCGAACTCACCCGCCGGATGCAACCCCAGCAACCGGAAACACCGCTGTTCCAGCGCGCTCAACTGCCGATACGACACGTCGAACGCCGCCGCCACGCTGTGCCCCTCCGCGGACACCGCGATCGGCGGCGGATCCGCGGCCCGCAACCGCTCCGCCATCGCCGACACACTCCACCGCGGCCGATGCTGCAACCGATGCGCGATCAACCGCACCGCGAGAGGCAGCCGCCCACACAACTCCACCACCTCGGCCGCCGCGTCCGGCTCCGCGTCGACCCGGTCACCGATCGCGTCGCGGAGCACCGACACCGCATCGCCGACCGGCAACGGCTCCAGACTCAACGGGAACGCCCCATCGACCGGACCGATCCGCGTCCGGCTCGTCACCAGCACCACACACACCGCATCCACCGGCGGCAACAACGGCCGCACCTGCTCCGCACCCGCCACGTTGTCCAACACCACCACGACCGCCCGATGACCAGTCAGGGCCCGCCGCCACAGGACCTGCCGACCGGCAAGGTCATCAGGGACACGCTGCGGCACCTCACAAAGCTGCGCCAGCAACAGCCCCAACGCATCGACCGGCGCCACCGGCGCGCCCTCACTATGCCCCTGCAGATCCACGAACAGCTGCGCGCCCGGGTACTCCTCCCGCAACGCCTCCGCGACAGACACCGCGAACGCCGACTTACCGACCCCCGCCATCCCGTCCACGACAACGACCCGATGCCCACCACGGACCGCCCGCAGCAGCCGACCCGTCTCCTGCTCCCGGCCACGCAACTGCGTCACCGCCCGGGGCAACACGTTCACCCGACCGGCGGGGGCCTGCGCCACACCACGCAGCACCTCCAGATGCAGCTCCCGCAACTGCGGGCCCGGATCGACGCCGAGCTCCTCACGCAGCGCCACAACCGTGCGCTGGAAGAGCTGCAACGCCTCCGCCTGCCGGCCCTCCCGATGCAACGCCGCCATCAACGCCCCGACCAACCGCTCCCGCAACGGATCCCCGGCAACCAGCGGCGCGACAACCTCCACCACCTCACGGTGCCGACCAACCCGCACCAACGTATCGGCCCACTCCTCAGTCGCCGCCCAACGCAGCTCCACGAGGGCGTCCCGCCACCGGCCGACCACCGAACCGGGCAACCCCGCGAACGGGACGCCCCGCCACTCATCCAGGGCCTCACGGTAGAACGCGGCGGCCGCCTCCCCGTCCGCCGCCCTGGCCTGCGCAAGGGCCGTCCGGAAGCGGCTCAGGTCGAGACCACCGGCCGGGATGACCATCCGGTAACCGGCCGGATCGGTCTGCAACGAGCCGGCCGGGCCGAGCAGCTTGCGGAGGCGATACACCACGGTCTGGATCTGGTTGCGGGCAGTCGCCGGCGGGTCCTCGTCCCAGACAAGCTCCACCAGGTCAGCCACGGTCACGACCTGCCCGGCATGGAACAACAGACCCGCCACGATCAGCTGCTGCCTGGGCCCACCGAGATCGACGGGCACGCCACCGACCCGCACCTCGACCGGCCCGAGCACACCGCACTGCACGTCAGGGGACGGTAGTCGATCAGCCGCGGAGCGTACACCGACATCCCATTCCGACTCAGACCGGTGCGGGCTCGGCGTCCGGGGTGGCCTCCTTCCCCGCCGACCGGCGGCGGGTGGCCAGGAACGAGCCGGCCAGGATCAGCGCGAACGCGCCCACCGTCAGCGGGGTGATCTCCTCACCGAGGACCAGGGCGCCCAGGACGACCGCGACCGCCGGGTTGACGAACGTGATCACGGTGGCGCGCACCCCGCCGACCTCGGCGATGAGGGCGAAGAACAGCACGAACGCCAGCGCGGTGCAGATGACGGCGAGGCCGAGGGCGGCCAGGGCCGGGCCGAGCGTGACGGTGCGCGCGAGGGACGGCAGGTTCGGCACCGCGACCGGGGCGAACAGCAGCGCGCCGGCGACCAGGGACGCGGCCGAGACGCCGTAGCGGGGCACGTCGGCGAGCCAGCGTTCGATGATCAGCGGGCCGGTGGCGTAGCACAGCACCACGCCGAGGAGCTCGAGGATCGGGATGGCGCCACCGGTACCCCCGTGGAAACCGACGAGCAGTCCAACCCCTGCCAGTCCGGTGAGGAGTCCCGTGACCCGGGTCGCGGAGAGCCGTTCGCGGGCGATCAGGGCGGCGACGAGCGGGACGCCGGCGATGATGAGGCCGGTCAGCGAGCTGTCGACCTCCTGCTCCGCGTGGGACAGCAGCAGCCAGGGCACGCCGATCTCGACGACGGTGTAGGCGAGCAGCGGCAGCCACGGGCGCAGCGACGCGCGGAGCTCCTTGCGGTACAGGGCGATCGGCAGCAACAGGAGCGCGCCGATCGCGGTGCGGACGAAGACCAGCTCGGCCGGGCCGATGTCCCGGACCGCGACCTTGATCAGCAGGTACGGGACGCCCCACACGACGGACATGGCGAGGAAGAGGATCCATCCGCGACGACTCATGCCGACAGCGTCACGCCGCGGGGCGCACCGGGTCTTGAACGGAGTTGCGGAATGCGGCCGGGGTGACGCCGGTCACGCGCTTGAACCAGCGGGTGAGGTGGGCCTGGTCGGCGAAGCCGACGCCGCTGGCGACCTGGGCCGGGGTCAGTCCGGCGGCGAGCAGGTGCCGGGCCCGGCAGACCCGCTCCAGGACCAGCCAGGTGTGCGGGGGGAAGCCGGTCGCGTCGCGGAAGACCCGCAGCAGGTGGAACGGGGACAGCTCGACCCCGGCGGCGAGCTCGCGGAGGCTCGGCGCGCACCGCAGGTCGGCCGTGAGCCGGTCCCGGATCTCGGCGATCTTCCGTGCCGCGGCCGCGTCCCGCGGTGACAGGACCGGCCCGGCGGGGCGCCCGTCTCCGTGGCGGCGGGCCACCGCGGTCATCGCCCACGCCAGCTTCGAGTGCGCGGCGAACGGGTCGGCGCCGGCGGTCAGCTCCTCGTGCGCCGAGCGGATCAGGTGCACGCTGCGCGGGTCGTGGACCACCGGGTCGGCGAAGTGTGCCCTCGGCCCGTCCTCGAAGAGCAGGTCGGCGGGCGGGTAGAAGACCCGGTACGCCCAGCCGTTCGGGTCGGCGGCCTGCCCGTCGTGCGGCTCGTCGGGCTCCAGGATCGCGAGGCTGCCGACGCCGGCGCGGTGCAGCTCGCCCCGGTAGTGGAACTGCTCCTCGCCGCAGAGGACCACGCCGATCGCGAAGGTGGAGTGGCTGTGCCGGGTGAACGCGTGCCGCTGGTAGTCGGCGGTGAGCAGGTCCACCTGGAACCGCCCGTCATCCACGCGGGTCCAGCGCGCGGACTCGGTCATGCCGTCACGGTATACCCGAACGGCAGCTCCAGCCTGTGCCGTTCGAGCAGGTCAGCGTCGGCCAGGAGCTCGCGGGTGGGGCCGTCGGCGACGATCCGGCCCTCGTCGAGGATGACGGCCCGCGGGCACAGCTCCAGCGCGTAGGGCAGGTCGTGGGTCACCATCAGCAGCGTGACCGGCAGCGACCGCAGGATCCCGGCGAGCTCCCGCCGGGAGGCGGGGTCCAGGTTGGAGGACGGTTCGTCCAGCACCAGGATCTCGGGCCGCATGGCGAGCACGGTGGCGACGGCGACGCGGCGGCGCTGACCGAAGGACAGGTGGTGCGGGGCCCGGTCCCGGACGGCACCCATCCCGACCGCGGCGAGGGCCTCGTCGACCCGCTCGGCCAGCTCGGCCCCGCGCAGGCCCAGGTTCGCCGGGCCGAACGCGACGTCCTCCGCGACGGTCGGCATGAACAGCTGGTCGTCGGGGTCCTGGAAGACGATCCCGACGCGGCGGCGGACCTCCTTCAACCCGGTCCGGTCGCGGGGGTCGACGGCGAGACCGCCGACCTCGACACCGCCGCCGGTGGCCGTGTTGATGCCGTTGAGGTGCAGCACGAACGTGGTCTTGCCGGCGCCGTTGGGCCCGAGCAGGGCGACCCGCTCCCCCTGCGGCACGGTGAGGTCGACGCCGCGCAGCGCCACGTGCCCGTCCGGGTAGGCGAAGTGCAGGCCGGTCACCCGCAGGGATGGCGTCACCCGAGTAACGCTACCGTCGCGATCGCGCCGGCCACGACGGGCACCGGCGCGGCGGCGGCCCACTGCCGGGCGGTCGCGCCGGCACCGGCCAGCGACAGGGGGATCCGTCCCTCGTAGCCCCGCGAGACCATCGCCAGGTAGACGCGTTCGCCGCGTTCGAAGGCGCGCAGGAACAGGGCGCCGATGCCGCTGGCGAAGCCCTTGATCTGCCACAGGAAGCGGGGGTCGTAGCCGCGTGAGCGCTGCGCGATCCGCATCCGGCGGCCCTCGGCGGCCAGCACGTCGAGGTATCGCAGCATGAACGTGGCGATCTGTGTGATCATCGTCGGGCAGCGCAGCCGGTCCAGGCCGAGCAGCAGGTCACGGGGGGTGGTCGTGCCGGCGAGCAGCAGCGAGGACAGCACGCCGAGGGTGCCCTTGGCGACGATGTTCCACGCGCCGTAGAGCCCGTCGACCGACAGGCTCAGCCCGAGCCAGTGCACCCGCTCGCCGTGGCCGAGGAAGGGCAGCGCGAACGCGAACAGGATGAACGGCAGCTCGATCAGGGACCGCAGCGCGAGCCAGCCCAGCCCGATGCGGGCGGTGAACGCCACCGCGACGATGACCACGAGGTAGCCGCCGAACGCCCACAACGCCTCGCGCGGCGTCGCGACGACCGCGACGGTGAACAGGACGCTGGCGGTGATCTTCACCTCGGGCGCGAGCGCGTGCACCGGCGAGTCGCGGTGCACGAACAGCGCGTGGCTGTGGCCGGCGCCCATGTCAGGCGTTCTGCTTCGTGCGGTCCCTGGTGCCGGCGCGCAGCAGCCAGAAGACGCCGCCGCCGATCGCGAACGTGGCGACCACCCCGATCACCCCGGACAGGCCGGTGGACAGGACGTCGTTGCCGACGCCGCGCAGCCCGTATCCGGCCAGGGGGCTGTCCTTGGTCTGGTTCTCGGCCTCGCTCTGCGCCATGCAGGTGCCGCCGGTGATGTTGTCGTCGGCGTCGAAGGTGCAGCCCTCGCGGGCGACCGAGTCGAGGCCGTCGGGATGACTGGAGGCGAAGTTGCTGACCACGCCGGCGAGCAGCAGCGCGGCGATCAGCCCGCTGAGGATGAACCAGGTCGACTTCTTCATACCGTCACCGCCTCGCTGACGACCGGACGCTTGAGGTTGCGCACCGCGTAGACGAGGTCGGGCCGGACCTTCGCCACGTAGGTGACGGTGAGCGCGGTGATGACGCCCTCGCCGAGGCCGATCAGCAGGTGCGTGCCGGCCATCGCGGCGGCGATCGCGCCGAGGGAGCGGCCGACGTCGACGGCGCCGCCCAGGTAGTACTGCAGGACGAAGCCCTGCGAGGCGACGGTCACCGACACGACGGAGGCGATGACGGCGGCCACCGTCAGCGTCCAGGCGCGCCGGGGCAGGACCCGCAGCAGGGTCGCGACGAGCAGGTAGCCGGCGGCGGTGCCGAGCAGCGCCATGTTGGTGACGTTCAGCCCGAGTGCGGTGACGCCGCCGTCGCTGAAGATCAGCGCCTGGACGACGAGGACGATCGACACGCAGATCGCGCCCAGGTAGGGCCCAACGAGGATGGCGGCGAGGGTGCCGCCCAGCAGGTGGCCGCTGACCCCGGGCAGGACCTGGAAGTTGAGCATCTGCACGGCGAAGATGAACGCCGCGACCAGGCCGGCCATCGGCACGAGCCGGTCGTCGAGCTCGCGGCGCCCCTGGACGAAGCACAGGCCGAGCCCCGCCAGGGCGATGGCGGCGAACAGCAACGCGACCTGGTTGTCGATGATCCCGTTGGAGATGTGCATGGCTACCGCAGGCATGCCATGGAGCCTATTGCCGATCGGGCGTTGTTGCCAAGAGCTTGCAACAACGCCGAAACGAAGTTCACGCGAGAATCTTGGTGTCCCTGGTCGTCCGGATCGGGTCGGCCAGGTGAACACGGTTCCGGCCGTTGTGTTTGGCGTGGTAGAGCGCCTCGTCGGCGCGCCCGACGACCTCGTCCGCCGCCTCGACCCCGTCCCACCGGACCAGGCCGGCGGAGAACGTCTGCCCCTGCGGGGTGACCGCGCGCAGCCGGTCCAGGACGTGCATCGCCTCCGGCGGGGACGCGCCGACCAGGATCACCCCGAACTCCTCGCCGCCGTAGCGGGCCAGGACGTCGCCCGGGCGCAGCAGCGACCGCCACGCGGCCGAGGCCTCCTTGAGCAGCCGGTCGCCGGCCTGATGGCCGTGGGTGTCGTTGAACCGCTTGAAGTGGTCGAGGTCCAGCAGCGCCACGCAGACCTCCGCGCCGCTACGGCGCGCCTTCGTGGTCTCCCGGTGCAGCTCCAGGTCCCAGGACCGGCGGTTGGGCACGCCGGTCAGGCCGTCGTTGTGCGCGAGGGCGTCGAGCTGGGCGGCCTGGTCGCGCACCTGCGCCACCAGACCGGACATCCTGGCCACGACCAGCAGGAACAGCACGACCGAGCCGGCGCTGATGGCCTTCCAGTCGACGTGGGCCGGGTCGGTGAGCCCGTCGTAGACGAGCATCGCCGGGGCCAGCAGCGACGTGGTGGCGAGCACGCCGATGCGCTGTTTGTGGAAGCGTTCCGCGCGGTCCGGCGCGACCTCCGACAGCGACCGCATCGACGGGTGCAGCGCGGCGGCGCCGAACATGACGTAGGAGGCCATCCAGCCGGCGTCCATGGCGCCGCCCTCGTAGACGGCGATGGTGTTGACGACGCTGTAGAGCACGTCGGTGCCGAGCGTGAAGGCGAACCCGCCGATCAGGAACCGGTAGCTCGCGCTGCGGCCGCCGGGGCTGGCCAGCAGGCGCAGCAGCATCGAGATGAGCAGCAGGTCCCCGGCCGGCGCGCCGAGCGACACCAGCCTGGCCAGCACGCTGATCGAGTGGTCCTCGGCGATCGGGCGCATCATGAACGTCCAGGTCAGCAGCGCCAGGCCGGTGGAGATGATGAGCGCGTCCTGCAGCCCGGCGCGGTCCCGGCCGGAGACCCGCCCCTTGATCAGGATGAACACGCCCGTCGCGAGGACGGGGATCGCGGCGAGGTAGAAGGCGTCGGCGTAGGACGGGAACGCCTCCTCGCCGCGGACGTAGTACAGGTAGGCGAAGACGAAGTCGCCGGTCGACCACATGCCGAGCCCGGCCGCGACGCAGTACCAGACCGACGGCCGGACGGGGTGGTTGCGCCGGATCCCGGCGACGACCATGAGCGTGCACGACGCCGACAGGGCCGGGTAGAGAAAGCCGCGCTGGATCCCCCCGAGCGGGAACATGTAGTACACGGCGATCATGAGCGCCCCGCACCCGATCCAGATCTGCCACGGTGCGGGGCGTCCCCTGAGTCCTGCCATACCCGCCTGTTCGGCAGGGTGGCGGGTGCACGTGAGGCGTTTACGGTTGTTACTGGGGTTGACCCTGCGGCAGCACGGCAGCAGTGGCTCCGTCGTCCGCAGTAGCGCCGTCGTCCGCGGTGGCGCTCAGGACGTCGTTGGCGCTCAGGACGCCGTTGGCCAGGTGGACGAGCCGGTCGGTGACCGCGCGGGCGTGTTCGGGCTGCTGTTCGACCAGCAGCACGGTCAGCCCGGTGCGGGTCAGCTCCGCCACGACCCCCCGGACCCTGGCCGCCAGGTCGACGGCGAGCCCTTCGCACGGCTCGTCGAGCAGCAGCAGCCGCGGCTGGGTCAGCAGCGCCCGGGCGATCGCGAGCATCTGGGCCTCGCCGCCGGAGAGCTGGTTGCCCTTGTGGGTGAGCCGCTCCCCGAGCCGCGGCAGCAGCTCCAGGATCCGCGGCACGGTCCAGTCGCCCTTGCGCCGCGACAGCGCGAGGTGCTCGGCGACGGTCAGGCTGGCGAACACCCGGCGGCCCTGCGGCACCAGCGCGACACCGGCCCTGGCGATCCGGTGCGCCGGCCGCCCGGCCAGCTCAGTGGCCAGCTCCGCGTCGCCCAGCCGGATGCTGCCCGAACGGGCCTTCACCAGGCCGGCGATGGTGTGCACCAGGGTGGTCTTGCCGGCGCCGTTCATGCCGAGCACCGCCAGGGCCGCACCCTCGGGCACGACCAGGTCGACGCCGTGCAGGACGGTGCCGCCGCCGTAGCCGGCGTGCACGCCGTCGATGGTGAGCGTCATGGCGCGACCCCCGCGTAGGCTGCCGCGACCTCGGGCGAGGAGCGGGTCTCCGGGACGGTGCCGGTGTGCACGTGGCGCCCCGAGTGCAGGACGGTGATCCGGTCGGCGAAGCCGTAGACCAGGTCGAGGTGGTGCTCGACCAGCAGGATCGCGACGGTGAGCGGCAGCGACGCCAGCAGCGACGCGAGGACCTCGACCTCCGGCGGGGCGAGGCCCGCGGCGGGCTCGTCGAGCAGCAGCAGGCGCGGCTCCCCGGCCAGGGCCATCGCCAGCTCCAGCTGGCGGCGCTGGCCGTGCGACAGCGCACCCGCCAGGGTCTGCTCCACCCCGGTCAGCCCGACCCCGGCCAGCAGCTCCCGGGCGTGCTCACGGGGCTTGGCGCGGCGACCGGCGCGGAACCGTCCCCACGGCAGGCGGGCGGCGACGAGCACGTTGTCCAGGGCGGGCAGGCTCGCCCAGACCGCCGGGTGCTGGTGGGTGCGGCCGATGCCGAGCCGCGCCCGGCGGGCCGGGGCGAGCCGGGTGACGTCGCGGCCGTCGAAGCGGATCCGGCCCGCCGTCGGCCGCAACGACCCGGCGATGAGGTTGAGCAGCGTGGACTTGCCGGCGCCGTTGGGGCCGATCAGCCCGAGCCGGTCGCCGGGCGCCACCCGCAGGTCGACCCCGTCCAGCGCGGCGAGGTCACCGTACCGCCGGCCGAGTCCGTCGACGGCAAGCAGGTCACTCATGTGCCGTCCGCTTTCCTAGCAGGCCACGGGGCAGGAGGTAGACGCAGAGGATGAACAGACCGCCGAGCACCAGCGGCGCGTGCCCGGCCATGGACCCGCCGAACCAGTCGCGACTCGCGATCCAGTCGCGGGTCGCGACGACGAGGCCGGCGCCGAGCAGCGCGCCGACGAGCGAGGTGGCGCCGCCGATCACGACCGCGAGCAGGACGAGCGCGGAGATGTCGAAGCCGCCGGCGCCGGGCGAGACGTATCGCTCGACGGTGACCAGCAGCGAGCCGGCCGCCCCGGCGAGGCCACCGGCGGCCACGTAGGCGACGGTGAGGTATCCGGCGACGGGATGCCCGCTGGCCCGCATCCGGGCCTCGCCGTCCCGCGCGGCGCGCAGCAGCGCGCCGGCCGGTGAGCGCAGCACCAGCAGCATGACGCCGACCAGCACCGCGACGACGGTGAGGACGTAGAGGTAGGTGGCCCGGTCGGTGTCCAGCGTGACCAGACCCGGCAGCGGCGCCGGCGCGGCGAAGGCGAGCAGACCGTCGGTGCCGTGGGTCACCGACTTCCACCGCCCCGCGACGGTCATGGTCAGCTCGCCGAGCGCGAGGGTGATCATGAGCACCACGACGCCGCGGGCGTAGACCACGAGCGGCGCGGTGACCAGGGAGAACAGCGCCCCCGCCGCGGCCGCCGCGAGCAGCTGCACGACGCCGATCGAGACGTCGTGACGGACCAGGGTCGCGGCGGTGTAGGCCCCGACGAGATACGGCGCGGTCTGCCCGAGCGTCGGCAGGCCCGCGACGCCGGTGAGCAGCGCGACGCTGGCGGCGAGCAGCCCGAGGACGAGGATGCTGGTGAGGGTCTTCGTGGCGTAGTCGTCCAGTACCCACGCCATCGGCAGGAGCACCACGATCAGCGCCGGGAAACCCAGCGGCGTCAGCCGTCTCAGGATGCTCATGCCGCGCTCCGGCGGGACGTCAGCAGGCCACGGGCCCGGGCGGACAGCACGACGGCCATCGCGCCGAACAGCAGGAACGGGGCGAAGTCCTGGGTCACCTCGGAGGTGACCCCGATGGTCTGGATCTCGCCGACCGCGATCGCGGCGACGAACGCGCCGCCGATCGAGCCGAGCCCGCCCAGCACCACCACGACCAGCGACAGCATGAGCACGAGGTCCGCGGTGCGCGGCCCGGGCCCGATGATCGGGGCGCCGAGCGCGCCGGCGAGCCCGGCGAGCGCGCCGCCGGCCGCGAGGACCCCGGTGCGCACCATGAACGGGTTGACGCCCAGCGTGGCGACCATGTCGCGGTCGTCGACGGTGGCCCGCACGAGGCTGCCGACCCGGGTCCGGGCGACGACGACGTACAGCACGACCGCGATCAGCGCCGCGACGCCGATGAAGGCCAGGCGGTAGCCGGGGTAGGAGTGGCCGGCGATGTCGACCGGCCGGTCCAGGAGCGCCGGGACCTTGACCGGCAGCTCGTCGGGGCCGAACAGCCCGACGAGCAGGTCGCCGACGACGAGCGCCACGCCGAACGTCAGCAGCGCCTGGGCCAGGTGACCCCGCCCGGCGAGCGGCACCAGCAGCGCCGACAGCACCGCGCCGCCCGCCGCCGCGGCCGCGGTGCCGACCAGCACCGCGAGCGCGAGCGAGAGCCACGTGCCGTCGCTGACCTTCGCCGCCGCGTAGGCGCCGAAGGCGAACAGCGTGCCGTGGGCGAGGTTGAGCACGTCACCGACGCCGAAGGCGAGGGTGAGCCCGGCGGCGACGACGAACAGCAGCAGGCCGTAGCCCACGCCGTCGACCGCCGGGATCAGGTACGCGTCCAACTCGGTCAGGCACCGACCGTCGCGAGGTCCTGCACCATGACGTTGGCGAGGGCCCGGCCGTCGTTGCGGACCTGCCGCAGGTACCACTTCTGGATCGGCGAGTGGGTCTTCGGACCGAACTGCCAGTTGCCGCGCGGCGAGGGGATCTGGCCGAGCTTGCCGACGGCCGCGTTGATCGACTCGGGGGTCGGGTTCTCGCCGGCCGCCGCGATCGCGCGGTCCAGGACCGCGGCCGCGTCGTAGGACGCCATCGCGTACGTGGTCGGCGTCGCGTCCGGGTGCTTCTGCTTCCAGGCGGCGACGAACTTGCGGTTCTCCTCGTTGTCGAGGTCGGGCGAGTAGTTGCAGACGTTCAGGATGTTCTTCGCGGCGTCACCCTGGGCCTGCAGCACCGAGCCCTCGGTGAGGAAGCCCGCGGAGTACAGCGGGATGTCCTTGGCGTCGGACTGGGCGTACTGCTTCACGAAGTCGATCGCGGCCTTGCCGGCGTAGAACGTGTACACGGCCTTGGCGTTGCTCGCCTTGATCTGCGAGAAGAACGGCAGGAAGTTCGTCGTCGTCGGGAACGGCGTGAACGTTGCCTTGCCGTTGACGAGCGTGCCGCCGAGCTTCAGGAACTCGGTGGTGAAGCCGCCGACCTGGTCGTAACCGCCCTGGTAGTCCGGGCCGATCGCGTAGACCGGGCCGTTGACCTTGTCCTTGATGTACTGCGCGATGGACTGGCCCGTGTCGGTGGACATGAAGCTGGTCGTCCACACGCCGCTGAGGTCCTTGAGCTCCGGCCGGCCGTTGGAGCCGATCAGCGGGATCTTCGCCTCGGCGAGCAGCGGCGCGACGGCCGCGACCGAGCCACCGCCGACGATGCCGGTCAGCGCGACGACCTTGTCGTCCTTGATGAGCTTCGTCGCCGCGGGCACCGCGGTCGGGGCGCCGTCGCCCTCATCGGCGATCTTCAGGTCGATCGGGTGGCCGCCGAGCTTGTTGTCGTGCGTCGCCAGGTACAGCTCGAAGCCGCTCTTCAGATCGGTGCCGACCGCCTGGTAGGTGCCGGTGAGCGAGCCGAGGAAGCCGATCTTCAGGGTGGACGCGGCGGCGCCGCTGGTGCTCTTCGGGTCGGAATCGGCGCAGCCGGCGGCTGCGAACAGCAGCCCGGCGGCAAGTGCCGCACTGACCAGCGATCGTCGTTGCATGGTTCTCCCCTATGTGTCTGTACGTTCGCGGTTGGTGAAACGGTTCAATGGGGGTTTCGCGCAGGGTTCAGCGACGCCCGCCGGTGCGCTGTGCGAGCGCGTGTTCGGTCACGGCGACCAGGATCTCCTTGGCGGACGCGCGCGACCGGACATCGGCGTTGATCATCGGGACTCCCCGGCTGACCGCCAGGGCCTCGCGGACGTCCTCGAGGTGATACTTGGCCGCGCCTTCGAAGTGGTTGACCGCGATGACGTACGGCAGCCGCCGGTTGTCGAAGAAGTCGATCGCGCCGAAGCAGTCCGCCAGCCGGCGCGTGTCGGCGATGACCACGGCGCCGATCGCGCCACGGCACAGCTCGTCCCACATGAACCAGAACCGCTTCTGCCCGGGCGTGCCGAACAGGTAGAGCACGAGGTCCTGGTACAGCGTGATCCGGCCGAAGTCCATGGCGACGGTGGTGCTGCCCTTGTCCGGCACGAGGGTGGCGTCGTCGTGCCCGAGGCTGGCCGCGGTCATCACGGCCTCGGTCGTCACCGGCGGGATCTCCGAGATGGCCCCGACGAGGGTGGTCTTGCCGGCCCCGAACCCGCCGGCAATGATGATCTTGACGGCGGTGGGCCGTCCGCGTCCCGGTGCCGTCATGCCGGCGCCCCACGCACGGTCGGGGACAGCGCGTCACCGATCCGGTTGGCCAGCTCGGTCATCTCGTAGGACACCTTGCCCACGTCGGCGTGCGGTGAGGCGAGCACCAGCAGCGACGCGCCGTCGCTGAACGCCATGCAGAACATGAAGCCGCCGTCGAGCTGGGTCACGTTGGAGACCACGTTGCCGGCCTCGAAGAACCGCGCCGCGCCGGCGAGCAGCGCGACCAGGCCGCTGCCGGTGGCGGCCAGCTGGTCGGCACGGTCGCGCGGCAGTGCCCGGGTATGGGCCAGGACCAGCCCGTCGGTGGAGATCGCCAGCGCATGGCTGACATCCGGGGTGCGGCTCGCAAAGTTGTCCAGCAGCCAACCGAGATTACTCGGGTCGGTCACAGAAATGGTCCTCTCTTGCTGTTCTTGGTACTTCAGGAGCCGCCGGCCGGCCGTCGGCCGGCCACACCGCGGGCGTAGGCGGACATCGCCGCGGCGACCTTGCTGGGGTCGCGGCGCGGCGTGGTGGAACGGTCCACCTGCGACGGCACGGCGGCGCCCGGGACCAGATGCCGCTGCGGTGCGCGGACGGGCAGGCCCGACGCGGTCATCGAGCTGACATCGGGCGTGGCCGCCTGCTGAGCGGCGCGCCAGCCTTCATCGGCGCTGGACTCCCAGTTGGGGGGCTCCTCCGCGACGGGGACGGCGGCGACGGTGTACGCACTCGGGACGGCGACCTCGACCGGCACCTCGGTGGTCTTGAACCAGCCGTTGACCGACTGGAAGATCGGCAGCTCGATCGAGTCGTCGGCGTCGGCGAGGATCGACGGCACGTCCGGCTCCGGCAGGGGCGGCCAGGCGCCCGGCCCCGGTGGCATCGGCGTGGCGGTGCGGTAGTCGCGGGGCGGCGCGTAGTCCTGCACGGCCGCGAAGCTCTGCGTCTGCGCCTGACCGTGCGAGTAGTCCTGCGAATAGTCCTGGGTGTACTCGGCCGTCGGGCTCGGCGACGCGACCCGGTACTCCTGGGTCGGCACGTCGAACAGGCTCGGCGGTGCGGTGCGCGGCGCGGGCGTGAACAGCTCCGCGGCGACCGGGCGGGCCGGCGCACCCCCGTTGCCGCCGTTGCCATTGCCGTTGCCGGCAGTCGTGCTGTAGCCGGCGGGCGGGCCCGCGACGATGGACGGCGCGAGTTGCGGCTGGCGCTCCGCGGCCATGATCGGCCGGAACACGTCCTTGGGGATGACGACCTCGGCGAGGGTACCGCCGTGCTGGCCGGGCCGCAGCTGCACCTGGATCTGGTACCGGGCCGCGATGTGCCCGACCACGGTCAGACCCATGGCCCGCACGGCGGCGATGTCGATCGCGGGCGGCTGGGCGAGCAGCTGGTTGAGCTGCTCGCGCCGCGACGGCGCCAGACCCACGCCCTCGTCGACGATCTGCAGGATGATCCGGTCACCGAGGGCCCGGCCGGTGACCCACACCTCGGACTCCGGCGGCGAGTAACCGGTCGCGTTGTCCAGCAGCTCGGCGAGCAGGTGCACGATCTCGTCGACCGCCTCGGCCACGACCGCGACGTCGTCGTCGACGCTGCCGAAGCGGACCCGGGTGTAGTGCTCGATCTGCGAGATCGCGGCCTGCAGGACCTTGCCCATCGGGGCGTCCTCGCGGCGGACGCGGGCGGCGCCGGAGCCGCCCAGCACGAGCAGGCTCAGGTTGATCCGGGCCATCCGGGTCGCGAGGTGGTCCAGCTGGTACAGCTCCTGCAGCCGGTCCGGGTCCGTCTCGTCGCGCTCGACCCGGTCGACCTGGGCCAGCACGGCGTCGACCAGTCGCTGCTCGCGGCGGGACAGGTGGACGAAGATCTCCGCGACGTTGGAGCGCATGACGGCCTGCTCACCGGCGATGCGGACCGCCTCGCGGTGGACCGCCCGGAACGCCTGGGCCACGTCGGCGACCTCGTCCGCGCCGCCGACGACGAGCTTCGCCGAGGCCCGGTCCGCGACCTCGTCCGGGTCGACCGTGCCGGGCGCGGCGGCCCGCAGCTCCGCGACGACCGCGGGCAGCTGGTCGTAGGCGACCTCGCGGGCCGCGTCGTGCAGGGCGCGCAGGCGCCGGGTGATCCGCCGGGCCACGACACCGGTCAGCACGATGGCGATGAGCAGCACGAGGGCGACGCCGGCGATCTGGACACCGGCCTGGGTCACCTGCTCGTCGCGCAGTTCGCCGACCTTGGCCACGACCGCGTCGTCGATCTTCTGCTGGACCCCGAACAGCAGGCCGGACCAGCCGGACATCGCGTTGATCCAGCCGCTGGTGTCGAGGTTGAACTTCTCGCCGGGCCGGGCGCGGTTGACCTGGTCCTGCAGCCGCTGGGCGGCGATGATCTGCTCACCCGTGCTGGCCTGCTCGAACCAGCTGCGCCACTCGACCGGGGCGAGGTCGTTGAACTGGACCGTGGCCTCGACGAAGCTGGTCCGCGTCGCGGTGATCTCCTGCTGGAGCGCGGGGGTCAGCTCGCCGGCGGCGTAGGCGCGCAGGACGGCCGCCTGCTGCTGGCCGAGGGCCTCCGCCGCCCGGGACAGCGCGGCCGCGGCACGGATCTGGTCGGCCAGCTCGGTCGGGGCGCCGGAACGGGCCACCGACTCCCGGTAGGACAGCAGGTCGGCGATGAGGATGCGGTAGCTGAACGCGATACCGGACACCGACGCGCGGGCGTCCTTGCGGACCTGGTCGCGCAGGTTGGGCAGGGCGTCGAGGTTGCTGTCGACGCGGCGGACGGCGTCGGGCACGTCGCTGATGCCGGAGCGGCGGTCGCGGTACGCGTCGACGTTGTCGTCGGTGCTCATCACCTGTGACGAGTAGGCCTCCAGCTGCGCCGGCGCCGGGTTGACCAGCACGTTGACGGCCGCGGCCCGCTCGCGCTGCAACGCGTGGGCCAGGGCGCCCGCGTCGGAGGCGAGCTCGGCGTACTCCTGCAGCTGCCGGCTGCGGTTCACGTCCTGCACGGTGGTCACCAGGGCGATGCCGGCGAACACGACGACGGCGACGAGCGGCAGTGCAACGATGAGCCGGAGCTGGTCGATGATGCGCCGGCCCGGCCGCTCACGCCGGCCGCCGGGGTCGCGCTGCTGCGCGGCACTGGCGGCGATGGCATGTCGCGTCGGGCGGCGATCGGGACTCAGCCGAGGGTCGCGCTCCTGCCTTGGGACGGGCAGCGACGACGAGCTCTGGCTTTGGGTCACGAAGAGTCCCCGCAGGCATCCGAGATTGACAATACGGGTCAGTCCTGACAAGCAGGCGCATGACGATGAGCACAATCACAGCTCGGCCGATCCGTGTCAATACCGACGTCCGCGATGCAGCGCCGAACGCCTCGTTTTTCCTCATCCGTTGGGTCGGTGTACACGAACCCATACGGACCCTAACGGCTGCCAAGGGCCCGGATTTCGCCGCTCAGGGGACGCCCGGCGCAACGCCGACGTTTCCGGGTTTTTACGGTACCGAAATACTTACACAACGCATTGTCGACAGCACAAAGGGTTAATGCTTGTCATTGACCACACAATTTCACGCCAATGCCGATGCGTTTGCAAATACCTTGTTCGCGATCCGCACCTGATCCTCGTCAAGGCAGGTCCGGCCACGGAAGCCGAGCCGTCGCAGCACCTCGGTGGACGGTTCACAATCCGTGCCGGCCGGGCACGACGCGGCAATCGGCGGCTCGAGCGAAGCGGCCGCGCCGCCGATCACGACCATCGACCGGGCCCACAGCAGCTCGTGCTCGTCCCGCCCCGGCTCGACCCGGAGCCGGCGGATCAGCGGGCCCTCGGCGAGCTGGAGCCGGGCGACCCTGGGGGCGCGGGCGATCTCGGCGGCCTGCAGCACCGCGGCGGCGGACTCCAGGCGCGGGATCACCGCGATCCGGCCGACCGGCAGGCCCACCGCCTCCTCCGCCTCGGCGAGGACGGTGGCGAGGGCGGCCAGCTCGTTGGCCGACTCCGCGGCGACGCAGATCCCGGTCAGGGCGGGCGAGACGACGGCACGCACGGCGCGCCGGCCCGGCTCGTCGTTGGTGATCCGCGCCCAGACCGCCGGCCGGCCCACGGTCTCGATCCACGACCGCACCCGGGCCGGGTCGCCGGCGCGTTCGAGGTCGACAACGAGCGCGTCCGCCTCGCTTTTTCCGACATTTCGGATATCGGGGATATACAGCCACGACCTCATGCCTCGATCATCGAACGGCCGGCGCGCACGCGCACGTCGTGCGGTGCGTTTTGACCGTTTGGCACCTCTTGTCGCCGGGTATGCGTGCACGCTGAACGTGACCGCGACGACAGGGGGAGTCATGGCATCCGACGCCGTCACGCTGATCATGAATGACCACCGGGTCATGGAGCAGCTCTTCGAGCGGCTGCGCGCCGGATCGGGCGACCGGCAGCTGCTGCTCGACGAGATCGCCGCAAGGCTCACCGCGCACAGCCACGCCGAGGAACTCCAGGTGTACCCGTCGCTATCCACCGACGAGGCACACCACGGCGCCGACGAGCACCACGAGGCCGAGCGGATGCTCCACGACCTGCAGCGGATGGGGCCCGACGACGAGGGGTTCGCCGACCGCCTGGACGACTTCATCGCCACCGTCGCCAACCACATCGAGGAGGAGGAGACCACCGTGCTCCCCGCCCTGCGCGACGCCGTCGACGACGCCAAACTCATCGAGATCGGTGCCGCGTTCGAGCGGGTCCGCCTCGAGGAACTGGCCGTCGCGGGCATCAGCGTTTCCTGAGGGTTCCCGCCCGGTCCGGGTTTGGGTACAGTCGGCCTGGTCATGGTGCTTCTCGGCCCTTCCCCGACCGCGGCCGTCGATGCGGCGCGGCTCAGCGACCTGCCGGCCCACCGGGCGCCGCAGCGGGCCCACGACCACGTCGTCATCCTCGCCAGCACCGGGCAGGGCACCCACACGCTCGACTTCGTGACCCACGCCTGCCGCCCCGGCACCCTGCTGTGGGGGCGGCCGGGCCAGGTCCACCAGTTCGGCGGCCAGGCGGGCTTCGACGCGACCGTCCTGGCCTTCCCGCCGTCGATCCTGCCGCCGCTGCCCGTCCAGCTCGTGGCGGACCCGTTCGCCCCGGCCTGCTGGCAACCCGCCGGCGAGGACGAGGAGGCGATCGTCGCGGAGATCGCCCAGATCGCGGTCGACCGGGCCCGCAGCGACGGCGGCCACCTGAGCCGCACCCTCCTCGCCCACCAGGTCGCGGTCCTGCTCATGCGGATCGTCGCCCTGGCACCTCCGCCCCGCTCCGGCCCCGCCGCGAACCTCATCGAACTGCTGCGGACCGAGATCGAACGCGACCTCACCCACCGCCGGGTGGAGGACTACGCCGAGACGCTGCGCTGCTCCGTCCGCACGCTCACCAGGGCCAGCCTCGCGGTGACCGGCCGCAGCGCGAAACAGCTCATCGACGAGCGGATCGCCCTGGAGGCCAAGCGCCTCCTCGCCACCAGCGACCTACCGGTCGCCGAGGTCGGCCGCCGGCTCGGCTTCGACGAGCCGACGAACTTCGGGCGCTTCTTCGGCCGCGAGACCGGCCAGGCGCCGGGCGCGTTCCGGGCCGCCCTGCTGCGCTCCCCCGCCGCCCCCCGCGTCCCCCACCAGCGCTCATCCCTGCCGGGCCGCCTGACCCCCCTGACCCCCCGCCCCGCCTGACCCAAGCACCCACATAGATAAGGAACGATCACACACATAGATAATGTGTGATCCCACCGAAGATCACCCATCCGGCGCCCCGAAACGCCGACCCAGCTGGCACCGCTTCGATCATGCGCTGCACCGATCAAAGGACCGCACCACCCGCTCACGACCCAACCAACTTCGATCGAAGTACAGCGCGCCGGCCCTGGCGTCGCCCTGGGCCGCCCTCCGCCATGATCGATGCCGCGCGCTGGCCGCCCACACGACCGCCGCGATCCTTCGATCACGTGGCGCACGCCGCCAGCGTTGCCGCAACTGCCACCGCCCACGAACCTTGGGCCAATGACCGGCGACCAAAATCGTGTGCTGACCGCCCGACCACCCAGCCAGCCATGAAGCGACTTCGATCACCGGGAAGATCCACCCCAGCCCGGTGGAAACAGCGACCACG
>NZ_BONQ01000186.1 GCF_016862795.1 Dactylosporangium siamense | reverse complement strand
GCCACCTGCCGCCCGACGGGGGTGCTGCTGTACGGCACCGCCAATGTGTCCAGTGCCGCACCGGTGACCTGGAACAACTCCTCCTCGGACGCGACGTGGAACACGCCGATCGGCATGCGGTTCGGCAACGCCGGCCAGGTCGGTTGCAACCAGCTGGACATGGCGATGTCCTGGTCGAGTGACAGCATGCCGGCGCTGCGGTCACAGTTGCAGGCCGCGGCAAACGGTGCCCTCGGCAGCCAGATGACGTTCGGCCTGCGCGCCGTCAACGAGACCGACATGATGCAGTGGATGCTGTTCTACCCGTGGAGCGCGGCGTTCGTCATCGAGTACAACCCCGCTCCGAACGCGCCGGCCGGGCTCTGAGCGCGGCGGCAGCGACCACGTGACGTCGGTCCCGCGGCGGCCTCCTCCGGGAACGCCCTGTCCGCGAGGCCCTGACCAGCACAGCACCAACATCGCGGTGGGCCGCCCCATTCCAGGGCGGCCCACCGCCGTGTCCACATCACGGGGGGACTCGGCGACCGGCCGTCCCTGGCGGGCGCGATACCGGCGGCCGGCGGCCCGTAGGCGCGAACGTCTACGCCCCGGCCAGTTTCATGGCTACGTCCAGCTCGTGCAGCTTCTCCGGGGAGCAGACCCCGATCCGCTCGATCAAAGCCTCCTCGGTGACGCTCGCTCCCCACGTGCAGAAGATCGTCCCGTCCTGTGGCAGCGCCACCCGCACGACGCCGTCCTCGGCCAGCCCCTCCGCGGTGCCGAAGAAGACCTCGATGCCGACCGCCCGGGCCGGGCCGGCCTCCTCGACGATCCGGCGCCGGTTGTCGGCGTCGAGCGCCTGATCACCGGAGATGACCACGAACCCGCGCTTCTCGGCCGGCGTGGCCGGGGCGACGATCCGCATGATCTGGAACTGCGGACCGGCACCGCCCGACAGCAGCACCACCGGCCGCTTCTCGTCGAACTCGGCCCACCACAGTTCGCCACGTTCCACCCGGCAATGCTATCGGCCGTCCACGAGCTGGTGGTCACGGAGATGGCGACCGCTGAGACCTGAGATCTGGGGCACTCACGTCGCTTCATCGGGCAGCGGATCGGCTTCTGGGACGCCGAGTTCGGCGTAGATCGCCAGAGCTTGTTGCTGGTGGATCTGTGCGCCGGGATGCCCCAGCGCGGTCAGGCACCCGCTGACTCCGCTGTGAGCATGTGCCTTCGCCACGCGGTACTCAACGGTTGCCGTGATCTCAAGCGTTTGACGGTAGTGGGCCAGCGAAACCTCGTAGTCATGGATGTCGCTGTGGATCGCGCCCAGGACGTTGTGTGTCTCGGCCAGATCCACCGGGTCGGGGATGTCGTGGAGGATGGCGAGTGCCTCACGCGCGTGGTTCAGCGCCTCATGAGGCTGCCCGGATCTTCGGGTCGCCTCCGCGAGCCGGTGCAGATAGTCAGCTTCAAAGCGCCGGTCCTCACCCTGTCGGGCGAGGTCCACGCTCTGGTGCAGCAGCCGGATCGCGCTGTCGTGCTCGCCCAGTCCGCTGTGGGCGGTGCCCCGTCGGCTCAGCACAGCGCTGGCCTGCCGCAGGTTCGCGAATCCGTCGAGAGGAAGCGCCGCCCGATCCGCGGTGTCGATCGCCTCACGGTGACGTCCCAGCCGGCTCAGGGCATCCATGATCACCGTCAGGGCTACCGCTGCACGCCACAGGTCGGCCTGGTCACGGTAGACTTCGAAGCTGCGGGTGCCGTATGTGACGGCATCGGTGAACGAGCCGATCAGGTGGCTCAGGTCGGCCTTGTGAATCAGTGATCGCGCGATGCCGTCGCGATCGCCCGAGTGAGTGGCATTGGCTGTGCCCTGGTTGAGGAAGTCCAGGGCAAGCCGGTATTGGCCCAGCACCTTGTGCATCAAGGAGACGTCCAGCAGGCAGGCGGACTTCACCACGGGCGGGGTCTCGGGTCCGCATGCGGCCAGCGCAATCTTGAACACGTCGAGGCTCGCCGACAGATAGCCGCTCTCGTACAGGAGTGACCCCACATTGCGCGGGAGTTGCCAGCCGACGTCGCCGGCCCCACGCTGCGCCGCGAGCCGGGCGATGGCGAGGAGATTGGCTTGTTCGGCATTGACCCACGACCGAATCTCTGAGGTCTTCGTGAGTCGAGGGACGGCAGTTGGCCGATATCGAGGGCCTGCGCCGAGGCGGGGCCGTCCGGGTGCGTCCAGTTCGGTGGCGATCTGCGTGACATGCAGGTAGTAGTCCAGCAGCCGGTCGAGTGCGGCCGATCGTTGCGCTGCGGGCTCCTCGGCTTCGACGCTGGCCCGGGCGAAGTCGCGCACCAGGTCATGCAGGCGGTACCGGCCAGGGAGGTGCGGTATCAGCAGATGCATGTCGCACAGGGCGTCGAGCAGGTTCTCGGCCTCGTCCACGGTCAGGCCGGCCAGCGCCGCCGCGGCGAAGACGTCGATGTCTGCGCCCGGGTGCACGCCGAGCAGGCGGAACATGCGCTGCTCAGCATCGACAAGGTGCTGATATGACAGGGAAAAGGCGGCGGTGACACCCCTGTCGTCCGACTGCAGCAACCTCGTCCTGCGATGGTCATCGGCAAGCCGCTCGACCAGATCCGAAACTGTCCATTGTGGACGGGTACGCAAGCGGGCCGCGGCAATGGATATCGCGAGTGGTAAATGGCCGCAGAGCTTGACCACTTCGACGACCGTGGTTGGCTCGGCCTCGCAGCGGTCCGGCCCGGCGACCGCCCGGAACAGGGCAACGGCATCGTCCGGGGGCAGCGTGTCCAGCGACAACACTTCCGCACTGTTCAGCCCGGTCAGTCGGCGCCTGCTGGTAATCATGACGGCGCAGCTGGCTGAACCCGGCAACAGTGGCCTGACCTGGGCGGAATTCAACGCATTGTCGAGGACGAGCAGGACACGCCGTCCGGCGAGCTCTCCCCGCCACACAGCGGCCCTCTCATCCAGGCTCTTCGGGATGCGAGCGTCGGGAACCCCGACGGCGCGCAGCAGCACATCGAGGGCCTCCTCAGCCGTCAACGGATCGCGGCCGGCGGTGTGCCCATGCAGGTCTATGAACAGTTGGCCATCAGCGAAGCGCCCCGCGAACCGGTGTGCCGCGTGCACCGCGATGGTCGTCTTGCCGACCCCCGACATCCCGTCGATGGCCTGGATCACCGTCACGCCGCCACTGTCCGCAATGGACATCAGCCGGTCCAGTTCGGCGAGGCGGCCGGTGAAATGCCCGATGTCCCGGGGCAGGTAGTTGCGCTGGAGCGCCTCAGACCGGTGATGCAGCGCTGGATCAGCGGCGAGGATCCGATGATACTGGCTCTGCAGCTCAGGACCCGGGTCCACGCCCAGGTCCTCCGCGATCGTGTGGCGAATCCGCTGGTAGCACACCAGCGACTCGGCGGCCCTTCCGGCACGGTACAGCGCCAGCATCAGCAGGCCGGCGAGCGGCTCACACAACGGATATCGATCGAGTTCCGCGCTCAGCTCGTCGGCGACGACACCATGCGATCCCAGCTCCAGAGAGATCTCGGCCCAGGCGATGACTGCCGACAAGCGCCGTTCCTCGAGCTGTCCCGCGGCAGTCAATGCGGTCCTGCCCCCGACACCCGCGAGGGCGGGCCCGCGCCAGATCGCCAACCCTGCCCGCAACGTCTCGGCTGCGCGCAGCAGATCGTGGCGGGCCCGGGCCGCATGCGCCTCGGCCAGGCATCGTTCGAATCTCCCGGCGTCCACCTGTTCGACCGGGACCCGTAACACGTACCCGGGGCCGACCGCCGCCAGCGCCGCGCCCACAGGTGTACGCCGTAACGCGGACACCGCATTCTGGACCTGTTTACGGGCCGTAACCGGAGGCTCACCATCCCACACGGCGTCCACGAGTTGACTCAACGTGACTACCCGGCCGGCGTTGAGCGCCAGAGTCGCGACGACACGCCGCTGCTTCGTCCCGCCGATCGTGACGTGACCGTCGCCATGCCGTACCTCGAGCGGCCCCAGGATACCGAACTCCATGCCGCCTCCCACCCTCGTCAAGCTCCTGGCGAGTGTACGAGCAGCAGTCCGATCGCGAGGAGACCGATCGAGGACGAAACGATGACGGCACTGGTCACGATGGCACGTGCGAGCAAACTCCACGCCGTACCCGGCATGACTTGCGACGCGCACCGAAGCCGCAGGTAACGGGGGCTCAGTTCGCCGGCGAGATCCGGCGAACTGGGGCAGGTTCTCGGGGCGCGAGGCAGGACGACACACGGAGCGAGCTCGACGGGAATCGGGGTCGACACTCATGTCTCCCGATGGATGCCGGCGAGCGGCTGGACGGCGTGTCCAGCCGCGCCGCCGGTCTGCATGTTCCGGTGCCGCGTCGGTGACCACTTCGGCGGGTACCTTCAACACGGTCATCGGCCCGGTGCACGTATCGCCAGACACCATCGGCCTTGACGTGTGCCTCATCGACGAACGACGCGGAATGCAACAGCACCCGGCGGTCCCCTACCGCAAGGTTCGGGGCACGCTGGTCGGCGCCGGGAGGGCGATCAGGGTGAACCGGCCGGCCAGGTCGGGCAGGATCGTTCGCAGCGCGGTGACCGTCTGTGGCCCCGCGCCGTCATGCAGGAGCACGATCCCGCCGGGACCAGTCTTCGTCAGCACGGTGTGGACGATGGACTGGACCCCCGGGCCGCTCCAGTCCCGCGGGTCGACGGTCCACGAGATCGACGTCATGCCCAGGCCGGCCGCGATGCTCACGATGTCGGGCGACCAGTTGCCGCCGGGGGCGCGGAAGTAGCCGATCACCGCGCCGGGTGCGGCCGCCCGGATCGCGTCGTTGGTGCGTTGCATGTCGGATCTGATCTGATCGGGCGTACGGGTGCGCAGCTTCTCGTCGTGGCTCCACGAGTGGTTGCACAGGGTGTGCCCCTCGGCGACCATCCGCCGGACCATCTCGGCGCGCGCAGCGACCTGCCGGCCGACCATGCAGAAGGTGGCCTTGACGTGGTGCTGGGCCAGCAGGTCCAGCACGGCAGGGGTGTCGTCCCACGGGCCGTCGTCGAAGGTCAGCGCGACCGCGTCCGACCCGGTCTTGCGCACCGTTCCAGCCGGACCGTCGCCGGTCGCGACGACCGGCGACGACGCGGACGGCGAGGCCACGGGGCTCGGCACGCTCGGTTTGACCGTCGGCTCCTGGTGCTCGGCGACCACCGGTGCCGCCGCGACCGGCGTGGCCGCAGGAGGCGCGGGCGGACCGCTGTTGCCGCGGCTGCCGCCGAGCGTCAGGGCCAGGATGGTCAACCCGAGTACGGCGATGCGGCGCAACGGCACGGAGGCACTCCAATTCGGTCCGGTCCCGTCAGGGCTCCACGATGCTACGGAACAGACGGATACCGGAGTCTTTCGGTTGCCGAGGTTCCGGTCGGCGCGGCCGGAAACCTCGGCCGTCGTCACGCGCGGCCGAGGCCAGGAGGACGCCAGCGCTTCCGCCGAGCTCCGAAAGCTGCACGAACAGTCCTGACCGCCCGGACCTGCCCTACCTGGAGCTGGTCGACGTCAGCAAGATCGTGAAGGCGGTCGCGCGGTGGGTCGCCGACCTGCCGGGCTCGCCGACGCTGTTCAACTTCGGCACCGCACACACCCAGATGTCCTCATGGGCCTGCACGACCCGTCGGCATCATGCTCCTCGCGGGCGCGGTCACGGACGCCCGGCGGGTGACGACCGCTGTCGCCGCACCCATCGCGCCCGCAGTGTGCAACCGGTCGATCGGGGGCGATACGGTGCCGGTCATGACTGCTTCGGGGAAAGACACTACGCCCGGCGGTGCCGCCTCGGACGCCCTGCGCGACGCCGCCCGTCTCGTGTCCGAGCACGGGCCGGCCGGCTGGCGCACGGCGACGCTGTCGGTCGATCTGGTCGCCCGTGGTCACGGCGGCGAGGGTGTGCGGTACCTCGCTGAGGACGGCACCGGCCTGTACAACCCCGCGATGGGTCACGCGGCGGTCGGCGCGCCGATGCTGGAGCTGTTCTCCCGGCTCGTCGAGGGCACCTCGTTCCGGCAGGTCCTGGTGCACCTGACGGTCGACGCCGACGGCGAGTTCGACGCGGTGGCCCGCTTCGGGCTGCGCGAGTCGAGCGTCGGGCGCTCCTGGACCGTGCGGCTGCGCGCCGGCCGGCCGCCGGAGACGCTCGACCCCGAGCCCGTCGTGCTGGATCCCACGTGCGCCGGCGATCCCGACCGTGCGGTCGCGCTGCTGCTGGAGCAGGCCGGCGGCGACCTTCCTCCGGGCGCGACCGAGGATGAGATCGCGGCCGCGGAGGCGAAGCTGGGCCACCGGCTGCCGCCGGACCTGCGGGCGTTGTTCGCGCTCGCCGACGGCGGCGGCACCGTCGACGGCTGGCACCGGTACCCGCTCGCCGAGGTCACCGGCATGCACGAGATCACCTCGGCCCCGGCCGAAGCCACCTGGCCGGACGCGTGGGACCGGGTCGTCCTCGACGCCGACCCGGCCGGCACGGTCCGCCGGGCCAGCGGCCACCCCGGCTGGATCCCGATCGCCGACGACGCCGGCGGCAACTTCCTCGCCGTCGACCTCGCCCCGGCCCGGCACGGCCGGCCGGGCCAGGTCATCAACGTCGGCGTCGACTGGAGCACCCGGCCCGGCTACGTCGCCGACTCGGTCACCGCGCTGCTGGCCGGCCCGCCCCGCCGCACCCACCCGCGGCCCGACCTGCGCCTGGAGCAGCGCGGCGGCGCCATCGACCTCGAACCGCTGCGGCAACTGCCCGACGTGCAGGAACTGCGCCTGTACTACGGCACCGTGAACACCGCGGAGCTCGCCGGGCTGCACCGGCTGCGGCTGCTGGCGATGACCGCCCCGGCGGACCTCACGCCGCTGGCGGCGCTGCCGCTGGAGCACCTCATGGTGAACGCGGCATCGGACCTGGCGCCGCTGGCCGGCCACCCGACGCTGCGATCACTGGCCCTGCTGGAGGGTGCCACCCCGGGCGACCTGACCCCGCTGCGCACCGTCGCGCACCTGCACGGGCTGTCCCTCGCCCGCGCCGGCGTCGCCGACCTCGCCGTCCTGGCCGACCTGCCGGCCGTGCGGTACCTGGAGCTGACGTTCGAGCAGTGGCAGCGGCTGCGTCCGCTGATGGACCGCCTGGACCTGCACGCGGCCACCCTCGCCGGCGGCCCGACACCCCGGCAGGCCATCGCCTGGCGGGCCCTCTTCGACGCCGACCCGGCCGAGACCACCCGGCGCACCAGGTCCGCCCGCGGCCGCCTCTGACGCGGCGCCGGCGGCCTCGAGCACATCGTGGCCGGCGGGACGTTCCCCCTGACGGAACGGCGGATCCGGACCGCCGGCGGCTGCTCGGCCGGCTGACCGGCGGCCACTGGGTGCTGCCGCCACGGTCCGCCTGACCGTGGCCCTGTGGTCAGTGCACGAACATGGGAGCGTCGGTGACTGGAGGGCGCCCGCCTGGCAGTGCGGCCGCCAGGAGCAGCGCGGCGGCCGCGGCGACGACCGCGGCGACGGCGTAGGCGTCGGTGAAGCCGGCCGTGGAGACCGCTGACGCCGGGCCCGATGTCAGGTCGGAGGCGGCGATCGAGGACGCGATCGCCACGCCGAGCGCGGCACCGAGCTCGTGGCCGGTGTTCAGCACGCCGGACGCACTGCCCGCCTCGTGCCCTTCCACGCGGGTCATCACCGAGGTGGACGCGGTGACGAAGCCGGCGCCGAGCCCGGCGGCGGCGAGGACGAATCCGGGCAGGACGGCGGTCACCGGGTCGTCGTGGATCGATACCCGGGTCAGCAGGCCGAAGCCGGCCGACGCGACGGCGAAGGCGACGAACGCCACCGGGCGGGCACCGAAGCGGCGCAGGCCGTGCGCGGTCAGGTGGGCCGACCCGACCGTTGCCACCGTGACCGGCAGGAAGAGCAGGCCTGTCCGCAGCGCGGAATAGCCGAACACGTGCTGGGCGACCGTCGAGGTGAGGAAGAACCCGGCGATGAGCAGCCCTGACGCGACCAGCATGACGGCGTTGCCCGCGACGACCGGCCAGCGCCGCAGCAGCGCGGTGGGCAGCAACGGTGCGCGGACCGACCGCTGGAGCGCGGTGGCTGCCGCGCCTGCCACCGTGGCACCGGCGATCGGCAGCCAGGTAGCGGTCGCGGTCCAGCCGGTGTTCCCGGCCTGGACCAGACCGTAGATGAGCAGACCGGCTGTGGCCGTCAGCAGCAGTGCTCCCGGGACGTCCACCCGGCCCGGGTAGCGCGGCGACCGCGGGACCACGACGGACACCGCGACGGCGACCGCCGCACCGATCGGCACGTTGACGAAGAACACCCAGCTCCAGCCAGGGCCGGACACCAGCAGTCCGCCGATGAGGACGCCTGCGGCGGCTCCGGCGCCGCCGACGGCACCCCACACCGCGAGGGCCTTGTGCCGGCGGGGTCCGTGGAACATGGTGCTGACGATCGACAGCGCGGCCGGCGAAAGCAGCGCCGCACCGGCCCCCTGCGCCGCCCGTGCTCCGAGGATGATCCCGGTGTCGCCGGCGAGACCCGCCAGCAGCGACGCCGCCGTGAACGCCGTCAAGCCGGCCAGGAAGACGCGTCGGCGCCCCAGCATGTCGGCGAGGCGGCCGCCGAGGATGAGCAGGCCACCGAAGCAGAGGGTGTACGCGGTCACGACCCAGGTGGCCGCCGTGCGGGTCAGGTCGAGGTCGCTCGACATCTGCGGCAACGCCACGTTCACCACCGTGACGTCGAGGATGACCATGAACTGCGCCAGGCACAGCAGCACCAGAACGGCCCAGCTGCTGCGGTGAACGGTGTCCGGCTGTTGAAGTTCCATGACTGCCTCTCATAAGTCGTACACTGCTGTACGGCTTACGGTAGTCCCTGCCGATCGTTAAACTGAACATGTGTGTTCGACTTCTCAGGTGCTGACCGATCACCGGCGCACGGTCGGATGCGGCATGCTGGACGGCAGCGACGACATGGAGGACCCGGTGGCAGGGACGAAGGCCGCGGACGGCAAGGACCAGGCGGGCGGCTCGCGTGGGCGCCGCGCCGACGCGCAGCGAAATGTGAGCGCGATCCTCGAGGCCGCTCAGGAGCTCCTGTCCACGGACCCGACCGCGAGCATGCAGGAGGTGGCCCGCGCCGCCGGGGTCGGGCGGGTGACGCTGTACAGCCACTTCGGTTCCCGGACCGAGCTCCTGGACGCGGTCTTCACCCGGGTGATGGCCGAAGCCGATCGGGCCCTGGCCGATGTCGACCTCACCGGCGACGAGCCGCAGGCGCTGGCCCGGCTCGTCAGGTCTTCATGGCGGATCGTCCAACAGTCCCGGCTGCTGCTCTTCGCCGCGCAGCTGGAGCTGCCGCAGGGCCAGATCCGTGAGCACCACGACAGGGCGCTGGAGCGGGTCGAGAGCCTGATCAGGCGCGGCCGGCGCAACAGGACGTTCCGGACGGACCTGCCGACGTCCTGGCTGGTGACCGTCTTCTACAGCGTGATCCACGGGGCGGCCGACGAGATCAACGCCGGCCGGCTCACCGTCGAGCGGGCACCGAACCTGATCACAGCAACGCTGCTGTCAGCATTCGCGCCACCCGTACCAGCCACCTGACGTCAGTCGAGGTGGAGCTCCTCTCCTCTTGAGTTCCAGATCCTGGTGACGCCATCCCCCACCACGATGCTGTCGCGCTCGTACAGGACGACACCCGATATTTCGGAGGCAGTGGCCGGAAGTTCTACGGTGTAGAAATCCCCCGGGGCGATCGGGAACTCGTAGGCCAACGGCTCCAGCCGCAGCGTCACGGTCCTGCCCGTTACTGATGATGCGATCCTCAGGAGCATCAACGCATCATCCTCCGGAACAGTCCAGGTTCACCGGTCCCGGGAGTCGTGGGTGGTTCGACCGTCCAGGACGGTGAGGACCACCCGGTGCTGGAACTGCCGGGCCGGGAAGGGGGTGTTCGACGACCGGCTGAACCCGTCGGCCGGGTCGACGCGCCACGGGGCGCGGCGCACGACGCAGAAGGTGGCGGGGCCGCCGGCCACGATCGGGCGGCCGGCCTGGCCGTCGACGCGGCCGATCTCGGCCGGGCGGGTCGACAGCACGCGGGCGACCGTCGCCCAGTCGACGGTGGTGCCGGACGTGCAGACCTCGGCGGTGACGGCGAGAGCGGTCTCCAGGGCGGTGAGGCCGAACGCGGCGTCCTGCCACGAGCCGGTCTTGGTGCGGGCGGGGTGCGGCGCGTGGTCGGTGGCGACGATGTCGATGGTGCCGTCGAGCAGCGCGGCGCGGACCGCGTGGACGTCGTGGGCGGCGCGCAGCGGCGGGTTCACCTTCAGCGCGGGGCCGTGCCGCACCGCGTCCGCGTCGGTCAGCACGAGGTGGTGGGGGGTGACCTCGGCGGTCACCGGAAGGCCGGCGCGCCGGGCCGCGCGGACGAGGTCCACGGCGCCGGCGGTGGAGACGTGGCACACGTGCAGGTGGCCGCCGGTCGCGGCGGCCAGCGCGAGGTCGCGGCCGATGACGGCCAGCTCACCCTCGGGCGGCCAGCCGGGCACACCGAGGGCGGCGGCCACGCGGGCGTTCACCACACCGTCGCGGACGATCGACGCGCTCTGTGCGTGCTGGGCGAAGACGGTGCCGTGGCGCGCGGACGCGCGCAGCAGGGCCAGGACGAGGGCGGCGTCGTCGACGCAGCGGCCGTCGTCGGAGAACACGGTGACGCCGGCGTCGGCGAGGCGGTCCACGTCCACCAGGTCGTGGCCGGCGAGGCCGATCGTCGCGGCGGCGACCGGGTGGACCCGGGCGGCGGCGGTCCGGGCCCACTCGCGCACCTGCTCGACGCGGTCGGCGGTGTCGGTGACCGGCGACGTGTTGGCCATCGCGAAGACGTCGGTGAAGCCGCCGGCCGCCGCCGCCCGGGTGCCCGAGTCGATGGTCTCGGCCTCCTCGTTGCCCGGCTGCCGCAGGTGGGTGTGCAGGTCGACCAGGCCGGGCAGGACCACGTCGGTGTCCGGGCCGGGCGACCCGGCGACGGGCGTGACGGCCTCGATCCGGGCGCCGCGGACGTACACATCGACGAGGCCCGGGCGGCCCGCGACGACGACACCGGCCAGGCGCAGCTCACG
>NZ_BONQ01000185.1 GCF_016862795.1 Dactylosporangium siamense | reverse complement strand
GGAGCAACGTCCGCAGCACGACCTTCGTGCCGGCGGCGATCTGGGCCGGCGTGGTGTACTCCTGCGGCGCGTGACTCACGCCGTCGCGGCTGGGCACGAAGACGAGCGCGGCCGGGGTGATCCGGTTGACCTGCTGGGCGTCGTGGCTGGCGCCGCTGGGCAGCACCCGGTAGGACAGGCCGAGCGCGGCGCACGAGTCGCGGACACGTCCGGCGAGCGCGGCGGACAGCAGCACCGGAGAGGTGTCGGCCAGGACGTCGACCCGCACGCTCGTGCCGTGGGACCGGGCGATCCGGTCGAACTCGGCGGCCAGCCGCCGGGCCACGTCGCGCTGCCGGACGGTGTCCACGTCGCGGACGTCGACGGAGAAGTCGACCGCGCCGGGGATCGTGGTGATCGAGCCGGGCTCGACCTCGAGCCGCCCGACGGTGACCCGGGTGCCGTGGTGCCGTGCGTCGCGTGCCAGCCGGTCGCCCAGCGTCACGCACTCCGCGGCGACCACGAGCGCGTCGTGGCGCAGGTGCATCGGCGTCCCGCCGGAGTGGGTGGCCCGGCCGTGCACGGCGACCCGCAGCCGGGTGCTGCCGGAGATCAGGTCGACCACGCCGATGTCGGCGCCGCGCGACTGCAGGACCTCGCCCTGCTCGATGTGCAGCTCCACGAACGCGTGCCAGTCCTCGGGTGCCCAGCGGGCCTCGTCGGCGCGGTCGGGGGTCAACCCGACGGCGGTCATCGCCTCGGCCATGGTGCGGCCGTCGCGGTCGGCGAGCCGGTCCAGGTCGGCCCGGCCGGTGAGACCGGCGACCATCCGGCTGCCGTTGCACGCCTGACCGAACCGGGCGCCCTCCTCGGCGGCGAAGGCGACGAAGCGCCACGTCCGCCGGCGCGCCGAAGCCCGGCGGGTCACCACCTCAGCGATCTCCATCGCCGCGGCCACTCCGGCGATCCCGTCGAGCCCGCCGCCGTGCGGGACGGTGTCCAGATGCGAACCCGTGCCGAGGGCGGCGGCGTCGCCGGGCAGTTCGGCGATCGTGTTTCCGGCCGGATCCGTGTGCACGAGCAGGCCCAGGCCGCTCATGTGGGCGGCGAAGACGGCGTGCGCCTCCCGTTCGAGGGGGGTGTACGCGAGCCGGGTGCAGCCCTCGCCGGCCTCGGTCAGCCGCGCGAACCGGTCCAGGTGCGCCGCGATCCGGTCACTGTCCACAGTGTCCAGTGCGGCCGCGTCGAGGGCGGTCGGCGGTGTCATGGCGTGTGGTCCGCCGTCCTGACGCCGTCGCGGGCCGAGCAGACCGCGACGACCTGCCCACCGCCGCCCGCCACCGCGGCGATGAGCGGCTCGATCGGTCGGTCGGCGGTGATCGCGTCGGCGACGAGGACGACCCGCTCGGCGCTCAGCCCGTCGGACGGGTCGTGGCCGTCCAGCAGCAGCCGGCCCAGATCGAGGTCCGCCTCCAGGCGGGGGATCCCGAGCTCCCGGGCCACCACATGGGCGAGCAGCACGTCGAGCGTGGCCGACCAGCTCACCACCGAAGTCGGACGGTGCTGCGCGGCGACCTCCGCCAGTGCCGCGCCGGCGAGTTCCACATTGGACGGATCGGCCCGGTTGGTCATGGGCATGAGACTCCTCCTGTCACGTGCGAGCTGTCAGGCTGGGACAAAGCCGTGCGGGCCGCGACGCACGAGCGCCATGGCACCGGGCTCCTCGGCGACGACGGCGACACCTGCGACACCTGGCTCCTCGGCGACGACGACGGCAACCGCGGCGATCACCGCCCCGTCCGCGCGCAACCGTGGCACCAGATCCCGAGCGGTCGCCCCGTTCAGTGCGACGACCACCACCCGGTCACCCCGGTCGAGCTCCCCGAGCTCCGGCGTACACCAGTCGCGATCCGGCACGTCCGAACCTTCGGGGAACGCGACGAAGGGCAGCCCGGTCCACAGGGACACGGCCGCGCCGAGCGCCGCGGCGCCCGGCCCGCCGGCCGCGATCCGGTCGGCGGTCGCGGGGACGTGCCCGGCCAGCCCTTCCGCCAGCCGGCGCAGCAGCGCCGGTCGGGACAGCCACCGGGCCGCCGCGTCCGCGGCGCCGGTGCTCGTCGCCCAGAGGTCGGCCGCCAGCTCGGCGGCGAGCTCGCCCGGGGACCGGTCCAGCGCGGCCAGGGTGAACGGGCTCACGACTCGGCCCGGACCCCGGACACCCGCGGCGCACGGCCGGCGGGCAGGCCGTGCGCCGCGGCGTCGCCGGCGAACAGGTCGGTCAGCTCGGCCACGCCCGGGTCGGCCGCGAACGGCTTGTCGTAGCCCTGTTCCCGGGAGATCCGCTGCGCGGTGTCGAGCACCACCCGGGCCGCGGCCGCGCGCTCGGCCGGATCGGCCACCCGCGACCACGCGGCGCAGACGGTCACCGCGGTGCTGACCCGGCCGGCCGGTCCACTGTGGACCGGCGCGGACACGGCCCACACGCCTTCGTCGAGCTCGTTGTCGCAGACGTCGAACCCGCGCTCGCGGATCAGTGCCAGGTGGTCGATGATCCGGTTCAGCTCGCGCACCGTGCCGGCCGTGAACGACGGGCGCGGAAACGACGAGAGCAGCGCCTCGGCGAGGGCCGGGTCCTGGTAGGCAAGGATCGCCCGGGCCGAGGCCGCGGCGTGCAGCGGGACCTCCTGGCCCAGGCGGACGAACAGGCGCAGCGGCCGTTTCGTGCCGGCGATGGAGACGGCCACCACCCGCCCGTCGATGAGCTGGGTGAGGACGACGGTCTCACCGAGCAGCCGCTCCGCCTCCAGCAGTGCCGCCGGCGGCTGGATCAGGAACGGCTCGTAGTCGTCGCTGTGGCCGAGCTTGACCGCGTTGGCGCCGAGCACGTACCGCTTCGTGGTCGGCGACCGGCTGACGAAGCCTTCGTGCTCCAGGGTGCCCAGCAGCCGGTGCATGCTTCCGACCGGGATCTCCAGCTGCTGGTGCAGCTGCTGCAGCGTCAGCCCCTGCCGGTAGCTCGAGAGGTGATTGAGCACGGCAAGCGCACGCACGACGACGTGCATCGGCTTCTCCTCGCCAGTCTTGCCCATCAGCCGTTCCCCATCCCTCGTGTCGCACATGTTTCCGCCACACGAAATCGTTGTTTCCGCGAGGTCCGAAGTATTGAAGCCACTGTACTGGCTTGTCAATGCCTCCTCTTGACAGCTGCGCGGGACGTTCCAATACTTGCCCGATCGATGGTGGAAATGCAGTTTCCGCCACACGGAAACAGAGTTTGAGGAGGTCCGGCTTGGTAGGCACAGTCACTGCCCGACCCACTGCCGAACCCGCCGCCGCGCGACTGGCGGCGGTGGCGCTGCTCGCCGGCCGGAAGCTCGGCGGTGCCCTGCTCGTGATCTGGGGCGTGGTCACCTTCACCTTCCTCGTCGTGCGGGTCGTCGCACCCGACCCGATCGGCCTGCTCGTCCCGCCCGGGGCCGGCACCGAGGTCCGCGACGCGGTCCGCACCGAGCTCGGGTTGGACGGCTCGATCGTCAGCCAGTACGGCATCTACCTCGGCCACCTCGCCCGCGGCGACCTGGGCACCTCGTTCGGCACCAACCAGCCCGTCAGCGACGACCTGCTCGACCGGTTCCCGGCCACGCTGGAGCTGGCCGTGCCGGCCCTGATCATCGGCGTCGCGCTCGGCACCGGCCTGGGCATCGTCGCCGCGCTGCGCCGGGGCCGGCTCGCCGACCACGCCATCCGCGTCGTCACCGTGGCCGCCCTGGCCATGCCGCCGTTCTGGCTCGGCCTGATGCTGCTCTCGCTGTTCTTCGTCAGCCTCGGGATCCTGCCCGGCCCGATCGGGCGGCTCCCCGCCGGCGTCGACCCGCCGCCGACCATGACCGGCTCCTACGTGCTCGACGCGCTGCTGGCCGGCGACACGCAGACGGCCGGCCTCGCGGCGGCCCAGCTGGTGCTGCCGGTGGCCGTGCTGGCCTGCGGGATCTTCGCACCGATCACGCGGGTGGCCCGCTCGGGCATGGTGGAGGCACTGCGCAGCGACTACGTGCGCACCGCCACCGCCTACGGGTTCCCCCACCGCCGGGTGCTGACCGCGCACGCCCTGCGCAACGCGCTCCTGCCGGTGATCACCATGATCGCCAACGGCGTCGCGTTCGCGTTCACCGGTGCCGTGCTGGTCGAGGGCGTCTTCGGCTGGCCGGGCATCGGGCAGTACGCCCTGGTCGCCGTGCAGCAGTCCGACTTCCCGGCCCTGCAGGGTTTCGTGCTCTACGCCGCGGTCGTCTACGTCGTGCTCTACGCGCTGGTCGACCTCGCCTACGCCGCCGCCGATCCGAGGACGCGCTCATGAGCGCCGCACCGGGCCGCTGGTGGCGGCACCATCCGATGTCCGCCCGGCTGGGTGCGGCGCTGATGCTGCTGCTGCTCGTCGCCGCGCTCGTCGGCCGGCTGTGGACGCCGTACGACCCGAACACCCCCGGCGTCGGGGACCCGTTCCTGGCACCCGGTGCCCGGCACTGGTTCGGCACCGACCAGGCCGGCGCCGACGTGTTCTCGATGACCCTGGCCGCGACCGCGACCGACGTCTGGCTGACCGTGGTCGCGGTGGCCCTCGCCTTCGCCATCGGCGGCGTGCTCGGCGCCGTCGCCGGATACTGGGGCGGCTGGACCGACTGGCTCATCATGCGCGTCACCGAGGTCCTGCAGTCGTTCCCGGCCCTCCTGCTGGCCATGCTCCTGGTCGCGGCCCTGGGCAACGGGCTGGTCAACGTCATCGTCGTGGTGGCCTTCGTG
Organism: Dactylosporangium siamense; assembly: GCF_016862795.1. GTDB lineage: Bacteria > Actinomycetota > Actinomycetes > Mycobacteriales > Micromonosporaceae > Dactylosporangium > Dactylosporangium siamense. The sequence continues at coordinate 47,326 of NZ_BONQ01000185.1, read as the reverse complement.
GGCCTGCCCGGCTACCTGCGGCTGATCCGCGCCGAGGTGAAGGCCCGGCGCGGCTGGGAGTTCGCCGACGCCGCGATCCTCGCCGGCAACAGCGGCGCCGGCGTGCTCGCCCGGCATCTCGTCCCCAACAGCCTCACCCCGCTGGTGTCCTACGCCGCCGTCAACGCCGCCTGGGTCGCGATCGTCGTGTCCAGCCTCGGCTTCATCGGCGTCGGCATCGAGCCCGGCAGCCCGGAATGGGGCTCGATGATCGCCGGCGGCCGCGACTTCCCCGACGAGTACTGGATCTCGCTCTTCCCCGGCCTCGGCATCCTGCTCCTGTCGACCGCCTTCTACCTGGTGGGCGACGGCATCGTCGATCGGGACGAGCGATGAGCGCGGCGCTGCTCGAGGTGCGCGGGCTCTCCGGGGTGTTCCGCACACGCGCGGGCGACACCCCTGTCCTGCACGACGTGTCGTTCGACCTGCCGGCGGGCGGCATCACCGCCGTCGTCGGCGAGACCGGCAGCGGCAAGTCGCTGACCGCCCTGTCCATCCTCGGCCTGCAGCCGCCCGGCCTGGTCACCGGAGGCTCGATCCGCTTCGACGGCCGGGAGCTGATGGGTCTGGACGAGGCCGGCTACCGTGCCCTGCGCGGATCGCAGATCGCGATGGTCTTCCAGGACGCCCGCTCGTCGCTCAACCCGGTGCTCACCGTCGGGCGGCAGCTGTGCGACGTGGCCCGGCTGCACCGCGGGCTCTCCCGCCGGGACGCGGCCGCGCTGGTGGAGCAGACCCTGGCCCGGGTCGCGATCCCCGAGCCCCGCCGCCGGATGGCCCAGTATCCGCACGAGTTCTCCGGCGGCATGGCGCAGCGCGTGATGATCGTCATGGCCCTGCTGTGCGAGCCGCGGCTGCTGCTGCTCGACGAGCCGACCACCGGCCTGGACGTCACCACGCAGGCCGACGTCATGGAGCTCATCGTGGCGCTGACCCAGGAGGCCGGCCTCACCACCTGCCTGGTCACCCACGACCTCGGCCTCGTCGGCGAGGCCTGCGACCGGGTGGTGGTGATGCGGCGCGGCCGGGTGGTCGAGCAGGCCGACGCGGCCACGTTCTTCTCCGACCCGGCCACCGACTACGCGCGAACCCTGCTCGCGGCCAACCGCGACACGGTCGACCAGGGCACGGCCAACCAGGGCACGGCCAACCAGGACACGGCCAACCAGGACACGGAACCGGAGGGGACGGCATGACCGAGCCGGGGAAGCCACTGCTGAGCGTCACCGGGCTGCGCACCGAGTTCACCGTGCGCAGCCGAGGGTCCCGGCGCACCCTGCGCGCCGTCGACGGGGTCGACCTGGAGCTGCACGCCGGCCGGACGTCGGCCGTGGTCGGCGAGAGCGGCTCGGGCAAGTCGACCCTGGCCCGGTCCATCCTGCGGCTGGTCGAGCCGACCGCCGGCACCGTCCTGGTCGACGGCCGCCCGCTGTCGGCGTTCCGCCGCCGGCGCGACATCTACAAGGACATCCAGATGGTGTTCCAGGACCCGCGCTCCTCGCTGGACCCGCGCCAGCGCGTCCGCGAGATCCTGGACGAGCCGATGCGGCTGCACCTGCGCCGCTCCCCCGCCGACCGGGCCCGCCGCATCCGGGAGCTCCTCGCGGCGGTGGAGCTGGACGAGGCGATCCTCGAACGGCGGCCGGCCGCGCTCTCCGGCGGCCAGCGCCAGCGCGTCGGCATCGCCCGGGCCCTGGCCGTCGAGCCGAAGGTCGTCATCCTCGACGAGCCGACCGCGTCGCTGGACGCCTCCACCCGCGGTGTGGTGCTCGACCTGCTGGCCCGGCTGCAGCGCGAGAACGACCTCGCCTACCTGCTCATCTCGCACGACCTGCACACCGTGCGCCGGATCGCGCACACCGTGGCCGTGATGTACCTCGGCCGGGTGATCGAGACCGGCCCGGTCGCGGAGGTGCTCCGGCATCCGGCGCACCCGTACACGCAGGCCCTCATCGACGCTGCGCCCGTTGCGGCGCACGGCGGGCACCACCGCACCATCCGCCTCACCGGCGAGATTCCGAGCCCCTTCGACCGCAACCCGGGCTGCGTGCTCGCGTCGCGCTGCCCGCTCGCCGAGGCGAGCTGCACCACCAGGCAACCCTCCCTGGCCGAGTTCCGGCCCGACCACTTCGCCGCGTGCCCGGTGACCCACCGACAACCGCGATGACGAAACTGAGATGAGGACCGCTGCCATGACCCGTTCCCGCTTACGCCGGCGCCTGGCGTACGCGCTCGTGCTCGTCCCCCTGCTGACCGCGTGCTCCGGCAAGACGGACACGCCGAGCTCCGCGCCGACCGGCCTGGTGGCCGCCTGGCCCAGCGACGTGTCCACGATGGACCCCGGTGACACCCGGACCGACCAGGACAAAGAGCTGGCCATGAACGTCTACCAGAACCTGGTCGGCTACCAGCTCGACGCCGACGGCGACCACGCCGTGTCACACGGTCTCACCTCGACGCCCGCGGTGGCCGCGTCGTGGACGTTCGCCGCCGACACGATCACCTTCACGCTGCGCCCGGGCCTGAAGTTCTACCCGAGCGGCAACCCGCTGACGGCCAAGGACGTGGTCTGGTCGCTGCAGCGCGCGCTCAAGCTCAACGGCGCCGTCGAGCTCAACAACAGCGGCGTGTTCAAGCCGGAGCAGATCACCGCGCCGGACGACGCGCACGTCGCGATCCGCTACACCGACAGCGCCGGCGCGCCCGTCAAGGCCAGCGACGTCAACCTGGCCACGCTGCGCACCTGCTGGTACGGGATCGTGGACTCGGAGGTGGCCCGCGGCCACGCCACCGCGGACGACCCGATCGCCAAGGAGTGGCTGAAGAACAACACCGCCGGCAGCGGCCCGTACTTCGTGAAGAGCCGCCAGGTCGGCCAGACCATCAACCTGGCCGCCGTGCCCGGCAACGAGATCAACAAGGCGGCGTTCGAGACGGTGACGCTGCGGGTGGTGAGCGACGGCAACGTGGCGACGCTGCTCAAGGGCAAGAGCGTCAACGTGGCGCTGTACGGACTCAGCCCCCGCGACACCAGCTCGCTGAAGTCCGACGCGTTCCGGGTCGCGCACGCGGCCACGTCCAGCTACGTCTACCTGCAGCTGGCCTCCGACACCGGGCCGTTCGCCGACCAGCGCGTCCGGCAGGCGGTGGCGCACGCCCTGCCCTACGACAGCATCATCAAGAACGTCTGGTTCGGACAGGCCACCCGCGCCGACTCCTACGTGGCGGCGGCCGCCCCGGGCTACGACCCGGCCTGGAAGTCCTACGGGGACAAGGCCGCGGCCACCGCCCTGATGGCACAGGCGGGCAACCCGAAGATCGGCACGAAGCTGCGGTACCCCAGCGAGGACCCCACCTTCGCCACCGAAGCCCAGCTGATCAAGGAGGCCCTCAAGCCGCTGGGCATCGAGGTGACGCTGGAGCCGCAGACGTCGGCGGCCATGTTCAAGCTCATCATCGGCCGCGCGACCAGCAAGTCGCCCGGCGCGCCCGACGACGGCATGGTGCTGTTCAGCCTGTCGACGTACGTCGAGGACGCGAAGACCCCGGTCAAGCTGTGGAGCGTCACCGGCGGCGTGGTCAACTTCGCCCGTACCGGCATCGCCGAGGTCGACACGCTGCAGGCGCGGCACGCGATGGCGCCCCCGAGCGACGAGCGGATCCAGGCATACCAACGGATCCAGCAGCTCGCCGCGCAGGACGCCGGCTTCCTGCCGCTGGTGCTCACCGGCCGGACCATGGTCAGCGCCACCGGGGTGACCGGCCTGGCCTTCACCCCCGAACCAGTGATCCTCTACTGGGCGTTGCGGCCCACGACGTGACCTCCACCGAACTGTGGCGTAGGTCGGCGCGAGCACTCGCGTCGGCCTACGCCGAGGGGTCGACGACACCGGCCGAGGTGGTCGGGTCCGTCATCGAGCACGCGGCCCGCGTCGACGAGCGCCTCAACGTCTTCGCCCACCGTGCGTTCGACGCCGCCCGCGCGCAGGCCGAACAGAGCACCCTGCGGTGGCGCCGCGGCGAGCCGCTGAGCCCCTACGACGGGGTGCCGCTGACGGTCAAGGACAACATCCCGGTCGCGGGCATGCCGTGCGAGTGGGGCAGTCGGGTGTTCGAGGGCCGGGTCGCGCCGCGCGACGAGCTGTGCGTGGCCCGGCTGCGCGAACGCGGCTGGGTCGTGCTCGGCAAGACCAACGTCTCGGAGTTCACCCTCGGCCGCGGCAACGTCAGCACGCGACTGCACGGCACCACCCGCAACCCGTGGGATCCGGCGCTGACGACCGGCGCGTCCACCGGCGGCGGCGCGGCCGCGGTCGCGTCCGGCGTGGGACCGGTCGCGCTGGGCACCGACGGCGGAGGGTCGATCCGCTGGCCGGCCGGCTACTGCGGGCTGGTCGGCCTCAAGCCCTCGGTCGGCCGGGTGCCACGGGTGGACGGGCTGCCCGTCGTCCTGCACGACTTCGAGGTGGCGGCGCCCCTCGCGCGCAGCGTGGCCGACGTCGAGGCGCTGCTGGACGCGATCGCCGGACCGGATCCGCGCGACCGCGCCTCGCACCTGACGCCCGCCGCCGCCGGGCCGGACCGGCCGCTGCGGATCCGGTACGTGCCGCAGTTCGGCGAGCACCCGGTGGACCCGGAGATCACCGCCTCGGTCGACGTCGTGGCCGACCGGCTGCGCGCCCTCGGGCACCAGGTCGACGCCGGCCCGGCCCCGCACGACGTGGCGACCTTCGACGCCCACTGGCCCACCGTCGGCACCGCCGGGCTGGCGTGGCTGCTGCGCGGCCACGACGGCTGGCGCGACGTCGTCGCCGACATCTACCCGCCGATGGTCGCCCACGGCGAGTCGCTGAGCGCCGTCGACTACGTGGCCGCGCTCACCGCCTTCCGCGGGCTGCACCTCGAGCTCGCCGACTGCTTCCGCACCACCGACCTGCTGCTGACCCCGGTCGCCGGCGCGATGCCCTGGCCCGCCGACCAGCTCGCCCCGCCGCACCAGCGGGTGTTCACCGGCATCGCCAACGCGACCGGCGTACCGGCGATCAGCCTGCCCGGCCCCCATTCGCCGGCCGGGCTGCCGATCGGGTTCCAGCTCATCGCCGCGTTCGGCGCCGACCGGCTGCTGCTGCGCCTCGCCGCGCAGTACGAGCAGGCCTACCCGTGGGCCGACCGCCGACCCGTCCCGCCACCGAAGGACACACCATGACCGTAGTGATCGACGCATTCGACACCGCCGGACCCGGCGACGTCGACGGCCTCACCGCCGCGCTGCACCGCCACGAGGCGGCCACCATCCGCCGGCTGGCCCTCGTGGTCAAGACCGAGGGCAGCGCGCAGATCGACGACTTCTCCCGCGAGTACGCCGCCTACCGGGCCCGCGAGGTGGTGACCCGGCACGGCGGGACCGCCCTGCTGGACCGGACCGTCTTCCTGCACTCGACCGGCTGCGAGGGGGCGATGACACCGTTCGGCTACCTCATGGCCGACCTCGAACTGGCCGGCCCCCCGGCCACCCAGCCCACCGGCCTGGCCCTCGGCGTCGGGCGCAGCCGGCCGATCCCGGGCGCGCTGATCGGCACCGTGGCCCACGCCGAGCTCGTCGAGCAGGCCGTGCGGGACGCGATGGCCGACGCCGGGCTCACCGCCGACGCGGTCGAGCTGGCCGTGGTGAAGACCCCGCTGGTCAGCCACGACCCGCCGGCCCCGGACGCACCACCGGCCCGGGTCACCTCGGCCTACGCCAAGGCGGTCGGCGCGCTCGGGTCGGCCGTCGCGCTCGGGGAGGTCGCCCGCGAGCGGGTCGTGCCCGCCGCGTTCGGCACCGAGCTCGACCTGTACTCCCGCCGCACCATGGTCTTCTCCAGCTCCGAGGCGGCCGCCGTGGAGGTGCTGGTGCTCGGCAACCGGGCCGGCGCCACCGGGTCGCTGCGCATCGCCTCCGGCCTGCTCGCCGACGTCCTCGACGCCGACGGCGTCCGCCGGGTCCTCGCCGCCGCCGGCGCCGAGCTCGACGGCGGCCGGGTGGCCGATCCGGGCCGGGTCGCGGCCCTGCTGGTCAAGTCCGGCTACCGGCACGACGGGGCGCTGCGCGGCGCCCGCACCACCGTGCACACCAGCCGCATCGACGCCGACACCCACACCCGGGCGACGATGAGCGGCGTCGCCGGATCGGTGCTCGGCACCGGCCGCATGTTCATCTCGGCCAACTCGGTCCACCAGGCGCCCGACGGCGGCGGCCTGTGCGTGGCGATCGTCGGCCCCGCAGCGCCCGAAGGAGCCTGAACATTCCCATGCTGCCTCTCGTCACCGACGCACAGGCCCGCGATGCCGTCTCCGCCCAGGACGCCATCGACATCGTCGCGCAGACCTACGGCGACCTCGGGTCGGCGCGGGCGTCGCTCAGCGATCCCGGGCTGATGCGCCTGGACCACGACGCGTGGGGCTTCGCGCTGAAAGGGGCCGTCCTGGACCGGTACGGGACCGCCGGTGTCCGGGTGATCCCATCACACCCGGGCGGCGGCAACGGCTGGTGCCTGCTGCTGGACACCGCGTCCGGCCGGCCCCTCGCCCGGGTCGAGGAGACCTGGCTGCACCGGCTGCGGACCGCGGCCTCGGCGGTGGTCACGGCGCGGCTGCTGGCCCGGCCGGACAGCCGGGTGCTCACCCTCGTGGGCACCGGCCGCATCGCCGACCTCGTGCCTCCCGCGTGCGCGGCCGGCTTCGCCGTCGAGGAGATCCGGGTGGTCGGCCGCCGGGCCGGCGCGGCCGCCGACTTCGCCGCCCGGCATCGCGCCGACGGCGTCACGGTGGCGGCGTACGACAGCGTCGACGAGGCCGCCGCCGGCGCCGACGTGATCATCGCGGTGACCTCCGCCACCGAACCCGTGATCCACGCCGGGCACCTGGAGCCGCGCCGCGCCGTCATCGGTCTCGGCGGCGGCGCCGAGATCGCCGCCGGGGTGCTGCTGGCGTCCGACCGGTTCTACGTCGACGAGCTCGGGTTCGCCCGCACGGTGGGGTCGGTGGCCGGTTGGCTCAGGACCGGCCTCGCCCCGGCCGAGCTGCGCGCCCGGCTCACCGGCACCCTGTCCGCCGTCGTCAACGGCGAGGTGCCGGGCCGCACCACCCCGGACGAACGCATCCTCGCCGTGGTGCAGGGCGTGGCCGCCTGCGACGTGGCCCTCGCCTGCCTCGTCGTGGAACGCCTCGGCCTCGCGGTCGACCGCCTACCGGAGTGACCCCCCGAACAGCGGGGCGAGCCGTTCCCGCCGGGCCGGGCCGGCGAGGTCGAGCGGGGGCCCGCCCGGCGGGGAGGGGTCGGCGCCCGCGGTCAGCAGGCCCCGGATCAGCGACGCCGACCCGCCCCGCAGGACCGCGTAGTGCAGCGGCGTCCAGCCGGTACGGTCGACGGCGCCGACGTCCAACCCGGCGGCTACGAGCCGGTCCAGGACCCGCAGCCGGCTGTCGGCCGGGAACAGCCACGGCAGCAGGTGGGCGAGGTTCCGTCCCCGCGCGTCCAGAACGCGGGGGTCGATGCCCGCGTCCAGCAGCGCCTCGACCTCGGCCGACTCGCCGTGCATGACGTACCGCAGCAGCTCCATCCGCAGGTGCACCAGCGGCGGCGGCAGCCACCCGTCGGATCGCCCCCAGTTCTGCTCCACGGCGGCGCAGCCGGTCGGGGCGCGACCGGTGAGGGCGCTGAGGGCGCGTTCGCGGGCCAGCTCCTGCGGTGGGTGCGGGAAGTGCAGGGCGCCGTCACGGACCGCCACCTTGTGCACGCCGGCGCCGCAGAGCATCTCCACCGGACCGGGCAGTTGTGCGGGGGCCGGCGACGTGGGTGCCCGCGAGGGGAAGAGCGCCGCGCCGACGAGTGGGTGCAGCTGCGCCGGGTCGTACTCGCCGGAGCGCAGCCGCTCCAGCACCGGTGGGTAATGCTGGGCGGCGTGCGGCAGCACGGGCACCCCGTCCGGCGGCCCGTTGTGGGTCGGCACGGTTCGCACCCGGGGGCCGGCGGGGTCGTCGAGCCGGTCGAGCAGGAGGGCGTGGGACGACGGCAGCCGCGCCATGACGACGTCACTGCCGGTGATCCCGGCGAGGTGCCGGGCCCGCTCGGCGAGCATGGTGAGGCCCGGCCGGTAGTGCTTGACCAGGTCTTCCGGCGCGTCGAGCACGAACCCGGCCGTGCGCCACGCCTCGGCGACCCTGACCTCCTTGAACAGGCGGAGGACCCGCTCGGTGCCGTCGTCGAAGCTGCCGCAGCGGGCCAGGAGCTCGGTGGTGTGCCGGTCGTCCCAGCGTTCCCGGGACAGGTGCAGACCCCGGTGCTCGTCCTCGGCGGTGACCGGTCCGACCCGCAGCGTCAGCCGTTGCGGCTGGTCCGTGGCGGCGGGTCCGATCACGCACAACGCTGTTCCGGTGCCGTACACGCTGAGCGGCGTCAACGGGCCGGTGGCGTTCAGCGGCTCAGCGGGGCCCGGCAGGTGCCAGCGCAGCAGGTCGGGCACGAGGTGCCCGAGATCGTCGGCGACCCGATCGGCGACCTCAACACCAAAGGTGCGGGAGACGGCCGCGAGGTCGACGTCCGGGGCGATGTTGGCGGCCTCGCACGCGCCGCGCCAGTCTCCCGCGAGCCGCCGCCGTGTGGCCAGCTCGATCATGCCGGCCGGCACGCCGTGCTGACGCATCACGTTCCTCCCGACGGCGGTGTGCAAGGGTATCGCTCGAGGAGCGCCCTGCCGATCGAGGCAAGGTGGGCCCGCACACCCGGCGGGCCGGTCACCTCGAGCCATTCGACCAGTCCGGCGAGCTCGCCGGCGATCACGTACTCGTCGTTGCCGCGGATCACGACCTCGACGCGGCCGTCGGGCGTGGGGCCTCCCACCTCGAGCCGGCCGCCGAACCCCATCCGGAGCAGGCGTATCCCGTGGGGCGTGCAGAGCGCCTGGATCTCGAGGGGCATTCGCCTGCGGTCGACCTCGTCGGCGATCTCGCGCCAGCTCCCGGCGAGGTCGAAGTCCTCGGGTCGGTGCACGGGATCGGCGGTCGGGTTGACGGACGACACGCGGTCGATCCGGAAGGTCCGCCGGCCGGCCTCGGTGTTGGAGACGAGATACCACGACGGCCCTTTGGCGACGATGCCCAGCGGGTGGACGGTTCTCCCGGTCTCGGTGCCGGTGCGGTCGACGTAGCCGAGCCGCACCTGGACGCCACGGATCACCGCGTCCTGGAGTTCGTCGAGGAAGCGGGGCGGGCGGTGCTCCACCCGATCCGACCCCCACCGTCGGGGGTCCGTGACCAGCGCCGACGCGGCCGCCTCGGCCTGCACCCGGAAGGGCTCCGGCAGGGCATGGACGAGCTTGCGCAGCGCCGCTTTCACGGCCGGCGTCGCGGCCGAGGCCGGGCCGGCCACCAGGAACAGGGCGCGGGCCTCACCCGCGGTCAACCCGGACAGGTCGGTGCGGGCGCCGCCCACGAGGCGCCAGCCGCCGCCTCGGCCCTGCACGGAATACACGGGCACCCCGGCCATGCCCAGGGCGTCGAGGTCGCGGCGGGCGGTGCGCTCGGAGATCTCCAGCTCGCGGGCGACCTCTGCCGCTGTCACCTGCTCGCGCTGTTGCAGCAGCAGGAGGATGGCCATCAACCGGTCGGCTCGCACCCCGACAACATTTCCACATGAAACCGGTCATGGGGTGACCGGTTTGGGTCGGCAGGATGGCGGCATGACCACCGATTTTCCCGAACCGACCATGATTTCCGTCAACGGCGTGGAACTCGAAGTCTTCGAGGCCGGCAGACACCATGCAGGGCGACCCATTGTGCTGTGTCACGGCTGGCCGGAGCTCGCCTATTCCTGGCGTCATCAGGTGCCTGCCCTCGCCGCGGCGGGCTACCACGTCATCGTCCCGAACCAGCGGGGCTACGGCAACTCGTCCCGTCCGGCCGCGGTGCCGGACTACGACATCGAGCACCTGTCGGGTGATCTCGTCGCGTTGCTCGATCACTACGGATACGACAATGCCACCTTCGTCGGCCATGATTGGGGTGCGTTTGTCGTCTGGGGCCTGACCTTGTTGCACCCGAACCGTGTCAACAAGGTGATCAACTTGAGCCTGCCGTACCAGGAGCGCGGGGAAACGCCCTGGATCGAGGTCATGGAGGCCGTGCTCGGCGGCGACTTCTACTTCGTCCACTTCAACCGGCAGCCAGGCGTCGCCGACGCCGTGTTCGACGAGAACACCTTCCAGTTCCTTCGCAACCTGTACCGGAAGAACGTGCCCTTCACGGAGCCTCAGCCGGGCATGTCGTTCATCAATCTCGCCGGAGCGGGGACCCCACTCGGTGATCCCTTGATGAGCGCCGACGAACTGGCCGTCTTCGTCTCCGCGTTCGAGGCGTCGGGGTTCACGGGCGGCATCAACTGGTACCGGAACCTCGACCGCAACTGGCGTCTGCTGGCGGACGCGGACCCGATCATCCAGCAGCCCACACTCATGATCTACGGCGACCGTGACGCGGTCCAGCGGTCCGAGCGGCTGGCCGAGTTCGTGCCCGACGTGGAAGTGGTCAGTCTGGACAGCGGCCACTGGATCCAGCAGGAGCGGCCCGAGGAGACCAACCGGGCCATCCTGAAGTGGCTGGACCAGCGGCACTGACCGGGTCGCCGGCCGGCCGGCCGGCGCGGCATGCAACCCTGTCGCGGTGTTCGCCCGTCTGGCAGGTGTGCGTCCTGCGATCTTCGGCCGGCCGGCCGCCGTGGTGGTGTTGCTGCTCATCACGCTGACCGGCGACGGCATCACCGTGACACGGCCCGCGCAGCTGGCGCCGGCCGTGTCCGCCGTCCCGGTCGGCGCCGCGCCCCTGCCCAGCCCCACCGTGCCGGCGTCGCCGTCGCCCAGCCCGACCTTCCATGACGGCGACGGGCGCTTCGGCGCCTTCATCACGACGGGGAGCCCGGCGGTCGCCCTGACCTTCGACGACGGGCCGGACCCGATCAACACCCCCAAGCTGCTGGCCATGCTGCGGGAGCGGCACATCCACGCCACGTTCTGCATGGTCGGGTTCCGGGTCCGCGACCGGCCCGACCTCGTCCGGGCCATCCACGCCGACGGGCACACCCTGTGCAACCACTCGTGGCAGCACCTGCTGAACCTCGCCCAGCGCGACGACGCCTACATCGACTGGGACCTCAAACACACCAACGAGATGATCCGCGCGGCGGTCGGCACGGACGTGCCGGTCCGGTACTTCCGCGCGCCCGGCGGCAACTTCACGCCCGCCCTCGTGGCGAAGGCGCGCTCGCTGGGCATGGACTCGATCTCCTGGGACGTGGACCCGCGCGACTGGGAGCACACCCACGACAGCGGCGCGTCGGCGCACATCTCCCGCGTGGTGAGCCACGTGAAAGGCCACACGCGCCCGGGCTCGATCGTGCTGTCCCACGACAACGGCCAGCCGAACACCATCACCGCCTACCAGTACCTGCTGCCCTGGCTCCAGGAACGCTTCACCCTGGCGGGCCTGCCCCCCGACGGACTGTGAGGTTCGCCGAGCTCAACCACACGTGGGCCCCGGGAGGATTCCCGGGGCCCACGTCGTGCTGTTCACTCGGACCGAAACCTGGCTGCCCGCCGGTTGGGGCGTCATCAGTGCACCGGCGGGCCGCCAGGCGTCAGATCGGCCCTACGCCCTGCGAGCGCTCATCGGCGACCCGCGTACAGCTGGTTCACGTGGTCGGCGCTGAGCTCGTAGCCGTACAGCCGGAAGTCGTCGATCAGGCCGTCGAACCTGTCATCGCCCCAGCTGGTCCCACCGATGAAGTTGGCCGTGGTGCTGCCGCTCACGCCCACGGCACCGATGCCGAAGGGGAAGTCGGTGCGGGTGGCCCTCAGGACGCCGTTGAAGTAGATCTTCCCGGTCGAGCCGTTCATCGTGAAGACCACGTGTGTCCACGCGTTGAGCGGCAGGTCGTTGCCGGCACCGAGCAGGAGCCGTTCCTGCGTGGCCACCCCCGGTGCCTTGAACGTGGCCCCGAACCCGGTGGTGTTGCCGTTCGTGGCCGACTGCATCAGGAAGAACGTGTCCGTGCTGCTGCCGATCTGCACCAGCGGCACCCAGTTCGGCAGCGTGTCCGGGCGGGCCCAGAAGGACACCGTGAACTGGTCGGTCAGCCCGGCCTGGATGTTGTCGGGCAGCCGGACCTGGTTGCCCGTGCTCGCGGCACCGCCCGGCAGGTTCACCGCCGGACCGTACTTGCCGGCCGCGCTCCAGGACGTCGTGCCCTGGAGGGTCGCCGCGCCGGTCGACGCCTTCGCGCCCGAGTTCGCGGCCGTGGTGCCCGTGTTCTCGTCGAAGCTGTACCGGATCGGGACGCCTTCCCGGTACATCGCGCCGATGTCCGACGCGGTCAACGCGGACGTGTAGATCCGTACGTCGTCCATGAGGCCGTCGTACGCCGCGTCCCCGTAGCCGTTGCGGCCCAGCCAGTTGTTGGCCGTCGGACCGACCTCGGTCATGCCGATCGTCAGGTCGGTGCGGGTCGCGATCACCACGCCGTTGAGGTACAGCGTGCCGATCGAACCCTGGCGGGTGAACGCCACGTGGTTCCACTGGCCGGCGACCACGTCCTGGGCGGGACTGGCGTAGACCCGCTCCTCGGGGCCGGTCTTCGCCTTGAACGTGACCGCGAGGCCGGTGCTCCCGTTCGCCTGGGTCTGCATCTGGATCTGGTAGTAGCTCCCGGCGGCGCCGAGTCCGTCACCGATGTGGAACAGGCCCGTCCAGTTGGACTTCGTGTCGGGGCGCACCCAGAACCCGGTGGTGAAGTTCGCCGCGCCCTGGAGCAGGTTGTCCGGCAGGTCCACCGCGTTGGCGGTGCTGCCACCGGGCAGGTTGATCGCCTTGCCGATCACACCGTTGCCGGCCCAGCCGGTGGTCCCGGTCAGGATCGCGGAGCCGACGCTGCCGACGGATCCGGTGTTGACGGCGGTGGTGCCGGTGCCCTCCTCGAACTCGTACCGGATCGGGATACCGGTGGCCGGCGGCGGTGCGTTGTCGCCCACGATCACCAGATCGTCGACGTTGAGGCCGGCACCGCTGCCCGCGGCGGCCTTCAGGGTGAGCAGCTGCGAAGCGGTCGCGGCCGTGAAGGTGCCGACGTACGTGGCGTACGGGGCCGTCGAGGGTTGGGCGGTCGTGGCGGTGAGTGTGGCGTTCAGGTTGCCGATCGTCACTGTGCCTGTCGCCGCGGCGGTCCCGGCCGACCGGGCGTCGCGTGCGTAGCGCAGCGAGATCCGGTAGGTGTTGCCGGGGGTGAGGTCGCTGACGGTGCGGGTCATGTTGCCCGTGGTGCCCAGGCTGAGCTGGTACCCGGTGTAGCCCATGCCGCCCTGACCGGTGGCGTTGCCGCGCACCAGCTGGACCTGGCTCACGACGTTCCACGGCGACATCCGGCTGTTGCCGGCGGCGACGTCGACGGTCGCGGGCGGGTTGTTGGTGCGCCACTCGGCGGGCAGGCGCGGGTACTCGAACTGGTCGACGACCCGCGGGTTGAGCTGGGTCATGAGGACCGACGGGTCGATCTGCAGGATCTTCGCGACCGACGGGGTGCCGGTGTTGTCCCAGACGTACAGCATGTACGACCCGGGCGGGGCGTAGTTGCCGTTGAGCGGCGAGGTGATGTTCACCGTGCCACCCGACTGGGAGAACGCCAGGTCCTGGAAGTTCTGGTCGTTGTTGAACCCGTGCGTCACGGAACCGTTGCGGACCAGCGTGACCCGGGAGACCGTGCCGGTCGCGGTGATCTGGAAGTTGCCGTTGTACCCGATCTTCTGCGGCGCGGCGCTGATCACCGGCCGCGGGGCGACCGAGTCGCCGTTGAACAGGTAGTTCGGCGAGTAGTACTCCACGTCCGTGTAGTTGCGCGGACCGGGAGCGCCGCCGCCGCCGACCATGACCCGGCCGTCGGGCAGGAGCAGGGCGGTGGAGTGGTAGAGCCGGGCGTGCTCGTGCGCCACGACGACCTCGGACCAGGTGTTGGTGACCGGGTCCCAGATCTCGGGGTTGGTGACGTAGCTGCCGTTGCCGTTGTTCTCCCGGCTGCCGCCGGTGATGAGCACCCGGCCGTCGGGCAGGAGCGTCGAGGTCAGCCAGTGCCGCTGGTACTTCATCGGCGGGATCGCCGTGATGACCGGGTTGGCGGTGCCGCCGGTGATGTCGACGGTGAAGCCGGCGCGGGCGCCGTCCGGGCCACCGCCGTTGCCCCACCAGCCGCCGCCGACCTGCATGATCTTGCCGGGGCGGTACATCACCGCGGTCGACGTGGCACCGACCGGGTTGCCGTTGGCGCCCTGGTTGGAGATGTTCGCCGGCAGGGTGCCACGCAGCGTGATCTGACCGGTGCCGCCGTTGCCGGCGGGGTTCAGCTCGTACATCTGCGTGCCGGTGATGTTGAACAGCGTGCCGGTGGTCGGGGCGACGAACGCCCGGGGGTACCACCAGCGGTTCTCGTCGTTGCCGGCGTGGTCGGAGCCGCCGTCACCGTACGCGGCCGTGCTGGTGGCGCCGGTGAGCAGCTTCCAGCCCGTGCCGGTCTCCGGCGTGTAGATCTCCGGGGTCTTGACACCGGCGCCGCCGGGTCCGCCGGTGAGGGTGCCGCCCTGCACGACGACGGAGCCGTTGGGCATCGTGGTGCCCGTCGGGTACCACCGCGGGATGTTCAGCGGCGCCTCGGTCTGCAGCCCGTTGTTCGTGGAGTAGCTGGTGACACCGATCGAGCCGTCGTTCGGGGCGTTGCCGCCCATGCCGTCGTCGCCGCCGACCGTCATGATCGAGTGGTCGTGCGGCATCTGGACCTGCATGGAGCAGAACAGGTCGGTGTACGTGGTGTTCGGGATGATGCCGTCGCGGAGGTTCGCCAGGGTTCTCGGCGTTGCCGGGTTCCAGACGTCGACCTCCATCTGGCCGCCCTGGGTCACCCCGTCGTTGCCGGTCCAGTCGTACGGCGTGGTGTCGTTGGCCCAGCCGCCGACGCTGCCGAAGGACTGCACCCGGCCGTCGGAGGTGAGCGCCATGTTGATCGGCACCAGCGGCCACGGCGTGACGCCGCTCCAGGCACCTGCCGAGTCCTTCCGCGGCGGGGAGCAGTCCGCGGGCAGCAGCTTGGCTGAGTAGGCGAGGCCGTTCTTCATCTGCGCGAGCATGTAGGGCTCGGCGTAGGCGGTGCCCTCGTGGCCCATGGAGGTGTACCAGGACCGGCCGGAGTCGATCGTCTGGCACCAGGTGAGCGGGTGCGAGGAGCCCTGCCGGCCCATGCCGTACGAGGCCTCGTCGGCCTCGATCAGGGTGCGGACGTTGGGTCCCGGGTTGACGACCCAGTCGTACCACTCGTCGCTGCGGGTGATGCTGGTCGTCACGCCCGCGACGAGCGGGTGCGTGGCGTCCCGCACGAAGACCCGGCCCGGCCGCACGCCGGGGTTCTCCGGGTGTCCCTCGGAGACGGCGCCGACGAGGCGGTAGTAGAACGGGTTGACGTCGGCCTCGCTCTCACCGACCGACCAGGCGTCGTAGTGCATGCCCATGTAGCCGCCGCCACCGCGGATGTAGGCCTCGAGCGCGCTGCGCTGTGCGGCGTTGAACAGCACGCCGCCGGTCTGCGCGAAGACCACCGTGTCCTGGATGGCGAGGTTGGCGGTCGTGAACGCCGCCGGGTCGTCGGTCTCCTGGATGTCGACCGGCTGGTTGTACTGGGCGCCGAGCTGGGTCGCCAGGTTACGCACAGCCTGCCGGGCCTCCACGTTGGACGCGTGGAAATTGGCCTTGTAGAACAGCAGCACCTTGAGCCGGCCATCGTTGTCAGGGGCCGCGAGCGCGGGGGTGGGCAGCGCGACGGCGACCGCCGAACCGGCGACCAGCGTCAGAGCGGCGAGCGCCGTGGTGGCCCGGGACGAGAATCGGTCGAAATGAGTGGATAGGCGGATGCGGAGCGACCTGCGGGGCACTTTCATAAGAGATCCCTTGAGGTTCGGCGGACGTGAGGGCGAGGCGGACGCCATCACGGAGAGCCTGAACGTAGGGCAACTATGAATACATCGTCAAGAACTGTGTCCATATACGTGAACATAAAATTACAGCGTTCTCATATGAGAACCACATCCGAACGCGAGGCAGGCCCCCGGAAGCATTCCCGGGGGCCTATCTCGTCAGTTCAAACGGCTTGCTCCGGGCTCAACGCAGCTCGGCGATGACCGTCTTCAGCTCGGTGTAGTCGTCCAGGCCGAACGACCCGAGCTCGCGGCCCCAGCCCGACTGCTTGAAGCCACCGCGCGGCAAGGTGACGTCGTCGGCGTGCCACGTGTTGAGCCACACCGTGCCGGCCCGCAGCCGGGCACCGACGCGGTGCGCCGTGCCGATGTTCTGCGACCAGACACCGGCGGCGAGCCCGTACACGGTGTTGTTCGCGGCCGCGACGACCTCGTCCTCGGTGTCGAACGGAATCGCGGTCACGACCGGGCCGAAGATCTCGTCGGTCTGCACGGCCATCTGCTCGTTCACGGAAGTGATCAGCGTCGGCGCCACGAAATAGCCGCGCTCACCGACCGCGTCGGCGCTTCCCGCGTTCAGAACGGCGCCATCCTGCACCGCTCCACGGATGTAGCCCAGCACCTTCTCGTGCTGTTCCCGGGAAACGAGCGGACCCATCTGCGAGGCCGGGTCGAAGCCGTCGCCGACCTTGATCGCGCGCGCGGCCGCGGCCACTCCCTCGACGACCTCGTCGAAGACGCCCCGCTGGACGTAGAGGCGCGAGCCGTTGACGCAGCACTGCCCCTCGTTGAAGTAGCCACCCAGCACCGCGCCGGCGATGGCGGCCTCGATGTCGGCGTCGTTGAAGATGATGTTGGGAGCCTTGCCGCCGAGCTCGAGGGAGACCTTCTTGAGGTTGCCCGAGGCCGCGGCGGCGATCTTCTTGCCGACCTCGGTGCTGCCGGTGAAGGCGACCTTGTCGACGCCGTGGTGGTCGACCAGCGCGGCCCCGGTGTCACCGAAGCCGGGCACGACGTTCACGACGCCGGCGGGCAGGCCGGCCTCGAGCAGGAGCTCGCCGAGGCGCAGCGCGGTCAGGGGCGTCTGCTCGGCCGGCTTGAGGATGACGGTGTTGCCCGCGGTGATGGCCGGGACGATCTTGAAGCAGGCCATCAGCAGGGGGAAGTTCCACGGCACGATGCCCGCGACGACGCCGACCGGCTCGCGGCGGGTGTAGGCGTGGAACTCCCGGCCCGGCACGGACATCGGGATGGAGGTGCCCTCCATCTTGGTCGCCCAGCCCGCGAAGTACCGGAAGAGCTCGGCGGCGATCGCCACGTCACCGTCGCGGGCCGCTTCGACGCGCTTGCCGTTGTCGAGGGCCTCCAGCTGGGCGAACTCGTCGGCGTGGGCGTCGATCAGGTCGCCGATGCGCCACAGCAGGTGGGAGCGCTGCCGCGGGGTGAACCTCGACCACGCCGAGCCGTGCTCGAACGCCGTGCGAGCCGCCACGACCGCGCGGTCCACGTCGACGGCGGACCCGTACGCGACCTGGACAAGGTCCTCTTCGGTCGACGGGTTGACGGTGGCGAACGTCTTGCCGTCCTTCGCGTCCACCCATTCGCCGCCGATCAGCAGCTGCTTGGGCGAGGACAGGAACGAGCGGACGGCGGGCAGGAGCGGGGAGTTCTCGTGGGGCATGATGGCCTTCCGTAGGTGCCGGGATCGGCTATTTGATGATCGAGACCTTGGACCAGTCGAGGGTGAGCGCGACGCAGACGACGATGATGACGCCGTACAGGATCTGCTCGTAGGCGGACGGCACGCCGACGATCGGCAGGCCGACCCGCAGCAGCGTCACGACGAGCGCGCCGGCGAGGCTCCGCCACACGCTGCCGTGACCACCGGTGATCGCGGTGCCGCCCACGACGATCGCCGCGACCGCCGGCAGCAGCAGGTTGTCGGCCATGGTGGGGCCGCCGCTGTACTGGCGGGAGACGAGCATGACCGCGGCGAGCCCGGCGCAGGCGCCGGAGACGCAGAACGCGGCGATCTTGACCAGGTCGACGGGCGTGCCGGCGAGCCGCGCGGCCGACTCGGAGTAGCCGGTGGCCGAGACCCAGCTCTGCAGCGGGGTCACCTTGAGGACCACGGCGATCACCGCGACGACGATGATCGCCACCGCGGCCGACATCGGCACGTAGCCGCCGACGTAGAGCTCGAGCCACTTGACCGGCGTGTCGTCCACCACCCGCACGGTGCCGGCGCCGGAGACGACGAGGGCGACCGCGGACAGGATGCTCATCCCGCCCAGCGTGACGATGAACGACGGGATCCGCAGCAGCACGTGCGCCACGCCCTGCACCGCGCCGATCGCCGTCGCGGCCAGGATGACCACCGGCGTGGCGAGGCCGCCGAGGTCCGGCAGCCACAGGGCCAGCAGCACGGTCGACAGCGACGCGAGGGCCGCGATGGACAGGTCGATGCCGCCGCAGAGCACGACGAGCGTCGCCCCCGCGGCGAGCACGATGAGCGGCGCCGCGGTCCGCAGCGCCGCGGTCAGGCTCCGGGTGGTCAGGAAGTCCGAATCGGCGATGGCCAGGGCGAGCACCAGCGCCACCAGGGCGATGAGCGGCATGAACCCGGTGAGTCGCCCCGCACGGCGCGGGCCCGCTGGATTGGCCGCAGGTTCAGCGACAGCGACTGGAGTGCTCATGCCGCCACCTCCGCTGCGCTCCGGCGTCGACCTGAGCCGAACCTGTCACATGATGAGCGGCCCGAGCCGCTCCGCTGACCGCTCATACCATCTCTTTCACGAGGTCCAGAGGGCTCGGCTTGCCGCCGGCGGGGCAGGCGACCTCGGTCACGACCCGTCCGTCGTTCATGACCAGGATCCGGTCGGCCATGCCGATGGCCTCCTCGAGGCTGTCGGCCAGCAGCACGGTGGCGACGCCACTCGCGGCGAGCTCACGCATCAGCCGGTACACCTCCGAGCGGGCACCGATGTCCAGGCCGCGCGTCGGATGGTCCAGCAGGAGCAGCTTGATGTCGCCGCCGACCAGCCACCGGGCCAGGACCACCTTCTGCTGGTTGCCGCCGGACAGCCGCTGGATCGCGGTGTCACGGGTCGGCGTGCGGATGGACAGCCGCTCGATCCAGCGGTCCACCAGGCTGGCCTGTTTCGCGGGTGCCACGAAGGGACCCGCGCAGCGCGCCTTCTGCTTGGTCAGGGTCATGTTGTCGGCCACCGACATGGGGCCGACCATGCCCTCGATCTTGCGTTCGGCCGGCACGTAGCCGATGCCGGCGGCGCACGCGGCACGGGTGCTGCGAAGATCGATCTTCCGGCCGTCCATCCGGATCTCACCGGCGGTGGCCGGCTCGGCGCCGAACAGCGCCCGGCAGACGTCCTCGCGGCCGGATCCGTGCACGCCGACGATCGACACGATCTCACCGGCCGCGACGTCCAGGTCGATGCCGCGGAACGACTTGCCCGACAGCCCGCGGACGGACAGCCGGGGCTGCTCGGACCCGACGACCGAGGCGGCGTTCTCGTGGTAGTGGTCGTCCGACCCGGTGGACCCGATCATCATCCGGTGCAGCTCGCGCGGCACGGCACCGGCCGCGGCGACCTCGCCGACCGACTGGCCGCTGCGCAGCACCGTCACCCGGTCGCACACGTCCAGCACCTCGTCGAGACGGTGCGAGACGAAGACGACCGAGGCGAACTCGCGCAGCCGGCGGATCTGCGCGAACAGGGTGTCGATCTCCTTGGACTCCAGCACCGAGGTCGGCTCGTCCAGGATGATCACCGGCGGGTGCTGGCTGCGTTGCTCGATGCGCAGCACCTTGGCGATCTCGACCATCTGCCGGTCGGCGAAGGACAGCGAGTCGGTCCTGGCCAGGGGGTCGATCTTCGACCCGATCTTGTCGAGCTGCTCCTGGGCCAGCCGGCGCATGACGTCCCAGCGGTACAGGCCGCGACGGACCGAGGCCCCTTCGCTGCCGAGGAGGATGTTCTCCGCGGCGGTCAGGTTGGGCACCAGGGACTGCTCCTGGAAGACCATCCCGATGCCGTGGTTGGCGGCCTCGACGACGCTGCGGAGCTTGACGGCCTCGCCGCGCACGTAGATCTCACCGGCGTCGGGGGTGACCAGGCCGACCAGCGCCTTGAGCAGCGTGGACTTGCCCGCGCCGTTCTCGCCGGCCAGACCGAGGACCTCGTGCTGACGGACCACCAGGTCGACACCGTCGAGCGCCTTGACGCCCGGGTAGTGCTTGACGAGCCCGCGGACCTCCAGCGCCGGCATTTCTGCGACGCTCATTTGACCACCTGGTTTCTGCGACGCTGCGGGATGACCGCGGCGGCGACCGCGGCGACCACGATGAGACCCTCGACCCCGCCCTGCCAGTAGGGGCTGACGCCGACCTGCACGAGCCCGTTCGTGAGCACCATGACGAGCAGGACGCCCACGGCGGAGTGCAGGACGCCGCCCCGGCCCCCGGTGAGCAGGGTGCCGCCGACGACGGCGGCGGTGATGGCCGAGAAGTCGTATCCGTTGCCGGCCTGGACGAGGCCGGCGCCCAGCTGACTGGTCACCATGACCCCGCCCAGACCGTAGAAGGCTCCGGCGAGGGCGAAGACCGCGACCTTGTACGGCTTCACCTTGACACCGGAGAGCGCGAGCACCTCCTCGGCGCCGCCGATCGCGTAGGCGTATCGGCCGAGCCGGGTGTAGCGCTGGATGAGCCAGCCCACCAGGATGCACGCGACGGCGATCCAGGTGAGATAGGACAGCCCCAGGAAGCGGTCGATCGCCCAGCCCTTGAGCATGGCGTCGGTGATGTTGGGCTGGACGCCGGCGAACATGAGGGTGGCGACGCCGAGCCCGATCGCCGACACCCCCAGCGTGGCCATGAACGACGGCACCTTCAGCAGCACCAGCGCGAGCCCGCTCAGACAGCCGAACGCGCAGCCCAGCAGGACCGCGACCGCGATCCCGAGAAGTCCGAGGTCGTTGTCGTTGCGATTGTTGGCCACCAGGAGTGACACGGTCAGGGCCGAGGCACCCATCACGCCGGCGGAGGAGAGGTCGATGGACCCCATCATCAGCACGAACGTGATGCCGCAGGTGACGACCGCGAGCACCGCGGCGGCATCCATGATGTTCTGGGCGTTCCCGAGACTGCGGAACTGCGGGCTCAGGGCCGCGAACACCAGGTAGATGACGACCAGTGCGACCGGTGGGCCAGCGTCTCGGAACGACGCGCCTCGCCGAGAGCTACGGCGAGGCGCTGTGACGACCTCGGATGTCACGGTCACGTCAGGGGCCCGGCCACACGGTTGAAGACGTTGCCGCACTCGAAGTCGGACGCGGTCGTCTTCGGCTGCGAGAAGTCGGCGGCGTTGGCCTTGGTGACGAGGAACTGCTTGGCGAAGAACGCCCGGTTCGCGGCGGCGATGTCGGCGACCTTCAGCTTGCCGGTCGCGACGCAGAAGCCGATCGCCAGACCGATGCCACCCTGCCAGGTGCCGTCGCTGGAGACGGTCGCGGTCATGGTGCCGTCGTTGACCGCCTTCACGGCGTCCGGAACGGCGTCGATACCGGCAACAGCGACCTTGCCGGACAGACCCGCCTGCTGGAGGGCTTCCAGCGCACCGAGGGCCATGTCATCGTTGGCCGCCCAGATGGCCTTGACCTTGTCGCCGTGCTTGGTCAGCAGGGTCTTGGTCACCGTGAGCGCCTCGGCGCGGGAGAAGTTGGCGGCCTGCTGGTCGAGCAGCGTGACGCCCGGGTTCTTCTTCAGCGACGCCTGGAGGCCGGCGAACCGGTCCTTGGCGGCCGCGGTGTCCAGGACGCCCTGCAGCGCGATGATGCCGCCCGAGCCGCCGATCGCCGTGGCGAGCGCGTCGCCGATCTGCTGGCCCGACTCGACACCGTTGTACGTGATGTGGCTGACCCACGTCTTGTAGTCGGCCGGCTTCAGGTCGGCCGGCTTGTTCCACTGCGTGACGAGGTAGGCACCGGCCTTGTCGGCACCCTTGACGATCGGAGCGGTGTCCGAGTCACCGTTGGGGAGCACGTTGAGGACGAGGCACTTGTCGCCCTTGGCCAGGATCTGGCTGATCTGCTCCTGCTGCTTGGTGGAGTCGCCGCCGTAGGTGAGGCGCTCCTGGGTCAGGCCGACCGACTTGGCGAAGGCGTCGCCACCGGCCAGCCACGAGGCCTCGTAGGGGTTGGACTCGTTACGGACCTGACCGACCAGCTTGACGTCGGCCGGCTTGCAGCCGCCCGCGTCCGTGGCGGTCTTGTCCCCCGCGGCCTCCTCACTGCAGCCCGCCAGGGCGGCGGCGGCCAGTGTCAGGCTCAGTAAGGCTACGGCGGGACGTGGGGTGATTCTCATGCTGATCCTCAATCTCTTCAGTGCCGGCAGGGGTCCGGCGGGGTGTGGCACAACCAGAGAGGAGTCGTCGTATCTTGCGGGTTCGGTGCGCTGAAGACCAGGGGTCACCTGGCCATCCAGCCTCCGTCGACGACCAGAACGTGGCCGTTGACGTAGTTGGCGGCGGCGGAGCTCAGGAAGACGGCCGCTCCGGCGATGTCGGCGGCGTCCCCCCAGCGGCCGGCGGGGATGCGTTCGAGGATGGACCGGGAGCGATCCGGGTCCGCACGCAACGCGGTCGTGTTGTCGGTGCTCATGTAACCGGGCGCGATGGCGTTGACCTGCACGCCGCGCGGGGCCCACTCGTTGGCCAGGGCCTTGGTGACGCCGGCGACGGCGTGCTTGCTGGCGGCGTAGGACGCCACGCGGAGTCCGCCCTGGAAGGAGAGCAGGCTGGCGACGTTGACAATTTTACCCTGGCCACGTTCGGTCATCGGTTGCCCGAACGCCTGGCAGAGGAAGAACAGTCCGGTCAGGTTGGTGTCCACCACGCGGTTCCACGACTGCCGGCTGACGTCCACCGAGTCCTGGCGGTCGATGATGCCGGCGTTGTTGACCAGAATGTCCACCTGGCGGTTGCCGTTCACCTCGGCGGCGACCCGCTCGACGGCCTCGTGGTCGCTGACGTCGAGGTCGACGACCTCCACGTCGCGGCCGAGGTCGGCCACCTGGTCCCGCGTGGCCGACTGGCTTCCCGGCCGGCCCAGCAGGACCAGGTCGGCGCCCGCCTGGGCGAGCCCGAGGGCGATGGCCTGCCCGAGGCCCCGGCCGGCGCCGGTCACCACGGCGCAGCGGCCGCTGAGGTCGAACGGAGAGGTCACAGATCCTCCAGCGGTACCGGCGTCAGATCGGTGTAGTCGTTGTTCTCGCCGCCCATCGCCCAGATGAAGGCGTAGGAGCCGGTGCCGACGCCCGAGTGGATCGACCACGGCGGCGAGATGACCGCCTCGCGGTCGCGCACGACGAGGTGGCGGGCGGCGCCGGGCTGGCCCATCAGGTGGAAGATCCGGGCCTGCTCGTCGAGGTCGACGTACAGGTAGACCTCGGTGCGCCGGTCGTGCAGGTGCGGCGGGAACGTGTTCCACACGGACCCGTCGGCGATGACGGTCACGCCGAACTGGAGCACCGACGTCTGCAGCTCCTGGCCCCAGGCGTAGCGGTACAGGCTGCGCTCGCTCGCGCCCTGCGGCGTGCCCAGCTTGACCGGCTCGATCTCCGCGTGGCTCAGCAGGACGGTGGGGTAGGTCGCGTGCGCCGGGGCGGAGACGAAGTAGAACGCGGCGTCCTGGCCGGCGAAGACGACCTCGTTGCCGCGGCCGACGAACAGCCCGTCCAGGTGGTCGAGCTCGAACTTCTCGCTGTTGACGATCACGTGGCCGGCCTGCCCGACGTTGATGATGCCGAGTTCGCGGCGGGTCAGGTGGGACGGGGTGCCGAGCACGTCCCAGGCCGGCAGCTCGAGCTGGCCGGCACCGGGGACCGCGCCGCCGACGACCAGCCGGTCGTCGTGGGTGTAGACCCCGTGCACCTCGCCGGTGCGGAACAGTCGCTCCACGAGGAAGTTCTTTCGCAGCTCCGCAGTCGTCGCCGTCTCAACCTCAGACGGTGATGCGGAGTACCTAACTTCGATCAAAACTTTCTCCTCGTTTGTGAACCACGTTCCGCTACGTGAACTGGGGGCGACAATACCTGTGGCTGCGATCACAGGTCAAGGGGCTGAAGTCTGTCCCTCTATGTGAACCGTGGGTTAGTGTTTACGCCGGGTGCATGCGCACGATTGATGAGGAGGCCCTCGGTGGACACGGACAAAACGGTCAACGGCAGCTCGGCTACCTCGCAGGTCAAGTCGGCCGCTCGAGTCCTCGATGTCCTGGACGACATAGCCGCCCACGGCCCCGGCACCCAACTGCAGCTGGCCAAGCGCCTCGGCATCCCGAAGAGCAGCCTGCACGCGCTCCTGCGCACGATGTGCGCCCGCGGATGGCTGGACACCGACCAGACCGGCAGCATCTACCGGCTCGGCGTCCACACGCTGACGGTCAGCTCCGCCTACCTCGACGGCGACCCGGTGCTGTCGCGCGCCAGCTCGGTGATGGACGAGATCGCGGCCGCCACCGAGGAGACCATCCACCTGGGCCGGCTGGAGGGTGCGGAGATCATCTACACCGCCAAGCGCGAGTCCAAGCACCCGTTGCGCATGTACTCGGCCGTCGGCCGACGCCTCCCCGCCTACAGCACCGCCCTCGGCCGGGCGATGCTCGCCGAGATGCCCGAAGACGTCCGCGACACGCTCGTCCCCCACCAGATCAAGGCGATAACAGCTCAGACGATCACGGACCGCAACGCCCTGCTGGCGATCATCGACAAGGCCGCCCAGGTCGGCTACTCGGAGGAGAGCGAGGAATCGTGCCTGGGCGTGCGCTGCTTCGGCGTCGCGCTGCCCTTCTCGCGCCGGTCGGTCGACGCGCTGAGCATCGCGGTCCCGATCAGCCGCCTCAAGCACGGCCGGGAGGACTTCATCATCGAGACCCTGCTGAGCGTGAAGGCCCGGCTGTCGGCGATGCGCGACAACAGGCTGGTGCGCTGACCCACCCCCGCTGACGACGATGGGGCCGAACCGTGCTGACGGGTCGGCCCCGAACCGTCCAGGGCTACGCCGGAACAGCGACCTCAGTGCTGGTCGAGCGCGGCCAGCACACCGGCGCGGGAGGCATCCTCGCTGGCCAGCACGCCCCCGTTGGCCACGTCGTTCGCGGTGATCTCGGTGAACACCATGCGGACGTCCTGCAGGCGGGCTCCGAGGATCTCGACGGCGTTGTCGGCCACGGCCCGGGCAAAGGCCTTGCGCTGCTCCAAGGACCGGCCCGCGAGCAGCTCGACGGTGATGTTCGGCATGGTGCCCCTCTCTGACCGGCTGTCCACCATATGGACCCCAGTTCACTAGTGTGAACAAACGCTACCGTGCGACCTTGGACGCCGCAATGCGCGGGCCGCATGAGTTCACATACTTGACATCAGTTCGGCATGTTGGTCGAATCACACGTGCACCCGGATCACCACGGCGAGCCGGCTCGTCCTGAGGCGCAAGGATGCGACATGCGGCGCAACGACATCGGATCTGACCGGGCCGGCGGGCACGACCGCCGCCCGGCTCGGGCGTGGCCACGGCGCATCACGCGGACCGGTGCCGCCGCGCTGATCGTCGGCGTGGTCGGTGTCGCGTCCCCGGCGAGCGCCCACGTCACCGTCACCCCTTCCACCACCGCGGCCGGCGCCCAGGCCCTCCTCCAGTTCAGCGTCGGGCACGGCTGCGGCAACTCGCCCACCACCAGGATCACCATTCAGATTCCGGCGCAGATCACCTCGGTCACCCCCACCCGAACCGCGCTGTGGAAGGTCACGAAGCAGACCGAGACGGTCGACCCGCCCGCCGTGGACCCACACGGCAACACGATCGTGCAACGGGTCGCCTCGGTCACGTTCAGCACGGAGTCCCCCCTCCCGGACGGCTACCGCGAGGTGTTCGAACTCGCGGTCCAGCTGCCCGACGCCAAGGGAACCAGGCTCGCCTTCCCGACCATTCAAACCTGCGAGCAGGGCGAATCCGCCTGGATCGAGGTTTCGCAGGACGGGCAGAACGTCGAAGGGCTCGAGTTGCCCGCACCGAGCTTCGTCATCTCCGGGCCCGTCGACGGCACGCACCACCACGTGACCGCCGGCGACCCGCGCTCCGACGAGACATCCGCCGCGACGCCCGCGCCGGGCCGGGACGACACCCTGACGCTCGCCGCGCTCGCGGCCGGCGTCCTCGGCTCGGTCCTCGGCGGCGTGGCGCTGGTCCGACAGCGCCGCCGGACATGAGCAACCGACGGCCGCGACGGCTCCGGACAACGGCATGGCTGGTCCTGGTCAACGTCGCGGTGCTGCTGTTCGGCTTCCCCCAGCCGGCGCACGCGCACGCGCACCTCGCCAGCACCGACCCGGCCCAGGGCGCGGTGCTGCAGACCGCACCCGAGCGGGTCCTGTTCACGTTCGACGAGGCCGTCCGCGGCGTCCCGGGCGGTGTCCAGGTCTTCGACGCTCAGGGTGAGCTGGTCGAAGCGAGGCCGACCGTCCAGGGCCTCGAGCTCGACATCGCGCTGCCCAAAGGCCTGGGCAGCGGCACGACCGTGATCACCTGGCGGGTCGTCTCCACGGACGGGCATCCCATCAGCGGCGCCCTCACGTTCTCCGTCGGCGCGCCCACCACCGGCATCACCCCACCTTCGAACGACGCGAGCAGCGTTCCGGAGGTCCCCTGGACGCTGACCCTGGCCCGTGCGGTGGGCTATGTCGGCCTCTTCCTCGCCGCCGGGCTGGTCGCGTTCGCCGCCATGTTCCTGCCCACCGACCCGTCGGCCGACCGCCCGCGACGCCGCCTGACCGTCTCCGCGCGGGCCGCTGCGGCCGTCGCCGCCGGGGCGTGGCTCGCGGTGTTGCCGATCACCGCGGTCTACCTGCTCGGCGGCGGGCTGGGCCGGCTCAACCAGGGCGCGACGTGGTCCTCCTTGCCGCCGACCGAGTACGCCGTCACCGCGGCCGTCACCGCCGGCCTGGCGCTGGCCGTGGCCCTGCTCGGTCCGGGGTTGGCAGCGCGACGCCGACGCGTCACAGCGGTGGCGGCCGCCGCGATCGCGGTCATGGCCCCCGCGCTGGTCGGGCACACCCGCGCGGCGAGCCCCGAGCTCCTCGCGATCGGCGCGGACGCGCTGCACCTCGTCGCGGGCGGCGTCTGGCTCGGCGGACTCGCCGGCCTGGCGCTGACCTTGCCGGCCCTCTCCAGTCGTGGCGTCACCGCGGCCGAGGTGCTCGCCCGGTTCTCGACCGTCGCCGCCGGCATCCTCGCGGCCCTGGTCGCCACCGGCTCGCTGCTCGTGTGGCGGATCCTGGGGTCCTGGACCGCGCTCGTCGACACCAGCTACGGCCGGCTGGTGCTGGCCAAGATCGCCGTCGTGCTGACCGCGCTCGCCATCGCGGCGTGGAACAGATGGTCGCTCCTCCCCCGGCTCAAGCGGGCACCCAACACCACCAGCCGGCAGGCGCGCACCCGACCGGTGGTGCGCGCCACCGCCGTCGAGGGCGCGGTCCTTGTCGTCGCCCTGCTCCTCACCGGCTTCCTCGTCGACACGAGCCCCGAGGGCGGTTCCCGGCCGGCGGGCGCGTCGGCCGAGGCCAAACCCGACACCCGCACGACAACGCTGGGCGACATCACGGTGCGGGCCTCCCTCACCCCACTCACCCGCGGTCCCAGCACCATCATGCTCCGGCTGAGCTCCGCGGCCGGTGAACCCGCCGAGGGCGTCGCCCCGCCGGTGGTGCGCCTGTCCTCCGACGGCGCGACGCTCGGCGACATCCCGCTGACCCACGTATCAGCGGGCATCTACACGGCGCAGGTCACGCTCCCGGTGCCCGGCACCTGGCGGATGCAGGTGTCCCTGCGCGTCACCCAGTTCGTCAACCCCGTGGGTGAGCTGGAGTTCGTCGTCAGGGGATGACGTCGCCGGCGGCGTAGAATCGGGCGCGAGCGGTCGGGCGGTGCGCCCGTCGCCGGCTCCTCCACCTGGGGTGGGTCCCCCCGACTCCGAGGCATCACCGGGAACACAACATGACGTCAGTTGTCCTCGCGGTGGACTGACATGCTGCCCTCCGCAACCGCGCTGTCGACCCAGAGCCTCGCCGAGTTCCTCGCGGCGGTGTCAGCCGCGCCCGATGCTGCGGCGGCGACCCTGGTCGCCGCGGAGCGGGCTGCCCGCGCGCTGGAGGGCGAGGTCGGCATCGTCCTCGGCCGTGACGGTGCGGTCAGCTCGGTCGGCTTCCCGGTCGGCCGGCTCCCGCTGGCCGAGATCACCGAGGTCGTCAACCGGCGCAAGGCGATGCTCGAGGTTCCCGGCGCGGGGAGCTGCCACACGGTGGTGGTGCCGCTGGACGGTGGTTCGCCCGGGCATCTGCTGGTCGCGCGCCTGGGCGAGGACGGGTTCAGTGTCGACGAGGTCAGCCTCGTGCGGAGCATGGCCAGGGTGCTCGACCTGACCCTCGGCACGATGAAGACCTTCGAGGCCCGGCAGCAGGCCCGGGAGGAGTTCGACCGCATCTTCATGCTGTCGCGCGCCCTGATCTGCACGGTCGGGTTCGACGGCTACTTCAAGCAGGTGAACCCCGCGTTCGAGCGGACGCTCGGGTATTCCACCGCGGAGCTGCTGGCGCGTCCCTTCCTCGAGTTCGTGTGCGAGGAGGACCGGGAGCGCACCGCCGCCGCGACGAGGCTCCTGGCCGAGGGGCACGAGAACACCAACTTCCAGAACCGCTACCGCTGCAAGGGTGGATCGCCGCGCTGGCTGGATTGGATCGCGCTGGGCGTTCCGGAGCAGCGCCTGATCTACGCGAGCGCGCGCGACGTCACCGAACGCAAGCAGTTCGAGGAGGAACGGGAGCGGCGGGAGGAGGCCCTGCGGCGCTCGCAGGAACAGCTGGCCCGCCTGTATGAGGAGTTCCGCCGCATCGCCGACGAGCAGACCGCGTTGCGGCGGGTGGCGACGCTCGTGGCTCGCGGGGCCCCGTCGCAGCTCGTGTTCACGGCGGTGGCCGAAGAGGTCGCCACGCTCTTCGGCGCCGACAGCACGACGATCACCCGGTTCGAGCCGGGCGGGGAGACGACCCTCATGGGTGGCTTCCCGCTGCTGCGCTCACGCTGCGGTGCACGCGGAAAGCTCGACCCCCGCTCGGCCGTGACAACCGTCCAGGCGACCAGCCGCGCGGCCCGCCGCGACGTGGACAACACGGAGACCGTCGCTGTCACGCCCTTCCGGCAGCTCCCGGCTGACGAGGCCCGCTCCGCGGTCGCCAGCCCGATCGTGGTGGAGGACCGCATCTGGGGCGCGATCAGCGTGGCAGCGCTCGGCGAGCGGCTCCCCCAGGACACCGAGCCCCGGCTGGCCGACTTCACCGAGCTCGTCGCGACGGCCATCGCCAACGCCGAAAGCCGCGCCGAGCTCAACACCTCGCGGGCCCGCATCGTCGCCGCCGCCGACCAGACCCGCCGCCGCATCGAACGGGACCTGCATGACGGCGCCCAGCAGCAACTGGTCACCCTGGCGCTGGAGCTGCGGGCGGCGCAGGCGGTGCTGCCGCCCGGGCTGGACGCGCTCGACGCACAGCTCGACCGCGCCATCGCCGGGGCGACCGGCGCGCTGGAGGAGCTGCGCGAAATCGCGCGTGGCATCCACCCGGCAATCCTGACCGAGGGCGGTCTCCGGCCGGCGCTGCGCGCGCTTGCCCGCCGCTCACCGGTCCCGGTCGAGCTGGACATCCGAGCGGACCCGCGGCTGCCCGAGCATGTCGAGGTCAGCACCTACTACGTCGTCGCCGAGGCGCTCACCAACGCGGCCAAGCACGCGCACGCCTCGGCCGTGGCGGTCACCGTCGAGGCCGACGCCACCGACGGCCTCCTGCGTGTCGCGGTCCGCGACGACGGCGTCGGCGGCGCCGACCTCACCCGCGGCACCGGGTTGCTCGGCCTCAACGACCGCGTCGAGGCGCTCGGCGGCCGGGTCGTGCTCCACAGTCCCCCCGGGGTCGGGACCACCCTGCACATGGAGCTGCCGATCACCGACGCCGGTGTCGACGTTGCCCGCCACCGGCGATAGGCACCACGTCAGCCGACCGCGAGCAGGACGAGCGTCATGTTGTGGTATCCGGTGATGCCGCGGAGCCGGGCCCACTCTCCCCAGGTGTAGAAGCCGGCGACGGGCGCACCGCCCGCCCGCTCGCGCATGCGCCCGACCGAGGCCCCGGAGCGCTCCTCGCCCAGCAGTTGTCGGCGAGCGATGCAGTCGAAGGCGAGCAGCCCGAGCGGGCGGGGCTGACCCACCGCGGCCACCGCCTTCTGGCAGGCGTCCCCGGCCGCGTCCAGCCCGGATTCGGCGTCGCCTTCCATCAGCCAGATCACCCCGCCCTCCGGCACCTCGCCCAGGGAGCGCAGCCAGGGCTCTCCGGCGACGAAGCGGTCCGAGCCGATGTCGCGGATCTCCAGACCGCTCCGGCGGCGGATGCCGATGGGCCGGGTGCGAACGAAGGCCATGAACGCGTCCGGATCCGTGTAGGCGTCCCCGGGAGCGCCCAGGCGGTCCAGGTACGCGCCGCGCGCCGGCTGCTCGTCGAGCGTGTAGATGTCCCCGCCCGCGCTGTGCGTGACGATCATGGGTGCGCCGACCCTGCGCCAGCCGTGCCCGACGGCTCCTCCGAACGGCCCGTCCGACTGGATCGCGGCACCCACCACACCGCCGGTGAGGACTTCCGTCCCGAACAGCTCGTAGGTGCCGCCGAACGCGGTGTCCGGGCTGGCCGCGCCGCCCACGTACGGCATGCTCGCACCCACCACGCTGTAGGCGCCGGCGAGGATCCGTTCCTGGTTCAGGACCTGACCATCGGTCAGCAGCACCAGGACATGGTGCGCGCGCTCGGCCAGGTCGGTCGCGCCGGCGGCCGCCGCCGCGCCCGCCTCCTGCAGTCCCGCGGCCGCGTCCCGTCCGGCACCGGTCGCAGCCGAGAGGCCGGCCCCGCCGAGCGCGGTGACGACCACGCCGTCCCACCGCGGACCGTCCGGATCGATGGCCACCGTCGAGGAACACCCGATCAGCGGCACGCCCGGAGCGACCTCGGCGATGCCGGCCAGCACCGCCGCGGGGTCGGGAGTGTTGGCGCAGAAGACGACCAGGAGACGCGGGTCCTCGCCGGTGATCGCCTCGAGCGCGGCCTGGCGCCCCGCGTCGTGGCCGACGGTGCTGGCCCGGGTGCCCGCACTGCCGACCGACAGCCACCGCCTCGCCGACGGTGCGACGCCGTCGCGATCGCGATCGCGTTCATGCAGGCGAAGGTTCATCCCGTTCTCCCAGCCGTAACACGAAAATGCTATCACGTCTGGCATATGGCATGAATCTGGTCAAGAGCGTCAACCGGTGCGCAACGCCGCCGTGCGGGCGTCCGCGGGCGCCACCGGAAGCACCGGGGCGGCCGCGGCGGCGGAGCCCGACCGGTGCAGCTTGTGCCAGCGCAGCCGGGCGCCGGTGAGGGCGGTGCCGAGGGACTGTAGGAGCACGATGTACATGAGCTGGCGGTAGGCGATCTGCTGCAGCGGCAGGACCCACAGGGCGCGGAGCCGCTCCTTGTCGAGGCGGAAGGCGACGACGGCGGTGAGGACCTGCACGGCGAACATGACCAGCCAGGCGACGGTGGTGACCATCCGGCTGGAGAAGCACAGGCCGTACACGAACATGATGTCGATGAGCGGGGCGAGCAGCGGCAGCGCGATGCCGAAGAACCCGACCAGGGGCAGACCGACCCGGCCGAACCGGCCTGACGGGCCACGGTCGAGCATCGCCCGGCGGTGCTTCCACATCGCCTGCATGGTGCCGTAGCTCCAGCGGTAGCGCTGCAACCACAGCTGCCGCAGGGTGGCCGGCGCCTCGGTCCAGGCGCGGGCGCGTTCCTCGTAGACGACGCGCCAGCCGACGCGGCACAGCGCCATGGTGGCGTCGGTGTCCTCGGCGAGAGTTTCGTGGCTGATCCCGCCGATGTCCTGCAGCGCCTCGCGGCGGAACGCGCCGATCGCGCCCGGGATGGTCGGCATGCAGCGCAGGGTGTCGTAGAGCCGGCGGTCCAGGTTGAACCCGATGACGTATTCGATGTGCTGCCAACGGGCCACGATCGACCGGCGGTTGCCGACCTTGACGTTGCCCGCCACCGCGCCGACGAAGGCGTCGGCGAACGGCTGCACCAGATGCCGGATCGAGTCGGGTTCGAAGACGGTGTCACCGTCGACCATGACGATCAGGTCGTGCTGGGCCATCGCCACCCCGACGTTCAGCGCGTTCGGCTTGCCGCCGTTGGGGATCCGCACCACCCGCACGTTCGGTAATCGCATCGCCTCCACCAGCGCCGCCGTGCCGTCGGTCGAGCCGTCATCGACGACCACCACCTCGATCCCACCGGGGTGGTCGCCGCCGGCCAGGGACCGCACCGCGGCCTCGATCCCCTCCTTCTCGTTGTAGGCCGGCACGATCACCGACACCGGCAGGCGCACCGGCGGGCCCCACCGCCACGACGCGGCCCGCCGTCGCCGCGCGTGCCGGCCCGCGAGCAGGAGCATCGCCACGGTACGGGCGATCGTCAGCACGCCGGCGGCCAGGAACAGCACGCGGAAGGCGGCCGTCACCCAGTCCGCCAGCACGACGGCCGTGGCCAGTGCGAATGCGCGCCGCTTGTCGGCCGCGCCCGTCGGCGCGCCGACGACGACCGCGTGTCCCGCGAGCGTGCGCGCCAGGCCCTGCGACACCGTGGTGAAGGTGTAGCCGCGCCGCTGCATCATGGGAATGAACCGGTCCAGCGCCGCGACGGTCTGCGCGCGGTCGCCGCCGCCGTCGTGCATGGGCACGATCGCGCCCGAGTCGCCCGGCGGAGTCGCGCCGGCGATGATCGCGTCGACGCCGGGACCGCTCCAGTCCCGGCTGTCCGTGTCCGCCATGATCGACAGGTAGCCGAGCCGGCCGGCCTCCCGGATCAGCGGCCACTGGGTGTCGTCGACGGCACGGGCGCTGGAGGTGTACGGCAGCCGCAGCAGCGCCGACTTGGTGCCGGTGGCGTGCACGATGGCGAGCTGGGTCTGGGAGTACTCCAGCTCGCGCTGCCACTGTGGCAGGCGGTCGAGTCGCGGGTGCGTGAAGGTGTGGACACCGATCTCGTCGCCGGCCCGGGCGAGCGCCGTGACGATCTCCGGGTGCCGGATCACCTGGGACCCGACGACGAAGAACGTGGCGTTGACGTGGTGCCGGCGCAGCACCTCCACAACCCGCGGCGTCCACCGCGGGTCCGGGCCGTCGTCGAAGGTGAGGGCGATGGTGCGGGCCGGCAGCCGGTAGGAGCGCACCGTCGCGGTGCGGGTGTCGATGATCGGGCCACCATCGATGACCTCGGCCGGCACCTTGCTGCGCTGCCCGGGTTTCGCGGTGTGATCGGGGTGGAACTCGGCATTGGCGTAGGCCTCGACCAGCAGCGCGCCGACCAGCACGCTCAGCGCGATCGCCCCGAAGATCAGCCGGCCGAACGACACCCGACCCCGCGCCCGGGTCACGCCGGGCCCGCCTCGGCGGTGGGGCTCTGCTCCGGCTGCTGCGGCGTGGCGGACGTGCTCGGCCCGGTCGATGGGCCCGACGGCGACACGGAGGCCTCCGGCGGTGACGGCTCGGGCGACGGCGCGACGGTCACGGAGCCACGCGGCCCGACGGACGCGCTGGCCACGACGGGCGTGGGGTTGCGGCCGGGGTTGCGCTTGCCGGCCTGCCCGGGCGTCGGCGTGTTCTTGCCGGCCGGCGCCCTCGTGGGCGCGGACGTGGACGGCGCCGGCGCCGGCGCCGGCAGCGACAGCAGGTCCAGCGGGCCGGTGACGAGGAGCGCGGCGGTCAGGACCAGCACCGCATAGGCCAACGCCGCTCCACCGAACAGATGGAAGACGACTCGGATCCGCCGTCCACGACGACCCGTGGCATCGACGAAGACAGGTGCTGACACCTCGCCGGCGGCGATGGTGGTGTCGTCCGCCGCACCGGCGGCCGGGGCATTCACGAGCACCGCGCCAGCTTAGGAGCGACCCGCCGCCGAAAGCGCGGGAAGCAATGCCAGATCGAAGGGCGTTGCTGAATCTCCCACCGCGTTCACCTCGCGACCGCGCCGGCCTCACCCCGCGCCCCCACACCGCCGTCGCCGCCTTCACCCGACGGTGTGACTCCAGCGACCGGGCGCCTGCGGCAATTGCGGCAACTCCGGATCGCCTGCCCGGGGTGAACGACGACCGGCCATGATCGTGTCGAGTGAGACCGCCCTCAGCTTCGCGGGGGCCGCGCATCATCGAGGGAGCGGGTGAGCCACTCCGCCATCAGGGCCCGCTCGGCGGCGGAGAGCCCGGGCAGGTCGGGCACCACGGTGGCGAACGCGACCGTGACCGTGGTCGTGGTGGTGTCGCCCGTCACCGAGGGTGCGGCCGTGAGGATCCGGTCGGCGACGGCGCCGAACATCACGTCCGCCAGGCCGGGGTCCCGCATCGCCGCGGGCATGCCCAGCAGGGCGAGGACGGTGCCGGTGCCGGCGGCATGGATCATCGCCACGGCCCGCCGCTCGTCGACGCGCAGGAGGCCCGCGGCGGCGAGCCGCCGCACCAGGGTCCGCAGCACCTCGATGCCGGCGGCCGTCGCCGGTGAGAGCGCACCGCGGCCCGGGGTGTTGAGCAGCGCGTACAGCTCCGGGTTGGCCAGCCCGAACTCGACGTGCAGCCGCCACCCGGCGCGCAGGTCGGCCACCGGGTCGCCGCTGCCCTCCGCCACCGAGACCGACTTGCCGGCGACGTAGGTCGCCATGACGTGCTCGGCGAGGGCGTCGATGAGCCCGTCCTTGTCGCCGAACAGCCGGTAGATGGTCGGGGCCTGCATGCCGGCCGCCTGGGCCACGGCCCGGGTCGTCACCCCGCGTGCGCCGTGCTCGACCAGCAACCGCGCGGCCGCGTCGAGGACGGCCGTCCGCATCTGCACCTGCTCCATGTATCAAAGATAACAGAATCTGGTTTCCGTTGGAAAATCACTGATAACGTCTCAGGCATATCAACGGAAACGAGGAGTCTCATGATCATCGTCACGGGAGCCACCGGTCACCTCGGATCGCAGATCGTCGCCCGGCTGCTGGAGCGGGTCCCCGCCGACACCGTGGGCGTCAGCGTCCGCGACGTCGGGAAGGCGGCGGCGCTCGCCGAGCGCGGCGTCCGCGTCCGGGCCGGCGACTTCACCGATCCCGCCACGCTCCGGCACGCGTTCGAGGGCGCCAGCCAGGTGCTGGTCGTCTCCGCCTCGATCCGCGGTGCCGGCGCGGTCGCGGCCAACATCGCCGCCGTCGACGCCGCGTGCGCCGCGGGGGCGAAGCGCGTCCTGTACACGAGCCACCAGGCCGCGTCGAAGGACTCACTGTTCGCGCCGCAGGCCACGCACGCCCTGACCGAGGAGCACCTCGCCGGGCAGGCCATCCCCTTCACCGCCCTGCGCAACGGGTTCTACACCAGCACCCTCGGCCACTACATCGGCGCGGCCCTGGAGACCGGCCGGCTCGTCGCGCCCCAGGACGGCCCGGTGTCCTGGACCGATCACGCCGACCTGGCGGAGGTGGCCGCGGTCGCACTGGCGCGCGGCGGCGTCCTCGACGGCGTCACCGCCCCGCTGACCGCGCCCGAGCTGCTGGACTTCGAGGCCGTGGCCGGCATCCTCAGCGACCTCACGGGACGCACCGTCGTCCGGGTCGTCGTGGACGACGAGGAGTGGAAGGCGGGCGCGGTCGAGCGCGGCATGCCACCGCAGGCCGCCGACTTCACCCTGGGCCTGTTCCGCGCCGCCCGCCGGGGCGAGTTCGCCGTCACCGACCCGACCCTCGAGACCGTCATCGGCCGTCCCGCCGTCCGGGCCCGCGCGGTCCTCACCGCGATGACCGCGACGTTGCCCACAGCTCGATGACCTGACCCCAGCTGCGGAGATCGACTCGGTATCGTCGGGCGCATGCGCTACGTGGCGATCGGCGACAGCTTCAGCGAAGGCATGGGTGACGAGCGGGCGGACGGCACGCCCCGCGGTTGGGCCGACCTGGTCGCGGCCGCGCTCATCGCCGACGACCCGAGCTGGCAGTATGCCAACCTGGCGATCCGGGGGCGGCTGCTGGAGCCGATCGTGACCACGCAGCTGGACGCCGCCCTGGCGATGTCGCCGCCGCCGACGCTGGTCTCGCTCAACGGCGGCGGCAACGACATGATGCGCCGCAACGCGGACCTGGCACACCTCGTGCGGCTCATCGAAGGGGCGGTCGAGCGCTGCACCGCGGCCGGCGTCCGCATCATGGTCCTCAGCGGCGCCGACCCGTCGGACCACCTGCCGCTCGGGCGGGTGCTGCGCCGCCGCGCCGCGCAGCTCACGGAGGCGGTGCGGGACCTGACCGAGCGCCACGGCGTGCTGTTCGTCGACTGCTTCGGCGACGCCGAACTGCGCCGGGCCGGGTACTGGTCGGCGGACCGGCTGCACCTCAACGCCGCCGGCCACCGCCGCGTCGCGGGGTTCGTCCTGGCCGCCCTCGGCGTGGCGGACGCCGAGCACCGCATCGACGACAGCCACGCCGGGTCGCACGGGCTGATCGTCCAGGCGCGGTACTACCGCCAGCACGTCCTGCCGTGGGTGCTGCGCCGGGCCCGCGGCCGCTCCTCCGGCGACGGGCGCACCGCCAAGTATCCGGCCTGGACCAGCGTCACCTGAGCGAGCACCGCGGCGAAACCGCAGAACGATCGCACGCTGGCACGGGGACCGGTCATCCTGGTCTCCTCAAGTCCGTCGTGGACGCGCTTCGCGCGGCGGTCACGGGCTGGTGCAGGTGATGCCGCTGGGCGTCGGCGAGCTGGCGCCGGTGGCGGTGAACCCGAACGTCGTGGTGGCGTTCGGGCCGAGGGTGCCGTTGTAGACGGCGTTGCGGACGCTGACGTTGCCGGTGGTGCCGGTGTTGACGCCGCTCCAGAGGCTGCTGATGGCCTGGCCGCCGGCGAGACCGAACCGGGTGGTCCAGCCGGTGAGAACTTCCAGATCTCCCCCGACGTCCACGTCCGGGCGTCGTTGGGCGAGCCTGACCCACGGGCCGGTCGTGAAAGTTGCACGGCGGACAGCCGGTTGCGGAAAATGTGCTATCGGCCGCTCGAATCACGAGTCGCGGCAAGGCATTTCACCGCCGTGCGCAACGATTCCGTCCCCGCCGCACCGGCCCCGATCCGCCCGCCGGCGCGGCACCGCGGGGTTTCGAAAGCTTTGACTCCGCCGCGACAACCGCCTAATACTGGCGCCATCGACATCCGTCAACCCCGGCCGCCGACCGGGTTGTCGCATGCTGCCCTGTTGAGGAGGAACGCGCGCACCATGAACCTGCGGAACCGTCTGCTCGCCACCGCTGCCGCCGTATCGGCGGCCGCGGCCCTCACCACGTTCGTCGTCACGGCCGCCACCCCGGCGAGCGCCGCGACCTGCAACGGCTATGTCGGGCTCACGTTCGACGACGGCCCGGGCAACAACACCGGCAACCTGCTCAACGCGCTGCGCCAGAACGGCCTGCGCGCCACGATGTTCAACGAGGGTCAGTACGCCGCGCAGTACCCGTCCCAGGTCCGCGCGCAGGTGAGCGCCGGCATGTGGGTCGGCAACCACAGCTACACCCACCCGCACCTGACCCAGCAGAGCCAGTCCCAGATCGACTCCGAGGTCTCGCGCACCCAGCAGGCCATCGCTAACGCCGGGGGCGGCACCCCGAAGCTCTTCCGGCCGCCGTACGGCGAGACCAACGGCACCCTGCAGTCGGTCCTGTCCCGCTACGGCCTGACCCAGATCATCTGGGACGTCGACTCCGGCGACTGGAACAACGCCAGCGTCGACGCGATCGTCCAGGCCAACGCCCGCCTCACCAACGGCCAGATCATCCTCATGCACGACTGGCCGGCCAACACGGTCGCCGCGATCCCGCGCATCGCCCAGGGCCTGGCGTCGCGCAACCTGT
Organism: Dactylosporangium siamense; assembly: GCF_016862795.1. Taxonomy (GTDB): domain Bacteria; phylum Actinomycetota; class Actinomycetes; order Mycobacteriales; family Micromonosporaceae; genus Dactylosporangium; species Dactylosporangium siamense. Next base: position 9,181 of record NZ_BONQ01000185.1, on the reverse strand, counting down.
GCGCGGGCATGATCTCCCCGCAGACCGGCCGGGCGGTCGCCCCGGACGGGACCAACCCGACCACCCCACCGCCCAGCAGCCCGCCACCGCCCAGCTCGCCGCCGCCCAGCTCACCGCCGCCGGCGGGTGGGGCCTGCTCGGCGACGTACGCCATCACCAACCCGTGGCAGGGCGGATTCCAGGCCCAGGTCACGGTGACCGCCGGGACCGCCGCCATCTCGCGGTGGACGGTGAGATGGACGTTCGCCAACGGCCAGACGATCACCCAGCTGTGGAACGGCACGTTGAGCGCGTCCGGCGCCACGATCACGGTGACGAACGCGTCCTACAACGGCACCGTCCCGGCCGGCGGCACGACCTCGTTCGGCTTCACCGGCACCTGGAACGGCACGAACTCCGTACCCACGCTGACCTGCACGGTATGAGATGACCCGCGCCCGTCCTGGCGTGTCCGCCAGGACGGGCGACCGGGCCGGGCACTATCCTGCCGAAACCACCGCCGCCGCCTGCAACGAGGCCGTCCGCTCTAGTGCCCGGCCAGGACCAGGCCGTGCACGTCCGCGCCGGGCAGCCACAGCCAGGCGTCGGCCGCGTACTCCTTCTCCACGACCGCGACCCGCCGGCACCATCCGGGCCGCACGGCCGACCGTCCACTGCGGACCCAGTCGCGGTGGACACCGTCGGACAGCATGACCGCGAGGTCGGCCGTGCCGGTCAGGGCGAGGGCATGCCGCAGCGGTGCCGCGCCGACCAGGCGGCTGGCGCCGACGACCGCCTGGCCGGCGAAGCCGTTGCGGGCGACGTCGGCCGGGCCGTCGTCGAGCGCCAGGCGCAACCGCATCCGGGTGATCGGGTCACGCACCCGGTTGTACCGCCACAGCGCGGCCGCGAGCTCCAGGCAGAAGTCGCCGACCACCCGGGCCGGCGCCTCGGCGTACGGGATCAGCGCCAGCTCCGCGTCGCCGGCGGGTTGCCGGATCCAGCGCCGGCGATCGAGGCCGGCCCGCGCTCCCGCCTGATCGAGCAGGTCGATGAGGTCGTGCTGGATCTGCGCCTGCCGCAGGTCGTCGTTGCGGGCGTACCCCTGGACGTCGACCGACAGGCAGAGGAACCGTTGCGTCGCACCGGCGGCCTCCAGCCGCGGCGGCGGATACGACTGCCGCCACACCGTGATCAGCCTGAGGGCGGTCGCCGCGAAGATCAGAAGAGAGCCACCGCTCTGGACGATGGTGTGCCATTGCTGCATCGGGACTCCTTGACGCGATGGGGCGGGGTCCCGGCCGGGTTCCCGAGGTTGACGGCATGAGTTCACCAACCAGGAGACCCGTCCGGCCACGGAACCGGAGCGATCCGGCCGCAGCCGGCCGGCCACCACCGCGCTGAGCTGCGACGCAGCCCCGCGACCGTCCGGTGTCCGGTGGATCCACCGGACGCTCCGGAGGGCCGCGCCGGACGGCACCACTGCCGGAACGCGTGACCCGAACGGAGGACCAGACAGTGAAGAGCGCCGATGGCATTCCGGGCCGGCCGTCAATAGCCTGACCGCAGGTCCGCTGGTGCACACCGCGAGCACCAACGGGTTGGGGGGTGAGCACGCTGACGCCCGGAACCGCCGCCGACCTCTCCCGAGTGCGCACGAAAAGCGAATTCGGCGCCGCGCTTCGAGCCCTCAGCCAGGGCAAGGGATTGTCACTGTCCCAGATCGAGAAGCGCACCAGCGCATGGAACGGTCCGCACCTGGCGCTGAAACGGGCCACACTGAGCGACGCGTTCAGGGGTCAGACCCTGCTCGGCGAGCAGGCCCTGGAGAGCCTGCTCGCCCTGTGCGAGGAGCCGTCACACGTGCGGCAGTCGTGGCTCGCCGCGCACCGGCGGATCAAGGCCGGGGAGCGGGGCGCCGCCCAGCGCGCGGCCGGCACCGACCGCTTCGACACGGCGTCCCCGCGCGAGCTCGGCATCCACAGCGCGATCATGGCGCCCGACGCGGCCGATGACCTGCCCGCATACGTCGAGCGGGAGTTCGACTTCCGGTTGCGCGCGGCACTGACGAGCGTGGTCGAGCGCGGAAGCTTCGTGATCCTGGTCGGCGGGTCGTCGACGGGCAAGACGCGGTCGCTGTACGAGGCGATCCACGACGTGGCGCCGAACTGGTACCTCGTGCAGCCGGCCGAGACCGAGGAACTGCTGGAGCTCCGGCACGATCCGCCCGGCCAGACGATCTTCTGGCTCGACGAGCTCCAGCGCTACCTCGGCAGCCATCCCCCGCTGTCGGCGGAGTGTGTCCGTGCGCTGACCCGCAAGCCGAACATCGTCGTCGGGACGCTGTGGCCCGACCACTACGACGCGCGGCTCGTCGGCGGGCAGTCCGACCCGACCGGCGCCGACGACATCCGCCGGCTGCTGCGCAGCGCGACCGTCATCAGCGTCGCGGACGACTTCACCGCCGACGAGCGCGAACGCGCCCACGCGAAGGCCGCGGAGGACGCCCGGATCCGGATCGCGCTGGAGACCCGCGACGCGGGCCTGACCCAGGTGCTGGCCGGCGGGCCCGCCCTGGTCCTCCACTGGGAGCAGGCGCGCCCCTACGCCAAGGCGATGATCAACGCGGCGGCCGACGCGCACCGCCTCGGCGTCCAGTCGCCGTTGAGCGAGCACCTGCTGGTCGACGCGATGGCCGGGTACCTGACCGGACAGTGGCGGGTGAAGCCACAGGAGCATTGGCTGGCCGAGGCCGTCCCGTACGCCACCCAGTCGCTGTACGGCGACGTGTCGGCGCTGTCGGCGTCCGACGGTGGCCGGCCCGGCACCTTCGCCGGGTACACCGTCGCGGACTACCTGGCGCAGCACCTGCGGCGGCAGCGGCGGGCCGAACGCGTCCCGCACGAGGCCTGGCAGGCGTTGATCGCCCGGACCGACCGGCCGGCGGACCTGCGCCGCATCGCCGACAGCGCCACCGCCCGGCTGCGGTACGAGTACACCGAACAGGCCCTGGAACGGCTCGCCGGCGCGTTCGGAGACGGCGCCGCAGCCGTGGAACTCGCCCGGCTGCTGGCCCGCCAGGACCGGTTCGGACGGGCCGTCGAGGTGCTGCACCGCAGGCTCGCCGCGGACCCCTCGGACGGCGTTGCCGGCGACTGCCTCGCCGCCGTCGAGGCGCTCCGCCAGCGCTTGGACCAGCTCCGACCCTTGGCGCTGCGGGATCCGGTCGCGCGCCGGCGGCTCGTGGAGATCCTCGACGACGGTGGCCGCCGCGACGCCCTGCGCGCCCGGGCGGACGCCGGTGAGGCCGTCGCCGGCGAGGAGCTGGTCGAGGACCTCGCCAGGCACGGCTGCCTGCGGGAGCTGCGGGAGCGCGCCGACGACGGGCACGAGTACGCCGCCGAGGCCCTCGCCGACCTGCACGTCGCCTGGGGCGACGTGGACGAGCTGCGGGCCCGGGCGGACGACGGCGACGAGGCGGCGCGGCGGCGCCTCTCGAAGGTCCACGAGGCGGTGGTGCGGGCCGCTGGAGCGGCGTCGGAACTGGCCGCGCTGCGGGCCACCGCCGGCGGCGACCCGGAGGCGGCCTGGCAGCTGTGCGGCCTGCTCTTCGAGCTGCGCGACCTGGAGGGGCTGCACACCGAGCTGGACGCGGGCACCCACGGCGCGGCCGACCGGCTCATGGCCCTGCACACCGCCCACGAGACGATGCCGATCGAGCAGCTGGCCGAGCTGCGCGCGTTCGGGCTGACCGCCGACGGCGCCCCCCGTCCCCCCACCCGATAACCCGAAAGGACCCCACATGGCCGGCGACCTGACCCCCACGGACTACGCGTTCCTCATCCTGCTGCAGATCGAGGGCCGGGAGATCTCCAACAAGGAGCTGGACACGGCCTACGGCGTCCGGCTCATCGGCGACAGCTACGCCCGGCTCAACGGGCTTGGTTACGTGGACTCGCAAAAGGTGGGCAGCACCTACCACCACACCCTGTCGAAGACCGGCACGAAACTGCTCGGCGGCCAGATCGCCGAAGACCGGTCCGACAAGGGCAAAAGCAATGGCCGGGAGCAGCAGCTCTGGGCCGCGCTGTCAGCCCTCCACAACGCGCAGCTCGACCGGCCGCGCGTGGCTGCGGTCAACGGGCACCGCGGCCTGGAGGAGCGGATCCGGGCGGCCTACGCCGAGCTGACCACTGAACCCGGGGCGTGGGTCAGCCTGAGCCGCCTGCGCCCGAGGTTCGCCGACGTGTCGAAGGACGACCTCGACAAGGCGCTGGAGCGGCTGCTCGACTCCCCCGACGTCGAACTCGAGCCCGAGGACAACCAGAAGACGTTGAAGGTCGAGGAACGGCGGGCGGCCGTGCGGATCGGCGGCGAGAATCGCCATCTGCTGTCGATCGGGCTGCGATGACCGGACAGGACCTCGCCGCACTCGCCGCGCTCCGGCTCACCTGGGCGCCGGTGCCGGACGACGCCTGGCGGCCGTCGCCGTTCCACGTCGATGGCCTGCACACCGACGTCGTGCAGGAGCTCCGGGACGGGGTCGCGGATGCGGCGGCCTGCACCGACTCCAACCCGATCGGCCTGGCGTTGCTGGGCCGGCGGGGATCGGGCAAGACCCACCTGCTCGGCGGGGTCCGGCAGCGCGTGCAGGAGCAGGGCGGGTACTTCTTCCTCGTCAGCCTGCTCGACGAACAGACCTTCTGGCCCAACGTCCTGGCCCACCTGCGGGAGAGCCTGGCCCGGCCGGTCGCCGACGGCGGGAACCAGTTGCGGCTGCTGCTGCGCCGCCTGTGTTCGCGCATCGGTGCGCCACGGGCCGCCCGCCGCGCCGTCATGGGCGAGATCGAGCTGACCCCGAAAGCACTGAACGAGTTCCTCGAAGGGCTCAGGGAATTCGATTCGTATGTGGCCGACACGGCCTCGGACACCGCGCGGGCGCTCGCCCTCAGCGCCTCCCCACAGTCCGAGCACCGCGACGTGGCCGACGCCTACTTCATCTCCGACGACGAGTCTGTCGCCGGCGAACGCAAGGAGTGGGGGATCCGCCGCCGGCCGCACACCGCCGAGGACATCGTCCGCGACCTGTCGCTGCTGCTGGCACTGACCGGACCGTCGGTGATCGCGGTCGACCAGATCGACACGTTGGTGGCCCAGGCGTCGCTCAGCGCCGACCTGGCACTCAACACGGACGAGCAGGCCGGTCAGCGGCAGGCGCTGGCCCTGGAACAGATGGGCAGCGGTCTGCTGCGGCTGCGGGAACGCACCCGCCGCACGCTTGTTGTGGTCGCCTGCCTACCGGCGACCTGGACGCTCATCATCAACCGGGCGACCAATACCACTGCCGACCGGTTTCGCCTCTGCTCGTCGCTGAAGGGCATCCTGGACGCCGACATCGCCCGGGAGATCGTCGAGCGTCGGTTCACCGCCCGGTACCACGACATCGGGTTCGTGCCGGACTACACCACGTGGCCGGTGCGGGAATCGGTGTTCGCGGAGGTCGACAAGTACACGCCGCGGCAGCTGCTCAAGGAGATCGACCGGCACGTCCGGGACTGTCTGAAGACCGGCGTGGTCCGGGAGCTGACGAGCCTGTCCGGGGAGCTGGACGAGGCCGAGGAGCCGGCACCGCCCGTCGTGGTGGTGCCCGAGGTGGCCGACGACGTCATCACCCGGATCGACGCGCGGTTCGAGGCGCTCAAACGCGATGCCGACGTCGCGTCCCCGCTCGATCCCGACACCGAGGACACCACGTTCCCGGCCCTGCTCACCGCCGGCCTGACCGCCTGGATCCTGGAGCACGGGGTGAACGCCGAGGTGTTCACCCTGGACCCGCCGCCCAGTGAGAAGCCGGACCTGCACGCGAGGCTGCGCCGTACCCTCGACGAGGCGACCGAGGATCAGGTGCACTGGTGCTTCCGGGCGGTCAGCGACACCCACCACGCGATCGCCGCGCTGAACCGGGTCCGCCGGGCCCGCACCGCCGCCGGGCTGACCGCGGCGGTGGCCAAGCGCAAGCTGATCCTCGTGCGCAACGGCCCGTGGTCGTCGGGGGCCAAGACGCGGCTGGCGGTCGAGGAGTTTCACCGCGACGGCGGCCTGACGGTGGGCGTCGACGAGGCGGACCTGAGGGTGCTCGCCGCATTGCACGGACTGCGCGACGAGAACCCGGTGGACCTACAGGCGTGGCTGGTCAAACACCGGCCGGCGGCGCAGGTCAAACTGTTCAAGGAGGCCCTCGCCGACGCCGATGACTGGGCCGGTTCGAGTGCGCCGCCGGCCGCGGCGGAGGTTCACGAGTTGGTGCTGGGCCGCGAGGGGCGGGGCGGCGACGCCGTGCGCGTGCCGCTGGAGGCCCTGCGCAAGCACGTGGCGATCTTCGCCGGCTCGGGCTCGGGCAAGACGGTGCTCATCCGCCGGCTCATCGAGGAGTGCGCGCTGCAGGGCGTGTCCGCCATCGTCCTGGACCCCAACAACGACCTGGCCCGGCTCGGCGACGCGTGGCCGGAGCCACCGCGATGGTGGGGATCCGGCGATCGGGAACGCGCGGAGGAGTACCTGGCCGGCACCGAGGTCGTGGTCTGGACCCCGCGCCGTGAGTCGGGCCGGCCGTTGAGTTTCCAGCCGCTCCCGGACTTCGGCCAGGTGCGCGACGACCCGGACGAGTTCGCCGAGGCGGTCGAGGCCGCGGTGGCCGCCCTGGCCCCGCGCGCCCAGCTCGCCGGGCGGGCCGCCAAGGTGCACCTGGGCCTGGCGGTCCTGCGCCGCGCGGTGGAGCACTACGCCCGGCAGGGCGGCCGCGACGTCCCCGGCCTCATCCACCTCCTCGCGGACCTTCCCGCCGGGGTCAGTGGCCTCGACGGCGCGGACAAGATCGCCGCCGGTCTGGCGCAGACGCTCACCGCCTCGATGGACAACGACCCGCTGTTCGCCGGCAGCGGGGCACCGGCGGATCCCGGCGTGCTGCTCACGCCGACGGCCGGCAAGCGCGCCCGGATCTCGGTGATCAGCCTGATCGGCCTGCCGGCCGAGGAGGCCCGCCAGGGCTTCGTCAACCAGCTGCAGATGGCGCTGTTCGCCTGGATCAAGAAGCACCCGGCCGCCGACCGGCCGTTGCTCGGCCTGTTCGTGATGGACGAGGCCCAGACCCTGGCGCCGTCGGGTGCGATGACGGCCTGCACCCAGAGCACCCTCGCCCTCGCCTCCCAGGCCCGCAAGTACGGGCTCGGCCTGATCTTCGCGACCCAGGCGCCGAAGGGCCTGCACAACCGGATCGCGGGCAACGCCACGACCCAGTTCTTCGGCCTGCTCAACGCGCCGGTGCAGATCGAGGCGGCCCGGGAGATGGCCCGGATGAAGGGCGGCGACATCCCCGACCTGGGACTGCTCACGTCGGGCGAGTTCTACGTCACGGTGGAGGGCGAGCCACCGCAGCTGGTGCGGACGCCGCTGTGCCTCAGCCATCATCCCCGGGCCCCGCTCACCGACGACGAGGTCGTGGCCCGCGCCCGCCGGTGACGACGTCCACGGGAGCCGGAACAGGAACCACCTCCAGCATCGGCCCGCCAAGTCACCTCATTACCGCAAAATCACCCGCGAACTATCCGCAAAACGGTTTAATTCGGTCGTGTCGTTCCACGCCTGGCGAGCCGTTGCCGCCGTTGCCCTCGCCGCCGCGCTCGGGGCAGTGGTCGTGCCGGCGCCGGCGCGCGCCGCCACGTTCAGCACCACCGCCGTGAGCGCCGGCGCCTCGGTGTACCAGGTCGCGGTGAGCCCGAACGGGCAGTACGTGTACGCGGCGGCGACCGGCAGCAACGAGGTCGTCACGATGGACACGACCTCGCTGCCGTACTCCACGAACCGGGTGTCGGCCGGCCTGACCCCGACGGGCGTCGCGTTCACTCCCGACAGCTCGCGGGCGTACGTGTCGATGACCGGCATGAACACCGTGTTCGCCTACGCCACGTCCACCGGCATGTCCATGGGCCCCACGATGGTCAACAACATGCCGAAGGGCGTCACCGCCGGCACCGTCAGCGGCAACCCGCGCGTGTACGTGGCGAACTTCGGCCTCGGCAGCGTCACCGTCATCGACGGCGCCACCGGCGGGATCGTCGCACAGACCGTGCCGACCGCGATGAACCCGGTCGCGGTCGGCTTCGTCCCCGGCGCCGGCAAGGTCCTCATCGCGCACGCCGACTCGACCGTCTGGGTCCTCGACACGTCGAACAACACCGCCAGCTGGCCGGGCGTGATGAACCCGCCCATCGGCTCCATGACGACGTCCCTGGCGGTCGCCCCCGACGGCCAGACGTTCTACCTCGGCGCCGGCAGCGGCGTGTACGCGTTCGACGCCACCACCTATGCGCGCAAGGGTGCCACGATCGCGCAGAGCGGGACCGTCGGGCAGATCGCGGTCAGCCCCGACAGCGAGACGGTCTACGCGACCTCGGGCAGCGGATCGCAGGGCGTCTACGTGTACCGCGCCGACTCGTTCGCCAACGCCCTGCCGGTCGAGCCCAGCGACACGATCACGCTGCCGGGCAGCGTGCCCGCCGAGGGCGTCGCCGTCGACCCGGGCGGCAGCGGCCGGCTGTACGTCACCACCGGCAGCGACGGCAAGATCGTGGTCGCCTCCCCGCAGACCAGCATCCCCGGCAACCCGACGCAGGCGGCGGCGACGGCCGGCAGCGGCCAGGCGGACGTGGCGTGGGAGCCGCCGGCCCTGAGCGGCGGCTCGCTGATCACGGCGTACACCGCGCAGGCGTACGCCGGGGGCGTGCTGCAGTCCGGCAGGACGTGCACGCTGAGCTCGCCGTTCACGCCGCCGCTGACGTGCACGGTGACCGGCCTGACCGGCGGCACCGCCTACACGTTCAAGGTGACGGCGACCAACGGCTCCGGCGCGGGTGCCGATTCGGCCGAGTCGGCGCCGGTCACCCCAACGGCCCCCGCCGGCACGGCGCCGGGCGCGCCCACGATCGGCACGGCGACCGCGGGCCAGGGCCAGGCGGATGTGACGTGGACCGCGCCGCTCTCCGACGGCGGCAACGCCATCACGTCCTACACCGTGCAGGCCTACGCGGGCGGCGTGTCGCAGTCCGGCAAGACGTGCACGTTGACTTCGCCGTTCACGCCGCCGTTGACGTGTACGGTCACCGGCCTGACCAACGGCACCGGGTACACGTTCCGCGTCACGGCG
>NZ_BONQ01000184.1 GCF_016862795.1 Dactylosporangium siamense | reverse complement strand
CCAGGCGCCGGGATTGGTACCGGTGTCGCCGGCTCGTTGGCGAGTGCGCTGCACAGGCAGCTGGCGTCGATGAAGACGCGGACCGCCTCACGGTTGTCGCCGGTGCGCCAGACGACGGCGAGCTGACTGGCCGACAGGCCGGTGACCGGGCGGCAGACGATGTCGTCCCGCTGGTAGATCCTGGCGTTGCCGGCGGACAGCAGCACGACGCCAAGTCCTGAGGCGACCGCTTCCAGCGCCTCGTCGGCGGTGGCGGCGGTCGCCACCACCCGGGCCGGGGTCGCCCGTTGCTCGGTGGCCAGCCAGTGGTCGCGGAGGGCGCCGGCCGTTGGTGGGAGCGCGATGAACGGCTCGCCTGCCAGGTCGGTGAACGGCACGGTTTCGCGGTCGGCCAGGCGGTGGTTGGCGGGCAACGCGACCCATCGGTCCTCGGACTGGATCAGCTTCGTCGAATAGCCGTCGGGGGCCGGCAGCCAGGCGATGGCCACGTCGACCTCGCCGTCGCCGAGACCGGTGGTGGGGTCGGCCCAGGATATCTGGCGGAACCGTAGCTGCCAGCCGGGCAGCATCCGTTCCATCGCCGCGGTGACCGAGGGAATGAGGCCACGGCTGATCCTGGTCTGGAAGCCAACGGTCAGGATCCTGTCCTGCGCGCCCGCGATCGCGCGGCGGGCGTCGTCCCAGTGCTCGAGGATGTGACGGGCCTGCGGCAGCAGGGCCGCGCCCGCCGCTGTCAGCGTGACCGAACGGTGGTGGCGCTCGAAGAGCGTGGTCCGTAGGGAGCGTTCCAGCTGGCGGATCTGCTTGCTCAACGCTGGTTGGGAGATGAACAGCCGGTCGCTGGCGGCCCTGGTGAAGCTGAGTTCCTCCGCGACGGCGACGAAGTATCGCAGATCCCGGAGGTGCGCATCCATAGCCAAAGGTTATACGAACAGGTCTTGGACCCGGCGGACATCGCTGTCGGAGCATGAATCTGCGTATTCCAGGAGTGAGGTGACGGGCGCATGCAGTTGGGTGTGGCAGGGCTGAACGCCAAGGCGACCCTCGGACCGGCCGAGACGGTACGGCTGGCACGGCGGGCGGAGGATCTCGGGTATCGCTCGTGGTGGGCGGGTGAACACGTTGTGCTGCCCAACCCTCGGGTGCCGCCGGCGCCGATGGAACCGACCGACCCGATCCTTGATCCGCTGATTCACCTGGCGTACGTGGCGGCGGTGACCACCGTGCTGGAACTGGGAACCGGGATCGTGATCCTGCCGCAGCGCAACCCACTCGTCCTGGCCAAGCAGGTCGCGAGCCTGGACGTGCTCTCCGGCGGGCGGCTGCGGCTCGGCATCGGCGCGGGTTACCTCGAGCCCGAGCTGGCCGCGTTGGGGGTGCCGATGTCCGAGCGAGGTTCCCGCACCGACGAGTATCTCGACGCGATGGACGCGTTGTGGACCCAGCCGCGGCCGTCCTACGCCGGCCGGCATGTGACGTTCGATCAGATCGACGCCTATCCGCGACCGATCGGCCTGCAGATCGTCGTCGGTGGTCACAGCCCGGCGGCGTTCCGGCGGGCAGTCAGCCGGGGCAATGCCTGGCTGGGCAACGGCGACACCCCGGACGACCTCGCCGGTCACCTGGCAGGGTTGGCCAGGGCTGCCAGCGAGGTCGACCGCCCTGCCCGGCTCGGGCCGCTGGAGATCAATTTCCAGCCGCTGACGCCGGTGACCGCCGACGACGCCCGCCGTTACGCCGACCTCGGTGTCGACAGGCTGATCGTCTACCCGTTGCCGCTGGAGGATCCGGACGATGTCGAGTCGTTCCTTGAGCGCCACGCGCGGCTACCCCAATGACTCGGCGAGGCCGCCGCCCAGCACGTTGAGCACGTCCCGCTCGCTGCGGCAGGGCGCCGTCGACCTGGCGCTGGCGTACTCCTTCGACGAACCGCAGCCACTGACCCCCGGCGAACGGCGCCGGCTGCGATGGACCCCGCTGCCCGACGACCCGCTCTACGCCGTCCTGCCCCGCACCCACCCCCTCGCCGCGCGGACCCGGCTGGACCTGGCCGAGCTCGCCGACCAGCGGTGGGTGCTGGGCTGCCTGAAGACGGAGGCCCAACTGCGGCGCTACGCCGCCCGGATCGGCATCGAGCTGGACATCGCCGCCACCACCACCGACTACTTGTTCGCCCAGGCCCTGGTGCGGGCCGGCGTCGGCGTCTCCCTGATCCCGCGGGTCGCGCTGGAGGACTCGCCGGACCAGACCGTCGTCGAACTCGGCCCCTACGGGCCGGTGCGGCACGTCGCCGCGGTCACCACCCGCCGCGGCCTGGAGTCTGCCCATCTCGCCCAGTTCGTGGACCTGCTGGCGGGGATCAGTCCGGTGACATGAGACCGCTCTTGTAGGCCAGGACGACGAGCTGGGCCCGGTCGCGGGCGCCGAGCTTCGCCATCGCCCGCTGGACGTGCGTGCGCACGGTGAGCACGCTGAGGTGCAGCTCGCCGGCGATCTCGGCGTTGGACCGGCCGTCGGCGGCCAGCTTCATGACCTCCAGCTCGCGGCTGGTCAGGTCCCCGAGGCCGGGCGCGGCGGCCGGCGCGGCGGCCGGCCCCGGCGGCGGGGTGGCCAGGAACTGTGCGATGAGCGCCCTGGTCGCGCCCGGGGACAGCAGGCTGTCGCCGGCGGCGACGGTGCGGATCGCCTCGAGCAGCGCGTCAGTGGTGACGTACTTGCCGAGGAAGCCGCTGGCGCCGGCGCGCAGGGCACGGGCGACGTGCTCGTCGTTCTCGAACGTGGTCAGGATGAGCACCCGGGTGCCGGTCAGCTCGGGGTCGGCGCAGATGGTCCCGGTGGCGGTCAGGCCGTCGGTGCCGGGCATCCGGATGTCCATCACGACCACGTCGGGCCGGTGCGCCCGGGCCAGCTCGACGGCCTGCGCGCCGTCGGCGGCCTCGGCGACGACCTCCAGATCCGGGCACGAGTCGATCAGCATCCGGAAGGTGCCGCGCAGCAGCGCCTGGTCGTCGGCGAGGAGGACGCGGACCGTCACGGCGCCACCCCGCGGTGCAGCGGAAGGGCCGTGACGACCTCGAAACCGGCGCCGGCGGCGTGCACCCGCAGCTCACCCCCGACCGCGTGGGCCCGCTCCCGCATGCCGATGATGCCGAAGCCGTTCGTGTCGCGTGCTGCGGCGTCGGTACGGGTGGCGTTAGCCACCATGATCGTCAGCGTGCTGCTGGTGTACCGCAGGCGCAGGGTGGCCGTTGCCGGCGCGGCGTACTTCGTGGCGTTCGTCAGGGCCTCCTGGACGATGCGGTAGGCGGTCAGGTCGACCCCGGGCGGCAGGTCCCGCGGCTCGCCCTCGACGGTGAGCGTGACCGCGAGCCCCGCCGACCCGCACACCTCGAGCAGGTCCGGGAGCCGGGCCAGCCCCGGCGCGGGTTCGAGCGGATCCGCGTCGCCGGCCTGACGCAGGACGCCGACGGTGTCGCGCAGCTCGAGCATGACCGAGGAGGTGGTGACCTGCAGGTCGGCGAGGAGCCTGCGGGTGAGGTCCGGGTCGCTGCCGAGCAGGTGCGCCGCCGTGCCGGCCTGGGCGTTGGCCACCGCCATGTGATGGGCGACCACGTCGTGCAGGTCGCGGGCGATGCGCATGCGTTCCTCCGTGACCCGCAGCCGGGCCTCTTCCTCGCGGGTCCGCTCGGCGTGCTCGGCCCGGGCGTGGACCGCGTCGAGGTAGGCCAGGCGCAGGCGGGACCGGCTGCCCATCGACAGCGGCAGCAGCAGCCACAGGGCCGGCCCGATGATGCGCAGCACCACCGTCTGGTCGAGGTCGTCGATCCCGACGGCGGCACCGACGACCAGCGCGGTGCTGCAGCCGCCGTAGATCCACGCGGTCCGGGCGGCGACGGAGGCGGCCAGCCAGTACAGCGCGACCATCACCGGAGCCAGCAGCAACGGGGTGAGCAGGTAGCCGAGGGCACCCATCACGACCGCGCAGGCCGTGGTCACCACGACCACGGCCCGCGGCTGCTCCCGGGCCTTGAGCAGCGCCAGGCAGGCCAGCCCGGCCAGCACGTCGGCGACCCAGAGACCGCTCGGCCGGCCCTCGCCCGGGCCGACGAGGTGCACCCCGAGGACCGCGCCGGCGAGCAACGCGACCGCGACGGCGGCGTCGGTCAGCCGCGGATGCCGCTCGGCGTACTCCACTCGCGCTCCTCGTGTCCCGTGCCGACGTCGAGTATCCCGTGTGGCCGTGGCCCACGTTCAGCGTTCGCCGCTGCCCACCGGCACCGGCGCCACCGGGTTCCGGTCGAGGTGCCCACCCTCGACGTCGACCCGGGGGAGGACCCGGTCGAGCGGGCGCGGCAGCCACCAGGCGCGGTGACCGAGCAGCGCGAGGGCGGCCGGCACGATCGCCATCCGGACGACGAACGCGTCGAACAGCACGGCGCTGGCCAGGCTCAGCCCGATCATCTTGATGAACTGGTCCTGCTCGCTGATGAAGCCGCCGAACACCGCCATCATGATCAGCGCGGCGGCGACGACGACGCGGGCACTGTGCCGGACGCCGGACTCGATCGCCTGCCGCGGTGCCTCGCCATGGACGTACGCCTCCCGCATCCGCGACACCAGGAAGACCTCATAGTCCATGGCCAGCCCGAACACGATCCCGATCAGGAAGATCGGCACCGCGCTCATGATCGGGCCGGTCTGCGACACGCCGAGCAGGTCCGCGGCGAAGCCCTTCTGGAAGACGATGACCAGCACGCCCAGGGCGGCCAGCACCGACAGCAGGAAGCCGAGCGCCGCCTTGACGGGGACCAGGACCGACCGGAACACGACCAGCAGCACCAGCACGGCCAGCCCGACCACGGTGGCCAGGTAGGGCAGCAACGCACCCTGGATCTTGCCGGCCAGGTCGATGTTGACCGCGGTGGTCCCGGTGACCTGGAACGTCGCGCCGGTGCCGGCGGCCAGCCGGGAGCGCGCCGCCCGCAGGTCACGGACGAGCTCCATGGTCGCGGCGTCGGTGGGGCTGGTGGACGGGACGGCGTCGAAGATCGCGGTGTCGCCGGCGTCGTTGAAGTGCGGCGGCGACACCGACACCACGCCGGCGGTCCCGGCCACCCGGCCGGCGATCGCCTCGACCGCCGCCTGCGGGTCGGCGGCGCCCTTCGCGTCGACCACGAACATCAGCGGGCCGTTGAACCCCGGCCCGAAGGCCTTCGCCAGCGCGTCGTACGCCCGGCGCTCGGTGGTCGAGGTCGGTTTGGCCTCGTCGCCCGGCATGCCCAGCCGCAGTCCCAGCGCGGGCACGGCGAGGGCCCCGAGCAGCACCACCCCCAGGGTGAGGACCGCCACCGGCCGGCGCAGCACGAACCGCGCCCACCGGGTGCCGCCCGCGCCGGTCCTGGTGCTCCCGGAGCCGCGGCGCGCGGCCCGGGACAGCACCTTCTCGGGCGCGAACCCGAGGACCGCCGGCACGAGGGTGAGCGCGATCAGCACCGCCACCACCACCGCCGCGACCGCGGTCAGGCCCATCTTCGTCAGCATCGGGATGCCGACGACGGTCAGCCCCGCCAGCGCGATCACCACCGTCAGCCCGGCGAAGGCCACGGCCGAACCGGCGGTGCCGGCCGCCAGCGACACCGCCTCCACCGCCGGCAGCCCACGGGCCCGTTCCTCGCGGTACCGCGACACCACGAACAGGGCATAGTCGATCCCGACCGCGAGACCCAGCATGAGCGCGAGGGTCCCGGTCGTCGCGGACAGCCCGAGCGCGTCGCTGAGCGCCAGGATCGACAGCATGCTCACCGCGACCCCGAGCAACGCGGTCAGCAGCGACAGCCCCGCCGCGATCAGCGACCCCAGGGTGACCACCAGGACCACCGCCGCGAGGGCCACGGCGATCAGCTCGGCGGTGCCCGCCGGTCCGCCCCCGCCACCCTCGAGGGCGCTGCCGCCGGCCTCGACCGTCAGCCCGGCCTGCCGGGCGGTGCCGGCGGCGGCGGCGATCTCCGCGCGGCTGGCGTCGCTGACCCCGGCCGCGCCGACGGTGTAGGTCACGCTCGCGTACGCCGCCGACCCGTCGCCGCTGACCGCGCCGCCCTCGAACGGGTCGGACACCATGGCCACCTGCCCGCCGCCGGCGAGCCGCCGCACCGCTGCCTCGACGGCCTCCCGGTGCGGCGCCGCCGTCACCTGCCCGCCCGCTGGGGCCACGAACACGACCGTCGCGCCGCCCGCATCGGCCGTGATCCCGGGGAACCGCTCCCGCAGCACGTCGAACGCCTGCTGCGACTCGACGCCGGGGACCGAGAAGTCGTCGTCGGGGACCGACGGGGCGCTCAGCCCGCCGACGATCACCCCGGCCAGGATCACCAGCCACCCGAGGACCACCAGACCCCGGCGGCGGAAACACCACCGGCCGAGCCGAGCCAACGTCGCTGCCACAGGTCGTCTCCAATCCGCATGCTTGGAGACACCACGATCCTGCCGGACCCCACCCCGTGTCGTCGTGCGTGTGCAGGCCGCCGGCTACCCGATCCGAACCATGCCGGCGGTGCCGGACTCCTGCAGCGGCAGTAGCGGCGCAGGTGGTCCGCCTCGCCGACCGCCACCTGCCGCGCCCGGGATCGATAGGCTGGTGCCGTGGTCCCCGATCTTGTCCTGCTGTCCCGGATCGCCTTCCGTGACCGGGAGATCGCGGGTCCACGGCTGCAGGGTCTCATCGCCCTGCTCGCCGGTGACCTGCAGACCGGCTGCGGCGTCGGTCGGCTGGTCGACGGGCTCTGGCCGGACGAGCAGCCGGAGAACCCGCCCAAGGCCCTGCAGATCCTTGTCTCCCGCGCGCGGTCCCAGCTCGGCGCCGACATCGTCGTGCGGACCGTGACCGGCTACCGGCTGGCGCTGACCGAGGACCAGGTCGACAGCTCGGCGGTGCTGGTCCGGGCCGCGGCGGCCGCCCGGTGCTCGCGTGCCGGCGACCACGCCGCCGCGCTGTCGCACGCCGACGCCGGCCTGGCGCTGTGGGGTGGCGCCGGGCCCGGCCCGGCCGATGACGCCGACGGCCCGGTGACCGCGTTACGGGCGGAGCGGCGGGACACCTACCGCACCCTGGTGCGGGCCCGCTCGCTCTGCCTCGCCCGGCTCAGCCGGCCGGCCGAGGCGGTGGACCGGCTGGCCGAGCTGGCCGCCGAGCGGCCGCGCGACGAGGAGGTGTTGCTCGAGCTGCTGCGGTGCGAGGCGGTGACGGTCGGTCCGGCCACGGCGCTGGCCCGCTACGACGCCTACCGGCGGGCGCTGCGCAATGAGCTCGGCACCGATCCTGGCCCTGCGCTGCAGGACGAGCACCGGCGGCTGCTGCACGGCATGGTGCCACTGGTCCGGCACGGCGTCGCGTACGAGCCCAACCCGCTGCTCGGCCGGGACGAGGACGTCGCCGCGGTGGAGGCGCTGCTGCGGACCTCCCGCGTGACCTCGATCGTCGGGCCCGGCGGTCTCGGCAAGACCCGGCTCGCCAACGCCGTCGCCCGCCGCGCCGAGGTGCCGACGGTCACGCTCGTGCCGCTCGCCGGCATCGTCGCCGACGACGACGTGGCCCGCGAGGTGGCGACGGCCCTCGGGGTGGGCGAGCACCGGACGCCGGGCGCGGTCGGGCACACCTCGGGCACTGGCGACGTCGCCGTCGCCATCACGGCCGCGCTCGCCACCAACCCGTCCCTGCTGGTGCTGGACAACTGCGAGCACGTCGTCGCCGGAGCCGCCGACCTGGTCCACACGCTGGTGTCGATGACCGCCGAACTGCGGATCCTCACGACCAGCCGGACGCGGCTGGGATTGTTGTCGGAGTCGGTCTACCAGTTGCCGGCGCTGAGCCTGCCGGTGAGCGTCGAGCTGTTCGGGCAGCGGGCGCGGGCGGCGCGGCTGGGCGTCGACCTGCCCGCGGCAACCGTGGAGGAGCTGTGCCGCCACCTCGACGGGCTGCCGCTCGCGGTCGAGCTCGCCGCCGCACGGGTGCGGATCATGTCGGTGGCCGAAATCGCCCGGCGGCTCGACGACCGGTTCGGCCTGTTGCGCGGCGGTGCCCGGGATGCCCCGCAACGCCACCACACGCTGCACGCGGTTGTCGACTGGAGCTGGAACCTGCTCGAACCGGCCGGCCAGGCGGCGATGCGGGCACTGTCGGTGTTCCCCGACGGGTTCACCACCGGCTCCGCGCGCCTGCTGCTCGAAGCGCCGCCCACGGACACGCGCACGGTGGACGTGCTCATGGTGCTCGAGCACCTGGTCGACCACTCGCTGATCAAGGTGTACGACACCCCGTCGGGCAGCCGGCTGCGGATGCTCGAGACGGTCCGGGAGTTCAGTGCCGCGCGTTTGACGGCGGCGGGTGAGACCGACGACGTGACGACCGCGTTTCTGGGGTGGGCACGGGTGTTCGGCATGACCAACCACGCGAGCCTGCTCGGCGCCGACCCCTACGACGCGCTCGACGCGGTCCAGGCGGAGCAGGAGAACCTGCTCCAGGCGCTCCGGCTGGCGCTCGGCCGCGACGACCGGCCCACCGTCGCGGCGATCGCCGCGGTGCTCGGCGGCCTGTGGAGCCTCCAGTCGGACCACCCGCGGCTCACGACGCTGATCCGGCAGACCTCCTGGTCGCTGTCGCACTACCGGCCGGAGCCGGCCTTTGTCGAGCTGACCCGGGCCGCCCTGACCATAGCCGTGGTGTCGACGTTCGGCGCCGAGGGGCCACGGCCGGCGCGGGCGGTCGTCGCGCTGCGCCGGCTCGGCCTGGCCCAGCCGGACACGGTGATCCGGGCGATCGGCCCGGTGATCGGCGCGCTGGGCGACCCGGTGGCGTTGCAACGGCTGTGCGACAGCACCGAGCCGCTGCTGTCCGGCACCGCGAACCTGCTCGCCAGCTACTCCTGGCAGACCGCAGGCGACGTCGACACGGCGCTGAAGACCGCCCGGGAGGCGCTTGACGTCTTCACCGACCGGGACCTGCCGTGGCTGCGCTCGCTCGGCCACGGCCGGGTGGCCGAGCTCTGTCTGCAGCTGGAGCAGGGTGCGCAGGCCCGTGATCACCTGGTCGCGGCGCTGCCGCTGCTGCAGCGACTCGGCGCCCGGGTCGACGCGGTCGGTGTCCGGGCCTGGCTCGTGCTGGCCAACCTGCAGATCGGCGACACCGTCGAGGCAGAGCGGTGGCTGGACGGACTCACGCAGGTCGCGCTCGACGAGGAGGAGGTCAGGACGGTCGGCTACGACCTCGGCATCCGGGGCGAGGTGCTGCTCGCCCGCGGTGAGGTGGAGGCCGGCCTGCGGCTGTGGCGCCGCGTCGTCGACCGGGTCCGGGAGGTCGGCACCACCGCGTCCGCCGGTGTCCCGCTCGAACTGGACCCGTGGGTGGTGGAGGCGCGGTCGGTGGCCGTCGTCGCGCACGCCCGGCACGGCCGGCTCGACCTCGTCGCCGACGTCGCCGACGCGCTGCCGGGACGGCTGACGCACCTGTTGACCCATCCGCTGGTCAGTCCGCCGCCGCACCTGATCGAGCAGACGATCTGCGGCACCCTGCTGCTGGCCATCGCCACGGCGGACCTGGCGCGCCAGATGGAGCGACGACCCGGACCTCGCCCGGTCGGCGGCCCGGATGATCGCGCTGGCCGAGCGGAGCCGGTTCCTGCGCAACTTCCAGCCGACGATGGCCGCCGCGTCGGCCCGCGCGGATGCCGAGCAGGCCGACCGGGCAGCGTACGAGGAGGCCGTGTCGTCCTACGCCGGCCTGGACCGGGCCGGAATCCGCGCGGCGGCGGCAGACCTCCTGCTCGAGCGCCCGATCGATCAGGAGACGACCGCGGACGGGTGCCAGCTCGATCAGTGAGGCCCGACGACGCGGCCCGGGCCCGGCACGCCGGAACCGGGCCGCGAGGACTGGTCAGCGGGTGCGGTCCCGGTTGTAGAGCCGCTTCGCCCACACGTAGCCGACCAGTGCGATCACGGCGCACCAGCCGAGCGCGAGCACCACGCTGTTGCCGATCGGGGTGCCGAGGAGCAGGCCGCGCAGCGTCTCCATGATCGGGGTGAACGGCTGGTAGTCGGCGAACCACCGCAGCCCGACCGGCAACGTGTCGGTGGGCACGAACCCGCTACCGAACAAGGGCAGCAGCAGCAGGGGCATGGGCAGGTTGCTGGCCCCCGCGACGGTCTTCGCCACCAGGCCCATCGCGACAGCCAGCCACACCAGGGCGAGCGTCGTCGCGGCGAGGACCCCGGCCGCGGCCAGCCACTCGATCGCGGTCGCGTCGGGCCGGAAGCCGACGAGCACGGCCACGGCGAGGACGACGGCGAGCTGGAACAGGGTCTGCAGCACGCTGCCCAGCACGTGCCCGGTCAGGACCGACATGCGGGCGATCGCCATGGTCCGGAACCGCGCGATGATGCCCTCCGTCATGTCCATCGCCACCGCGATCGCGGTGGCCTGAACGGCGCCGGCGATGGTGATGAGCAGGATGCCGGGCGTGACGTAGTTGACGTAGACGCCACGACCGCCCGACCCGCCGCCAAGGCCGACGCCGAGCGTGCCGCCGAGCACGTAGACGAACAGCAGCAGGATGATGATCGGCACGGCGAGCAGCGACAGCATCGTGGACAGGTTGCGCGAGGTGTGCCGCAGCTGACGGCGCAGCATCGTGGCCGAGTCGCGGACGGCCAGGGTCATCGTGGTCATCGTGCGGTCACCTTTCCGGAGGCGGAAGCGATTGCCGGAGCAGCGGCCGAGGCGGCCTGACCGGTCACGGCGAAGAACACGTCGTCCAGGTCGGGTGTCTGCACGGTGAGCCCGTCCACCTGCACCGCGGCCGCGTCGAGGCGGTCGAGCAGCACCTTCAGCGAGCGGACGCCACCGTCGCCGGGCACCCGCAGGACCAGCGACTCGTCGGCCGGTTCCGGTGCGACGTCCAGGATCGCGGCGGCAGTGGTCAGGGCGCGGCCGTCGGCGAACCGCAGCTCGACGTGCCCACCGGGCACCAGCCGCTTGAGCTCGGCCGGGGTGCCCTCGGCGACGAGCCCGCCACGGTCGAGCAGGGCGATCCGGTCGGCGAGCTGGTCCGCCTCCTCGAGGTGCTGCGTGGTGAGGAGGATCGTCACACCCCGGGCGGCGAGGTCCCGGACGATCTGCCACATGTCGCGCCGGCTGCGCGGGTCCAGCCCGGTGGTCGGCTCGTCGAGGAAGACCACCCGGGGGTTGCCGATGAGGCCCATGGCGAGGTCGAGCCGGCGCCGCATGCCGCCGGAGTACATCACGGCGGGCTTCCCCGCCGCCTCCCCGAGGCCGAACCGCTCCAGCAGGTCCGCTGTCCGCCGCCGCCCCTCGGCCCGGCCCAGGCGGTGCAGGTCGGCCATGAGCCGCAGGTTCTCCTCGCCGGTGAGGAAGCTGTCCACCGCGGAGAACTGGCCGGTGACCCCGATCGCCGCTCGGACGCGATCGGGATCACGGAGCACGTCGTGACCGCAGACGCGGACCTCACCCGCGTCCGCACGGATGAGGGTCGACAGGATCTGGACCATGGTGGTCTTGCCGGCCCCGTTGGGGCCGAGCAGCGAGAAGATGATGCCCTCGGGCACCTGCAGGTCGATGCCGTTGAGCACCACCTGGCTGCCGTACGACCTGCGCAGGCCGGTGATGGCTATCGCCGGGATGTTCGTCATGCGCACGACGGTGCCGTCGGGCCGGATTACGGCGGTTTCACCGTGGTTTCAGCGCCCCCGTCCGACCGGCGTCAGGTCGACAGTGACCGCAACGGCCGCCCCGCCCCCGTCGGTCGTGCGTGTGCAGGCTGCCGGCCACCCGATCCGAAGCATGCCGATCGCGCCGGACTGCGCCGGCCGCCCACTCAGCTGCGGGTGACGCCGGCGGGCCAGAGGACGTGGACCGGGCGGCCGAGGGAGCGGGCGTGGGCGACGACGTCGGCGGTGCCGCCGCGGCCGGCGGCGGGCCGGCCGTCCCAGACCGCGAGCAGCACCGAACAGCGCTCGACGACGCGGATACCGGCGGCCATGAACGCCTCCTCCGATGGTGCGGGGAACGGCAACCACTCCACCGAGGCCGCGGCGGACAGCAGCCGTCGGTACCGCCGCGCGTCGGCCGGTGTGCCGAAGGCCGCGTCGTAGCCGTCGCACGGGACCACGACGTCGAGCCGCCCGCCGAGGTCGGCCACGACGGCCGCGAAGAGCTGATCCGCGCCCGCCGCGAGGCTTCCGACGCCCGTCACGGGTGGCTCGAACGCGCCGAGCAGGTCCCGGATGCCCGCCGTGACGTACGCGAGCGCGCCGGCCGGGATGTTCTGGTGCCCGGTCACCCCGATGGCGCTCACCGACCGCCGGACGAGGTGCCCAGGTCGGCCTTCTCCTTGACCCGCAGCTCATCGGGCTTCGCCTGCCAGGCCTGCCGGTCGGTGACCTGCGGAAGGGGCATACGAACCGTCTTACCCACTCGCGGGGCGCGCCGCAACCGCTCGTGTCCGCTTGGTGCGGGGGCGTACGGGGTGGTTCGGCGGGTGCGCAATCTGGTTCGCTGATCGGCTTCACCCTCATGGGATTCCGTCAACTCGGTGCCACGTGCGCCACGCCGCCCGGCGACGCGCCCGCACTCGTCAAAAGAGCTGTGTTCCCTCATGTCGGCGCGGATGGTCGCCCCGACGAACCTGACACCACCGGCGGGCGCCTCGAGGTGGGGCGCCCGCCCAGACCCGGCGTCAACGCCTCCGGCGGCGCGTGTGTCAATGACGCGGCGCGTACATGATGATGACGACGCCGACCAGGCAGACAGCGGCGCCGATGAAGTCGTAACGGTCGGGTCGGAACCTGTCGACGACCATTGCCCAGCCGAGGGAGCCGGCGACGAAGACACCACCGTACGCGGCGAGGATGCGGCCGAAGTTGGCGTCGGGCTGGAGGGTGGCGACGAAGCCGTAGGCGCCGAGCGCGGCGATGCCGGCGCCGATCCACAGCAGGCCCCTGTGCTCGCGGACGCCCTGCCAGATCAGCCAGGCGCCGCCGATCTCCGCGAGCGCGGCGACGAGGAACAACAGGATGGACCGGATGATCGTCATGGTCGTATCGCAGCACACCACCGCGGCTCGACCAGCCGTCGGGCCGGTCAGCAGCCACACCCGGCGCCGCCGCACCCGCACCCGGCCGCGGCGGCATCGTGGGTGCTGCGGCGGCGGTGGAGCCACCACATGCTCAGGGCCAGCACGACGAGACCGGCGGACACGGCCAGGAGGGTCTTCTCGATGATCGCGGCGCCGGCGGTGGTCAGTACCCCGGCGGCGATGAGGAGCGGCAGGGCGCAGCAGGCGGCACAGGCCACGACGGCCAGGCCGCCGGACACCTTGCTGCGGGTGGGCGGCGCGGTGTCGACGGCCGGTGCCCGGTGCTGGTCGCGGGTGGTGGGTGTCGGCAGGGGCAGGCTCATGCGGGTGCTCCGTCGGGGTGCTCGGTGGTGCCGATGGTGAGGAACGGGATCGGGCAGTCGGCGCAGGTGCAGTTGGTGAGGCTGTCGCAGCGGGCGTCGACGACCTCGGTGAGCGTGCCGCGGATCGCCACCAGATCGGCGATCTTCGCGTCGATCTCGGTGATCTTGTCGATCGCGCGTTGCCGGAGGTCGGCGGACGGGTGCCGGCGGCGGCCGGTGTCCAGGAGCTCGGCGACCTCGTCGAGGGTGAACCCGAGCCGCTGCGCCGCCTTGATCACGCCGAGCAGGGCGACGGTGTCGGCCGGGTACACGCGGTGCCCGCCGTTGCTGCGGGCCGGCTCGGCGAGCAGCCCCCGGCGTTCGTAGTACCGCAACGTCTGGATGTTGACCCCGGCCTGCTCGGCGACCTCACCGGTGCGCAGGCCGAAGCGTTCGGGCGGGGTCAAGCGGGCCGCCCGGTGAGGGACGCCAGGACGTCGGCGTGCTCGGCGGGCACCCGCACGTCCAGGGTCAGTGCCTCACCCTCGTCGACCGGCTCGGGGGTGACGGTGAAGGCGAAGAACGAGCAGCACGCGGTCTCCCGGGCGGCCAGGTCCCGCACCGTCGCCTCGAGCCCCGCGGGCCCGCTCAGCCGCAGCCGTGCGTGGGTGGCAGAGACGGTCTCGACGTGGCGGACGGCGGTGGTGAACAGGCGGTCGAACTCTGCCAGCCGCACCGGCTGCTCGGCCGTCGGCAGTGTGCAGGCGGCGGGGACGACGACGTGCATCGCAGGCTCCTTGCTCGGCTCGGTCGGCGCCATCGCGACGCCGTTCCTCCGACGGTAAGCCTGTACCTGGGTACCGGATGCAAGCCCGGCGCGTTGCGCGTCCCTGGCCGGACATACGGAGTCTTGACGGCCGGGGGCGTCGCGAGTGGGTTGACTGGCAAGGGATCCGCCGATTGTGCATGCGGTCCGGTCGGGTTCGTCCGTCGACCGATCCTCGCCGTCACGGTCCGTCGCGGGCGCTGCACGGCGCGGCGTCGGGTGTCGTGGTTCGCTGGGGCGCTGCTGTCCGGGCCCGGCTGCGGAAGGTCTTCGCCGGCGCCGCCGATGGGCGGTGCCGCCCGCATCCGGTGCTGCCCCCCACCCGAGCAGGGCCGCGAACCCGATCAGGGCCAGCT
Organism: Dactylosporangium siamense; assembly: GCF_016862795.1. Lineage (GTDB taxonomy): Bacteria > Actinomycetota > Actinomycetes > Mycobacteriales > Micromonosporaceae > Dactylosporangium > Dactylosporangium siamense. The sequence goes on along the minus strand of NZ_BONQ01000184.1, from coordinate 49,544 downwards.
CGGGCCAGGTGTCGTTGTGCAGGGAGAGCTCGCCGAAGTCGTTGACGAGAAATCCGATGAACATGAGCATCGCGATGCCGGTGACACTCAGGACGGCCCACGAATCCCTGACCCTGGCCGCGTAGACTCCGACGGCGATCGCCAGCACGAGCACCCGTCCTGTCGTGTCACCGTCGGGGAACAACGCCGCGGCGGCCACAACGGCACCCACGACCGCCGCGCAGCCGCCGGCCACGCTGATCCCGGTCGGCGTGCGCAGCCGTCCGCTCGGGGATGAGGGACCACGTCGCATCGCTGTCATCGCCCTTCACGAGGCGGCGACCGAATGACCGCCGGCCGCCACCTCGATCACAGCCGCTTCCGGCCGACGCGACCAGTGCCCTTGACGAAACCAATACGCCGAACGCTGTCGGTGCCCGGTTGAAGCCCGCCGCCACGCCGGCGCATACATTTTCCTGACGTCCCACCGGCTCCTCCGTCGGCACCGCGGCCGGTCGCCGGACGTTGCAGTTCATCGTACGCTGAATACAGCTGGCGCTGTACAGTGGCGTTGTGGAGACCTTGACGCACGGACAGGTCCTGGCCAGATTCGGTCACGCTCTGTCCGATCCGGTCCGGGCCAAACTGCTGCTGGCGCTGCGGGACGGCCCCGGGTATCCGGCCGAGCTCGCGGAGACGCTGGGCACCAGCCGGCAGAATCTGTCCAACCACCTGGCGTGCCTGCGCGGCTGCGGTCTCGTGGTGGCCGTGCCGGAGGGCCGGCGCACCCGCTACGAGCTCGCCGATGCCCGGCTCGGACACGCGTTGGGCGACCTGCTGGGCCTGGTGCTGGCCGTGGATCCGGCCGCCTGCCCGGTCGCGGCCACCGAGGGGTGCTGCTGATGACCGTTCCGCTGTCGCTGACACCGGTCGGACCGTCGCCCGCCCGGCGGGCGGAGCTGACGCGGCGGGTGCGGCTGTTCGTCGCCGCCACGATCACCTACAACGTCGTCGAAGCGGCCATCGCGCTGACCGCCGGCACCATGGCGTCGTCGACGGCGCTGATCGGATTCGGTCTCGACTCGGTCATCGAGGTGTCGTCGGCGGCGGCGGTGGCGTGGCAGTTCTCGGGGTCCGACCACGAGCGTCGCGAGCGGACCGCGCTGCGGATCATCGCGGTGTCGTTCTTCGCGCTGGCCGCATACGTCGGGGTCGAGTCGGTCCGGGCGCTGCTCGGCGCGGACCAGGCGGGGCACTCCACGGTCGGGCTGGCGCTGGCGGCGGTGTCGCTCGCGGTGATGCCGGTGCTGTCAGCCGCGCAGCGACGCGCTGGGCGTGAACTGGGCTCGGCGTCCGCGGTGGCGGACTCCAAGCAGACCCTGCTGTGCACGTACCTGTCCGCGGTGCTGCTGGTCGGGTTGGCGGTCAACTCGCTGTTCGGATGGTGGTGGGCCGATCCGGTGGCGGCACTGGTGATCGCGGCCGTTGCCGTCAAGGAAGGGCGGGAGGCGTGGCGCGGCGACGCGTGCTGCGGTCCCGCCGCGGCACTGAGATCCGATGCGTGCACGGACGGCTGCTGCGAGCCGCAGGAGCGCGCGTAGCCACGCCGGCGGCGGCTCAGCCGACGTGGACCAGGGGGCGGCGCTCCGGGTCGCGCTCCGCCTCCCGCAGGACCTCGCGGGTGACGGGCGCGATCTCGCCGTCGCCGAGGAAGAGGTAGCGCAGCAGGTACACGACGGGGTTGCCCTCGGTCCAGTTGAAGTAGATGTGTGGCAGGTCGCCGGTGTCGTCGCGCAGGTGCAGCAGCAGTGCGGCGATCGCGTTGGCGATGGTGGGGCTGGTCATCTTCAGGATGCGGTAGCCGTGGCGCTCCTCGCCGGTCACGTGCAGCGCCGCCTCGAAGTCGGACGGGTCGGCGACGGTGACCTCGAGGAACAGCGGCCAGGAGCGGGCCGGGATGTGGTTGTGCTTGCGCTGCTCGAACTCCTTGTCCCGGTATTCGGCCTCGTCGCGGGCGTCGGGTTCGTTGGCGATGATGCGGATCTCGCCGGCCTCGGCGGCCTCGTCGACGAAGCGTTGCGCGAGCGGGTCCAGGCGGACCTCGGTGATCCGCAGTTCGGTGACGCGCAGGATGCGGGACAGCAGCGAGGTGGCCACGATGGCGAGGATGAACAGCGAGGCGATCTTGACGCCGTCCGGCCGTTCGACGACGTTGTCCACGGTGGTGTACGCGAAGACGACCGTGACGACGGCGAAGGCGATCGTCGTCTTGCGGTGACCACGGCGGCGGGCCGACATCGTGACCGCGACCGCGGCGGAGGTGATCAGGACCAGGACACCGGTGGCGTAGGCACCGCCCTGCGCGTTCACGTCCGCCGCGAAGATGACCGTGATCAGGAACGCCGTCAGGGTGAACACGACGACCAGCGGCCGCACCGCCCGGGTCCACTTCGGCGCCATGCCGTAGCGCGGGAGGTACTGCGGCACCAGGTTCAGCAGTCCGGCCATCGCCGACGCGCCGGCGAACCACAGGATGAGCACGGTGCTGATGTCGTACACGGTGCCGAAGCCGTTGCCCAGGTAGGAGTGGGCCAGATACGCCAGGGCCCGGCCGTAGGCCTTGCCGCCCTCCTCGAACTCCGGCTGCGGGATGAGCAGCGTGGTGACGAAGCTGCTGGCCACCAGGAACACGCTCATGATCACGGCGGCGGTGGTCAGGAGCCGGTGCGCGCCGCGGATCCGGCCGCGTGGCTCCTTCGGGTCGTCGCCGGGGTCGCCCTTGATCAGGGGCATCACCGCGACGCCGGTCTCGAACCCGGACAGGCCCAGCGCGAGCTTCGGGAAGACCAGCAGGGCGACGAGCGCGATACCGAAGAAGTCGGGATGCTCGGCGATCAGCAGCGCCCGCCAGTCGGCGACCACGTGCGGGTGCGCCGCGACGTGCTGCAACGCCACCGCGACGACGACCGCGTTGAGGGCCAGGTACACCACGACGATCCCGACGGCGATCCCGATGGCCTCCTTGAAGCCGCGGAGGAACACGCTGCCGAGCAGCGCGATCAGGATCAGGGTGACGATGACCTGCTGACCGTGCAGGGCATCGGGCACGTACGGGTTCTCCAGCACGTGCGCGGTGGCGTCGGCGGCGGACAGGGTGATCGTGATGATGAAGTCGGTGGCGGCGAAGCCCAGCAGCGCCAGGACGAACAGCTTGCCGGTCCAGCGGGGCAGGATCCGCTCCAGCATGGCGATGGAACCCTGCCCGTGCGGGCTCTCCCGGGCCACCCGCCGATACACCGGCAACGCGCCGAGCAGCGTCAGCAGCACCAAGATCAGGGTGGCCAGGGGCGAGACGGCGCCGGCGGCGAGTGCGGCGATGCCCGGTTGGTAGCCCAGTGTGGAGAAGTAGTCCAGGCCGGTGAGGCACATCACCTGCCACCACGGCCGTTGATGTGCGGTGCTCGGCTTGGCGTGCGGGCCGCCGGCCTGCTCGGCGTTGAGATCCTCCAGCAGCCACCTGCGCAGTTGCCGCCGGGAAGTCTGCTGCTGTGCCGCCTGCCCCACCGCTGTTCCCTTCACCGTCCACGTTGCCGGCACCATCCTCACCCGGCTCGGACCGGCCGGTACGCCGACAGGCGTTAAGAACGCGACAAGATCCGCGCCGGCGGCGGCAGGAGGCGCACCGATCGCTCTGTTCGGGCCCGTACGTCGCTACGCTGTGCTACGGCGTCCCCGGTGGCGGGACGCAGTATGCGGTGACGAGGAGGTGCCGGCACGTGGTGCAGCGCAAGGGGTGGCAGCTTCCGAACATCCGTCTGCTGTCCACGGCCGCGGCGCCCGAACCCGTCATGGCGCCGTCGCGTGAGGGTCCCGCGGTGGTCGACTGCGCGCTGTACAGCGGCGGCATCCGGCAACCCGGTGAGCGCAGCGTCAAGGAACTGTTCGAAGCGGCCAGGGACACCGCGGACGCGTTCGTGTGGATCGGGCTGCACGAGCCGACCGAGGCGGAGATGGCCGAGGTCGCCGAGGTCTTCGACCTGCACCCCCTCGCCGTCGAGGACGCCCTGTCCGATGAACAGGGCCCGAAGCTGGAGCGGTACGAGGACACCGCGTTCCTCGTCGTGCGGGCCGCCAGCTACGTCGAGCACACCGAACTCACCGAGACCAGCGAGGTCGTCGAGACCGGCTCGGTGCGGATGTTCGTGGGGGAGAAGTTCGTCGTCACCGTCCGTCACGGCTCCATCGGCGGTCTCACCGCGGTCCGCGCCGACCTGGAGGCACATCAGGACCTGCTGGCGCAGGGCCCGTGGGCGGTCGTCCACGCGATCTGCGACCGGATCGTCGACGTCTACCTCAAGATCGCGGCGGCGTTCCAGCGTGACCTGGACTTCGTCGAGACCCAGGTGCTGCGGCGCGAGGCCGGCAGCACGATCGGGCAGATCTACCAGCTCAAACGGGAGCTGGTGGAGTTCCGCGGTGCGGTCCTGCCCCTGCAGCAGCCGCTGACCATGATCCTCGACGGCCGCACCGTCAAGATGAGCAAGGAGATCCGTCGGTACTTCCGTGACGTCAACGACCACAACAACCGGGTCGTGGACCGCATCGCCGGCTACGACGACCTGCTCAACTCGCTGCTGCAGGCCCGCCTGGCCCAGGTCACCGTCGACCAGAACAACGACATGCGCAAGATCGCCTCATGGGCGGCGATGGCGGCGCTGCAGACCGCGTTCGCGGGCATCTACGGCATGAACTTCAAGTACATGCCCGAGCTCGAATGGCGCTACGGCTACCCGGGCCTGCTCATCGTCATGCTCATCACCACCGCGCTGCTGTACCGCTCCCTCCGCCGCGCCGGCTGGCTCTGATCCGCCGGGAACCCGACGCGGGACTACACGTCGATGTGGGAGCCCATGATGACCGTGCGGTCGCGGGGCAGGCCGAACTGCTCGGCGGCGTCGGCGGTGATGTGTGAGGTGGCCATGAAGAGGTGTTTGCGCCACCGGGCCATGGTCGGGTCCGGTCCGCTGCGGAGCTCGATCTTGGACAGGAAGTACGAGGCCTGGTCGAGGTCGAGCTGCCCCTCGGTCTGGTCCGGGTCCAGGGTCTGCAGGGCGGCCGGGATGTCGGGGGTCTCGGTGTAGCCGTAGCGGACGGTGAGGTGGATGACGCCGTCGTCGGCGTGGCCGAGGTGATCGACGGTGGTCCGCTCAGCGGCGGGGACGCGGGGCACGGGGTCGGTTTGGACGGACAGGATGACGACGTGCTGGTGGCGGATGTGGTTGTGTTCGACGTTGGCCCGCAGCGCCAGGGGAGCGGTCTGTGCGCCGCGGTTGAGGAACACGGCGGTGCCGTGGACGGTGCTGGTCGGCAGGGTCCCGTCGGCGAGCTCGGCGACGAACTCGGTCAGGGAGCCTTCGTGTCGCTGGCGTTCGGCGGTGACGATCGCACGGCCACGTTGCCAGGTGGTCATGATCGTGAAAGCGGTCAGGCCGATGAGCAGGGGCAGCCACGCGCCGTGCAGGAGTTTGGTCAGGTTGGCCGCGACGAACATCCCGTCGATGAGCAGCAGCACGGACGCGCTGGTGACGAGCAGCCACGTGGGTGCGCCCCAGCGGAGGCGGGCGACGTAGAAGAACAGCAGGGTGGTGATGGTGATCGTGCAGATGACCGCCATGCCGAACGCGAACGCGAGCGCCGCTGAGGTGCGGAACGCGAAGACGAGCGTGAGGACCGAGACCAGGAGCAGCCAGTTGATCCACGGGACGTAGATCTGTCCGATGGTGGACGCCGAGGTGTGGGTGATGCGCAGCCGCGGCAGGTAGCCGAGCCGGGCGGCCTGCGCCGCGACCGAGAACGCGCCGGTGATCACGGCCTGGGAGGCGATGACGGTGGCGGCGGTGGCCAGCAGCACGATCGGCCAGCGGGCCCAGTGCGGTGCGAGCAGGAAGAAGGGGCTGCTGATGGTCGTGGGATCGGCCAGGACCAACGCGCCCTGCCCGAGGTAGCTCAGGACGCAGGCGGGGAAGACGAGGATCATCCAGGCGCGGGTGATCGAGCGCCGCCCGAAGTGGCCCATGTCGGCGTACAGGGCCTCGGCGCCGGTGACGGCCAGGACGATCGCGGCGAGGGCGAAGAACGCGATGCCGAAGTTGCCGGCCAGGAACTCGAGGGCGTAGGTCGGCGACAGCGCCTTGAGGATGGCCGGATACCGGGCGATGCCGGCGACCCCGCACGCGGCGATGGCCAGGAACCAGGCGATCATCACCGGTCCGAAGACCCGTCCGACGGCGGCGGTGCCGCGCCGCTGCACCGCGAAGAGCGCCACGATGATCGCCGCGGTGATCGGCACGATCAGGTCCTCGAGGGACGGTTGGACGACCTTGAGGCCTTCGACCGCGGACAGCACGGAGATCGCCGGGGTGATCATGCTGTCGCCGAAGAACAACGCGGCGCCGAAGATGCCCAACGCGGCCAGTGCGCCGGCCGCGCGGCGACCGCGCGGCGCGTTCCATCGGCGCACCAGCGTGATCAGCGCCATGATGCCGCCTTCGCCGTCGTTGTCGGCGCGCATCGCCAGCAGCACGTACGTGACGGTCACGATGATCGTCACCGACCAGAAGATCAGGGACACGACGCCGAACACGTTGTCGGTGGTGAGCGGCACCGGATGCGGGTCGGCGGGACTGAACACGGTTTGCAGCGTGTAGATCGGGCTGGTGCCGATGTCGCCGAACACCACCCCGAGCGCGCCGACGACGACCGCCAGGCGCACCACCTCGCGTCCGCCGACCCCGCCACCGTCGCCATGCGGTGCGGCGGGTTCACCCTCCGTGTGCTGCCGACCGGTCACGATGCTGCCCCCACGCCGCAAGGTAATGATCATCTCCCAATCAGCACAGTACCGGGCCGGGCACCTCCGCGAGGCACGACGGATCGGAGGTCCAGGTCGCCGTGCGCGGCCGATCGGCGCCCGGCGCGGAGGACAATGCGGGCGTGGATGGTGACGAGACCGGCGGGCCGGCGCCGCGTGGAAGCCGGCTCGGGGTGGCGGTCGCCGTGCTGGGCCTGGCAGTTGTCACAGCGACGCTGGTCCCGCTGCGCGGTGACGTGTCGCTGGCCAGCGTGTCGTTGCTGTACCTCGTGCCGGTCGTCGCCGCCGCGGCCGCCGGCGGGGTGTGGCCCGCGCTGCTCGGCGCGGTCGGCGCCGATCTGCTGGTCAACTTCTTCTTCGTCGCGCCGTACCGCACGCTGAGCGTCGACAGTCCCGGCAACGCGATCGTGCTGGTCGTGTACGTGCTGGTCGCCGCGACCGTCGCGGTCGCCGTGGACATCGCCGCACGGCAGCGGGCCGCCGCCACCCGGCGCGCGGTGGAGGCGCGGCTGCTCGCCCAGATCAGTGCGGCGCCCGCCGCCGCGGGGTCGCTGCCGCAGCTGCTGGAGCAGGTGCGGCTCGCGTACCGGATGCGGGCCGTCGCCCTCCTGCGCGGCGACGAGACCGTCGACCTGGCGGGCGATCCGCCGTCCGGCGGGCCGGTGCTGCACGTGCCCGCCGGGCCCGGGTTCCGGCTCACCGTGTGGGGGCGGCACGTCTCGGCCGAGGACCGCCAGACCCTGACCCGCCTCGCCGCCGCCGCGTTCCGCCTCTCCGAGAACCAGCGGCTCGCCGACGAGGCGGCCCGTGCCCGCGAGCTGGCCGAGATCGACCGGCTCCGCGCCGCGTTGCTCAACGCCGTCGGTCACGACCTGCGCACCCCCCTCGCGGGGATCAAGGCCGCGGTGTCGAGCCTGCGCCAGCCCGACGTCGACTGGGCGCCGCAGGATCAGGCCGAGCTGCTGGCAACCGTCGAGGAGTCCACCGACCGGCTCGTCTCCGTGCTGGAGAACCTGCTCTCCCTCAGCCGCCTCCAGGCCGGGGTCCTTTCCGCCGTGGTCGAACCCGTCGCGCTGGACGCGGTCGCCGCCGAGGCGCTGATCCACCTGCCCGACCGGGGACGGGTCGACTTCGACGTGCCCGACGACCTGCCGCTCGGACTCGCCGACCCCGGGCTGCTGGAGCGGGTGCTGGCGAACCTGCTGCTCAACGCGGTTGCGGCCGGCCCGCCCGACGGCCGGATCCGCGTCAGCGGCGAGGCGTCGGGCGGGTGGCTGCGGCTGCACGTCGTGGATCACGGGCCCGGGCTGCCGGCGCAGGACCGGGAGCGGATGTTCGAGCCGTTCCAGCGCCTGCACGACCGGGGCGGCGGCCTCGGGCTGGGACTGGCGATCGCCCGCGGGTTCACCGAGGCGATGGGCGGCACGCTGATGCCGTCCGACACGCCGGGAGGTGGCCTCACCATGACCGTCGCCGTCCCGGCCGCGATCCGGGCCGAGGAGTAGCGCTCAGCTGACGAACACGATGGGCCGCCGGTCCGGATCCGGTTCGGCCTCCTGGAGCAGGTGCCGGGTGAGCAGGACGGTCTGGCCGGTCCCGAGCAGCAGGAACTGCAGCCACTGCGCCAGCGGGTGCCGGTCCGGCCAGCAGAAGTGCACGGAGGGCGTCAGCCCGGTCCGGTCGCGCAGGTGCAGCAGCACCGCGGCGATGGCGTCGGCGACGTCCCAGGACTCGGTGCGCAGCACCGTCCGCCCGTCGCGGCGCTGCGCCGCGACGGTCAACGTGGCGATGTGCCTGGCGTCGCCGGGGGCGGCGACCTCGAGCACCAGCGCGGCTCCGAGCTCGGGCGGCGGGACCGCACTCGGGGGCCCACCCTCGGGGGTGGGCACGCATGCGAAGAGCCGCAGGCCGCCGCCGTCGGCCGCCTCGTCGACGAGGCACGCCGCCGCCGCGTCCAGGCGCACACCCGGCAGTCGCGGGGCGTAGATCCGGCAGAGCCGCGCGCCGACCCAGACGGCCAGCAGCAGGGCGAGCGTGCCGCCGGCCACCACCAGCTGCACGGCTCAGCCCGCCGGGCGCGGCCGGCGGGTGGCCGCCGGCCGCATCGCGATGGTTGTCCAGGGGCCGACGTGGATCCGGAGCGACGGCATGTCAGTGGCCGCTGTGGTCGGCGTCGCGGGACAGCAGGTCGGTGAGCGACTCGCGGCGGACCAGCGTGCGGACCTGCCCGCCGGCGACGCTGAGCAGGGCCGGCCGGCCGACCAGGTGGTAGTTGGAGGCGCGGGAGTGGTGGTAGGCGCCGGTGCCGGCGACGGCGAGGAGGTCGCCGGGGTGCACGTCGGCGGGCAGCTGCAGGGTGGGCACGACCACGTCGTCGACGTCGTTGTGGCGCCCGACGACCGTGGCCGGTTCCAGGCCGGCGCGGCTGGCGCGGCCGATGAGGGCGGCGGTGTGGGCACCACCACACAGGGCGGCGGTGGGGCAGTCGGTCATGCCGCCGTCGACGGCGACGACGCGGCGGCCGTCCTGGCCGCGGATGACGGACATGATGCGATACAGCGTGAGCCCGGCCCGGGACACGACCGCCCGGCCGGGTGACACGGTCAACGCGGGTTCGGGGAGCCGGTGCCGGTCGAGCTCCAGGTGCAGGACCGCGCGGATGCGACCGGCGAAGGCGTCGAGGGCGAAGCCGAGGTCCGCGCCGGAGTAGGCGACCGCGTGGCCGCCGCCGAGGTTGAGCTGCGACACGTCCACGCCGTGGCGGGCGTGCACGGCGGCGCAGAACTCGACGATGCGGCGCACCTCCCGTTCGTAGACGCTGAACCGGCTGACCTGGTGGCCGACGGAGCAGTCGAACCCGACGAGCCGCAGCCCCGGCTGGCCGGCGATGCGGGCGACCGCCGTCTCGGCCTCGCCGGTGCCGATCCGGGGTCCGAACCGGTGGTCGGACGCGCCGGCCGGTTCGGGTCCGGCGAGCACCCGCAGCAGCACCCGCTGCCCGTGCGGGGCTGTCGCGGCGAGCCGGGTGACCTCGGACAGGGACTCCACGACGATCGTGCCGACGCCGGCGGCGTACGCGGCGTCGAGGTCCTCCGGTGTCTTCGCGCTGCCGTAGAGCGTCACGCGGTCCATGGGGAAGCCGGCCGCCTGCGCGACCCGCAGCTCACCGGCGGACCCGACGTACAGGCCCAGCCCCTCCTCAGCGATCCAGCGGGCAAGGCCGACGCTCACGAGTGCCTTCGCGGTGTAGCTGACCCGGCCGGCGCCGAACGCGGCGAGGTACTGCCGGCAGCGCAGCCGCACGTCGGCCTCGTCGATGACGTACGTCGGTGCGCCGTGGGAGGCGGCGAGCTCGGTCAGGCCGACGCCGCCGACGACCAGGTCGCCGTGGGCGGCCCAGCGTGCGTCCGCCGGCCAGACGTCGCAGTTGAGCGACGGCGGTAAGGATGCGCGCAGCGAAGGGATGTTGTCGGCGAGGGTCATCGGGCGGCCCTCCGCAGCGAGCGGGCGTACGGTGCCCGGAACGTGACACTCGTCGCCGACGGGTGCCACGGCAGCGGCGGGCAGGGCAGGTCCGGTGCGGGGGTCAGGTCCGCCTGGCGGACGACGAGGTGGGTGGTGGTGCTGACCGCGCCGCCGTCGGTCCGCATGGCGGTGAGCAACCGGTCCAGCGCGATCAGGTCGGGGCAGCGCACCTGGACCGCGAGGTCGATGTCGCCGATGACGTGCCAGGCGGCGACGACACCGTCGGTGTCGCTGAGGAACCGCTCGAACGGCACCGGACTCGGATCAGCGAGCCGGACGAACACCAACGCTTGCAACGGATCGTTCCTGGTCATGCCGTCCACGCTGGCACCGCGGGCCGGGCGGGCCAAGACCTCCATACGCGATCCCTACGCGTCTTGACGGTACCCATATGCGTGGGCCGGTCACGGCTGGAACCGGTACCCCATGCCCGGCTCGGTGAGCAGGTGCCGCGGCCTGCCCGGGTCGTCCTCGAGCTTGCGCCGCAGCTGGGCGACGAACTGGCGCAGGTAGTGCGCCTCGTTGACGTACGTGGGGCCCCAGACGTGCCGCAGCAGCTCCCGCTGGCTGATCAGCCGGCCCGGGTTGTGCACCAGCAGCTCCAGCAACCGCCATTCGGTGCGGGTCAGGTGCTGGCGCCCGGCGTCGTCGCTCCGGGCGTCATGGGTCGCCAGATCGACGGTGTACCGGCCGATGCGGACCTGGACCGGTTCGCCGGTGCCGCCGTGCCGGCGGCTGACCGCCCGCAGCCGGGCGAGCAGCTCGTCGACGTTGAACGGTTTGGTGACGTAGTCGTCGGCGCCGGCGTCCAGGGCGTCGATCTTGTCGGTGCTGCTGCGGCGCCCGGACAGCACGATGACGGGAACGGGGGTCCAGGCGCGCAGCGCCCGGATGACCTGGACGCCGTCGATGTCGGGCAGGCCGAGGTCGAGCACGACGACGTCGGGATGTTCGGTCTCGACGGCGGCGATGGCCTGCGTGCCGTCGGCGGCGGAGACGACGTCGTAGTGGCGGGCCTGCAGGTTGATCCGCAGGGCGCGCAGGATCTGCGGTTCGTCGTCGACGATGAGGACGCGGGTCATGCCGTCCCCTCCGCTGCGCTCCGGTGCCGGCCTGACTGACACTGCTGCACCCCTGATGACCGGCCCGAGGCGCTCCGCTGGCCGGTCATGCCGTCCCCTCCGCCGTGCTGTGGTCCGTGCTGTGGTCCGTGTGGAACTCGTCGAGCCGTTTGAGCAGCACCGGATCGGCGTTCTCGTCGGGGGACGGCGGGCGCCGGTGCTCGTCGAGTTCCACGGTGCGCAGGATGAGGGTCATGGTGAGGCCGCCGCCGGGAGTGTTCTCCGGTTCGAGCCGCCCACCCATGGCCTCGGCGAGTCCGCGGGACAGGGCGAGGCCGAGGCCGACGCCGGTGGTGTTGTCGCGGTCGCCGAGACGCTGGAACGGCTGGAAGATCCGGTCCCGGTCGGCGGCGGGCACACCGGGGCCGTGATCGACGACGCGGACCTCGACGAGGCCGGCGTGTTCGCTGACGCTGATCAGCGGCGGCTGCTCGGCGGGGCTGTACCGCAGGGCGTTGGCGAGGATGTTGACGAGGATGCGTTCCAGCAGGGTCGGGTCGGCGTACACCTCGGGCAGTTCGTCCGGGATGCTCACGCGCACGCCGGCGGCGGTGTCGCCGAGGTCGTCGATGCTGCGGGGCACCGCCTCACCCACGCTGATCGGCTGTGGGTTCATGCCGAGCGCCCCGGCCTGCAGGCGGCTCATGTCGAGGAGGTTCTCGACCAGACGGTTGAGCTTGTCCAGGGACTCCTCGGCGGTGGCCAGCAACTCCGCCTGGTCGTCGGCGGAGAAGTCGACGTCGGGGCTGCGGAGGCTGCCGACGGCGGCCTTGGCGGAGGCGAGTGGGGTGCGCAGGTCGTGGCTGACCGCGGACAGCAGCGCGGTGCGCAGCTTGTCGACCTCGGCGAGGGACCCGGCCGCGGCGGCCTGCTCCGACAGCCGTTGCTGGCGCAGCGCGATGGCGGCGTGCGCGGCGAACGCCTCGATGAGGCGGCGGTCCGCCGCGGCGAGGGTCGGGCCGCGCAGGACGAGGGACAGGTCGTCGTCGATCGGGACCTCGGTCTGTCCGTCGGCGGGGGACGTGCACGGCTGGCCGCCGACGGTCGCGGCGATCTGCCAGGTGTCGGCTTCTGCGCGCGGCTCGGAGTCGTCGGTGCGGCGTTGCAGCAGGGTGACGCTGGTCAGGCCGAACGACTCGCGGACCCGTTCGAGCAGGGCGGGCAGCGGCCGGTCGCCGTGCAGGACGCTGCCGGCGAGCGTGGACAGGGTCTGTGCCTCGGCGCTGGCCCTCGCCGCCTCCCGGGTCCGTCTGGCCGCGAGGTCGACGACCGTGGACACGGCGACGGCGACCAGGACGAACGCCAGGAGCGCGAACAGGTTCTCCCGTTCGGCGACGGTGAACCGGTGCAGCGGCGGCGTGAAGTAGTAGTTGAGCAGCAGGAAACTGCCGACGGCGCCGAGCAGCGCCGGCCACAGCCCGCCGACGAGGGCGACGGCGACGGTCAGGATCAGGAAGGCAAGGATGTCGCTGGGCAGCGAGATGTCCGCCTGCACCGCGTTGAGCCCGACCGTCAGCAGCGGCAGCCCGAGCACGGCGAGCGCGACCCCCGCCAGCCGCCGGCCCAGGGTGAGCCCGCCGCCGGTCGCGATGCGGAGCCGGCCGCGCCTGACCTGCTCATGGGTGACCAGGTGGACGTCGATGGAGCCGGACTCGGCGGTGGCGGTCACCCCGACGCCGGGGGACAGGAGCTGCGCGAGCCGGTTGCGGCGGCTGGCGCCGAGGACGAGCTGGGTGGCGTTGACGCCGCGGGCGAAGTCGAGCAGCGCGGCCGGGATGTCGTTGCCGACGACCTGGTGGTAGGTGCCGCCGAGGGTCTCCACCAGGACCCGTTGCCGGGAGAGGTTCGCCGGATCGGCGCCGGCGAGCCCGTCGCCGCGGATGACATGCACCGCGAGGAGGTCGGCGGCCTTGGTGCGGGCGGCGACCCGGGCGGCCCGCCGGATCAGGGTGTCGCCCTCGGGGCCGCCGGTGAGGGCGACGACGACCCGTTCGCGGGTCTCCCAGGTGGCCTCGATGCCGTGCTGGGCCCGGTACCGGTCGAGCTGGTCGTCGACCTTGTCGGCGAGCCACAGCAGCGCCAGCTCGCGCAGGGCGGTGAGGTTGCCGACGCGGAAGTAGTTGCCCAGGGCGGCGTTGACCTTCTCGGCCCGGTAGATGTTGCCGTGCGCCATGCGCCGGCGCAGCGCCTCGGGGGTCATGTCGACGAGCTCGATCTGTTCGGCGCGGCGGACGACGGCGTCGGGGACGGTCTCGCGCTGCGGCACGCCGGTGATCTGCTCGACCACGTCGTTGAGTGACTCGAGGTGCTGGATGTTGACGGTGGTGAGCACCGTGACGCCGGCTTCGAGGAGCTCCTCGATGTCGTGGAACCGTTTGGCATGGCGGCTGCCGGGGACGTTGGTGTGCGCGAGCTCGTCGACGACGACGACCTCGGGACGGCGGGCCAGGACCGCGTCGAGGTCCATCTCGGTGAACTCCGCGCCCCGGTAGGTCATCGGCTTGCGCGCGACGATCTCCAGGCCGGAGAGCATCGCCTCGGTGAACGGCCGGCCGTGCGTCTCGACGAACCCGACGACGACGTCGGTGCCGCGCTGCTGGCGGCGGCGACCTTCTTCGAGCATCTTGTAGGTCTTGCCGACGCCGGGCGCGGCGCCGAGGTAGACCCGCAGTTGTCCGCGCGCCATTGTCGCACCGTACTTTCTGCGAAGGCCGGCCCGCCGCCGGCTGGGCGGCGGGCCGGCGCGGGTCAGCCGCGGACCGGGTGCGCGGCGTCGAGGGCCAGGTTCAGCTGCAGGACGTTGACGCCGGGTTCGCCGACGAATCCGAGGACCCGCCCGGTGGTGTACTTGTCGACGAGCTTCTGTGCGTCGGCCGGCGACATGCCGCGGGCGCCCGCGACCCGGTTCACCTGCAGCCGCGCGTAGGCGACGCTGATGTGCGGATCGAGGCCGCTACCGCTGGCGGTGACCGCGTCGGCGGGCACCACCGGGTGTGCCGGGGCGTCGCCGCGGATCGGCGTGACGACGCCCTTACTGTAATCCCCGTCCGGCGTGGCGAGCTCGACCTTGACCCCGTCGTAGGTGGCGACGAACGGTTCGGCCGGGGCCGTCTCGTTGAGGCTGACGACCCGGGTCACCGGGCCGGTCGCGCCGTCGCGGTGGAACACGGCGAGGACCGCGCCGACCCCGCCCGGCGTGCAGTACGGCCGGCCGCCGTCGACGCCCTCGACCTCGCCGATCGCCCTGCTGCGGGCGCAGACCTGGGTGAGGAGACTGGGCTTGTCCGCGGTGTCCACCACGTTCTCGGGCCCGAGGTTGCTGGCCGACGTCGAAGTGGGGTCGTAGCCGTCGCCGGCGGCGGACGGGCGGGACTGGAAGTACTGCTTGAGCGGCTTGCCGTCGGCGTCGGTGAAGGACTGCCCGATGAGGCGGCTGCCGACGGTCCTGCCGTCCCTGTCGATGAAGGAGCCGTCGGCCCGGCCGGACAGGCCAGGTAGCTGACCGATCCCGACCATGAGCAGCGGGTACACGATCCCGAGCAGGACGGTGAGGACGATCAGGGCGCGGAACGCGGCGAGGTGCTGGCTGAGCCAGGCTGGCAGGCGCATCAGGAGATCCCCGGGATGAACTGGATGATGAGGTCGATGAGCTTGATGCCGATGAACGGCACGATGACGCCGCCCGCGCCGTAGACGAGCAGGTTGCGCCGCAGCATCGACGCGGCGGAGCCGGGCCGGTACTGCACCCCGCGCAGCGCGAGGGGAATGAGGGCGACGATGACGATCGCGTTGAAGATGACCGCGGACAGGATCGCCGAGGTCGGCGAGTCGAGGCGCATGATGTTGAGCTTGTCCAGGCCCGGGTAGATCGCGGCGAACATGGCCGGGATGATCGCGAAGTACTTGGCGATGTCGTTGGCGATCGAGAACGTGGTGAGCGCTCCCCGGGTGATCAGCAGCTGCTTGCCGATCTCGACGATCTCGATGAGCTTCGTCGGGTCGGAGTCGAGGTCGACCATGTTGCCGGCCTCTTTGGCGGCGCTGGTGCCGGTGTTCATCGCCACGCCGACGTCGGCCTGGGCGAGGGCGGGGGCGTCGTTGGTGCCGTCGCCGGTCATCGCGACGAGCTTGCCGCCCTCCTGCTCGCGCTTGATGAGGGCCATCTTGTCTTCCGGGGTGGCCTCGGCGAGGAAGTCGTCGACGCCGGCCTCCTTCGCGATGGCCGCCGCCGTCAACGGGTTGTCACCGGTGATCATGACGGTGCGGATGCCCATCCGGCGCATCTCGTCGAAGCGTTCCCGCATGCCCTGCTTGACGACGTCCTTCAGGTGGATGACGCCGAGGGCGCGGGCCGGTCCGGTGCCGACGCGTTCGGCGACGACGAGCGGGGTGCCGCCCGCTGCGGAGATGGCGTCGACGATCTCACCGACGTCGCTGGTGGGGTGACCGCCGTGGTCACGGACCCACTTCATGACCGCGATGGCGGCGCCCTTGCGGACCTGCCGGCCGCCGACGTCGACGCCGGACATCCGGGTCTGCGCGGTGAACGGCACCCAGGTCGCGCCGCCGAGCTCGCCCGGGGTGCGTTCCCGCAGGCCGTGCACGGTCTTCGCGTAGACCACGATGCTGCGACCCTCGGGGGTCTCGTCGGCGAGGCTGGACAGCTGCGCGGCGTCGGCCAGTTCCGCGGGGGTCACGCCGTCGACGGTGAGGAACTCGCCGGCCTGCCGGTTGCCGAGGGTGATGGTGCCGGTCTTGTCCAGCAGCAGCGTGTTGACGTCGCCGGCGGCCTCGACGGCCCGCCCGGACATGGCCAGGACGTTGCGTTGCACGAGGCGGTCCATGCCGGCGATGCCGATCGCCGACAGCAGCGCCCCGATCGTGGTCGGGATCAGGCACACCAGCAGCGACACCAGGACGATGCCGGTGACGCCGTCGCCGTTCAGCGCGAGGCTGTCCGGTGCGAACGCCTGCACGCCCTTGGAGTAGATGGCCAGGGGCTGCAGCGTCGCGACGGCGAGCAGGAAGATGATCGTCAGCGACGCGAGGAGGATGTTGAGGGCGATCTCGTTCGGCGTCTTCTGCCGGTTGGCGCCTTCCACAAGGGCGATCATCCGGTCGATGAAGCTCTCGCCCGGCCTCTGCGTGATCTTCACGACGATCCGGTCGGACAGCACCTTGGTGCCGCCGGTGACGGCACTGCGGTCGCCGCCGGACTCGCGGATGACGGGCGCGGACTCGCCGGTGATCGCGGACTCGTCGACGGAAGCGATGCCCTCGATGACGTCGCCGTCGCCGGGGATCACCTGGCCGGCCTCGACCACGACGATGTCACCGAGCTGCAGGGCCGCGGCCGGCACCTGTTCCTCGACCCGGTCGGTCCCGACCAGGCGCCGGGCGAGGGTGTCGGTCTTGGCCCGGCGCAGCGTCTCCGCCTGAGCCTTGCCACGGCCCTCGGCGACGGCCTCGGCGAGGTTGGCGAACACGACGGTCAGCCACAGCCAGGCGGTGATCAGCCAGGCGAACACGCTCGGGTGCAGGACCGCGAGGACGGTGGTGAAGACCGAGCCGATCTCCACGATGAACATGACCGGGTTGCGCCACAGCGTGCCCGGGTTGAGCTTGCGCAGCGCGTCCGGGGTGGACTTCCACAACTGCCCGGGGTCGAGCAGCCCACCGGCGACGCGACGTTGCGACAGTGCGTTCGGGGTGGTCATCGGACACCTTCCGCGAGCGGGCCAAGGGCGAGGGCCGGCAGGTAGGTGAGCAGGACCACGACGACCGTGACCGCGACGACCATGCCGATGAACAGGGGTTGGTACGTCCGCAGCGTCCCGGCCGACTGCGGCACCGGCGCCTGGCGGGCGAGAGAGCCCGCGAGACCGAGGACCAGGATGATCGGCAGGAACCGGCCGAGCAGCATGCACAGCCCGAGGGCCGTGTTGTAGAACGTCGTGTTGACGCTGATGCCGGCGAACGCGGAGCCGTTGTTGTTCGACGCCGACGTGAACGCGTACAGCACCTCGGACAGGCCGTGCGCGCCCGGGTTGGCCATCGACGACCGTGCGGTCGCCGAGCCCATCGCGATCGCGGTGCCGACCAGGACGAGCGCCGGTGTGGTCAGCAGGTACAGCGACGCGAACTTGATCTCCCTGGAACCGATCTTCTTGCCCAGGTACTCAGGGGTCCGCCCGACCATGAGCCCCGCGACGAAGACGGTGATGACGGCGAGGATGAGCATGCCGTACAGCCCGGATCCGACACCGCCGGGCGCCACCTCGCCGAGCATCATGTTCAGCATGGTGATCATGCCGCCGAGCGACGTGTAGGAGTCGTGGAACGAGTTGACCGCACCCGTCGACGTGAGCGTGGTGATCGCGCCGAAGGTCGCGGACTGCGACACGCCGAAGCGGGTCTCGGTGCCCTCCGTGGCGGCGCCGACGGCGGTGGGGACCGTCCCGCCGTGCGCGAGCTGCAGGGCGTTGATCGCGATGACGCTGCCGATCGCGAGGATCGCCATGATGCCCGCGATGGCGAGGCCCTGCCGCTTGTCGCCGACCATCCGGCCGAACACCCGGGGGAGGCTGAACGGGATGAACAGGATGAGGAACAGTTGCAGCCAGTTGGTCCATCCGGTCGGGTTCTCGAACGGGTGGGCGCTGTTGGCGTTGTAGAACCCGCCGCCGTTGGTGCCGAGTTCCTTGATGACCTCCTGGCTGGCCACCGGGCCGCCGGTGATGCTCTGGCCGGCACCGGCGAGGGTGGTGACGTCGGTGCCGCCGCTGAGGTTCTGCACCACGCCGCCGGCGATGAGGAGGGTCGCGCCGATCACCGCGACCGGCAGCAGGATCCGCACGCAGATACGGACCAGGTCGACCCAGAAGTTGCCGACCTCGGTGGTCTTCGACCGGGCGAACCCGCGCACCAGGGCGACCGCGACGGCGATGCCGACCGCGGCGGAGGTGAAGTTCTGCACCGCCAGACCGGCCATCTGCACCAGATGGCCCATGGTCGACTCGCCGGAGTACGACTGCCAGTTGGTGTTCGTCACGAAGCTGACGGCCGTGTTCCACGCCTGGTCCGGTGCGACCGGGTCGAAGCCCAGCGACAGCCACAGGTGGTTCTGCACCCGTTGGAACAGGTACAGCAGCAGGATCGAGATGGCGGAGAACGCCAGGACGCTGCGGGCGTAGACGCCCCAGGACTGCTCGCCGCCGGGGTTCACCCCGACGGCCCGGTAGACGAGGCGCTCGGCGCGGGAGTGCCGGTCGGAGGTCACCGTCCGGTACATGTAGTCGCCGAAGGGCTTGTACACCAGCACCAGGGCGATGAGCAGCGAGGCGATGAAGGTGACGCCCGCTTCTGCGGAGCTCATCAGAACTTCTCCGGGAAGAGTAGGGCGGTCACCAGGAACGCCGTGAGGGCGATCGCGAGGATGAGACCGACGAGATTCTCGGCGTTCACAGCCGCTCCACCGCCCGCACCGCAAGGCCGAGGATCGCGAACGCCGCGATCGTCAGCAGCACGAACCACAGGTCAGCCACGAGGGATCTCCTCCTTGTAGGGATCAACGGCCCGGCCGCCGGATCGCCGGCCGGTCGTGTCCGTTCGAGCCGGACCATCGGTCCTGCCCGGCCGGTAGGCAGCCATGCCGCCCTCATCACGTCCCTGCCTCGAACGGCCGTTCCAGACGGCCGACGTCCGGCCGCCCCCGAAGTGAAGACCCGCGGCCCCGCCCTGCCCAGGGGCGTTGATGAAATCCATACGCCGGCGGTCCGGTCTTGACGGTTCCTTAACGCCGGTCCACCCGGCGCCCGTCCGCGCCCGTCATGGGGCGAAGCGTTGCGATCGACCTTGCTCAACGTCCGGCTGATGTCCGCTCACCGATAGGTCGGGCGTACCTGACGATTCGCTGCATCGCACCAGGGACGTTCGGGCAAACGATCGTCAGCTATGGCAACGAATGCGTCTGCGGTCGCCATGAGGCCTTCCGCCGCCTTGCGGTGGATGCTTGACTGGCGCGACGGTGACTGGCTAGGTATGGAGGGAACGTCGCGTGGAACCCGTGACCTTGGATCCTCGCTCCAAGGCAGGTGATCGGCAACCGTCAGTAACGGCGAGGACCGGGCATCCGAGCGATGACAATGACAGCCGCCTCGAGGCGGTGCCGGATGCACTGCCGGACGATTACCGACCGCGGGAGCTCCTTCCGGATTCACCGGCCCCCGAGCCCGAAGGCGTCGTGCTGCTCGCGATCATTGCGTGGTCAACCGTGGTGGGCCTGGTATTTGTCGCCGCGGCAACCCGCGGCGCGCTCCTGGTGTTCTTCGGCGGTCCGAAGTGGTATCGCGAGGTATACGTGGCGCTGTGCGTCGGCGTCACCCTCAGTGTCGCCGGATCCTTCATGCTGTCGTATCGGCCGCACGCCCGGTGGATCATGTTGGCGCTGGCGTCGTGCCTTGCCGCCGTGCTGCTGGTATTCACCGCGAAGGCAGTGTGAGGGTGACGTCCTCGCGCAGGTATTTCATCGGATGCGGCACAACTCGATACTCTGCCCAATCAGGCTTCGAGGACCGCCCGGAACTGGCCGACGAGGTCCGGCGCATCGCCGAGCTGTTCACCAGATACCTGCCGTATCAGCTCGTGCCCGGCTTCGGGCCCGATCTGTCGCGGGCCGAACTGACGCAGCAACTCAGCCGGTTCTTGACCTCGCCGGAACGGCGCGACGACGACATCGTCGTTTTCTACTACACCGGCCACGGCCAGGCGGACAATCGGGATCTCATTCTGCCGTTCCCAGAGACCAGCGCCGATCTGTCCCGCACCGGCGTCTGGGCCAGCGAGCTGACGAACTGGCTCATCCGGGGCACCGTGGTCCAGCGATTCCTGGTCATCTTGGACACCTGCTTCGCGGCGGCTGCGACGCACGAGGTCAGCAGGGGAGCACTGGACTATCTGGACTCACTCGGCGGCATGGCGGGCAACCCCAGCATCGCGCTCCTGGCCGCCGCACGGCCGCACGAGAACGCGGCGTCGGGCGCCTTCAGCCAGGCCCTCGACGCGGCCGTGCGGCACCGTGCCAGCGGCGGACACGAGCCACGGTATCTCGCCCTCAACACGGTCTACGACATCGCCCGCCACCAGCTGCCGAAATGGCAGCGCGCCCGGATCTTCCAGGCCGACGACGGCGACAACGTCACCGAGTTCCTCCCGAACCCCCGCTACAGCCAGATGTTTCACGGCCTGAACCTGCGGACCCAACGCGACCACGAGCAGCAGGAGGCGCGGCGAGCGGAGTTCGAGAGTCACGTGCTGCCCAGGGCGCAGGGTCTCGACGTGGCGATGGACGGGATCTGGCTGTTCACCGGCCGTCGCAAGGCGTTGGAGGCGTGTGCGGCATGGCTGCGCAAACCCCACCACGCCAACCGGCCCGCAGCGCTGGTCGTGACGGGTGACCCGGGCTCCGGAAAGTCGGCGCTCCTGTCCCGCCTCTATGTCCTGAGCGACCGCCGTCTCCGCAGCCGGATCCCCGCGGCGTACGACAGCGCCGAGATGGACCTGCCGAGGGAGAAGCTGGCCAGGTTCATCCACGCCCGTGGGCAGACCGCCAGCCAGCTGTTCGACGCGGTGTGCGAGGCGTTTCAGGTCGACTACGCCAACGACGTGAGCGACCTGCTGTCGGCGATCTCGGCCCGCGAGGACGA
This sequence comes from Dactylosporangium siamense, assembly GCF_016862795.1. Taxonomy (GTDB): domain Bacteria; phylum Actinomycetota; class Actinomycetes; order Mycobacteriales; family Micromonosporaceae; genus Dactylosporangium; species Dactylosporangium siamense. The sequence goes on along the minus strand of NZ_BONQ01000184.1, from coordinate 28,344 downwards.
CGTCACCGTCGTGATCGATGCGCTGGATGAGGCATCGGACGTCGAGAGCGTGTTGAAAGACGTCGTCCAGCCGCTGCTGCGCGGCGCGGCGCAGACCAACGCGAGGTTCCTGATCGGCACCCGCCGGCATCTGGTCGACCGCCTCGGCAAGAGTCTGGTGACCCTCGACCTCGACGACGAGACCTACGCCGACCACGAGAGCGTGCGGCTCTACTCACGCAGGTGTCTCATCGAGCTCAACCCCGCGAGTCCCTACACGACCGTTGCCGAGAAGGTCGTCAGCAGCGTCGCGGATGCCATCGCCGAGTCCGCCGGCAACTCCTTCCTGGTGTCGCTGATCACGGCACGGAGTCTGGCACTGCGCGACTACGCGGTGGATCCGGGCGACACCCAATGGCGTCGCTCGCTGCCACGGTTCGCTGCCGACGCAATGCGACGGGACCTGGAGGACCGGCTCGGCGACGAGGCGCAGAAGGCCCGCGACCTGTTGCTCCCATTGGCATACGCCGAGGGTGCGGGAATGCCCTGGGAAGACATCTGGGCGCCGCTGGCCAGCACCTTGAGCGGGACGAAGTACACCGACAGTGACCTCGACTGGCTCGTTGAGCACGCTGGCTACTACGTGATCGAGGCGTTGTCGAACCAGCGGTCCGTGTATCGGCTCTACCATGAGGCTCTCGCCTCCTACCTGCGTTCGAAACATGCCAACCGATCCGTTCAGCAGGCAATCTTCGAGTTCTTCGACGCGCACTCCAAGGACGCGTCCGAACGAGTTTCCGGCTGGTCCGCCGCGCACCCCTACGTCCATGCGAACCTGGCGATTCATGCCGCGGCATCGGGCAACCTCGACGGACTGCTCATGGATCCGCTGTTCCTCGTCGCGGCGGATCGGAACCGGCTGCTCGCCGTATGCGACCGTGCCGCCACGAGCGCGGGTCTGGCGGCCGGGCGAGCCTATCGTGAGGCGGTCTACCAGTTCGGTGATCCGGCGATCGAAAGCCGCTTGAGCTATCTGGAGCTCGCGGCGTTGCAGTACGGGGCGACGGAACTGGCGCAACAGGTCGCGGCCCAGCACGTCGATCGTCCGTGGCAGACCAGATGGGCGATCTGGACGCCGCCGCACCCTCATCGGATTCTCGGTCGGCCGGTCGAGGAGGTGACCGCGATCGCCGTCGGCAGCGGGAGCCCCGCCGACGTGGTGCTGAGTGGCACCTCGGCCGGCTCGGTGCACTCCTGGAATCCGTTGAAGAACCCTGCCCTGATGTCGACCCGCCGGCTCGGGAAGACCACGGTCCAGGTGCTCGACGTAGTCGATTTCGCCAAGCGCGACCTCCTGGTGATCGCGTACCGGAGCGGACGGATCATCGTCAGGAGCCTCGCGGATCTCAGTGCCATCAGGCGTATCCGGCGCGCATCGGTGAACGGCTGCCACGGCTTTGTGTCCTTGCGGGTCGGGCACCGTCTCATCGCTGCCGCCGCGGTCGGCAAAGCGCTGCTGATCTATGACCTGCGCGACAAAGGATCGGGCCGCCCGAAACGCATCCGGGTGATGCAACCTGAGCCGCGACCGAGGTTCGTCGACGACGAGTTCGGCCGGTTCTCATGGTTCGATCGCGTGCGCGGGTTCGTCAAATGGTGCTGGCGGCGGGCGGTACCCGACCGTGACTTCGTGCATGAGTCAGCGATCACCGCGGTCGTCGTGATGTCGCTGGACAGCAAGACGCTGTTCGTCACGGGCACCGCGGACGGTCGTCTCTACGTCTGGAACGCGGCCAGCGGGCGTCTGCATCGGGACCGCAATGCTCATGGGACGGCGATCACCAGCCTGGCCGTCTCGGACGACGGAGCAAGCCCGATCCTCACCTCAGGCGCGGTGGACGGCGAAGTCATGAACTGGCGCGTCGAGGAGCGGGGAAACACGGTCCAGCTGCATTCGGAGCATTCTCCGCGGTTGGCCCACGGAGGCGCGGTCACCGCCATGACCTCGCTCCAGGTCGGTCTTGAGAGCATCGTGGTCACCGGCGGCGCGGATGGTCTGGTACGCCCGTGGAACGTGCCTTCCATGCGACCGCTCGGTCCGGCCTGGCGCGGCCATACTGGTCCGGTCAATGCCCTGAAGCCGGTGGTCATCGAGCAGCGGGCGCTGATCGCCAGTGGCGCCGACGACGGAAGCGTCCGGTTGTGGGACCTCGAGGCGCGGCCGCCGGCCGCCGATGCCTGGCAAGGGCACACCCGCGCCGTCGTCGATATGATGCCGGTCGAGGTGGAGGGGCGAATCGTCCTGGTGACCGCCAGCCGCGACGGCATCATCCGCGTGTTCGACGGGACGTCGGGAGGGCTGCTGCGCAGCTGGTTCGCCCATTCCGGGGGAGTCGCCTGCATGGTCCTGGGCAAGCGCACCGGTCTACCGGTCGCGATCACCGCGGGCGTCCACAGCGGCGTGCGGATCTGGGACCTCTCGACCGGTGACATCGTCGGCGAGCCCTACAGCCTGGCGAACCGCCGGGTCACCGCGCTCGGCGCCGGATACACGCTCGACGGAGGCTTCGGCTGCGCCGGCGACTCGGACGGCCTGCTGTGCACCTGGAGTCTCGAGAACAGCCAACTGATCGCGCAGACCGTCGACCCGAGCGAGTCCCCGATCACCGCGGTGTACGCCCAACACGGCCCGAACGCCCGGGCGGTCCTCGTCGGAAACCGTTCGGGTCGCGTCGTGCGATACACGAATGAGCTTCTGGCGTCGACCGCCTCGGACAGTGTCATCGGCAACGGGCCCGTCAGGGAGCTGGGTGTGCACAGCACGGCGGACGCCCACACCATCATCGCGGTCGTGGGCGAGGACCTGGCCCTGTGGAAACTGCCCGACAACGAGGTGGTGGTCCGTTCGGTGCCCGGTGTGACGTGCGCCCTGATCACTCCCGACGCGTACGTGTATCTCGGCTACGACAACGGCGTCGTCGCGCGGTGGGACGTCCGGTTGGCCAAGTTCTCAGGTTCGCGGACGTCGCCCGTGGGTGGCCGCATCGATGCGATCTCCGCCTTCGACGCCGGCGCCGGGCTCATCCTCGCCGCCGCCAATGAGGACGCGTCGATGGAGGTCTGGCGGCTGGCCGAACGTCCGACCACGGCGCCGCCGCCCGCGCAGCTCAAGGGCGGCGTGCAGGCGGTCAAGGCCCTCTCCATCAAGGGTGAGCAGATGGTGGCGACCGTCGGGGAGTTCGGGCACGTCGTCTTCCGCCGGGTCGCCGACGGAGCGCAGGCCGCCAATGCCTGGGCGGGACACGACGGCTGGATCAGGTCCCTCGTGATCGGAGTCTCGAACGACACGACGTTCGCCGTGACCGGTGGCGAGGACGGTGAGGTCCGGGTGTGGGACACGAACCGCTCGCTCTGCGTCAGGCAGTACTACCGCAGCGAGGTCGCACCGCAGTCCTCGGTCGGATTCGCCGTTGTCGACAACAAGCGGATCGTCATCTCCCCGTCCCCGGTCCGCCCTTCGTCCTGGTGGGGGATCGAGATGTACGACGTCGAGGCGTGGAACATCGAAGGTGCGCCGCAGCGGCTGGGAAAACCCTGGCGGAGGCATCGGGGCCGGGTGACGGTGATCGCGACGGCCGTGACGGGCAAGAAGGTGATCGCCTTCACCGCGGGCCTGGACTCGCTTGCCTGCTGGTGGAACGTCCGCACCGGCCGGCTGCTGGGCTCGTTCCGGTTCCGCGACCCGGTGACCTGCCTGGTGGTCAACGAGTCCGGCAACAAGATCTACTTCGGCAGCGGCAACACGCTGTTCTCCCGCCCGATCGATGCGTCCGCGCGGCGCGGCGGTCAGATGCAGAAGGCGCACGTGTTCGACGGACTCATCACGGCCGTCGCGATCGATCAGGCGAGCGGCACGGTCGCGGTCGGACTGCAGAACACGATCGTCGTGGTTGATCAAGCCTGGAAGGAACTGTATCGAATCGAACTGAACTCGCCGGTCGCCTCCCTCGAGTTCGTCGATCGCACCACGCTGGCCGCGGGCTGCGCGGCAGGCGTTGTCACATTTTCGCTGAGCTGACGCCGTCGCGTCGAGCCATTGCCAGGCAGGAGCGTTGATCCGTTGAGCAGAATTGTCGGAGTGCACGGCGTCGGCAATCAGTACCGAAACTCGGGTGTCATGCACGCCGACTGGTTCCCGGCGATATCGGGTGGACTCTCCAGGGCCGAGGTCGCGCCCGACGACCTCTCCTGCGCCTTCTACGGCGATCTCTTCCGCCCGGCTGGACGGATGCTCGGCGCCGCGGAGCCGGCCGAGACCCAGGTCGAGGACCCGTTCGACGTCGAGCTGCTGTTTGCCTGGTGGGCTGAGGCGGCGCTGGTCGACTCCGCCGTGGTGCCGCCCGACGCGCGGACGTTGGCGCGCACGCCACGCAGCGTGCAGGCCGCCCTGAACGCGCTCGCCAACTCCCGGTTCTTCGCCGCCGCGTACCGCCGCGCGCCGGGCGTGTTCGACCGGCTGCTGGTGTCGGACCTGCAGCAGGTCCGCCGGTACATGACGGAGCCGTCGCTCCGCCAAGAGGTGCGGGCGCGGGTCGAGAACGCGGTGACCTCGGAGACGAGGGTCGTCGTCGCCCACTCGCTCGGCAGTGTGGCGGCATATGAGGCGCTCTGCGCGCATCCCGAGTGGAAGGTGAACACGTTCATTACGCTCGGTTCGCCACTCGGGATCCGGCAGCTCTTCTTCGATCGGCTCGATCCGTCACCGCGGCACAGCGACTCGGGCGAACTCGTCGGCGTGTGGCCGGGAGCCGTTGAGCACTGGACGAATCTGGCCGACGACGGCGACGTGGTCGCGCTGGTCAAGGACCTGCGCTCGCGATTCGGGCCGAAGGTGGTGTCGATCATCGTGCACAACGGTGCCCACGCCCATGACAGCTCGCGGTATCTGTCGACCGTCGAGGTCGGCGCGGCGATCGCGGCGGGCCTGGCCGCCGCCTAGTCATGGGCGCGACCACCGCCACGCGTCATTTCCAGGGCAGCACCTCGCCGTGGCGGACCAGTTCGCCGTAGTGCGCCGGGTCGACCGGGCCGAGGGCCAGGTCGAGCAGCGCCACCGCGGCCTGCTCCGGGCTCGGGGCGCCGCTGACGTCCCACCACTGCCCGGACGTCGGGGTGTTGATCATTCCGGGGCAGACCGCGGCGAGCAGGACGCCACGCTCCAGGTCCGACGATCGTCGTTGCGCCGCCACGGTACGGATGGCAGCCACCTGGGCGATCTTCGACGGGATGTTCAGGAACGCCGGCCAGGCCCCTGCCATGGCGGTGCCGTCGCGGACCGCGTCCCGCCAGCGCAGCGCCTGCGTGTCGACCTCGTCCAGGTCGGCCAGGTCGTCGAACCGGTCGTGCAGCGCCGGGGCCAGATACCGCAGGCTGCCGAACGTGCTCGCCACCACGATCGCCCGGCCGCCGTCGCGCAGGAGCGGCAGGAACGCGCGCAGCACCCCGGTCGTGCCGAGGTTGTTGACCGCGACGTACTCCTCGATCACCGCGGCGGGCGGGTCGGCCGGCCCGGTCCTCATGACGGCGTTGTTGAACACGATGTCGATGCCGCCGTGCCGCTGCCGGATCTGCTCCGCGACCCGCCGCGCCGCGCCGGGCTCCGCGACGTCGAGCACCTCCCCGCTGACGCCGAGGTCCTTCGCCGCCGCCGCGACCCGGCCGGCGTCCCGGCCGGTCAGGTACACGGTGTCCCGCTCGGTGAAGCGCTGTGTGAGGCCCTGCACGAGGGCGCGGCCGAGACCCTGGGTGGCGCCGGTGACCAGGGCGACCCTGGGCGTGCTGTCGGTTGTCATGCGGGCAACGCTAGGAACGTCACGGCCATGCGGCCAACGAACATCTCGCAACCCTGGTATGCGTAGATGTCATGACCTTCGCGGACGTGTCCATCGTCGGGCTGCGCGTGTTCCGGGCCGTCGCGGAGCGCGGGACCCTCACCGCCGCGGCCGGCGCGCTCGGCTACACCCAGTCCGCGGTGTCCCGGCAGGTCGCGTCGGTGGAGCGGGCCGCCGGGACCCGGCTGCTCGAACGCCGGCACGACGGGGTGCACCTGACCCCCGCCGGACAGCTCGTCCTGCGCCGCGCGGTGACCGTTCTGGATCAGCTCGACGCCACCGCCCGGGAGCTCGCCGGCCTGCCCGACGGGGCCGGCACCGTCCGCCTCGGCTGGTTCACCTCCGCGGGTGCCGTCCTCGTGCCCCAGGCCCTCGCCGCGCTGCGCCGCAGCCACCCCGCGGTGACCGTGGTGAGCCGGGAGGGCAGCACGCCGTCGCTGGTGCGGGCCCTGCGGGCCGGCACGCTGGACCTGGCGCTGCTCGCCGCGGCCCCACCGTTCCGCCCGCCGGACGGCTCGCCGGCGCTGGCGCTGACCACCCTCGCCGAGCGCGGCCTGCGCGTCGCGGTGCCCGCCGGGCACCCCCTCGCCCGCGCGACCGCCGTCGACGTCGCCGACCTGCACGGCCTGCCGTGGATCGCGAGCCGTTCCCAGGGCGACGAAAGCCTCCTGGGCGTATGGCCCGGCCTCGACGAACGCGCCGAGATCGCGCACACCGCCCGTGACTGGCTCGCGAAGCTCCACCTCGTCGCCGCCGGCTGCGGCGTGACGACGGTGCCGGCGTCCCTGGTCTCCGCCGTTCCCGCCGGGGTTCGGGTCCTGACCGTCCGCGACGGCCCGCAGGAGCAGCGCAGGCTGCTGCTCGCCCACCTGCCGCACCGACTGTCGGATCCGGCCAGGCACGTCGCCGCCGCCCTGCGCGCCGCCGCCGTCGCATGATCGAAAGTCGGCTCGCGGGGCAGCGGGACGGCGCGCCCGTTCGGCACAATGTGATCATGACTGACGAGACGCGACCGCTCCTGATCCTTCCCGGTGAGGGGGAGACGATCGAGGCGGCCGGGGTCGACCACCTGTTCCGGCTGACCGCCGCGCAGACGGGCGGCCGGTTCGCTTTCGAGGAGTTCAGTCTTGCCCCGGGCACGATGGGCGCCCGGCCGCACGTCCACCACGGCCACGATGAGTACTTCTACGTGCTGGAGAACGAGCTCACCGTGCACAACGGCGACGGTGAGGTCACCGTCGGCCCGGGCCACCTCCTCGCCGCGCTCCGTGGCACGCCGCACGGGTTCCGCAACGCCGGGGACGCGACCGTGCGGGGGCTGTGCCTCTACACACCGGCCGGCTACGAGGACTACTTCCGGCAGGTGCACGACGCGGTCGCCTCGGGCGCCGTGGTCGACGACGCGATGCTCAACGAGTTCCGCGCCCGGTTCAACACCACCCCGCACGTCGTCGCCGCCCAGGACTGACCGCCGAGCGGAGCGTGACGACCGACACGTGTCTGCTTGTTGTGTGGGGGCGTACGGGGGTGGTTCGGCGGGTGCACAATCTGGATCGCACACGTCACGACGCGCGGGAGTGCGCGGATCGGGCGACGGGGTTTGGAGTGGTCCGTGCGCGGTCAGTCGCTGGTCGGCAGGGTCGCCGTGGTGGTCACCGCGGTGCGCGGGGGTGATCGGCCCGGCGAGATCCGGGTCGTCGTCCAGGGCGTACCCCACCACTATCTGGCGTTCGCCGCGCAGCCCCTGCCGGCCGGCGCCCACGTGCTCGTCGTCCACTTCCGTGGTGCGCGCCAGGTGGACGTCGAACCGTGGTCGCCGATGCCCGGGGACCACACCACCACTGGCTGAGAGAGGCCAACCCATGTTCGGTTACCGTGTTCCCGCCCCGAACGAAGCCCTGCTGATCAGCGGCAGGAAGCAACGAGGGGCAGACGCACTACCGTTCAAGATCGTCACCGGGCACGGCGCGTTCGTCGTGCCCGTGTTCTCCAAGGCCACCCGGCTGACCCTGGCCATGCAGGAGGCCGAGGTCGAGGAGGACTGCTACACCCAGCAGGGCCTGACCCTGCACGTCCAGGCCGTCATCGCGTTCAAGGTCGGCGACGACCACGAGTCGGTCGCGGCGGCGGCCCGCCGGTTCCAGGGCGACCAGACGCAGATGCCCGTCCTGGTCGGGCGGATCTTCAGCGGGCACCTGCGCAGCATCATCGGCAGCATGACGGTCGAGGCGATCATCCGGGAGCAGCAGACCCTGGCCGACGCGATCGTCGACGCCAGCAAGACCGAGATGGCCCGCATCGGCCTGGACATCGACTCGCTGCAGATCAGCAGCATTCACGACAAGGGCGTCGGATACATCAAGGCCCTCGCGGCGCCGCACCAGGCCCGGGTCAACCAGGAGGCCAACGTCGCCCAGGCCATCGCGGACCAGGCCAGCGCGATGGCGCAGCAGGAGAGCCGGCGCAACCAGGCCGAGTACGCGCGCCAGACCGCCATCGCCCAGGCGCGCTACCAGGCCGAGATCGACCAGGCCCAGCAGACCGCCGCGCAGGCCGGTCCCCTCGCGGCCGCGCAGGCCCAGCAGCACGTGCTGGTCGAGCAGGCCCTCGTCGCGCAGAAGCACGCCGAACTGCGCCAGGCGCAGCTCATCGCCGAGGTCGTCCGCCCCGCGCAGGCCGAGGCGGAGCGGATCGTCACCCTCGCCCGCGCGGATGCCGACGCCACGAAGCTGTCCGCGGAGGCGGCCGCCGCGCAGGGCCGCATCGCCCTCGACCAGATGATGATCGAGCAGTTGCCCGACCTGCTCCGGGCCGCGGCGGAGGGCCTGCAGGGCGCCAACCTGACCGTGCTGGACGGCGCGGAGGGCCTCAACAGCGTCGTGGCGTCCCTCGCCGCACAGGGCACCGCGCTGCTGGAGGCCGTCCGCAAGGGCATGGCTCCCACGCCCGCCGGCGAATCCACGGCGGGCACCGCGGTCGTCCGACGCGACGCGGCCTGAACCCGGTCTTTACCGGGCCGCGATGCATCGGCATGCTTGATTGGTGGATACCGTCAACACATTGTCGTGTGTCGTGATCGATGAACCTTCAGGAGAATGACGCCGAGCGGCTGCGCGCCCTGCGGCAGCGGCTGACGGCGCAGCTGGTGGCGGCACACCGGGCGGCCGGCGAGCCGTCGTACAGCGCGATCGCCGGCCAGCTCGGCGTCTCCAAGTCCACGGTGTCCCGGATGCTCAACGGCGTCGGGGAGCGGTCGCCGAAATGGCACCATGTCGACGACATGCTCGAGGTGTTCGGCCGCAGCGACCGCGACGTCGAGCAGCTCCGGACGCTGTGGGTCGAGATCCGCGGGCTGGAGAAGCCGGCGCCGCCGTGAAACACCGGCACCCGGGCGGTCCTTGAGACGCCGTCCGGGTCGCCAGTGGGCGGGGCACTATCGAACCGCCGGCAGCCGAATGTCAGGTCGCGCCGGCGAGGGTGCCGTACACCGTGTCCCGGTTGTAACTCAACGTCTTCATGCGCGTGGGGATCGCGCCGGACGGCAGGCTCACCGTCGTCCCGCCGAACGCGGTGGCCGGGCAGAGCGTGACCTTCGTGGCCGAGCGCGACCTCCTGCTCGGGGTCACCGCCTGCCCGGCGGCAACGGCCAACGGCGGCCGCACCCTGCCACTCGTGGTCGAGATCGGCACGCCATGACCACGCAACCGGCCGCGGCGGAAACGCCGAACCGCCGCAGCCCGGGACCTGGGCTGCGGCGGCGCGACGTGCTCAATCAGCTGGTGATGATCAGGCGAGGCCGTTCTTGATCGCGGTGATGAGCTCGCCGTTGCTGGTGTCGCCGGAGAACTCCCAGAAGAACGCTCCGCCGAGACCCTGGTTCTTGGCGTAGGTCATCTTGCCCGCGATGGTCGAGGGCGTGTCGTAGCTCCACCAGTTGCTGCCGCACTTCGAGTACGACGTGCCGCCGACGGTGCCGGTGGGCGGGCAGCTGTTCTTGAGGACCTTGTAGTCCTCGATGCCCGCCTCGTACGTGCCGGGGGCCGCACCGGTGGCGGTGCCGCCGGGCGCGGTCTGCGTGACGCCGGTCCAGCCGCGGCCGTAGAAGCCGATGCCGAGCAGCATCTTGTTGGCCGGCACGCCCTTGCTCTTGAGTTTCTGGATCGCCGCGTCGGACCAGAAGCCCTGAGTCGGGATGCCGGTGTAGGAGTTCAGCGGCGAGTGCGGTGCCGTCGGCCCCTGCGGGGCGAAGGCGCCGAAGTAGTCGTAGGTCATCGGGAAGACCAGGTTGAGCTTGGCGATGCCGGAGGCGTAGTCGGCCGCGTCGAGCTTGCCGCCGTTGGAGCCGTCCGCCGAGATCGCCGAGGTGATCAGGAAGCTCGAGCCGAACTTGTTGCGCAGCGCGGAGATGACGTTGTTGTAGCTGGCCGGGCCGCTGGCGTCACAGCTGAGACCACAGGCGTTCGGGTATTCCCAGTCGATGTCGATGCCGTCGAAGACGTCGGCCCACCGGGAGTCCTTGACCAGGTTGTAGCAGGAGTTCGCGAAGCCGGTCGGGTTCGCCGCCGCCTGGGTGAAGCCGCCGGACCAGGTCCAGCCGCCGAACGACCAGATCACCTTGATGTTTGGGTACAGCCGCTTGAGCTTGCGCAGCTGGTTGAAGTTGCCGCGCAGCGCGCCGGCGTCCCAGGTGTCCGCGACGCCGTCGACCGAGTCGGCCGCGGTGTACGCCTTGTCGTAGTCGGCGTACGAGTCACCGATGGAGCAGTTGCCGCCACTGGTGTTGCCGAACGCGTAGAGGATGTGGGTCAGCTTCGACGCCGAGCCGCTGGTGACGATGTTCTTCACGTGGTAGTTACGGGCGTAGACGCCCCACTCGGCGAAGTAGCCGACGACCGCCTTGCCGCCCGGCTGGGTCGGCGGCTGCGAGGTCGGCGGGTTGGAGGTGGGCGGGTTGCTGGTCACCGGCGGGGTGGTGGGGGTGGTACCGCCACCGCACGCGCCGTTGTCGGCCCAGACGCCCCACTGGCCGCTGGCGGTCGGCACCTCGTTGGTGGTCCACCACTTCGCGGTGTAGTTGTGGGCCTGGTATGAGACGACGTTGTCTTTGACGTAGACGGCCGAGGCGCTCCACGCCGGGGCACACGCGGCGGCGGCGTTCGCCTGAACCAGGGGCACGACCGCGACCGACGCGGCCACGACCGTTGCGACGGCCCCGACCAGGAGGACCTGGCGAAGGGATCGTTTCACGTTCACCTCACCAACAGTTAGGAAACTTTGTTAATAGCGGTGGAGTGACGGTAGACACATCTACGACCTTCAGTCAAGGTGGCGGTCGATATTGAGGCCTGGCGATGTGGTCAATCCGGTTGCGGGCGTGACAATCCTCTGTTTCGCTGTGCAGGTCTTGTCCACGAGCTGAGGAGCCAGGGATGCGAGCTGCGTCTGTGTTCACCCAGATGGCCATCACCGCCTATCTCGAGGACCTGACGCCACTTGCGTACTCTCAATCTCGGCATCCTGGCGCACGTCGACGCCGGTAAGACCAGCCTCACCGAGCGGCTGCTGCACGCCGCCGGCGTCATCGACGAGCCCGGCTCCGTCGACGACGGCAACACCCAGACCGACACGCTCGCGCTGGAGCGACGGCGCGGCATCACCATCAAGTCCGCCGTCGTGTCGTTCCACGTCGGCCCACCCGGTGACGAGGTCACCGTCAACCTCATCGACACTCCCGGCCACCCGGACTTCATCGCCGAGGTCGAGCGGGTCCTCAGCGTGCTCGACGGCGCCGTGCTCGTCGTGTCCGCGGTCGAGGGCGTCCAGGCGCAGACCCGGATCCTGATGCGGACCCTGCGCCGCCTGCGGATCCCCACGATCGTGTTCGTCAACAAGATCGACCGGTCCGGCGCGCGCGGCGACGGCATCCTGCGGGAGCTCGCCGAACGGCTCACGCCCGCGCTCGTGCCGATGGGCGCCCCGACGGGCCTGGGCACCCGAGCGGCTGGCTTCGTGCCCGTGCCGCCGCCGCTCGATGTGCTCGCCGAGCACGACGACGCGCTGCTCGCCGCGTTCGTGGAGGGCGCGGCCGCGCCGTTGCCAGACGTGCACCGGGTGCTGGCCGAACAGACCGCACGCACCCAGGTGCACCCGGTGTACTTCGGTTCGGCGATCACCGGCGCCGGCCTCGACGCGCTCACCGAAGGCATCACGGCGTTCCTGCCGGCGGCCACCGGCGACACCGCCGAGCCGGTGTCCGGCAGCGTCTTCAAGGTGGAGCGCGGCCCGGCCGGGGACCGGATCGCCTACGTGCGGATGTTCGCCGGCACCATGAAGGCCCGCGAGCGGGTGCTGCTGTCCGGCGGCGTCGAGGCGAAGGTGACCGGCATCGCCGTCTTCGACGACGGCGGCGCGACCGGGTCCGCGGCCCTGCCGGCCGGCCGGATCGGCAAGGTCTGGGGCCTCGGCGGCGTCCGGATCGGCGACGCGGTCGGCACCGCCCGGCAGGGGATCCGGGACCACCACTTCGCGCCGCCGAGCCTGGAAGCGGTCGTCGAGGCGGTGCATCCGCAGCAGCGCGGTCCGTTGTACGCGGCGCTGACCGAGCTCGCCGAGCAGGACCCGCTCATCGACGTCCGGCACGACGACGCGCGCCGGGAGACGTCGGTGTCGCTGTACGGCGAGGTGCAGAAGGAGGTCATCCAGGCGACGCTCGCCGAGGAGTACGGCCTCGAGGTCACCTTCCGGGACACCACGACGATCTGTGTCGAACGGCCGGCCGGGACCGGCGACGCGTTCGAGGTCGGCGAGAAGGACGGCAACCCGTTCCTCGCCACGATCGGGCTGCGGGTCGAGCCGGCGCCGGCCGGGGCGGGCAACTCATTCCGGCTCGGGGTCGAGGCCGGCGCGATGCCGGCGGCGTTCTTCACCGCGGTGCAGGACACGGTCGGCGCCGCCCTGACCCAGGGCCTGCACGGCTGGCAGGTCGAGGACTGCACGGTGACGATGACCCGCTCCGGCTACTGGCCCCGGCAGAGCCACGCCCACCAGCAGTTCGACAAGAGCATGTCCAGCACCGGCTTCGACTTCCGCAGCCTGACCCCGCTGGTGCTCATGACCGCGCTGCGGCGGGCCGGCACCGTGGTGCACGAGCCGGTGCACCGGTTCCGGCTGGAGGCACCCGCCGACCAGCTCGGCGCGCTGCTGCCCGTCCTTTCGCGCCTGCAGGCGGTGCCACGCAACACCGTCACCCGGGGCGCCGTCTGCGTGCTGGACGGGGACATCCCGGCGGCCCGGGTGCACGAGCTGCAGGTGCGGCTGCCCGGGCTGACCCGCGGTGAGGGCGTGCTCGAGTCGGCCTTCGACCGGTACGAACCGGTGGCGGGCGTGGCACCGAGCCGCTCCCGGACCGACCACAACCCCTTGGACCGGGAGGAATATCTGCTGCGGGTGGTCCGCAGGGTCACCTGAGCTTCCGGGCGCATCAACCACATGGTGGATTTCCGGGTCAGCCGCATCCGCGTTCCGGCGTAGCCGGGAGATCGATCCGGATGCGGCGCCGGGCCCAGATGCTTGAGACATGGCGGTCATCGAGGTCATGGACCTCCGCAAGCGGTACGGGGATCTGACGGTGCTGGACGGGGTGTCGTTCAGTGTCGAGGAGGGCGAGATCTTCGGCATTCTCGGCCCGAACGGTGCCGGCAAGACCACCGCCGTGGAGTGCGTGGAGGGTCTGCGCCGGCCCGACGGCGGGTCGATCAGGGTGCTCGGGCTCGACCCGGTCGGGAACCGGCGCGCGCTGTGCGAGCAGGTCGGCGTCCAGCTGCAGCACACGCAGCTGCCGGACAACCTCAAGGTGTGGGAGGCGCTGGATCTGTACGCCTCGTTCTACCCGAAACCCGGTGACTGGCGGGAGCTGCTGGTGGAATGGGGGCTGCAGGACAAGCGCGACACCCGGTTCGGCAAGCTGTCCGGCGGGCAGAAGCAGCGGCTGTTCATCGCGCTGGCGCTGGTGGGCAACCCGCGGGTGGCGTTCCTGGACGAGCTGACCACCGGCCTGGACCCGCAGGCCCGCCGTGCCACCTGGGCACTGATCAAGCGGATCCGCGCGACCGGTGTGACCGTGGTCCTGGTCAGCCACTTCATGGACGAGGTCGAGGAGCTGTGCGACCGCGCCGCCATCTTCGACCAGGGCCGGATCGTCGCGCTGGACACCCCGGCCGGCATCGTCGACGAGATCGACGCCGACCACGAGATGCGGTTCACGCTCATGGCCGGCGAACTGGCCGACCTGACCGACCTGACCGGCCTGCCCGGGGTGGCCAGGGTGACCAGGACCGGGGACCGCGTCGTCGTGACCGGCCGGGGTGACTTCGCCACCGCCGTCACCGCCCAGCTCGCCCGCCACCACGTCCTGGTCAGCGACCTGCGCATCGACAAGCGCACCCTCGACGACGCGTTCGTCGCCCTGACCGGCCGGCCCCTCGAATGAAGATCATGATGAAGCTCGCCGTCGTCGAGGTGAAGCTGCTGACCAGGGAGCCCGGGGCGATCTTCACGCTGCTGATCCCGCTGTTCATCCTGGTGGTGTTCGGCAGTTCCATCGAGCCGGGCGACACCGTGCTCCTGCCGATGGCGTTGGCGATCGCCGTGGGACTGGTCGGGCTGTACCTGCTGCCGACGACCCTGGCCACCTACCGCGAGCGGGGCATCCTGCGCCGGATGTCCACCACGCCGGTCCGGCCCGCGAACCTGCTCGCCGTCCAGGTCCTCCTGCAGCTGGTGCTGGCGCTGACCACGTGCGCGCTGCTGATCACGGTCGCCGGCACCGTCCTCGACGCTCGCCTACCCACCGCCGTGGGGCGGGTCGCGGTGACGTTCCTGCTCGGCACCGGTGCCATGTTCGCCGTCGGCCTGCTCATCGCCGCGCTCGCCCGCAACGGCCGGACCGCCAACGGCGTCGGTGTGCTGCTGTACTTCCCGATGGCCTACCTCGCCGGGCTCATGCAGCCCACCGACCAGATGCCGCAACTGCTCGCCCGCATCGGCGAATACACGCCGCTCGGCGCCTTCCGGCAGGGCATGCACCAGGTCTGGGCGGACACCACGCCCAGCCCGGTCCTGCTCGGGGTCCTCGCTGCCTATGCTGTGACGATCAGCGCCGTGGCGGCCAGGTACTTTCGCTGGGAGTGACCATGACGGAGCGGCTGGAGCGGTGGGAGCGGCTGCAGGCAAGGCAGCTGGCGGCGACGCCGTACGTGCTGCTGGCGGCCTCCGTGGTCCTCTGCCTGGTGACGGGGGAGCGGCCGTGGCCGATGCTCGCGTTGGCCGCGGCCGCCACCGGCTGGCTGTGGCTGGTGCCGCGCGGCCCGGTCCACGTCGCCGGGCTGATCGCGCTGATCGGCCTGCTGTGCACGCAGGGGACATGGTTCGCGTCGTTCTTCGGCTTCGTCGGCTACCTGCACTCGTGGTGGCACCTGCGGGGCCGCTGGCGCTTCGTCGGGGTGAGCGCCACCGCGGCGATCAGCGTCATGACCTACAGCGGTGGGCCGCCCGGGGCCACCCCGTCCGGCATCCTCACGTTCCTGTTCTTCACGGCGGCGATCGTGGGCGGGGTCACGATGTTCAGCTTCTTCGGTGAGGTCACCATGGAGCGCAGCGCCGAGCGCACGCGCATGGTGCAACAGCTCCAGGCCACCATGCGGGAGAACGCCGGCCTGCACGCCCAACTGCTGGTCCAGGCACGTGAGGCGGGTGTCCTGGACGAGCGGCAGCGGATGGCGGCCGAGATCCACGACACCCTCGGCCAGGGCCTGACCGGCATCATCACCCAGCTGCAGGCGGCGCGGCGCAGCGAGGACTGGCAGCGGCACGTGGACATCGCGGTCCGGCTGGCGCGCGACAGCCTCGCCGAGGCCCGCCGATCCGTGCACGCGGTCGGTCCCGGCCATCTGGCGGCCGCGCCGCTGGACGAGGCGCTGCGGGCAGTCGTCACCGAATGGGGGGAGCGCACCGAGGTGACCGCCGAGTTCACCGTGACCGGCACGGTCCGGCCCATGCACCCGGAGATCGAGGAGACGCTGCTGCGCACCGCGCAGGAGGCGCTGGCCAACGCGGCCAAGCACGCCGGCGCGTCCCGGGTCGGGCTCACCCTGTCCTACATGGACGACGTCACCACGCTGGACGTGCGTGACGACGGCGCCGGATTCGACCCGGCCCGGGCCGGCGGGGGTGGCGGCTTCGGCCTCACCTCGATGCGCCGGCGGGTGGACCGCCTCGCGGGCACGCTGGAGATCGAGTCGGCGCCGGGCGCCGGCACCGCGATCTCGGCGAGCGTCCCGGCGGTGACCCGTGGGTGACCCGCCGATCCGGTTGCTCATCGTCGACGACCATCCCATCGTCCGGGGTGGCATCCGCGGGATGTTCACCGGCGACCCGCAGTTCGAGGTCCTGGGCGAGGCCGCCAACGGCGCGCAGGCCGTGGACCTCGCCCGCGCGCTGGGCCCGGACGTGATCCTCATGGACCTGCGGATGCCCGCGATGGACGGGGTCACCGCGATCAAGGAGCTGGTCAGGGTCGGTGTCACGGCCCGCGTCCTGGTCCTGACCACCTTCGACACCGACCGCGACGTGCTGCCCGCCATCGAGGCCGGCGCCACCGGGTACCTGCTCAAGGACGCCGGCCGCGACGAACTCGTCCACGCCATCCGCACGGCCGCGCGCGGCGAGGCGGTGCTGTCCCCGTCCGTCGCCACCCGGCTGCTCGGTCAGGTGCGCACCCCGGTCGACGCGCTCAGCGCCCGGGAGCTGGAGGTCCTGCACCTCATCGCGGACGGCGCCACCAACCGTGCGGCCGCCGCGACGCTGTTCATCAGCGAAGCCACCGTGAAGAGCCACCTGCTGCACATCTACACCAAGCTCGGCGTCAACGACCGGGCCGCGGCCGTCGCCGAGGCGTTCCGCCGGGGCCTGCTCGCGGTGGACGGAGGCTGACTACGCCCGGCCGAGGAGCGGGAACGCGACCTCGATCTCCAGGCCGCCGCCGGGGCGGGCCCGTGCGGTGAGCGTCGCGTCGTGGGCGGTCGCGATCGCCCGGACGATCGACAGGCCGAGGCCGTGGTGCGTGGTGTCGGCGGTGCGGTGCAGCCGCTGGAACGGCTCGAACAGCCGGTCGACCTGGTCGGGCGGGATGACCTCGCCGGTGTTGGCGACGCTCAGCACGACCCGGCCGGGGCGGCGGTGGACACCGACCTCCACGGTGCCGCCAGGCACGTTGTAGTGGATCGCGTTGTCGCACAGGTTGACCAGCAGCCGCCCGAGCAGCACGGGGTCGCCCGGCACCCGCACCGGCTCCAGGTCAATCCCGACCCGCAGCCCCCGCCGGTCGGCGTCGGGTGCCCGCTCCCGCAGCGTCGACACGGCCAGGTCGGCGAGGTCGACGGGGTCGTCCGCGCCCCGGCCGTGCTCGCTGCCGGCCAGAGTGAGCAGCGACTCCAGGAGCTGCCCGCGCTGCTCGCTGATCACCAGGAGGCGGGCGAAGTTGGACCGGAACGTCTCGAGGCTCGCCGACGGGTCGATCAGCGGCTCCTCCAGCAGTGCCCGCTCGACCGTCAGCGGTGTCCGCAGCTCGTGGGCGGCGTTGGCGACGAACCGTTTGTGCGCGTCGAGCGCGGCCTCCAGGCGGCCGAGGAGCCCGTCGACGGTGTCGGCCAGGTCCTTGAGCTCGGTGCGGCGGCCGGGCAGCGCGAGGCGCTCGTGCACGTTGCGGTCGGAGATCTGGTGCAGGCGCCCGGTCATGGTCAGCACCGGGCGCAGCACCCGGCCGGCGATGAACCAGCCGAGGAACAGCGAGAGGACCGCCAGGATGGCCAGCGCGACCAGCGGCTGGACCAGGTCGGCGCCGACGTCGATCTGCGGCACCGCCACCCTCGGCGTCGGCAGCGGCCTGGGCAGGTCCGGCTCGGGCAGGTCCGCCGGCATCGGCGACGGCGGGGCCACCTGATCGACGAAATCCGGCGGGACTCCCAGGTCCAGGCTCTTGCCCAGAGCCCACATGATGACCAGCAGGACCGTGCTCGACGTGACGGACACGAGGCAGTACAGCAGCGTCAGCCGCAGCCGCAGCGGATGCTTTCCGAGGCGCATCGTCAGATCCGGTATCCGGCGCGGGGGATCGTCTCGATGAGCGGCGGGTCGCCGAGCTTGGCCCGCAACCGGTTCATCGTGGCCTTGACCGTGGTGGTGAACGGGTCGGCCGCCTCGTCCCAGACCTTGTCCAGCAGCTCCTCGGCCGGCACCACCCGGCTGCCGCAGCTCAACAGGTATTCCAGGACCGCGAACTCCTTGGGGCTCAACGGCAGGCGCGCCCCGGCCCGGGTCGCGGTGCGCTGCGCCGGGTCGAGGCGCAGGTCGCCGTGCACCAGCAGCGGCGGCACCGCCGGCTGCGAACGCCGGGCCACCGCACGGATCCGCGCCACCAGCTCGGCGTAGGCGAACGGCTTGGGCAGGTAGTCGTCGGCGCCCAGGCCCAGCCCCTCGACCCGGCTCGCGACGGTGCCGGAGGCGGTCAACATGAGCACCCGGCTCGTCGAGGCCCCGTTGACGAGGGTGCGGCACACGTCGTCGCCGTGGACGACCGGCAGGTCGCGGTCGAGCACGACGACGTCGTAGTCGACGATCGCGGCCCGTTCCAGCGCCGCGCCGCCGTCGTAGGCGACATCGACGGCCATGCCCTCGCGGCGCAGCACCCGCGCCACGGAGTCGGCCAGGTCAGGTTGGTCTTCGACCACGAGTACCCGCATCACACACCTTCCCATCCGTGATCACCGTAGCGGCCGGCCCGTCACGGCCCGGTCACAGCCGCGCGGACCGGGCCGTGACCGCCCGCTGACTAGAAATGGGCGGCAACCAACCATCGGGAGGGACGCGATGACACCGGTCATCCGAACAACGGCGCTCAGCAAGCGCTACCGCCACCGGCTCGCGCTGGACGACTGCACGGTGACGGTGCCCGCCGGGCGCATCGCCGGCCTGGTCGGACCCAACGGCGCCGGCAAGTCGACCCTGCTCGGGCTCGTCTGCGGCATGGTCGCGCCGACGAGCGGCAGCATCGAGGTGCTCGGGCACCGGCCGGCCGACAGCGCCGAACAGCTGGCCAGGGTCGGGTTCGTCGCCCAGGACGCACCCGTGTACACCCGGCTGACCGTCGGCGACCACCTGCGGCTCGGCGCCCGGCTGAACCCGAGGTGGGACGCCGAGCTGGCGGAGCGGCGGATCCGGCAGCGGGGCCTGGACCCCGCCCAGAAGGCCGGCTCGCTGTCCGGCGGCCAGCGGGCCCAGCTCGCCCTGACGGTCGCCGCGGCCAAGCGGGGCGACCTGCTCGTCCTCGACGAACCGGTGGCGGCCCTGGACCCCCTCGCGCGGCGCGGGTTCCTGCGGGACCTCCTGGAGTTCGTCGACGAGCTCAACGTCAGCGTGGTGCTCTCCTCGCACCTGCTCGGTGACCTCGAACAGGTCTGCGACCACCTGATCGTGCTCGCCGGCGGCCGGGTGCAGCTCGCCGGCGACGTCGCCGACCTGCTCGCCGTGCACCACCGGATCACCGGCCCGGCGGCGCGGCAGCCGCTGCCGCCCGGGGCCCAGCTCATCCACGCCGAGCAGACCCGCGGCGAGACCTCCATGGTCGTCCGCGGGTCCGGACCGGTCCCCGGCGGCGCGCCCGTCGACCTGGAGGACCTGACCCTCGCCTACCTGACCCGGGCCACCGACGTGGGCCCGGCCGCCATGACGGGAGCGCACCGATGACCTGGCTGACCTGGCGACAGTTCCGCGTCCAGGCCCTGGCGGCCGCCGGCGCCGTGGCCGTGCTCGCGCTGTACATCATCCACCTGCGCGACAGCATCGGCGCCTTCATCGACGCCAGGATCGTCGGCTGCGCCGGCGAGGCGTGCAGCATCGCGCGGATGGAGCTGCGCGGCGACTACGAGGGCCAGCTCGCCGTCGTCCTCGGCAGCCTGCTCCTCGCGCCCGCCCTGATCGGCATCTTCTGGGGCGCCCCGCTGGTGGCCCGCGAGCTGGAGGAGCGCACCGACCGGCTGGTGTGGAACCAGAGCGTCACCCGCACCCGCTGGCTGGCGGTCAAGCTCGCCGTCGTCGGCCTGGTCGCCGCCCTGGTGACCGGCCTGCTCAGCCTGGCGCTGACCTGGAGCCTGAGCCGCTACGACGCGCTGATGGGGCAGCGGTTCGCGGCCTTCAACTTCGACACCCGCAACGTCGTGCCGATCGGCTACGCGCTGTTCGCGTCCGTCCTCGGCACCGTCGTCGGCATGCTCACGCGGCGCACCCTGACCGCCATGGCGATCACGCTCGTCGCCTTCACCGCGCTGCAGGTGCTGGTCCCGGCGGTCGTCCGGCAGCACCTGCTGCCCCCGGTCACCCAAACCGTCATCATCGACGCCGACGTCCTGAGCCGCGAGATCGGGCTCAGCCTGGGCAACGACAACCTGTTCACCGTCCACGGCTACACCGTGCCCGGCGGCTGGGCGCTGAGCGACGGCGCGCCGGTGTTCAAGGCGGACGGCACGCGGTACACCGGCGAGGACGACCGGCCCTGCATCGCCAACATCAGTGACCGGGCCGCCGTCAAGGCCTGCATGGTCGCGAAGCACCTGCACTTCGAGCACACCTACCAGCCGGGCAACCGGTACTGGACGTTTCAGTGGATCGAGCTGGCGCTGTACACGGCCCTCGCGGCGCTGCTGGCCGGCTTCGGCTTCGTCTGGCTCCGCCGCTCCCGGTAGCCCTTGCTAGTCCGGCAGTGGGAGCGGCCGGGGCGGCACGGGGGTGGAGACGACGATCGAGGTGGTCGTCTGCCCGTACAGCAGGAACCGGTCGAGCAGTTCCTCCAGCTCACCGATCGACGGCGCGTGGACCTTGAGCAGGAAGCAGTCCTCGCCGGTGATGCGGTGGCACTCGACCACCTGCGGGGTCTCCTGCGCGAGCTGGGTGATCTTCGGCAGCTGGCCCGGCCCCGGCCTGATGCGCACGAGGGCCGTGGCCGGCATGCCGAGCGCGGCCGGGTCGATGTCCATCCGGTACCCGAGGATCACGCCCGCCGCCTCGAGGCGCTGCACCCGCTCGGTGACCGCCGGTGCGGACATGCCGACCCGGCGCCCCAGCTCCGACATGGACAACCGCGGGTTGGCCTGCAATTCGGCCAGCACCCGCAGGTTGACGGCATCCAAGGCATTCTGGCTTGAGTTCTTAGGCAAGTCGTGCCACCCACCTTCAACTTGGCCTTCACTGCCGACTCAATGCTTTGGAAGATACTCCCGTGCGGGAACAGACACGGGACCGGCTGACCGCGACCGGCTCGATCGCGGTCAGCTCGGTCTTCCACTACCTCGGCCCGGCGTTCGCCGTGCTGCTGTTCGCCCATGTCGACGTCTTCGGGGTCGCCTGGCTGCGGATCGCCACTGCGGCGCTGGTGTTCGCGATGTGGCGGCGCCCCTGGCGACTGCTGCTGCATCCGGACCAGCTTGCTCTGGGCGCGGTCCTGGCGGCGATGAACACGGTGTTCTACCTGGCGATCGCGCGGCTGCCGCTGGCCACCGTCGGCTCGATCGAGTTCCTCGGCGTCATCGTCCTGGCCGCGGCCGGCGTCCGTGGCCCGCGCAACGCGCTCGCGCTCGGGCTCGCCGCGGCCGGCGTGTTCACCCTCACCGGGATCCGGTTCGCCGGCGAGCCGCTCGGGTTCGCGTTCGCCTTCGCGAACTGCGCGCTGTTCATGCTGTACATCACCCTCGGCCACCGCATCGCGGGCACCTCCGGCAGCGTGGACCAGCTCGGCGCCGCCATGCTCGTCGCCGCGGTCGTGGCCACGCCCCTGGGCCTCGCCGGTGCCGCGCCCGCCTTCGGGCACCCCGGCCTGCTGCTGGCCGGTGTCGGTGTCGGCGTGTGCTCGTCGGTGATCCCGTACGTGGCGGACCAGCTCGCCATGGCCCGGCTGCGGCGCGCGACGTTCGCGCTGACGCTGAGCCTGCTACCGGCCTGCGCCACGGTCATCGGCCTGCTCGTCCTCGCCCAGCGACCGACGGTCCGCGACCTGCTCGGCGTGGCACTGGTGGTCGTCGCGGTCGCGACGCACACCCCGTTCAAGGAGGAACCCGCATGCAGTACACCCGTCTAGGTTCGTCAGGTCTGCGGGTATCGCGGATCGGCCTGGGGATGATGAGCTACGGCGACCCGGCCGACGAGCCGTGGTTCCTGCCCGAGGACGCGGCCGCCGGCCTGGTGCGGCAGGCCGTCGAGGCCGGCATGACGTTCTTCGACACCGCCGACATGTACTCCGGCGGCGTCAGCGAGGAGATCACCGGACGGCTGCTCGGCAGGTACTTCGCCCACCGCGACGACTACGTGCTCGCGACGAAGGTCTTCTTCCCGATGGGTTCGGGCCCGAACGACCACGGCCTGTCCCGCAAGCACGTCATGTCCGCCGTCGACGCCTCACTGCGCCGCCTCGGCACCGACCACATCGACCTGTACCAGATCCACCGCTGGGACGACGAAACCCCCATCGAGGAAACCATGGCGGCGCTGCACGACCTGGTGCGGGCCGGCAAGGTGCGCTACCTCGGGGCGTCGCTGATGTACGCGTGGCAGTTCGCGAAGGCCCAGCACACCGCGCAGGCGGGCGGCTGGACCAGGTTCGTGTCGATGCAGACCCGCTACAACCTGGTCTACCGCGAGGAGGAACGGGAGATGCTGCCGCTCTGCGCCGACCAGGGCGTGGGCGTGCTGCCCTACAGCCCGCTGGCCCGGGGGCTGCTCGCCGGGGCCCGGGACACCGCGCGGGCGGTTGCCGAGCGGTCGGAGAACTGGGGCCGCGACGACAACGACGCCGAGGTGGTGGCGGCGGTGCGGGCGGTGGCCGCCGCGCACGGGGTGCCGCCGGCGCGGGTGGCCCTGGCGTGGCTGCTGCGCCGGCCTCAGATCAGCGCGCCGATCGTCGGGGTGACGAAGCCGCATCACCTGGACGATGCGCTCGCGGCCACGGAACTGGTGCTCAGCGACGAGGACGTGGCGAGGTTGGAGGCTCCCTACCGCCCGCATGCGCCGTACGGCTACTCGTACCGCCCGCGCCGATGAGGCGTTGTTTCCTAGGTTGGCCTTGACCTCGGGCTGGCTGGCATCGACCCCGGCGGATCATAGGTGCAGCGCTTGACCGATCATTCCTCTTCCCCGCCACCGCAGCCGCACACGCCTGGTGGAGCCGCGCCCGTCACCGTCGTCCGATGACGGCCGTCACCATGACCGTGTATCCGATCATCAGCAACGGCCTGGACTCCTGTCCGCCCGAGCTCGCGCCATCCTTTGTTTGACTCGCACGCACCAACAGCACGCTCGCTGCCATCGCTCCGGACCCGCGTGCGGGGCGGCCTTTCGGCGACAGCGGCCGGGGGCGCGACAGTCATGGCACTGTCTGGTGGCGGTGCGCCCGTGACGACGAAACTGCGCCCCGTTGCACGGTCTGCCGTTGTTGAGCGTGCCCGGTCGTGGTCATTCGTAGGGGTGAACGGGTGGGTGGCGTGTGCGACGTCAGAGTCGCCAAGGACCCTGAGCTGGTTCTGCCGCTAATCGATCGATGCATGCCGCTACACCTCGCATCTGCCCACTGTGCATGATCCCGCCGGTGCGCTGACTGGCGGCTCATCGTGCTGGTGCCGTGCATACAGCACCGCTCTCCGAATGATCGCCTGTTACCCGTGCTGTAGCTGGATTGTGGGCCGGCACACCACACCGCTGGGCCGATTCCTCGTTCCCTCCTGCCAGCTCAGGCGGTGAAACGCTGCCGTTCGAGATCGTGGGGCGACGCTATCCGCATGACGGTCCGCAGCGTTTCGGTGAGCATTCCCGCAAGGGCGACCGCCTCCTGACCCGGCATGGGCCAACGAAACTCGCACCGCCAGTTGTAGTAGGACGGCGGGTCCGGGGGGTTCCAGCCCAGGGCGGCGAGGTGCCGCTCGGCATCGGCGGTGAGCTGGTGCTCAGGGGGTAAGGCGTAATTCGAGGCCGCCTCGACGGTGAGGACGGTCGGGAGCTGCTGGAACTGCACGTACAACGGCTCGCTTATCAGGATGACGGTGTCCCTGACGTCCAGCTGGGGGAGCAGTTCAGCGAGTTCGTCGGTGAACGTCGCCCACAGGTCTTCGGTCACGTTGGTTCCTCGCGCAGGTTGTCCCAGCGGTCCTGGAAGGCATTGTTGGCCCAGGCGAGGTTGATGGCGGCCTTGTTGTGCTTGACCATGATCGTGGTGTCCGCCGATCGCCAGCGGGCCTGCTGTGCACGGCCAAGCACGCGGCTGGTCGGTGGCCCGAGCACTTCGGCGGCCACGGCGACCGCGGCGGCGAAGGCGTCCTGCGCGAAGATGCGGGCCTCGGCCTGTTTCGTCGGCACCGTGTCGGTGAGCCGCATGGTGATGTCGTCGACCGTCGCGCCGGAGTAGGCGATCTCGATCTCCTCTGGATCGCCGACGTTCCATCCCGCCTCGGCGACGGCCCCTTTGCCGTCCAGGACCAGGACGATGTTCCAGCCAAGTCGCTCGGCCAGTAGCGGCACCTGGTCGGCGGTCCAGCTCCAGTGTTCGGTGCGGATGGCGGCCAGCAGCCGACGCAGCGTATCGCCGTCAATGACACGCCAGTATTGCCGTGCGTTCACTGGTCCTCCGGACGGTCGGGTGTTCCTGCCACCGTGATGCGCATGCCTTGCAACCGCACCGTGTCGAATTGGTAGTCGGTCCGCTTGATGTTGCCATATTCGTTGGTGTCCACGCGGATGACGCGGACCCGGCCGTCGTCGACGGCTTGTTGGACGGTGGCGCGCATCGCGGGGTCCGCCCCGAGTGCCCTGGCGAGTTTGTAGTCGTGCCGCGCCATGTGCGTCACGTAGGGAAAGCTGCACTGCTGGGCACGGATCCTGTCCCCATCGGGATTGTCTGGGTCATCGACGAACCGGCTGGTGAGCCGGCCGCCGACGCCCTTGCCTTCGACACAGACGAGGGTGCCATCGTCCCTGATGTCATAGACCCAGCGGTCGGCGTTGCCGGATGTGCCGCGCTCGCCGTCGTCCGAGGTCAGTGTGATCCCGTTGGGGATCTCGCGCGCCACGACAACTGCGGCACCAGCGGTGCCGATACGTTCACTGCAAGCGACGAGCTGATCCGTCATCTGCGCGTACTCACGGCCGGCTGCCCGCAGCACCATGCGCTCAGCGGCGCTGAGGAAGGGCGCGGCCTCCGACAGCAGATCGTCGATGTGGCCCACGCTGCACGCTGGGGCGTCCACCGTGATGTCGTGCGCGCGGAGCTTCTCGGCGATCGCGTCGAGCTGCTCGTCCCACAACGTCTGGCGCTGGCTCGCGACGTCCGCGCGGGCCTGAAGAGCCATTCTGACCTCAACGTCGACGCTCTGGTTGCCAGTGGCCGTGTGCGAGGCCACCTTTGACGTGTCGGGCACGCCACGGACGCCGATACCGTCGGCCGCCGGCGAGTTGTCGTCGGTCTTGTAGCGTCTATTGCGGCTGTCGAGCAGCTGGCCTGTCGGGGCGCGCACGGTGCCGACGAGGTCGTTGAGGAAGTGCAAATCCCCGTTGCTGTCCTTCCACAGCTCCTTGCCGTAGGTCGTGTCGCGCTTGCCGGTCGGGGTGAGTTCGTCGCCGTACCGTGGCACCGACTGGAGCGCCTACCTCGCCGCCCGAACCAGCACCTGAAGCAGCACGCCCGCCTCGGGCCGCCGACGAGGGACCGTCCAGATCATCAGCCTCAGGAATGCAGCGGGGTTCGTATTCAAGTACTCCGCTCGGCATGTCGACGAGCGATGGCGCTGCGGTGGTAGGCACTCGCCGCCACGTGACACCGGCCGTGACGAGACACGCGAACAGACCGACCCCAACGGCAGTCACTCCCATGCCCGCAGCAGTCAACGCGAAGGTGAGGCAGAACGCGAGGTAACACGGCAGACTGCGCACCAGACCGCCGAGCGTGTGGACGCCGGCGACCAGACCGTCGCGCCGCACCGCGAGCACGCTGAGCGTCGTGCACATGGTGGGGAAGGCAGCCACCGCCCCCGCTACCTCGGGACCGGCGAGCCGGCGACTCACCACGGCGGCCCCAACGATGGCCATCGCACCCAGACACGTCGCCGCGGTGGACGACCAGTGCCGCGGCGAACCACGTCGCAGCTCCCCGGAAGGCATCATGCGCGGGGCGAACCACAACGCCCCAACGGCGGCGGCGACCGCGAGGACCACCGGCATCTGCTCGACCAGCACCGATCCGGCGCCATAGGCGGCAACACCACAGACGGCACCACACAGCAGGCCCCGCCGCGACAGGACGTGGGCGAACACCAGGCCGAAAACCACCTGCGCAGGAACGTGGACGGCCGCGCTGAGGGCCATAGCGGCTGCCGTGGCGGGGTTCGTGTCGAGGATGACGGCGAGCACCGCGACCGCGAACGCGACCGGCAGCGCCCCCACCCAACCGGCCGCGGAGGGTCCGAGCCGTCGTTCGATCAGCGTGGCGGCGGCCATGACGACCGGCGCGCAGACAAGGGGAATCAGTACCACGCCTCTCAGCGTCCCGGACGCAATCGTTCGCATCCAGTTCCGGTTTACGAATCAAAACCGTGGGAGAATCCGAACAATGGAGCTGCGACGCCTACGCCTCTTGGACGCGCTTGCCCGCCTCGGCACGGTCGCGGCCGTCGCCGACGCGCTGTCGTTCAGCGCGTCGAGCGTGTCGGTGCAACTCGCCCAACTGGAGCGGGAGGCCGGCGTCGCACTACTGCGCCGCGTCGGCCGCAACGTCGAACTCACCCCCGCCGGCCGCCGGCTGGCCACGTACGCGGCCGACGCCCTCACCGCCGACGAAACGATCCGCGCCGAAATCGCCGCCGCCGACGACGCGCCAGGTGGCCGCCTCCGCATGACCATCGTGCAAACCCCGGCCCTGGCCCTGCTGCCCGCAACCCTCGACCGGCTGGCCACCACCGCACCGAACCTGGAGGTTGAGGTCGTCCAGCAGGAGACCGCACCAGCCCTGGACAACCTGCGCGCCCGCACCGTCGACCTTGTCGTCGGCATCGAGTACGACCCCGTCCCGGTCGCCCGGCAACGCGACATCGACCGCCGTGACCTCCTGCGCGAAGACGTCCTGCTGGCCCTGCATCCCGGACACCCTCTCGCCGCCGACCGTGCCGTCGGACTCGCCGCCTGCGAGCACCAGGCATGGGCCACCGGGCACCGTGGCACCGGCCTCGACGCGGTTCTGCGCAACATCTGCAACCGCCTCGCTGACTTTGAACCCACCATCAGGCACCGCAGCGACGACGGGCTCGTCCTCGGCGCTCTGGTCGCCTCCGGACGAGCCGTCGCTCTCCTCCCGGAACTCCTGACCACCGTGCTGCCGCAGATCACCACACGTCAGCTCATCGAAGAGCGACTGCAACGCACGATCTTCACCGCGGCCCGTGCCGCCGCCGCCACCGCACCCGGCATCATCGCCGTTCGCAGCGCACTGCAAGCAGCCGCAGCCACGCCGGGCCGCGACACCATCAACGGCACGTCCTGAACACGAGCCGCCACACCGAACAGCCGCGAAGAAGAAGCAGCCAGTGCCATCCGGGAATTGGAGCCGGTTCGCATACAAGCACTCCACCAGTTTGAGGTATGTAGGTTCTCACCGAACGTGTCGGTGTCTCACCAACTTGTCGGCCTACTTTTCGGATCCGACATCTTCGTGAGACGCCGTACGGCGTTAGTTGTCCGGTCTCGATGAGACCAATCCAGCGAACTCGACGAACAGCAGTGCGCGTTCAAAGCCGCCGTCGATAGAACGCTCAGCGGCGCCTTCTGCAGCCTCGGTGTTGCCGCGTTGGAATGCAGTCAACGATATGGCGTAAAACGCCCGATTTCGCCAATGGCGTCCTGGAATGCTATCTGCCACCCCCATTGCCCAATCGAGTCGAGCAGGATCACGACACGCCATTTGCGCTACGTATGATGCAGCCTCTGCACGGCGCAACTCATCGGAGATTTTGTTGGAAATATCGAGGGCAACATCGAAATCACTGCGGTTCGCCGCATTGCGTACAATTTCGAGCAGCAGAACAGCGATGTGGGCAGGCGAGAATTCGGATATCCGATTCGAGCCCCGAACTGTCGAACTCGAACTCACGGTCGCTGTCGAGCGCGGGACTGAACGATCCGGCAAGATCCGGTTTTGGGTGCTTGACGGGTCGGCTAAGAGTTCACGCGATATGGCAACCACCCAGCGCATTACCCTATCTCTGGAGCCCGGGCTGTCATCGGATCCTTCACGCCGACCGCTGATTTCTGGATCTGCCGAGACTGACGAGATTTGACGGTAGTGTCCGGCCGCCCTTCCGCGATGAGTTGGGCGCAGTTGTTTTTCAATGATCGG
>NZ_BONQ01000183.1 GCF_016862795.1 Dactylosporangium siamense | reverse complement strand
ATCCTGCAGGAACGCGCCGACCCGCGCGTAGGACGTCCCGGGCCGGTCCGGGTCGGGGTCGAAGAGCGAGTCGAGGTCCCAGCCTCGGTCGGTCGGGAACTCGCGGATGCCGTCGCGGCCCTCGGCGAGCAGCGCCCACAGGTCCTCCAGGGTCGCCGCGCCGGGGAACCGGCCCGCCATCGCGACGATCGCGACCGGCTCGTCGACCGGGACGACGGCCTGTCCGGCGGCCTGGACGGCGTCGGCGGATCCGGTGATCCGCGACAGGAGCAGCTCGGTGAGGGCGTCCGGGGTGGGGTGGTCGAAGACGACGGTGGTCGGCAGGGCGACGCCGGTGTCGGCGGTGAGGGCGTTGCGGAACTCGACAGCGGTCAGCGAGTCGAACCCGAGGTCGCGGAACGCCCGGTCGTGGCGGATCGCGCCGGCGTCGGCGTGGCCGAGGACGGTGGCGGCGTGGCCGCGGACGACGTCGAGGAGGTGCCCGGCGAGCTCCCCGGCGGGCAGGTCCGCGAACCGGCGCCGCTGGACGGGTGCCGCGGCGGCCGGGGCGAGCCCTTCGAGGAGCGGCGCGGGCCGCCCGGCGGCGAACGCGGGCCCGAACGCGTCCCAGTCGATGTCGGCGACGACGACGGTCGCACCGCCGCCGACGACGGTTTCGTCGGCGCCGACGCGGCCGAGGATGGTCACGGCCGCGTCGGGGTGCATCGGCCTGACGCCGCCGCGGCGGTGCCGGTCGCCCAGGTCCCCCGCCATGCCGTCGCCGGCCCACGGCCCCCACGCGATCGACACGGCCGGCAGGCCCGCGGCGCGACGCTGCTCGGCGATCGCGTCGAGAGCGGCGTTCGCGGCGGCGTAGTTGCCCTGCCCGGCAGATCCGACCGATCCGGCGAACGACGAGAACAGGATGAACGCGTCCAGCCGCACGTCCCGAGTTGCGGCGTCCAGGTGCAGGGCGCCGTCGACCTTGGCAGCCATGACGGCCGCGATCCGCTCGGGAGTCAGCCCGTCGACGGTGCCGTCGTCCAGGACGCCGGCGGCGTGGATCACCGCGTTCGGCGCGTAGTCGCGGATGAGGCGGGACACGGCTGCGCCGTCGGCGATGTCGGCGGCCACGATCTCCACACCTGGGATGCCCAGCTCAGACATGCCGGGCGCGTCGGGGCCGCGGCGGCTGACCAGCACGATCCTGCTCGCGCCCTCGGCGGCGAGCCACCGGGCGACGTGCACGCCGAGAGCGCCGGTGCCGCCGGTCACCAGGACCGTCCCCGACGGGCGCCAGCCCGGCTTCGCGGCGGCCTTCGCGAGCCGCCGGCCGTACACGACACCTGAACGGACCTCGACCTGATCCTCCGCACCGCCGAGGACACTCGCCAGCAGCGGCAGGCCCGTGTCGTCGACGTCGATGACACCACCCCACCGGTCGGGTTGCTCCAGGGCGACGACCCGGCCGAGACCCCACACGGCACGCTGCGCGGGGTCGGTCGCGGCGTCGCGGGTCACGCACCACAGCGGCGCGCCGATGCCTGCCTGCACGAGGGCGAGCGCCTCGGCGGCGCTGGCGGGCGCCGCGACGACCCCCGCGAACGGACCCGCCGGGAGGTCGGCCGGCGAGTCGACGGCCACCGTGTCGACGCCCTCTGCGGCCAGCGCGGCGGCGACCTCCGGGGCGCCGACGACCAGCCAGGTGCCGCTGCGTGTGGTGGTGCCGCCGGCCAGCGCCGTCCACGTCTCGTGGTACAGCCAGCCGTCCACATTGGACTGCCGCCGCTGCCGCCACGATGTGAGCGCCGGGACGATGGTGTCGGCGTCGACGCCGAGGAGGTCGCTGAGTTCGCCGGACTCGACGGCCGCCCAGAACTCGGTGTCGGCCTCCGACCGGGCGGGGACGCCGGCGTCGAGCCAGTACCGCTGCCGTTGGAACGCGTACGTGGGCACGTTGACCCGGCGGGCGCCCTTGAACAGCAGCGACCAGTCCGGGGACCAGCCGACGACGTGCGCCCGCGCGACGGCGGTCATCAGCGTGGTGGCCTCGTCGCGGTCCTTGCGCATGGCGGGGATGCCGTCGACCAGCGAGGACAGCACACCGTCGGGGCCGACCTCCAGGAACCTGGTCACGCCCTTGGCCTTCAGGGCTTCGGCCGCGTCGGCGAACCGGACCGTGCCGCGGACCTGCCGGACCCAGTACTCCGGATCGGTCACCTCACCCGTGGACGTGGTCGCGATCGGGACCGCCGGCGGGTTGAACGTCACCGTGGCCAGAACCTCACGGAACGCGTCGAGCATCCCGTCCAACCGCGCCGAATGGAACGCGTGACTGACCTTCAGCCGACGCGTCTTCTTGAAATGAGCGGCGACCGCTACGACAGCGGCCTCATCGCCGGACACGACCACCGCGTCCGGGCCGTTGACCGCGGCGATCTCGGCGCCTTCGACCAGCACCGCCCGGACCTCGTCCTCGGCGGCCTGGACGGCGACCATCGCGCCACCGGCCGGCAGCGCCTGCATGAGCCTCCCACGGGCGGTCACGACGTTGCACGCGTCCTGCAGTGACCAGACCCCGGCGACGTGCGCCGCGGCGAGCTCGCCGATGGAGTGACCGAGGAGGAAGTCGGGCTTGAGACCCCACGACTCGAGGAGCCGGTACACCGCGACCTCGACCGCGAACAGCGCAGGCTGCGTCCACCGCGTCTGGTCGAGCAGGTCGCCGTCGATCTCGGCGAGGCCGTCGATGTGGGCGCAGACCTCGTCATACGCTGCGACGTAGGCCGGGAAGGACTCGTACAGGCCGCGGCCCATCCCGGACCGCTGCGCGCCCTGACCCGTGAACAGCATCGCCGACCCGCCGTCGCGGGCCCGGCCACGGACGACGGCGTCGCCGAGCACGACGGCCCGGTGCTCGAACGCCGACCGGCCCGCCGCCAGGGACAGGCCGACGTCGGCGGGGTCCGCGGCGGCCGGGGCGTCCCGCAGGCCATCGATCTGCGCCTCGAGGGCCTCCGGGGTCCGCGCCGACACCGGCCACGGCGCCACCGGCAGCGGCTCGGGCGCCGCGGTCGGCTCGACCGGCGGCGCGGCCTCCACGATCACGTGCGCGTTCGTGCCGGAGATCCCGAACGACGACACCCCGGCCCGGCGCGGCCGGTCGACGGCGGGCCACGGCCGCGCGTCGGTGAGGACCTCGACGGCCCCCGATGACCAGTCCACGTGCGAGGAGGGCGCGGTGACGTGCAGGGTCCGCGGCAGCTGCCCGTGTCGCATGGCGAGGACCATCTTGATGACGCCGGCGACACCGGACGCGGCCTGCGTGTGGCCGAGGTTCGACTTCACCGACCCCAGCAGCAGCGGCGCCTGCCGGTCCCGGCCGTACGCGGCGATCAGCGCCTGCGCCTCGATCGGGTCCCCGAGCGTGGTGCCCGTACCGTGCGCCTCGACGGCGTCCACATCGGCCGGTGCGAGGTCCGCGGCGGCGAGCGCCGCCCGGATCACCCGCTGCTGCGCGGGACCGTTCGGCGCGGTGAGACCGCTGGACGCGCCGTCCTGGTTGACGGCGGACCCGCGGACGACGGCGAGGACCGGGTGGCCGTTGGCGACGGCGTCGGAGAGCCGTTCGAGCAGGAGCAGGCCGACGCCCTCGCCCCAGCCGGTGCCGTCGGCGTCGTCGGAGAACGCCTTGCAACGCCCGTCGGGCGCGAGTCCACGCTGGCGGGAGAACCCGACGAACGTGCCCGGCGTCGACATGACGGTGACGCCGCCGGCGAGGGCGAGGCCGCACTCGCCGCGCCGCAGCGCCTGCGCGGCCAGGTGCAGCGCGACGAGCGACGACGAGCACGCGGTGTCGATCGTGACCGCGGGTCCTTCGAACCCGAACGTGTAGGCGACCCGGCCGGAGGCGACGCTGGGAGCGCTGCCGTTGCCGAGGTGCCCTTCGAGACCGTCGGGGACGTCGTGGACGCGGGCGGCGTAGTCGCTGTACATGAGGCCGACGAACACGCCGGTCGGGGAGCCGCGCAGCGCGGCGGGGTCCAGGCCGGCGCGCTCCAGCAGCTCCCACGACGATTCGAGCAGCAGCCGCTGCTGCGGGTCGGTGGCGAGTGCCTCGCGGGGTGACATGCCGAAGAAGTCGGCGTCGAACGCGGCGGCGTCGTAGAGGAAGCCACCTTCGCGGGCATAGCTGGTGCCGCGGTGGTCCGGGTCCGGGTGGTAGAGGCGGTCGACGGGCCAGCCGCGGTCGTCGGGGAACGGCCCGACCGCGTCGGTGCCGTCGGCGACGAGCCGCCACAGGTCTTCCGGCGTGCGGACGCCGCCGGGGTACCGGCAGCTCATGGCCACGATCGCGACGGGTTCGTCGGCCGCGCCGGCGACGGCGGCGGCCGGGGCCGCGACGGCGGCGCCGAGGTGCAGCTCGCCGAGGAGGTGCCTGGCCATCGCCTGCGGCGCCGGGTGGTCGAACAGGACGGTGGCGGGCAGGGTCAGCCCGGTCGCGGTGGCGAGCCGGTTGCGCAGCTCCAGGGCGGTGAGGGAGTCGAATCCGGCCTCGAGGAACCCACGGTGCGGGTCGACGTCGTCGCCGGTCGGGTGGCCGAGGACGGTCGCCGCCTCGAGGCGCACCAGCCGCAGCAGCGCCGCGGTCCGGTCGCTGTCGGTCATGCGCCGCAGCCGCCGCACGAGGGAGTCGTCGTCGTGGGTCTCCCGCCGGCCGGCCGGTCCGGTGAGGCCGCTGAGGACCGCGGGGACGGCGGCCGCGGCGCGCAGCGCGTCCGGGCGCAGCCGGGCCGGGACGGCGACGGACGCGGGAGCGGCGCAGGCGGCGTCGAACAGGGCCAGGGCGTCCGCGGTCGGCAGCGGCGCGACGCCGTTGCGGGCGAGGCGCTGCCGGTCGGCGTCCTCCAGGTGGGCGGTGATGCCGCTGGCGGTGTCCCACAGCCCCCACGCCAGGGACAGCGCGGGCAGGCCGTCGGCGCGCCGCTGGACGGCGAGGGCGTCCAGGACGCTGTTCGCGGCGGCGTATCCGGCCTGCGCGGCGCCGCCGACGATCCCGGCGAGCGACGAGTACAGCACGAACGCCGTCAGGGGCGTGTCCCGGGTCAGCTCGTGCAGGTGCAGGGCGCCGTCGGCCTTCGGGCGGAGGATCGCGGCGACCCGGTCGGCGGTGAGGTCGGTGACGACGGCGTCGCCGGCGACCCCGGCGGTGTGCACGACGCCGGTCAGCGGGTGCTCGGCGGGCACGGCGGCGAGGAGGGCGGCGACGGCGGCCCGGTCGCCGACGTCGCACGCGGCGACGGTGACGGTCGCGCCGTGGCCGGTCAGTTCGTCGCGCAGCGCGGCGGCGCCGTCGGTGTCGAGGCCGCGGCGACCGGCGAGCAGCAGGTGCCGGACGCCGTGCACGGTCACGAGGTGCCGGGCGACGTGCGCCCCGAGCCCGCCGAGCCCGCCGGTGACGAGCACGGTCCCGTCCCCGCCGAACGTCGCCGCGGCGTCGCTGGGAGCGGTGGAGTCGGCGCGGGCGAGCCTCGGGACCAGGACGGCGTCGCCGCGGACGACGGCGGTCGGCTCGTCGAGCGCGAGGGCCGCGGCGAGGGCCGCGCCGGTGGCGTCCTGCTCGCGGATCTCGATGACGCCGAACGTGCCGGGGTGTTCGGCGTCGGCGGAGCGGATCAGCCCGGCGACGGCCGCCGCTGCGATCGAATCCACTCCGGTGGCCGGCACGACGACCCGCAGCGAGGCCCCGGCGGGCGGGCGCGCGAGCCACTCCTGCACGAGGGACAGCGCGGCGGCGGTCCGTGCGTGCACGGCATCGGCGGCGTCACCGTCGGAAGTGGCGACGGTGACGACGACCCGGCCGGGGGCGGTGGCGACCGTGGTCATGGCGGCCAGGTCGGCGTGCGTGTCGACGGTGGCGCCGGCGGCGGTGAGAGCCGCGGCGACCCCGGCCGGGTCGGCGCCCAGGACGGCGTAGCGGTGCCGGTGCCCGCCGGCGGGCCGGGCCGCGACGAGGTCGAGCCGGAACAGGTCGCCGGTGCGGGCCGCCGTCAGCTGTCCGGCGGTCACCGGGCGCAGGTCGAGGGCCTCGATCGACGCGACGGGGCGGCCGGTCCGGTCCGCGACCTCGACGGCGACGGTCGTCGACCCGGTCAGGGTGAGCCGTGCGCGGACGGCGACGGCGCCGCTCGTACGCAACGAGACGCCACGGAACGCGAACGGCAGCAGCGTGCCGCCGGCGGCGGGTCCGGCGTGGCCGAGGGTGTGCAGGACGGCGTCCAGGAGCGCGGGATGGATCCCGAAGCGGGCCACGTCGTCGCGGGCCGTCTCGGCGAGCGTGACCTCAGCGAACAGGTCACCGTCGCGGCGCCACACGGCCCGCACGCCACGGAACGCGGGTCCGTAGCCGAGTCCGGCGTCGGCGAGGGTGTCGTACAGCCCGTCGACGGGGACCGGGGTCGCGCCGGGAGGCGGCCACTCGGTGAGGTCGGCGGTGTCCCAGCGGTGCCCGGGTTGCAGGCGACCGGTGGCGTGCCGGGTCCAGCCGGCGGCGGCGGTCGCGCGGGAGTAGACGGCGACGGGCCGGCTGCCGGTGTCGTCGGGGGCGCCGACGGTGACCTGCAGGTGCACGGACCCCGGGTCGGGCAGGGCGAGCGGGGTCTCGACGGCGAGCTCGCCGAGGTGTCCGCAGTCGAGCATCTCCCCCGCGCGGACGGCGAGGTCGACGAGGGCGGTGGCGGGCACGAGGGGTACGCCGAGCACGACGTGGTCGCGCAGCCACGGCTGGTCGCGCAGCGAGAGGCGGCTGGTGAAGACGAACCCGCCGCCGTCGGCGAGGCCGAGCGCGGCGCCGAGCAGCGGGTGGTCGACGGGCAGCAGCCCGACAGCGTCGGCGTCGGTGCGGGCGGCGGGGTCGTCGAGCCAGAACCGGTCGCGGCGGAACGCGTACGTGGGCAGGTCGACGACGGTGCCGCCGCCGAGGACGCGACGCCAGTCCGGCGACCAGCCGACGACGTGCATCCGCGCGACCGCGGTCATCAGGGTCAGCGGCTCGTCGCGGTCCTTGCGCAGCGCGGGCACCCCGTCGACCAGCGCGGACAGGATGCCGTCCGGGCCGACCTCCAAGAACCTCGTCACGCCCTTGGCTTTGAGGGCCTCGGCGGCATCCGCGAACCGGACCGTGCCGCGGACCTGACCCACCCAGTACTCCGGATCGGTCACCTCACCGGCGGAGGTCACCGAGATCGGAATCGCCGGTGGGTTGAACGTCACCGTGCGCAGGACCTGGCGGAACGCGTCGAGCATCCCGTCCATCCGCGCCGAGTGGAACGCGTGACTGACCTTCAACCGCCGCGTCGTTGCGAACCGCGCGGCCACCGCTTCGACGGCCGCCTCGTCGCCGGACACGACGACCGCGTCCGGGCCGTTGACCGCCGCGATCTCAGCGCCGTCGACCAGGGCGGCACGGACCTCGTCCTCGGTGACCTGAACCGCGATCATCGCGCCACCGGCCGGCAGCGCCTGCATCAGCCGGCCGCGCGCGGTCACCACCTTGCAGGCATCCTCCAGGGACCAGACCCCGGCGACGTGCGCCGCGGCGAGCTCACCGATGGAGTGACCGAGCAGGAAGTCGGGACGCAGTCCCCACGACTCGAGGAGCCGGTACACCGCGACCTCGACCGCGAACAGCGCGGGCTGCGTCCACCGGGTCTGGTCAAGCAGGTCCCCGTCGACGTCCGCGAGACCGTCGATGTGGGCGCAGACCTCGTCATACGCTGCCGCGTAGGCCGGGAACGCCGCGTGCAGGCCGCGGCCCATCCCGGACCGTTGCGCGCCCTGACCGGTGAACAGCATCGCGGACCGGCCCGGCGCCACGACACCGCGGATGACGCCGTCAGCGGTGAGGGCGGCCCGCAGCGCGGCCCGGTCGGCACCGAGCACGACCGCCCGGTGCTCGGTCGTGGTCCGCGCCGCCGCGAGGGTGAACGCGACGTCGGCCGCGCCGAGGCCGGGCGCCGCGTCCAGCGCCGCGGCGAGCCGGTCCGCCTGCGCGGGCACGGTCACCGCGGTGCGCCCCGACAGCAGCCACGGCACCACCGGCAGGCCCGCGGGCACCGGCGCCGCCTCGGGCGCCTCGGCGGGTGGTGCCTGCTCGACGATGACGTGCGCGTTGGTGCCGGACACCCCGAACGACGACACCCCGGCGCGGCGGGGACGCTCCCCCGCCGGCCACGGCTGGGCCTCGGTGAGCAGCCGGACGGCGCCGTCGCCCCAGTCGACCTGGGACGACGGTGCGCTGACGTGCAGGGTCTGCGGCAGCTGCCCGTGCTGCATCGCGAGGATCATCTTGATGACGCCGGCGACACCGGACGCGGCCTGCGTGTGGCCGAGGTTCGACTTCACCGAGCCGAGCCACAGCGGCGCCCGCCGGTCCCGGCCGTATGCGGCGATCAGCGCCTGCGCCTCGATCGGGTCGCCGAGCGTCGTGCCCGTACCGTGGGCCTCCACGACGTCGACGTCGGCCGGTGCGAGGTCCGCGGCGGCGAGGGCGGCCCGGATGACGCGCTGCTGCGCCGGGCCGTTCGGTGCCGTCAGACCGCTGGACGCGCCGTCCTGGTTGACGGCGGAGCCGCGCAGCAGGCCCAGGACGCGGTGGCCGTTGCGCCGGGCGTCGGAGAGCCGTTCGACGAGCAGCAGGCCGGCGCCCTCCCCCCAGCCGGTGCCGTTGGCGTCGTCGGAGAACGACTTGCAGCGGCCGTCGACGGACAGGCCGCGCTGCCGGCTGAAGCCGATGAACGTGTTGGGGGTCGACATGACGGTGACGCCGCCGGCGAGGGCGAGGCTGCACTCGCCGCGGCGCAGCGCCGTCGCCGCCAGGTGCAGCGCTACGAGGGACGAGGAGCAGGCGGTGTCGACGGTGACCGCGGGGCCTTCGAGGCCGAACGTGTAGGCGATGCGGCCGGAGGCGATGCTGGGTGAGCTGCCGTTGCCGACGTAGCCCTCCATGCCCTCGGGGATCTCGCGGAGGCGGGCGCCGTAGTCGTTGTACATGACGCCGACGAACACGCCGGTGCGGCTGCCGCGCAGCGTGGTGGCGTCCAGGCCGGCGCGTTCGAACGCCTCCCACGCCGTTTCCAGCAGCAGCCGCTGCTGCGGGTCCATGCCGAGCGCTTCGCGGGGTGACACGCCGAAGGGGGCGGGGTCGAACTCGTCGGCGTCGTAGAGGAAGCCGCCTTCGCTGCCGTACGAGGTGCCGCGGTGGTCCGGATCGGGATGGAACAGGTTGTCCAGGTCCCAGCCGCGGTTGTCCGGGAACGGGCCGATCGCGTCGCGGCCCTCGGCGACGAGCTGCCACAGGTCCTCGGGGTTGCGCACGCCGCCCGGGTAGCGGCAGCTCATCGCGACGATCGCGATGGGCTCCTGCTCCCGCTCCTCGACGTCCTTGAGCCGCTCCCGGGTCCGGTGCAGATCGACCGTCACGCGCCTGAGGTACTCGCGCAGCTTGTCTTCGTTCATCGGTGATCGGGCCTTTCTGGGAACGGTGGCACGGCGCTACGAAAGGCCGAGATCGTTGTCGATGAAGGCGAACATCTCGTCGTCGCTGGCCGCGTCGAGCCGCTCGACGACGCCCTCGCCGGAGCCGTTCCCGCGGTCGGTGAGCTTCGCGAGCAGCAGCTGCAGCCGGTCCGCGAGCCGGTCGCGGGTGTCGTCGCCGGCGGCGCCGGTGGTGGTGAGGCCGGCCGCGGCGAGCGCGGCCTCGAAGTCGTCGAGGACGGCGAACGGGGCGTCGGCGTCGTCCTGGACGAGGTGGCTCAGGACGTGCCCGGCCATCGCGTCCGGTGACGGGTAGTCGAACAGCAGCGTCGCCGGCAGCCGCAGCCCGGACGCGGCCGCGAGCCGGTTGCGCAGCTCCAGGGCGGTGAGGGAGTCGAAGCCGAGCTCGAGGAACCCGCGGTCGGGTTCGACGGCGTCCGGGCCGGGGTAGCCGAGCACGACCGCCGCCTCGGTCCGGACCAGGTCCAGGACGGCCCGCCGGCGTTCGGCGGCGCTGAGCCGGGCGAGCCGCGTCGCGAGCGTCTCGGTCTGCTCGACGGGCCCGGCGGTGGTGACGGCCTGCCGGGCGGGCCGGCCGACGAGCCCGCGCATGATGGCCGGGACCGCCGCGGTCCCGGCGACCGCCCGGATCGCGTCGATGATGAGCCGCGCCGGGATGAGGACGGCCTCGTCGACGACGCAGGCGACGTCGAACAGGGCGAGTCCTTCGGCGTGCGACAGCGGGGCGAGCCCGCCGCGCGCCATCCGCTGCAGGTCACCGCCGTCGAGTTTCGCCGTCATGCCGTTGCCCTGCTCCCACAGGCCCCAGGCGAGGGACAGCGCCGGGAGCCCGGCGGCGCGCCGCTGGTGGGCGAGGGCGTCCAGGAACGTGTTCGCGGCCGCGTAGTTGGCCTGGCCGGTGCCGCCGAACGTGCCGGCCATCGAGGAGAACAGGACGAACGCCGTCAGCGGCAGGTGGCGGGTGAGCTCGTCGAGGTTGAGCGCGGCGTCGACCTTCGGCCGCAGGACGGTGTCGACCTGCTCGCGGGTGAGCGCGGAGACGACCCCGTCGTCGACGACCCCGGCGGTGTGCACGACACCGGTGAGGGGCCGGTCGGCGG
Organism: Dactylosporangium siamense; assembly: GCF_016862795.1. Taxonomy (GTDB): domain Bacteria; phylum Actinomycetota; class Actinomycetes; order Mycobacteriales; family Micromonosporaceae; genus Dactylosporangium; species Dactylosporangium siamense. Next base: position 68,383 of record NZ_BONQ01000183.1, on the reverse strand, counting down.
GGATCGCGGCGAGCACCGCGGCGAGGGCGGCGCGGTCGGCGACGTCGCACTCGGTGATCGTCACCTCGGCGCCCAGGTCCAGCAGCGCCTGCCGCAGCTCGACGGCGCCCTCGGCGGCGAGGCCGCGACGGCTGGTGAGCAGCAGGTGCCGGACGTTGTGCTCGCCGGCGAGGTGCCGGGCGATGAGGCCACCGAGGTCGCCGGTGCCGCCGGTGATGAGGACGGTCCCCTTGGTGTCCCACGTCGCGGACGGGGTGATGCCGGGTGCGGCGGCGACCCGGGCGAGCCGCGGCACGTGGACGCCGCCGACGCGGACGGCGACGTTACCCTCGCCGCACATGAGCGCGGCGGGCAGCGCCGCGTAGGAGACGTCGCGGTCGTCGAGGTCGAGCAGGACGAACCGGTCCGGGTTCTCCGTCAGCGCCGACCGGACGAGCCCCCACACGGGCGCCCAGGCGAGGTCCTCGACGGTCTCGCCGCCGGTGCTGTGGGTGACGAAGACCAGCCGGGAGGACGTGAGGCGTTCGTCGGCGAGCCAGGCCTGGACGAGATCCAGCGCCCAGTAGGTGGCGGTGCGGACGCGGGCGGCCATGTCGGCGCCTTCGGGCCGGTCGGCGCAGGACACGATGACCCGGTCGGGGACGGCGGCGCCGGCGGTGACGGCGTCGCGGAGCGCTTCCAGGTCCGGGTAGGTCTCGACGGCGGCGCCGGTGGTGCCGAGCGCCTTGACGAGCTTGACCGGGTTGAGCCCGAGGACCGCCCAGAGCTGGTCGGCGTGGTCACGGGCGGGCGCGACCGGGTTCATGACCATGTCGACCCGGAACAGTGAGTCGTGGTACTGCGACCGGGCCGCCTTGACCTGGCTCGCGGTGACCGGGCGCAGCGCGAGGGAGCCGATGGCGGCGATCGGCCGGCCCGTGTGGTCGGCGAGGTCGACGGTCACGGTGTCGGTGCCGCTGCCGGCGAGCCGGACCCGCACGGCGGTGGCGCCGACGGCGCTGAGCGACAGCCGCTCGAACGAGAACGGCAGGACGCCGCGACCGGCGATGCCGTCGGCGTACGCGAGGGTGTGCAGGGCGGCGTCGAGCAGCGCCGGGTGCAGCAGGAACCGGCCGGCTTCGGCGCGCTCGGCGTCGGCGAGGGCGGCCTCGGCGTAGACGACGCCGTCGCGGCGCCACACCCGGCGCAGGGCCTGGAACGACGGACCGTAGTCGAACCCGGCGTCGGCGAGCGACGCGTACAGGTCGCCGATGTCGACGGCCTCGGCGCCGGCGGGCGGCCATTCGGTGAAGTCTGGGGCGTCCCAGGTGCGTGCGGCGGCGAGGCGGCCGGTGGCGTGCGCCGTCCACGTGTCGTCGGTGCCGCCGGCGTCGCGGGAGTGCACCTGCAGCGCGCGGGCGCCGAAGCCGTCGGCGGCGGCGACGGTGACCTGCAGCTGCAGCGCGCCGGGTTCCGGAAGCACGAGCGGCGCCTGCAGGGTGAGCTCCTCGATCCGGTCGCAGCCGACGGCGTCGCCGGCGGACAGCGCGAGCTCGACGAGCGCGGTGCCGGGCAGCAGGACGGTGTCCATGACCCGGTGGTCGGCGAGCCACGGCTGGTCGGCGATCGACAGCCGGTTGGTGAAGAGGTGCCCGCCGGTCTCGGCGAGGGGGACGCCGGCGCCGAGCAGCGGGTGCCGGACGGTGTCGAGGCCGAGGGCGGCGGGGTCGGCCGGGTCGGCGGGGGCCTCCAGCCAGTACCGCTGCCGCTGGAACGCATACGTGGGCAGGTCGACGCGGGTGCCGCCGGCGAACATGGCCGTCCAGTCCGGCGACCAGCCGGTGACGTGCAGCTGGGCGACGCCGGTCATGAGGGTGAGGATCTCGTCGCGACCCTTGCGCATCGCCGGGACGCCGTCGACCATCGCCGAGAGCACCCCGTCGGGGCCGACCTCCAGGAACCTGGTGACGCCCTTCGCCTTCAGCGCCTCGGCGGCGTCGGCGAAGCGGACCGTGCCGCGGACCTGACGGACCCAGTACTCCGGGTCGGTGACCTCACCCGTGGACGTGGCCGCGATCGGGACCGCCGGCGGGTTGAACGTCACCGTGGCCAGGACGTCGCGGAACGCGTCGAGCATCCCGTCCATCCGCGCCGAGTGGAACGCGTGACTGACCGTCAACCGACGCGTCTTCTTGAAATGAGCGGCCACCGCCACGACCGCTGCCTCATCGCCGGAGACGACGACCGCGTCGGGACCGTTCACCGCGGCGATCTCCACGCCGTCGATGAGTGCCGCGCGGACGTCGTCCTCGGCGGCCTGGATCGCGACCATCGCCCCACCACGCGGCAGCGCCTGCATCAGGCGGCCACGGGCCTCAACGATCGTGCAGGCGTCCGGCAGGGACCAGACCCCGGCGACGTGGGCCGCGGCGAGCTCGCCGATGGAGTGGCCGAGGAGGTGGTCCGGTCGCAGCCCCCACGACTCGAGCAGCCGGTACACCGCGACCTCGACCGCGAAGATCGCCGGCTGCGTCCACCGGGTCTCGTCCAGCTCCGGTCCGTCGACGTCGCGCAGGCCGTCGATGTGCGCGCAGACCTCGTCATACGCCTGCGCGTACACCGGGAACGCCGCGTACAGGCCGCGGCCCATTCCCGGCCACTGCGCGCCCTGACCGGTGAACAGCATCGCCGACCCGCCGTCGCGGACCCGGCCGCGGATCTCGACGTCACCGAGCAGGACGGCCCGGTGCTCGAACGCCGACCGGCTCGTCGCGAGGGAGTACGCGACGTCCACCGGCCGCAGGTCGGACCGTTCGGCCGTGAACGACGCCAGCCGCCGCAGTTGCTCGCCCAGCGCCGCCTCCGACCGGCCGGACACGACGGTCGGCAGCACCGGCAGCGCCGGCAGCGCCGGACCGGCGACCGCGGGCGCGGCCGGGACCGCTGGCGGCTCCTCGACGATGACGTGCGCGTTGGTGCCGGAGATGCCGAACGACGACACCCCGGCGCGGCGCGGGCGGCCGCCGGACGGCCACGGCCGTGCCTCGGTGACGAGCTCGACGGCGCCGGACGCCCAGTCGACGTGCGGGGACGGCGCGTCGACGTGCAGGGTGCGGGGCACGGTCCCGTGCCGCAGGGCCAGGACCATCTTCATCAGCCCGGCGACGCCGGACGCGGCCTGGGTGTGGCCGAGGTTCGACTTCACCGAGCCGAGCCACAGGGGCGCGGGGCGGTCCTGGCCGTAGGTGGCGAGGATCGCCTGCGCCTCGATCGGGTCGCCGAGGCTCGTGCCGGTGCCGTGCGCCTCGACGACGTCGACGTCGGCGGGGCGCAGACCGGCGTCGGCGAGCGCCTGGCGGATGACGCGCTGCTGCGCGGGACCGTTCGGGGCGGTGAGCCCGTTGGAGGCGCCGTCCTGGTTGACGGCGGAGCCCTTGACGACGGCGAGGACGGGGTGGCCGTTGGCGACGGCGTCGGAGAGCCGCTCGACGAGGACCAGCCCGACGCCCTCGGCCCAGCCGGCGCCGTCCGCGGACGCGGAGAACGCCTTGCACCGGCCGTCGGGTGACAGCGCCCGCTGCCGGCTGAACTCGACGAACGTGTCGGTGGAGGAGATGACGGTGACCCCGCCGGCGATGGCGAGGGTGCAGTCGCCGCGGCGCAGCGCCTGCATCGCCAGGTGCAGCGCGACGAGCGACGACGAGCACGCGGTGTCGACGGTCAGCGCCGGTCCTTCGAGCCCGAACAGGTAGGAGATGCGCCCGGACGCGACGCTGCCGGCGCTGCCGAGCGCGAGCTGCCCCTCGAACCCTTCGGGTGCGGTGTGCAGGCGGCAGACGTAGTCGTGGTAGTTGGAGCCGATGAAGACGCCGGTGCGGCTGCCGCGGGCGGTAGCGGGGTCGATCCCGGCACGTTCGAACGCCTCCCACGACGTCTCGAGCAGCAGCCGCTGCTGCGGGTCCATCGCGAGGGCCTCGCGCGGGGAGATGCCGAAGAACGCCGGGTCGAAGGCGGCGGCGTCGTGCAGGAAGCCGCCCTCGCGGGTGTAGAAGGTGCCGGACCGCTCCGGGTCCGGGTCGTAGAGGCCGTCGATGTCCCAGCCGCGGTCGGTGGGGAACGCGCCGACCGCGTCGACCTCGTCGGTGAGGACCCGCCACAGGTCCTCGGGGCTGCTGACGCCGCCGGGCAGCCGGCAGGTCATCGCGACGATCGCGATCGGGTCGTCGGCGTCGGCGTCCCGGCGGGTGGTCTCCGCGGCCGGGGCTTCCAGGCCGCCGACGAGCTCGCCGAGCAGGTAGCGGGTGAGGGTGGTCGCGGTCGGGTGGTCGAAGACGAGGGTCACCGGCAGCCGCAGCCCGGTGGCGGCGCCGAGCCGGTTGCGCAGCTCGACGGCGGTGAGGGAGTCGAAGCCGAGGTCGCGGAACGCCCGGCCGGGGTCGACGGCCGCGTCCTCGGGGAAGCCGAGGACGGCGCCGGCGTGCCGGCGCACGAGCTGCAGCAGCCGCGCCTCCTGCTCGGCGGCGGGGAGCCCGGCGAGCTCACGCCCGAGCGGGACGCCCTGACCGGCGGCGGTGTCGGCGGGCGGGGCCGCCTCGGGCAGGTCGCGCAGGGCGGGGCTGGGCCGCGACGCGGTGAACGCGGGCGCGTATCGGGACCAGTCGACGTCGGCGATCGCGAGGCACGTGTCGCCGTCGTCGAGGGCGCGGTGCAGGAGGCTGATCGCCTTGCCCGGGTCCATCGGGAGCATCCCCGAACGGCGGGCGGACTCGCCGGTCTCGCCGGCGGCGAGGCCCTCGCCGGCCCAGACGCCCCAGGCGACGGAGGTGGCGGGCAGACCCGCCGCGTGCCGCTGCTGGGCGAGGGCGTCCAGCAGGCTGTTGGCGGCGGCGTAGGTGCCCTGCCCGGGGCCACCGAGCGTGCCGCCGAGGGAGGAGAACAGCACGAACGCGCTCAGGTCCAGGTCCTTGGTGAGCTCGTGCAGGTGCAGGGCCGCACCGGACTTCGGCGCGGCGACGGCGGCGGCCCGGCCGGCGGTGACGCCGTCGATGACACCGTCGTCCAGGACGGCCGCGGCGTGGAACACGGACCGCAGCGGCCGGTCGCCGGGCAGACCGGCGAGGAGCGCGGCGAGCGCGTCGCGGTCGGTGACGTCGACGGCGGCGACGGTGACGTCGCAGCCGCCGTCGCGCAGCTCCTGGGCGAGGTCGGCGGCGCCGGGCGCGTCGAGGCCGCGGCGGCTGGTGAGCAGCAGGTGCCGGGCGCCCTCACCGGCGAGCCAGCGCGCCAGCCGCGCGCCGATGCCGCCGGTCCCGCCGGTGACGAGCACGGTCCCGTCCGGCCGCCACCGCCGGTCGCGGTCCGCGACAGCAGCATCGACCGTCGCCACCGCGACGGCATCGCCGGCCGCGACCGCATCGGAAGCAGCAGCCGTGGCGGCGGGCCGGGTCGGGGAGGTGCCGGCGCGCACGAGGCGGCGGGCGTAGGTGCCGGCGCCGCGGACGGCGACCTGGTCCTCGCCGTCCTGGCCGGCGACGACGGCGGCGAGCCTCGCGATCACGCCCGCGGTGACCTCGGCGGGCAGGTCGACGAGGCCGCCCCAGCGGTCCGGGTGTTCGAGGGCGGCGATGCGCCCGAGGCCCCACGTCATCGCCTGCGGCGGCGCGGCGACCGGGTCGGCGGCGCCGACGGCCACGGCACCGCGGGTCGCCGCCCACAGCGGCGCGGCGCACGCCACGTCGCCGAGCGCCTGCACCAGCGTGACGGTGGCGGCGAACCCGGCCGGCAGCGCGGACCCGTCCTCGTGCGGCCGCTCGTCGACCGCCAGCAGCGACAGGACCCGGTCGGGCGCGGGGTTGCTGTCCAGCGCGGCCCGCAGATGCGCCGCCGTCGTCGTCCGGTCCGCGTGTACGGGCAGCGTCAGCACGTCCGCGCGGACGCCACCGGCGAGCAGCTGCGCCACGAGGTGCTCGGTCCAGGCGCCGGCCCGGTCCGCGGCGGGCAGCACGACCAGCCACCGCCCGGCCGCGCTGGCCGCCGCAGCCGCCGCGGCCGGCGCGTCGCCGAGCGGCTGCCAGCGGATGCGGTACCGCCACGCGTCCAGCGCGACCCGGTCGGTCTCGGCCCGCCGCCACCGCGACAGCGCGGGCAGCATCCCTTCGACGGCGCCGGGCTCCAGGTCGAGCGCGGCGGCCAGTTCCCGCGGGTCCTGCTGCTCGACCAGCTGCCAGAAGCGGGCGTCCACGCCGTCCCCGCCGGTCGCGGGCGGCGGGGCGTCCAGCCAGTACCGCTGCCGCTGGAACGGATACGTGGGCAGGTCGACGACCCGTCGCCCGGCACCGAACGCGGACGTCCAGTCCACGGCGACGCCGTGCACGTGCAGGGTGCCCAGCGCGGTCAGCAGCCGGGCGGGTCCGCCGTCGTCGCGGCGCAGCGTGCCGGTGACCACGGCGTCGGCGTCCTGGAGGGTCTCCTGCATGCCAGGTATCAGCACCGGGTGGGCGCTGACCTCGACGAACACGGTGACGCCGGCGCCGGCGAGCGTGCCGACGGCCGGGGCGAACCGGACGCTGTGGCGCAGGTTGCGGTACCAGTACTCGGCGCCGCCGAGGTCGATGTCCGTCACGTCCGCGCCGACCGTGGAGTGGAACTCGATCCGCGCCGGGCGCGGGGCGACGGGCGCGAGGACGTCGAGGAGCTGGTCGTGGATGGCCTCCACGTGCGCGCAGTGCGAGGCGTAGTCGACCTCGACGCGGCGGGTGCGGACCCCGTCGGCGGCGCACGCGTCAGCGAGCTCGCCGAGCGCGGCGACGTCGCCGGACACGACGACCGAGCCGGTGCCGTTGACCGCGGCGACGCTGAGCCGCTCCGCCCACGGCGCGAGCCGCTCGGCCGCCCGGTCCGGCGGCAGGGCGACGGACAACATGCCGCCGCGCCCGGCGAGGACCGACAGCGCCTGGCTGCGCAGGGCAACGACCCGGGCGGCGTCCTGCAGACTGAGGATCCCCGCGACGCAGGCCGCGGCGATCTCGCCCTGGGAGTGCCCGACGACGACGTCGGGGGTGACGCCGCGCGACGTCCACCACGCGGCGAGGGAAACCATGACGGCCCACAGCACCGGCTGGACGACGTCGACGCGGTCGAGGCCGGGCGCGCCCGGCTCGCCGCGCAGCACGGCGGTCAGGGACCAGTCGACGAACGGCGCCAGCGCCGCTTCGCACGCCTCGATCCGCTCCCGGAAGACCGGTTCGGTGGCGAGGAGCTCGACGCCCATGCCGAGCCACTGGGAGCCCTGCCCGGGGAACACGAACGCGACCTTCCCTCCGGCGCGGACCGTTCCCGTGACGGTGGCGGTCGCCGGGGTCCCGGCGGCGAGCGCGACGAGTTGCCGCACGACGTCGTCCCGGTCGGTGCCGGCGACGGCGGCCCGGTGTGCCAGCGGCGCCCGGGCGGTGAACAGGGACCAGGCGGCGTCGGCGAGCGCGTCGTCGGTGCCCGCCAGGTGGGTGGCGAGCCGCCCGGCCTGGGCGCGGAGCGCCTCGTCGCTGTGCGCGGACAGCAGCACCGGCACCGCGGCGGGCGGGTCGGCCGGGGCCGGTGCCGGGGTGGTCGCGGCGGGGGCCTCGAGGATGATGTGCGCGTTGGTGCCGGACACCCCGAACGAGGACACCCCGGCGCGGCGCGGCCGGTCGGTGTCGGGCCAGTCGCGGGCGTCGGTGAGCAGCTCCACGGCGCCGGCGGTCCAGTCGACGTGCGTCGACGGCCGGTCCGCGTGCAGGGTCCGCGGCAGGGTGCCGTGCCGCATCGCGAGGACCATCTTGATGATCCCGCCGATCCCGGCGGCCGCCTGGGTGTGTCCGACGTTGGACTTCAGCGAGCCCAGCCACAGCGGCCGGTCCGCCGGGCGGTCCTGGCCGTAGGTGGCGAGCAGCGCCTGCGCCTCGATCGGGTCGCCGAGCGCGGTGCCGGTGCCGTGCGCCTCGACGGCGTCCACATCGGACGGCCGCAGGCCCGCGGCGTGCAGGGCGGCGCGGATGACCCGCTGCTGCGCCGGGCCGTTCGGGGCGGTGAGGCCGTTGGAGGCGCCGTCCTGGTTGAGCGCGGAGCCCCGCACGACGGCGAGGATCCGGCGCCCGCGCGCCTGCGCGTCGCTGAGCCGCTCCAGCACGAGCATGCCGGCGCCCTCGGCGAGGCCCATGCCGTCGGCGTCGTCGGAGAACGCCTTGCAGCGCCCGTCGACGGCGAGCCCGCGCTGCCGGCTGAACCCGACGAACGCCGCCGGTGACGACATGACGGCGACACCGCCGGCGAGGGCGAGGTCGCATTCGCCGCGGCGCAGCGCCTGCGCGGCCAGGTGGGTCGCGACCATGCCGGAGGAGCACGCCGTGTCGACGGTGACGGCGGGTCCTTCGAGGCCGAACGTGTAGGCGATGCGACCGGACGCGACGCTGCTCTCGGTGCCGATGATGAGGTGGCCCTCGGCGCCGTCGGGCACGTGCGGCAGGCGGGCGCCGTAGTCGCCGCCGGCGGCACCGACGTACACCCCGGCGGGGGTGCCACGCAGCGTGGCGTGGTTGATCCCGGCGGCCTCGAACGCCTCCCAGGCGACCTCGAGCAGCAGCCGCTGCTGCGGGTCCATGGCGATCGCCTCCCGCGGAGAGATCCCGAACAGCTGCGGGTCGAAGCGGACGGCGTCGCGCAGGAAGCCGCCGTCGCGGACGTAACTGCGGCCGGCACGGTCGGGGTCCGGGTCGTACAGGCCGTCGACGTCCCAGCCGCGGTCGGTGGGCAGCGGCCCGATCGCGTCGCCGCCCTCGCTCAGCAGCGTCCACAGGTCCTCCGGCGACTCGACGCCACCGGCGAAGCGGCAGCTCATGCCGACGATCGCGATCGGCTCGTCGGCGGCGGCGTCGACGAGGGCGGCGGTCGGTGCCGCGGCTGCGGCGGTGCCGCCGCCGAGTTCGTGGTGCAGGTGCGCGGCGAGCGCGTCGACGCTCGGGTAGTCGAAGACGACGGTCGACGGCAGCCGCAGCCCGGTGCGCTGCGCCAGCGCGTCGCGCAGCTCCAGGGCGGTGAGGGAGTCGAAGCCGAGGTCGCGGAACGAGCGGGTGCCGTCGACCGCGTCGCTCCCCCGGTGGCCGAGCGCGCCGGCGGCGGCGGCCCGGACGGCGTCCTGCAGGGCGCGGAACCGGTCGGCGTCGCCGAGCCCGAGCAGCCCGGCGTCCGCTGCGGCGGCGACGGGTGCGGCGGCCGGCGCGGACAGCGCGGCCACCTCGGGCAGATCGGCGATGAGGGGACGCGGGCGGGCGGCGGCGAACAGCGGCGCGAACCTGGCCCAGTCGACGTCGGCGACGACGGCGGTGGCCGGGTCGCGGTCCAGGACATGGTGCAGGGCGTCGAGGGCGGCGGCCGGCGGCATGAACGTGATGCCGTGCCAGTTCGCCGACTGCTGGACGTCGGCGCGGGCCATGCCGCCGCTCTCCGGGCTCCAGATGCCCCACGCCACCGAGGTGCCGGCCCGGCCGCGGGCGCGGCGGGCCCGGGCGAGGGCGTCGAGGTAGGCGTTCGCGGCGGCGTAGGCGCCGTGGTCGCCGCTGCCCCACACGCCGGCGACGGAGGCGTACATGACGAACCGGTCGACGGTGTCGCGGTCGAACACGGCGTCGAGGTTCGTGGCGCCGCCGAGCTTCGCGGCGGTCGCGGCGGCGAGGTCGGCCGGGCCGGTGTCGTGCAGCCGGCCGAGCACGCCGACGCCGGCGGCGTGCACGACCGTGCGGATCGGGCCGTGCTCGGCCTCGGCGGACTCGACGACGGCGGTGAGCGCGTCCAGGTCGGCGACGTCGCAGGCGGCGACGGTGACGCCGGCGCCGAGGGCGGTGAGCTCGTCGCGCAGCTCGGCGACGCCGGGTGCGTCGTCGCCGCGGCGGCTCAGCAGGACGAGGTGGGTGGTGCCGTGCCGGGCGAGCCAGCGGGCGGTCTGCGCGCCGAGCCCGGTGGTGCCGCCGGTGACGAGGGCGGCGCCGCGCGGCCGCCATCCGGCCTTCACCCCGCCGGTCCCCGCGCTCCTGCCGATCCGGCGGGCGTGGACCGCGCCGCCGCGAACGGCGACCTGGTCCTCGCCCCCGGTGAGCACGCCCGGGAGCAGGTCGAGCGGCGACTGCAGGTGACCGTTGACCGCACCGGGCGCCGGGTCACGGTCACCGGCGGACACGTCCGGGACCGGCGCGGACGTCCCGCGGAGGCCGGTGACGTCGATGAGGCCGCCCCAGCGGCCGGGGTGCTCGAGGGCGGCGACGCGGCCGAGACCCCAGACGGCGGCCTGCATCGGGTCGCTGACGTCGTCGCCGGGGGCGACGCTGACGGCGCCTTCGGTGAGGCACCACAGCGGCGCGTCGACGCCCGCGTCGCCGAGGGCCTGCAGGAGGGTGAGGGTGTCGGTGACGCCGGCGGTGACCGGCGCCGGTCCGGTGGGCGGGGCCGTGGACGGCGCGAGCGTGGACACGACGCCGTCGACGGTCCCGGCGTCTGCGGCGGCCGCGGCGAGCAGACCCGTCATCGTCGCCCGGTCGGTGTGCTCGGCGACGGTGAGCGTCCGGACGGTGGCGCCGGCCCGGGCGAGCGTCTCGTGGACTGCCGCGTCGCCGGTGTGGGTGACGAGCAGCCAGGTGCCGTGCAGCGCCGCCGTGCCGGCGGGGACGGGCTTCCACGTCTCCTCGTAGAGCCAGCCGTCCACGGTGGAGGTGCGGGTGGTCCGGGTGAGCCAGAACCGGTCCCGCTGGAACGCGTACGTCGGCAGCGCGATCCGCTGCCCGGTCAGCATCGCGGCCCAGTCCGGGGACCAGCCGCTGACGTGCATCCGGGCAACCGCGGCGAGCAGCGTGACCGCCTCGTCGCGGCCCTTGCGCAGGGCGGGGACCCCGCCGACGAGCGCGGACAGCACCCCGTCGGGGCCGACCTCCAGGAACCTGGTCACGCCCTTCGCCTGCAGCGCCTCGGCGGCGTCGGCGAACCGGACCGTCCCGCGGACCTGACGGACCCAGTACTCCGGATCGGTGACCTCACCTGTGGACGTGGTCGCGATCGGGATCGCCGGCGGGTTGAACGTCACCGTGGACAGAACGTCGCGGAACGCGTCGAGCATCCCGTCCATCCGCGCCGAGTGGAACGCGTGACTCACCGTCAACCGGCGCGTCTTGGCGAACCCGGCGGCCACCGCCGCAACCGCGGCCTCGTCGCCGGAGATCACGACCGCGTCAGGACCGTTCACCGCGGCAATTTCAGCGCCTTCGACCAGCACCGCCCGGACATCGGCTTCGCCGGCCTGGATCGCGATCATCGCACCACCGGCCGGCAGCGCCTGCATCAACCGGCCGCGCGCCTCGACGACCTTGCACGCATCCTGCAGCGACCAGACCCCGGCGACGTGCGCCGCGGCGAGCTCGCCGATGGAGTGACCGAGGAGGAAGTCGGGCTTGAGACCCCACGACTCGAGGAGCCGGTACACCGCGACCTCGACGGCGAACAGGGCCGGTTGGGTCCACCGGGTCTGGTCGAGCAGGTCGCCGTCGACGTCCGCGAGGCCGTCGATGTGGGCGCAGACCTCGTCATATGCCGCGGCGTAGGCCGGGAACGTCCGGTAGAGGCCGCGGCCCATGCCGGGGAACTGTGCGCCCTGGCCGGTGAACAGCAGCGCCGAGGCACCCTCGAGATCTGCGGCGCCGATGACGACGTCGGGATCCTGCTCGCCGGCGGCGAGCGCGGCCAACCCACGGGTCAGCGCGGCAAGGTCGGCGCCGAGGACGACGGCCCGGTGCTCCAGATGCGCTCGGGAGACGGCCCGGGTCACGGCGATGTCGGCCGGGTCGGCGCCGGGGTGCTCGGCGAGGAACGCGAGCAGGGCGTCGGCCTGCGCCGGCAGAGCGGCGGCCGTCCGCGCCGACAACGCCCACGGCAGCACCGGAATGCCCGGCACCGTGAGCTGCTCCGGCGCCGCCTCGACCTCCGGTGGTGGGGCCTGCTCCAGCACGACGTGCGCGTTGGTACCGCTGGCGCCGAACGCCGACACGCCCATCCGGCGCGGCCGGTCGGCGGCGGGCCAAGGCTGCGCGTCGGTCAGCAGCCGCACCGCACCCGCGGACCAGTCGACCTTCGACGACGGGGCGCTGACGTGCAGTGTGCGGGGCAGGACGCCGTGCCGCATCGCGAGGACGGCCTTGATGACCCCGGCGACACCGGCCGCGGCCTGCGTGTGCCCGAGGTTGGACTTCAGGGTGCCGAGCCACAGCGGCGTCTGCCGGCCCTGCCCATAGGTGGCGAGCAGCGCCTCCGCCTCGATCGGGTCGCCGAGGGTGGTGCCGGTGCCGTGCGCCTCGACGGCGTCCACGTCGGACGCTTCCAGGCCGGCGTCGGCGAGGGCGGCGCGGATGACCCGCTGCTGCGCCGGACCGTTCGGGGCGGTGAGGCCGTTGGAGGCGCCGTCCTGGTTGACCGCGGACCCGCGGACCACGGCGAGGACGGGGTGGCCGGCGGCGACCGCGTCGGAGAGCCGCTGCAGGAGCAGGACGCCGACGCCCTCGCCCCAACCGGTGCCGTCGGCGTCGTCGGAGAACGCTTTGCAACGCCCGTCGACGGCCAGGCCCCGCTGGCGGGAGAACTCGATGAACGACTGCGGGACCGCCATGACGGTGACGCCGCCGACGACGGCCATCCCGGACTCCCCCGCCCGCAGCGAGCGGACCGCGAGGTGCAGCGCGACGAGCGAGGACGAGCACATGGTGTCGACGGTGACGGCCGGGCCGCGGGTGCCGAAGGTGTAGGCGAGCCGCCCGGACAGCACGGCGGCGGCGCCGCCGGTGAGCAGGTGCCCCTCGACGCCCTCGGGGGCGCCCTCGGTCGCGGTGCCGTAGCCCTGGTGGCTGGCGCCGACGAACACGCCGGTCTCGGTGTCGCGGATGCGCTGCGGGTCGATGCCGGCGTCCTCCAGGGCCTCCCAGGTGGTCTCCAGCAGCAGCCGCTGCTGGGGGTCCATGGCGAGGGCCTCGCGCGGGGAGATGCCGAAGAAGCCGGCGTCGAACGCGTCGGCGTCGTGCAGGAAGCCGCCGTCGCGGGCGTAGGTGCGGCCGGGCCGGCCCGGGGTCGGGTCGTAGATGCGGTCGAAGTCCCAGCCGCGGTTGACCGGCACGCCGGTGACGGCGTCGCGCCCCTCGGCGACCAGGTCCCACAGCGCGTCGGGGCCGGTGACGCCGCCGGGGAACCGGCAGCCGATGCCGATGACCGCGATCGGCTCCCGGTCGCGGTCCTCGAACTCCCGGATGCGCCGGTTGGCCTGGCGCAGGTCGGCCGTCACCCGCTTGAGGTAGTCGCGGAGCTTGTCCTCGTTCGCCATCTGGCTCGGCTCCTCGTGACAGCGTGCGGGTGCCCGTCGGCCGGGACGCACGGTGGTGGTCGGTCGGTCCCTGCGGTCCGGCGTCAGGCGCCGACGGTCTCGCCCCGCGGCACCGCCTGCGCCGGGATCGACCCGGCCGGCACAGCACCGCCGGAAGCGGCGTCGCGGGCGACGGCGGCGACCCGGGCGATCGTCGGCTCCCGCACGATCTCGCCCAGCCGGGCCATGAACAGCGGCTCGGCGGCGGCGCCGACGACGTCGCGGCACACGGCGCCGACCATCGACAGCATCAGCAGCGAGTCGCCGCCGAGCTGGTGGAAGTCGGTGTCGTCGGCGAGGCGGTCGGGGTCGACGCCGAGAGTGCCGGACCAGATCGCGGCGACGGCGCGGGTGACCTCGTCGCGGCCGGAGTGGTCGGCGGCGGGTTCGTCCGCACCCGCGAAGGGATCCGGCAGCGCCCGCACGTCGATCTTGCCGTTGACGGTGCGGGGCAGCTCCGCGACGACGGTCACCGTCGCCGGGACCATGTAGCGGGGCAGCCGCTCGGCCACGAATGCCTGCAGCTGCGCCGGGTCGGGCGACGTGCCCACGACGTAGGCGCACAGCAGCTTGTGCTCGCTGCCGGGGCGGCTGCGGGCCAGGACCGCGGCTCGGCTGACCGTCGGGTGGTCCTCCAGCGCCTGCGCGATCTCGGCCGGCTCGATCCGGTTGCCGAGCACCTTGACCTGGTCGTCGGCGCGGGTGAGGAACTCGACGACGCCGGCGTCGGTGACGCGCACGACGTCGCCGGTGCGGTAGACGCGGGTGCCGTCGGCGAGGCGCACGAAGCGGGTCCGGGTCAGGTCCGGCCGGCCGCGGTAGCCGCGGGCCAGCTGGACCCCGCCGATGTACAGCTCGCCGACCTCGCCGGGGCCGACGAACCGGTGCTGGGCGTCCAGGACGTGGGCGGTGCAGTTGTCCGGCGGCACACCGATCGGCACCCCGGCCGCGGTGTCCGTCGCGGGGTCGAACGTGTGGGCGAGGCACTCGATGGTCGCCTCGGTGGGGCCGTAGAGGTTCATGACCCGGCATTCGGGGCCGAACATCTCCAGGGCCTGCAGGGCGACGCTGCGGCGCAGGACCTCGCCGGCCGCCCCGATGACCCGCACCGTGCTCGGGCGCACGTCGAGCTCGCAGATCAGCTCCAGCAGCGACGGCGTCATCGTCAGCACCGTCGGCGCGTCCTCGGTGAGCAGGGCGCGCAGCGTCGCGTGGTTGAGGTCCCCGCGCGGCAGCAGCACGCTGCCGCCGACCAGGAGCGGCAGGAACAGGGTCGTGCACGACACGTCGAACGCGAACGAGGTCAGCAGCGGCATCCGGGTGGACGCGTCGACGCCGAGGTCGCGGGTGGCCCAGGCGACGTAGTTGGCGAGGGCGCCGTGCTCGATCTCCACACCCTTGGGCCGGCCGGTCGAGCCGGAGGTGTAGATGACGTAGGCGAGGTCGCCGGGGCCGGTGGCGGGCTCGGCCCAGTCGGCGGGCGGCTCGCCGGTCAGCTCGTCGAGCAGCACGGTGACGCAGCCGGCCGGGACGGCGGCACGCTCGGCGTGCGGGCGCTGTACGAGACAGACCGGGGCCCGCGCGTCGGTGAGGATGCCGGCGAGGCGGGTGTCGGGGTGCTGGGTGTCCAGCGGCAGGTACGCGGCGCCGGACCGCACGACGCCCCAGATCGCGGCGACGGCCTCGGCGGTGCGGTCGGCGAGCACGCCGACGACGTCCTCACGGCCGATGCCGCGGGCGCGCAGGGCGGTGGCGACGACGCGGGAGCGCCGGTCGAGCTCGGCGTAGGTGAGGTCGCCGTCAGGGCCGGTGACGGCGAGCGCGTCGGGGGTGGCGGCGCACTGCGCGGCGAACGCGGGCAGCACGGTGCGGGACGCCGGCCGCAGCAGCGTGGACGGTGTCCGCAGTTTGGCCGGGGACAGCGCCTCCTCGATCAGGTCGAGCAGCGCGGTGGCCTTCTCCTCGATGCCGGGGCCGTCGTGCCAGCTCAGGGTCAGCTCGGTGTGCCCGGCGCATTCGACGGCGTCGAGCTCGACGGGGCCGCCGGCGGGGCTGCTGGACAGTGAGTACAGCGCGGTCGCGGTGAACGAGGCGGTGCTGAACTCCTCGACATCGACCCGGCCGAGGTGGGCCAGCGACGCGTGCGACGGGTACCGGTTCTGTTTGACGGCCTTGCTCTCCAGGGCACCGTTGATGAACCGCAACAGCGGCTGCGGGATCTTCAGCACGGCCGGGTCGAGGCGGGCCTGCGCGTCGCGTTCCTCGGCGAGCATCGTCAGCAGCCGCTCGTGGGTGGCCTCCCAGTCCTGCCCGGCGGGCACGGTGAAGGGCAGGCTGTGGGAGAGGCTGGCGGTGGAGCGGGTCTGCGGGGCGTAGCGGCGCAGGTTGACCGGCACGGCGAACTGGGCGTCGCCGCCGCACAGCGGTGCGATGGCGGTGGCCAGGCGGGCGATGAGCCCGGCGTGGTAACCGTCGACGCTGCGGCGCAGCCACAGGGTCCGCCGTGGTGTGCCGGGCGTGCGCTCGCCGAGCAGCGCCGGGTACTGCATGGTCGGCGGGGTCGGTTTCTGCGTCAGCGGCGGCAGCAGGTCGACCTCGGTGACGGTGTCGGTGGCGCCGGTGAGCGGCTCGCCGCGCAGGGCGCGGAACACGTCGGCCGCCCAGAGCAGCACGCCGCCGGCGTCCATGACGGCGTGGGAGGCGCGGAACACGACCGCCGGGCTCGCGCCGCCGACGAGGAGCACCTCGCAGGTCGGCCCGCCGCGGTGCAGCAGCGGCTCCTGCAGCTCCGGCAGCCGGTGCACCGGCGTCCCGTCGCCGGATGCGGCGAGGCGGACCGCGGGCGGCCGGCCGGTGTCGACCCACTCCCGGCCCTTGCGGGCGAGGCGGGTGCCGGGGCACGCGTCCGACGCGGCGGTGACCGCCTCGGCGAGCCGGTCGGGGTCGAGCGCGCCGACGCCCTCGACGGCGACCTGCAGCACCGGCACGGCACCGCGCGGATGCGCGGCGATCCACCACTCGACGGGCGACACGGCCCGGCGGAACGTGGCGCTCTGGCGCTGATCGGTGGACGGCAAGTCGGCCTCCCTCTCGCCGCGCCGGCGACGGACGGCGGGCGACACCGGTCGCCGGCCCGCCCGCCGCTGCGGCGCGTCCACGCCGCATCCGTGCGGCGGCTTCGACTTCTGAGACGAAGTACGTCTGCGACGAAGTATGGTGCGCCGTCACGCCCCGCAGCGTCGCCGAGGACGATCTCTAGGAGAACCCTTAAGCCGGGAGCCGGTTCGCGAGCCGCACGACGTCCTCGACGAGTTCCATGGTGCGCACCATCGAGCGCAGCCCGGCGGCCTCCTCGGCGTGGCCGGCGCCGCGACCGGCGAGGACCGCTGCGGTGAATGAGGCGACCGCACCGAGGAACTGGTGCCCGGTGGCGAGGACGAACTCCTCGGTGTGGTCCTGTTCCTCGATGCGCAGCACCGGCTGCCACGTCGCGGCCGGCGTGAACGCCTTGTCCAGCGTCAGCCGGGCCGTGCTGCCCCACAGCGTGTACGAGGAGCCGTAGGTGTGCTCGAAGCCGAACTTCACGTCTACGAGCACCCCGGCGGCCGAGACCAGCAGCGCGTGCCCGGCCACGTCGACGCCGGTGCGCCCGTCGACGCGCAGGCTGCTGCCGACGACGGTCAGGTCGTCGCCGAGCAGCAGCTGCGCGGCGCGGATCGGGTAGACGCCGGCGTCCAGGAGGCTGCCGCCGCCGAGGGCCGCGTCGTAGCGGATGTCGGCGGCTGGCAGCGGCGGGAAGCAGAACGCGGCGCTGAAGGACCGCAGCTGTCCGAGGCGCCCCTCGGCGAGCAGCCGCGCCACCGTCGCGTGCTGCGGGTGGTGCAGGAACGTGAAGTTCTCCCGCAGCACCAGGTCCTGCTCGGTGGCGGCCCGCACCAGCTCGCGGGCACCGGCCGCGGACGTCGCCGACGGCTTCTCCAGCAGCAGGTGCTTGCCCGCGGCGAGGACCTTCAGCCCCCACGGCACGTGCAGCGCGGTGGGCAGCGGCACGTAGACCGCGTCGATGTCGTCGCGGGTGAGCAGCTCGTCGTAGCCGGCGGCGTCGCAGCCGAACTCGGCGGCGAACGCCTTGGCCTTCTCCGGGTCGCGGCTCGCGACCGCGGCGAGCGTCGCGTCAGGGTGCGAGACCAGCGCCGGGATGCTGCGCCGGCGGGCGACGGAGGAGCACCCCAGGACGCCGAACCGGACCGCCATCAGGTGCCCGGCCGGGACGCGGCGACGATGTGGACGCTGCCGCCGACGAAGACGTCCTCCTGGAAGACCTTCGTGCTGTACCCGTGCTGGTGCAGCAGCTCCACGACGGCGTCGAGGTTGCCGTCGACGGCGTGCACCTCGGCGACGACCCGGCGCACGCCGGCCCACTGCTCGGCGCGCAGGCCCCGCAGCACCGGCAGCTCGCCGCGCTCGACGTCGATCTTCAGCAGGCCGACCTCGGTGATGCCCTCCTCGTCCAGCACGTCGCCGAGGGTCTTGACCTGCACCTCGTACCGCTGCAGACCGTCGCGGAAGTCGCGCCAGAAATGCTCGCGGGTGTCGTCGTCGACGCCGAAGTTGCCGAGCACCGCGGTCATGTTGCGGTCGTCGTCGGCGTCGTTGCTGACGATGGTCGCCATCATCGTGTGGTTGGGCAGGAACGTGAGCTCGGCGGTGCCGGGCTCGGCGCCGAGCGCGACGTCGAAGACCCGCACGCCGGGCATCAGCCGGGCGGCGTTGTCGGCGAGCGCCGCGTTGGTGCGCCGGGCCGGCTCGAACGCGAGGACCCGCACGCCGGGGACCCTGTCGGTGAAGTACAGGGCGGTGAGCCCGATGTGCGCGCCGACGTCGATGACCACGTCGCCGGCGCCGAGGCCGTCGATGCCGTCGGCGTAGGGAGAGTCCTCGCTCAGGCTCGGCCACACCAGGACGTCCTGCGGGTTGGTGACGGCGATGAGGCGGCCGTCCTCCAAGGCGACGCGCTGCGGCTCGGGCGTTGCTGCGGTCATGATGTGGCCCTCTCCTCAAGGTGTTCGGCGGCGTGCAGCGCGGCCTCGACGCTGTCGGCGGCCGCGTCGGCGCCGCCGGCGGCCCTGGTCGCGTCGCGCAGTTCGCGGGCCCGGCGCCGGATCGCGGTGTCGGCGAGCATCCGCTCGATCTCCGCCCGCAGCGCCGGCGCGGTGAGCCCCGCGGTGGCGACGACCCGGCCGGCGCCGACCTCGGCGATCCGGTCGGCGTTCGCCTGCTCCTCCGCCATCTGCGGCACGGCCAGCATCGGCACGCCGTGATACAGCGCCTCCATGGTGCTGCCCATCCCGGCGTGGGTGATGAACAGGTCCGCGTGCTCCAGCACGTGCAGCTGCGCGACGAACCGCCGCAGCTCCACGTTGGGCGGTGGGGTGCCGAGCGCGTCGAGGTCGACGCCGTCGCCGACGGCGATGACGACGTGCCCGCCGAGGTCGGCGACGGCGTCCATGCAGGTGCGGAAGAACTGCGGGTTCTGGTTGTAGATCGTGCCGAGCGTGACCAGGATCAGCGGCCGCCGCTCGTCGGTGCGCTCCCACGTGCCGAGGAACCGGCGCTCGAAGAGGCACGGCCCGACGAACCGGTAGGTGTCGTCGAAGGTCTCGCCGCGGAACTGGAACTCCCGCGGGATGAACACGACCCGCCGGTCCGCGCCGTCGCCGGTCAGCAGCTGCTTCGGCGTGATGTCGGTGCCGACCTTGCGCAGGAACCCGCCGAGCTTGGCCAGGAACAGCCACAGGCGCGGCTGGAAGAGGCTGAGTTTGGTGTACCGCTCGCTCATCGACCACTGGTCGTTGGACACGAACATCGGCGACACCTGCACGGCCGGGGTCTTCCACTCCGCGGCGAGCAACCGGCCCCACCAGGCGGCGTTGTCGTAGACGACGACGTCGGGCGGCACCGGGAACGCACCGCGCAGCACCGGCAGCAGCGCCTCGGTCTCGGCCAGGCTCGCCGACATGGCGTCGACGAGGCTGCGGCCCGTGAACTGGAAGGAGCGGAAGTCGCCGGGGTGCTGCTCGGTGTACTCGACGACGGCGGAGCTCACCTCACCGACCCGGTCGGTGTAGTCGTGGGTGGTGGCGTACGTGACGCGGTGACCGCGGCGCAGCAGCTCGGCGGCGAGCCCGAGGGTCGGGTTGAGGTGTCCCGCCGACGGCGGGGCGAAGAACGCGATGTGGGCCACCGCTCAGCCACCGTCCCGGGTCTTCGTCCAGCGGAACGTGGCCAGGCACAGGACCGTCCCGAGGATGACCCAGGCGATGAGGGCGACGGCGACCCAGCCGAGCTGCCAGCTGTGCGCGGCCTCCTGCGCGGCGTAGCTGTCGGGCAGGAACACCGACCGCAGGCCCTGACACATCCACTTGAGCGGGAACGCCGACGCGATCCACTGCAGCCACGGCGGCAGGTCGGTGAAGACGAGCGCGGCGCCGGAGATGAACTGCAGCACGAACGCGAACGGCGCGACGACCGCGGGCGCGGACCGGCTGTTGCGGGGCAGCGACGACAGCGCGATCCCGCACAGGGCGCAGGCGGTGACGCCCAGCAGGCTGACCCAGCCGAACGTGAGCCATGCGTCGGCGGTGCCGGGCAGGTGCGTGCCGTACAGCACCACCGACACGGCGACGAGCACGACGGTCTCCACGACGCTGGTGACCAGCACCATGATGACCTTGCCGATGAAGTACGCGGAGCGGGGCATCGGCGTGGCCGCGATCCGCTTCAGCCCGCCCCGGTCCCGCTCGATCGCGATGGAGATCGCCAGGGTCTGGAAGCCGGTGACCATGAGGCCGGTGGCGATGATGCCGGGCACCAGGTAGTCGCTGTAGGTCACGCCGGGGGCGATCTCACCGTCGAACATCGAGCTGAAGATGACCAGCGCGAAGACGGGGAACAGCAGCGAGAACACCACGGTCTCGGTGCCGCGGAAGAACTGCAGCAGCTCCAGCTGGCCGCGGTACAGGCCGAGCGAGGCGATGCGCCGCAGCCGGGCGCGCGGAAGGCGCCGGGCAGGTGCGACGGTCAGGACGGTCATGAGTCCTCCGTGGTCACGCCGGCGGCGGACGCGAGTGCCGCGGTCGCGGCGGTGTCGGCGCCGATCATCTGCAGGTAGACGTCCTCGAGGCTGGGCCGGTGCACGGTCAGCCCAGGGGCCTCCCCGCCGAGCCTGGCGTGCAGGTCCGCGGCGAACTTCGTGGGCGCCGTCGTGTGCACGGACTCCAGCCCGTCGGGCCCCATCCACGACACGACGGTGGCCTCGGTGTCGCGGCCGCCGAGGGTCTGCGGCACGCCGATGTCCAGGATGCGGCCGCCGACGATGACGGCGACCCGGTCGGCGAGCTGCTCCGCCTCCTCCAGGTAGTGCGTGGTCAGCACGATCGTGGTGCCGGAGGTCGCCAGGTCCCGGATCAGCTGCCAGAAGTCGCGGCGGCTGGACGGGTCGAAGCCCGTCGTCGGCTCGTCCAGGAACAGCACCTCGGGCCTGCCGATGATGCCGAGCGCCACGTCGAGCCGGCGCTGCTGGCCGCCGGACAGCTTCGAGGCGCGGGCGTTGCGCTTCTCCGCCAGGCCGACCCGCTCGATGAGCTCGTCGGGGTCCTGCGCGTCGGGGTAGTAGCGGGCGAAGTGCCGCACCACCTCCCGCACGTTGAGGTCCTCGAACTCGCCGGTGGTCTGCAGCACGACGCCGATGCGCGCCCGCCACTCCTCGTCGGCGCGGAACGGGTCCTCGCCGAGGACCTTGACGGTGCCGCCCTCACGGGGCCGGAACCCCTCGAGGATCTCCACGGTCGTGGTCTTGCCGGCGCCGTTGGGTCCGAGCACGGCGAAGATCTCGCCCTTGCTGACCTCGAAGTCGATGTCGTGCAGCGCGACCGTCTGGCCGTAGAGCTTGCGCAACCCGCGGACTTCGATCGCCGGGCCGGTGTCGTCACCGAGCGGCCGCATGGCGTTCCCCCTCATCGTTCGTTGTGCGGAGCGTTTCGCGGGCTACCTCACCGACACCGTCGAGGGTCGGACGCCGGATGATCCGGCCGAGCTCGGCCATGAACGCGGCCTCGCGTCCGGCCCCGACGACGTCCGCGCAGACCCCGGCGAGCATCGCCAGCAGGAGCACGGAGTCGCCGCCGAGCTGATGGAAGTCGGCGCTGCCGTCGAGCCGGGCGGGGTCGACGCCGAGCACCCGCGCCCAGACCTTCGCGACGCCGTCCCTGACCTCGTCACCTTCGGCAGCGGTCAGGGTGTCCAGGATCGCCGGGGCGTCCGGGGTGTCCGCGGCGGTCTCCGGGAACGGTTCCGGCAGCGCGGACAGGTCGATCTTGCCGTTGGGCGTCTGCGGGAACGCGTCCACCCGGTGCAGGGCGGCCGGCACCAGGTAGCGCGGCAACGACTCCGACAGGAACTCCCGCAGCTCGTCCAGGTCGGTGTCGGGTGCCGCCGCGACGTAGGCGACCAGGACCTTGCCGCTGCCGGACGGTGCGGTGCGGGCCACGACGACCGCGCGGCGCACCTCGGGGTGCGCCTCCAGGGCCGCCGCGACCTCGGCCGGCTCGACCCGGTGGCCGGCGATCTTGACCTGGTCGTCGGCCCGGCCGAGGCACTCGATCTCGCCGCTGGGCAGGACCCGGGCGAGGTCGCCGGTGCGGTAGACGCGGGTGTCGTCGGCGAGGCGCACGAACCGTTCGCGGGTGAGGTCGGCGCGGCCGCGGTAGCCGCGGGCCAGCTGGGCGCCGCCGATGTACAGCTCGCCGACGTCGCCGTCGGGGACCCGGCGCCGGTCGGCTCCCAGGACGTGGACGGTGCAGTTCGCGGCGGGGCGGCCGATCGGGACCGTCGCGGAGTCGTACCGCCCGGCGTGGTGGGCGTGCACGATGCAGCCGATGGTCGCCTCCGTCGGCCCGTAGTGGTTGAACAGGCGGGTCGCGGGGCCGAACTGGGCGCGGGCCCGGGCGGCCACGGCCGGGCGCAGCGGCTCGCCGCCGACGACCAGCAGGCCGAAGCCGACGGGCGACAGGTCGAGCCGGCCGATGAGGTCCAGGTGCGACGGCGTGAGCTTCAACGCGTTGGCGCCGGACTCCTCCAGCAGGTGCCGCAGCGTGACGTGGCTGGGCTCGTCGGGGACCAGCACCAGCGTGCCACCCGCGAGCGTCGACAGGAACAGCGCCGTGTTCGGCAGGTCGAAGGCGGGCGAGGTGAACAGCGCGAAGTTCGTGTTCTCGTCGACGGCGAAGAGGCGCCCGGCCCAGTCGACGTAGTTGGCGAGGGCGGCGTGCTGGATCTCGACGCCCTTCGGCGCCCCGGTCGAGCCGGACGTGTAGATGACGTACGCCAGGTCATCGCCGGTCGGCTCGGCCGGGACGGGCCCCGCACCGGCGGCCGGCAGGTCGTCGAGCACCACGGCGGTGCAGCCGTCGGGGACCCGTGCCGCGCTCCCGGCCCGCACCAGGCACACCTGCGCGCCGGCGTCGCTCAGCAGTGCGGCGAGGCGGGCGTCCGGGTGCCCGGCGTCCAGCGGCAGGTACGCCGCGCCGGCCTTCAGCACCCCCCACAGCCCAGTGACCGTCCACATGGAACGGTCGGCGAGCAGCCCGACGACCGTGCCGCGGCCGGCGCCGAGCTCCAGCAGCCGCCCGGCGACGACGTCGGAACGGGCGTCGAGCTCGGCGAACGTCATCGTCCCGCCCGGCCAGCGCAGCGCCACCGCGTCCGGCCTGGCCGCGACCACGTCGGACAGTCGGCGCACGACGGTCCAGTCCGGTGCGGCGGCGACGGCCGCGGCGACCGGCCGGGCGGCCGGCGGGGCCAGCACGGCGGCGACGGCGTCCAGCGCCGCC
This sequence comes from Dactylosporangium siamense, assembly GCF_016862795.1. Lineage (GTDB taxonomy): Bacteria > Actinomycetota > Actinomycetes > Mycobacteriales > Micromonosporaceae > Dactylosporangium > Dactylosporangium siamense. Next base: position 45,094 of record NZ_BONQ01000183.1, on the reverse strand, counting down.
TCCATCCGGTCCCTGACGCCGGGACCGTCCCGCCAGGTGAGGGTCAGCTCGGTGCGGCCGCCGCACTCGACGGTGTTGACCTCCGGGGAGCTGACCGCAGCGAGCAGCGGCAGCAGGTACGTGGTCAGCGCCTCGAACGTCCCGGTGGAGTGCGCGGCGAGGTCCGCGCGGCCCAGGTGGGACAGCACCGTCGCGGACGCGTGCTTGTCCTTGCGACCGGCCTCCATGAAGCGGATCAGGGTGCGCAGCGCCGGCACCGGCATCTTGAGCAGGTTGGGGTCCAGCCGCCAGGTGACCTCGCGGTCCTCGGCCATCGCGGCGAGCAGCCGCTCGTGCAGCGCCTCCCACGGCTCCCCGGCCGTGACGTCGAACAGTTCGGTCTGCAGGAGGTTGCCGGTGGTACGGACGTCCTCGGCGTGCCGGCGCAGGTCGAAGGCGATCGCGAAGCGGGCGGTGTCCAGCCCGTACGCGTCGCGCAGCGCCGTCGCGACCTTCGCGGTCAGCGCCGGGTGGTGGCCGTCGACGGTGCGGCGGGCCCAGACGGTGGGCTGCCGTCCCCGGCCGGGCGGGCCGAGCGGCGACGGGAACCACACGTCGGGCTTGCTCTCGGCGTTGGTGATGCCGAGCTTGTCGAAGACGTCGCCGTCGGTGACGGTGCCGGCGGCGCCGAGGAGCGGTTCGCCGCGCAGGGCCCGGAACACGTCGGCGATCCACATCGACTTGCCCCGGCCGTCCATGACGGCGTGGGAGGCGCGGAACACCAGCGCCGGCCGGTCCCCGGGGCACCACAGCACCTCGCACCAGGCGCCGTCGGCGGTCGGCAACGGGTCGTGCAGCGCGGCGAGCCCGGTGACCGGGCCGGCGGTGCCGGTGACCACCCGCACCGACGGCGCCCGGCCGGAGTCGACCCACCACTGCCCCTGCCGTCGCAGCCGGGTGCCCGGGTTCGCCGCGCCGGCGGCTTCGAGCGCGGCCGTCAGCGCCGCGACGTCCACGGCCCCGGTGCCCTCGACGACCGTCTGGATCACGGGCGGGATCTTGCGCGGATGTGCGACGAACCACCAGTCGGTCGCGGACACGGCCCGCCGGTAGGCGGTGCCGGTGGGCGCCGGGCCGGCTTCGCGGAGATCCGCTGTCATCGGCCCGCTCCGCCGGTGGCGACGCTGACCAGCGCGGCGGTGAACATGGTGTCGGCGTGGCGGCGGGCCAGCAGCGCGAACGCGGCGGTGAGCACGGCCAGGTCCCAGCCCGGGAAGTCGCCCTCGACCTCGGCCTGCAGCGGCCCGTTGCCGCCGGCGGGGACGGTGACGACGATCCTGGCGCCGGCACCGCTCAGCGTGCCGGTGAAGCGGCTGCGGTCGCGGGACACGTCCCACTGCGCCCCGGGCAGGCCCGGGACCACGGCGGCGGACGTGTCCAGGCGCAGCACGGGCGCCTGCTCGTCGCCGGCGCACGCCGAACGGCGGCGCAGGCCGCCGCTGTGCACCGCGATGCCGCCCGCGGCGATGACGGCCTCGCCGTGGCGCAACCGCCGGTCTGCGGCGAGGGAACCCAGGACGGTCCCGTCGGCCCCGGTCAGTAAGTAGGCACCCCTGGCGTTGTCGCGGCTGAGCGTCAGTGTGGTCATGGTGCCTCCCCAGGTCGTGCTGATGGGTGGATCGGTCAGCCGGCGGCTGGCACCGCCATCGGTGCGCCGTCGCGGGCCTGGCGGGCGATGTCGCTGACCCGCTCCAGCGTCGGCTCGCGGATGATGCTGCCGAGCTCGGCCATGAACGCCCGCTCCGCGCCGGCGCCGACCACGTCGCGGCACACCCCGGCGAGCATCGCCAGCAGCTGCACCGAGTTGCCGCCCAGGTGGTGGAAGTCGGCGGCCTCGTCGAGGCGGGCCTCGTCCAGGCTCAGCGTCGAGGCCCACACGCGGGCGACGGCCAGCCGGACCTCGTCGCCGCTCGCCGTCACCGCCGGCCCGGTCGCTGCGTGCGCAGCGTGGGGGTCGGGCAGCGCCGCCACGTCGACCTTGCCGTTCGCGTTGTGCGGCACGGCGTCGATGACCGTCGTCGCGCTCGGCACCATGTACCGCGGCAGGTGCTCGCCGAGGAACGCGTCCCAGTCGGCGGCCTCCGCGCCCGGTTCGAGCACCACGTAGCCGTGCAGCTGCTTGTGCTCCGCGCCCGGGCGGGTCCGCGCGACGACGACGGCGGCCCGCACCGCCGGGTGCCGCTGCAGCACGTGGGCGATCTCGGCGGGCTCGATCCGGTAGCCGTTGACCTTGACCTGGTCGTCGGCGCGACCGATGAACTCCAGCTCGCCGCCGGGCAGCACCCTGGCCAGGTCGCCGGTGCGGTACACCCTGGTGCCGTCGGCCAGGTGCACGAACCGTTCGCTGGTGAGGTCGGGCCGGTTGCGGTAGCCGCGGGCGAGCTGGGCGCCGCCGAGGTACATCTCGCCGATCTCCCCCGCCGCGACGAAGCGGCGCTGCGGGTCCAGCAGGTGCACGGTGCAGTTGTCCATCGGCAGGCCCACCGGCACCGCCGGGGCCGCGTCGTCCGCCGCGGTGCACTCGTGCAGGGTCAGCCCGACGGTCGCCTCGGTCGGCCCGTACATGTTGAGGACCCGGCAGCCGGGACCGAACATCGCCCGGGCCCGCGCGGCGACCGCCGACCGCAGCTGCTCACCGACGACGACGAGGACCTTGAACCCGGCCGGGTCCAGGTCGAGCTGGCCGATGAGGTCCAGGTGCGACGGGGTCAGCGACAGCGTGTCGGCGCCCGAGTGCTCCAGCAGGTGCCGCAGCGTCAGATGGTTCGGCTCGTCGGGGACGAGCACCAGCGTGCCGCCAGCGAGCATCGGGGTGAACAGCGCCGTGTTGGACAGGTCGAACGCGAGTGAGGTGAACACGGCGAAGGCGGTGTCCGGGCCGCAGCCGAACCGGCTCGTCGTCCAGTCGACGTAGTTGGCCAGGGCCGCGTGCTCGATCTCCACGCCCTTCGGCTTGCCGGTGGAGCCGGACGTGTAGATGACGTAGGCCAGGTCGCCGGGGGCGGGGGTCACGCCGACGTCGGGCACCCCTTCGGTGGCGAGCTCACTGAGCAGCACGACCGTGCAGCCCGGCCCGGTGACGGACCGGCCGGCGTACTTGTCCTGGACGAGGCAGACCCGCGCGGCGGCGTCGGTGAGCAGGCCGGCCAGGCGCGCGTCGGGGTGCTGCACGTCCAGCGGCAGGTAGGCGGCGCCCGCCTTGAGCACCCCCCACATGCCGATGATCGCCCACATCGACCGGTCGGCGAACAGCCCGACCACGTCGTCGCGGCCGATGCCGAGCTCCAGCAGCCGGGCGGCGACCACCTCGGAGCGGGCGTCGAGCTCGGCGAACGTCAGGGAGCCGCCGGGCCAGCGCACCGCCTCGGCGCCGGGGCGCTGCGCGACGACCTGCCGCAGGCGCTGCACGACGGTCGCCGGGTCAGCGGCCGCGGAGGTCGTGTTGCCGTCCCAATCCCGGGACCGCCGCGGCGACAGGGCCTCGGTGACGGTGTCCAGGACCGCGCCCATCCGCTCGGCCGCGCCGTCGCCGTCGCGCCAGGTCAGGGTCAGCTCGGTGCGGCCGCCGCACTCCACGAGGTTGAGGTCGGGCGGGCTGCCGGCGGTGAGCAGCGGCACCGGGTACAGCGTGCGGGCCTCGAACCCGTCGGTGCACAGCGACCCGGGCTCGATCCGGCCGAGGTGCGCCACGACGGTCGCCGAGGCGTAGCGGCGCTTGTCGGCCGGGCCCTTCTCCATCGCCTTGACCAGGGTCCGCAGGATTGGCCGGGGCAGCTTCAGCAGCCCGGAGTCGAGGCGGCTGCTGACCTCGCGGCCCTCGGCCATCGCGGTGAGGACCTGCTCGTGGAACGTCTCCCACGGCGCGCCGGCGGTGCAGTCGAACAGCTCGACCTGGGACAGGTTGCCGGTGCTGCGGACGCCGGGGACGTGCCGGCGCAGGTCGAACGCGACGGCGAAGCGGGCCGACGGCAGCTCGTAGGCGGTGGTGAGCGCGGCGGCGACCTGCGCGACGAGCCCCCGGTGGTAGCCGTCGACGGTGCGCCGGGCCCAGGCGGTGCGCCGCGAGCCGGACGGCTGGCCCAGCGGCGAGACCCATTCGATCTTCGGGCTCGGCGGCTTCTCCGCGGGTGCCGGGAAGCGGTCGAAGATGTCGTCCTCGGTGGTGGCGTCGGCGGCGCCGAGCGGTGCCTCGCCGCGCAGGACCCGGAACACGTCGGCGATCCACAGCGCCATCCCGGGCCAGTCCATGACGGCGTGGGAGGCGCGGAACACCACGGCGGCCGGGTCGCCGGGGCAGAGCAGCACCTCGCACCAGGCGCCGTCGGGCGTCGGCAGCGGGTCGTGCAGCGCGTCGATGCCGGCGACGGCGGTCCCGTCGGCGGCGCCGTGGACCACCCGGACCCGCGGCGGGGTGCCGCCGGCGAGCCAGGCCTTGCGGGTGTGCCGCAGGGCCGTGTCGGGGCAGGCCGTGGCCACCGCGGTGACGGCGGACCACAGGGCGTCCACGTCGATGGACCCGGTGCCTTCGACGACGGTCTGGATGACGGGCGAGATCGTGTCGGGGTGCGCGAGCCACCAGCGGTCACTGGCGGACACCGGCTTCCTGATCGTACGGTCCCGAACGCTCATGCTCATCACAGTCCTCGCCTCGGTCCGCCGCGCCGCCGGTTCCGTCCTGTCTACTACCGACGGGCTGGTGGATTCCTTAGAGCGGGCGCCGAACCACCGGCTCGGCACGGTCAAGACTGTGAAGACGACCAGTCGTGCTGTGCATCCACCGCCGCGCGACCGGCGACGTCGTAGCGTGCGATCGGCGTGGTGGGAAAGATCACCACGCCCTGCCCGTAGCCACGCTGCGGCCGGCCTCGAGGAGGTGGCACGTGTATCGAATATCTTCACTGCTGGACCGGAGCCGTGGCCATGCCGGACCCGGCCACCGATCGCTCGCCGAGCGGTTCACCGCGTCGGCGGGTGCCGAGGGCCGGTTCCGGACCACCGAGGAGTGCCTGCAGTGGCTCGGCGAGCAGCGGGAGCTGCAGGCCTACGCCGTCGAGCGGGTGCCGTTCGACAAGCTGCAGGGCTGGCGGTTCACCGACGACACCGGCAACCTGGTGCACCACAGTGGACGGTTCTTCACCATCGAGGGGCTCGAGGTCGGCCTGAGCCCGTTCCGCGTGCCGACGTGGACGCAGCCGATCATCGTGCAGCGCGAGATCGGCATCCTGGGCATCCTGGTCAAGGAGTTCGACGGCGTCCTGCACTGCCTGATGCAGGCGAAGATGGAGCCGGGCAACCGCAACCTCGTGCAGCTGTCCCCGACGGTGCAGGCGACCCGCAGCAACTACATGCGGGTGCACCAGGGCCGGGCCATCCCCTACCTGGAGCACTTCGCCGCGCCCCGGCGCGGCCGGGTGGTGGCCGACTCGCTGCAGTCGGAGCAGGGCGGCTGGTTCCTGCACAAACGCAACCGCAACATCGTCGTGGAGGCCGAGGACGACGTCGAGGTCCTGCCCGGCTTCTGCTGGATGACCATCGGTCAGGTGCGGCAGCTGCTGCAGCTCGACGACGTCGTCAACATGGACGCCCGGACGGTGCTGTCCATCATGCCGTTCGCGCGGCCGCACACCGGCACCGGCGGCGATGACCCGTTCCGGTCCGCGGTGCTGCGCTCGCTGGAACCGGAGGCGTCGACCGTCCACACGGTGACCGACGCGATCAGCTGGCTGACGGAGAACAAGGCCCGGTTCGAGCTGACCCAGCGGCGCATCCCGCTGCTGGACACCGCCGGCTGGCACCGCGGCGCCGACGAGATCGCGCACGTGTCCGGCGGCTACTTCAGCATCGTCGGCGTCGACGTGCGCGCCAAGGACCGCGAGGTCGGCGCCTGGATGCAGCCGCTGCTGCGCCCGGCGGCGCCGGGACGGCTGGCGTTCCTGGTCCGCCGGATCGACGGCGTGCTGCACGTGCTGCTGCAGGCCCGGCCGGCCGCGGGCGCGCTGGACATCGTGGAGGCCGCGCCGACGCTGCACTGCACGCCGCAGACCTTCCGCACCCTGCCGACCGCGCACCGGCCCCGGTTCCTGGACTACGTGCTGGACGCGCCGCAGCGGCAGGTCCGCTTCGACACGTGGCTGTCGGAGGAGGGCGGCCGCTTCCTGCACGCGCTCAACCGCTACCAGATCATCGAGGTCGAGGACACGTTCCCGGCGACGCCGCCGCCGAACTTCATGTGGCTCAGCATCCATCAGCTGATGACGCTGCTCCGCTTCGGCAACTGCCTCAACGTCGAGGCCCGCAGCCTCCTCGCGTGCCTGCACACCCTCTGGTGAAAGCGGCACCCGCCGTCATCGGCATCCTCGGGGGTATGGGGCCGCTCGCCTCGGCGGCCTTCCTGCAGACCGTCTACGAGGTCGCGGTCGAACAGGTCGCACCGGCGGCCGAGCAGCAGCTGCCCCGCTGCCTGCTCGACTCCGACCCGGCCATGCCGGACCGCACCGAGGCGATCGTGTCCGGCCGCACCGAGGAGCTGACCCAGCTCGTCTCCGGCCGGATCGAGGCGTTGGTGCGGCTCGGCGCGACCCGGGTGGTGATGACCTGCATCACCGCGCACCACCTGGTCGAGCGCCTCGACCCGGACCTGCGGGCCCGGCTGATCTCCGTCGTCGACGCCGTCTTCACCGAGCTGGACGTCGCCGGCGAGGGACGCTTCCTGATGCTGGCGACGACCGGCACCCGCAGGGTGCGCACCTTCGAGCGCTCACCGCTCTGGCCGGCCGTGGCGCACCGCGTCGTGCTGCCCCCGCCGGACGCCCAGGACGAGATCCACTACCTGCTCTACCGGCTGAAACGCGAGCCCGTCAGCGCCGAGCTGGCGCAGCGGTTCCAGCGACTGGCGGACCGCTTCGACTGCCGGGGCGTGATCGCCGGCTGCACCGAGATGCACCTGGTCACCCGCTGGGGACGGGTGCACGGCGGGGGGCCCCTGGTGCTCGATCCCCTGCTCGGCATCGCCACCGGATTGAGGAAACTGACAGACGACGAGGAGACAGACGCATGATGTCCACCGCTTCGCGATACTGGCGGGACCTCCTGGAGGACTTCGAGGAGCCGACGAGACTGACCCCGTCGCGGTCGGGGCACCGGCCCGCCGCGACGGTGCATGCCGCGTCGATCGGCTGGGACCCGGCGCAGACCGCCGCGCTCACCGCCGTCGCGGACCGCATCGGCGTGCGCGCGCAGGACGTCGTCGTCGCCGCGTGGGGGCTGCTCCTGGCCACGCACGCCGGCACCGACGACGTCGTGCACGGGGCGCTCATCGCCGGCGACACCACCGAGGTCCTGCCGGTGCGGGCCCGGCCCGTCCCCTCCCGGCTGATGTCGGCGCACCTGCGCGACACGGCCGAGCAGTACGCGGAAAACGTCCGGCACGCTGGGCTCCCCGCCGCGCAACTCGCCGAGGCGTCCGGGGTCGTGGACGGCGCCGCGCTGTTCGACACGCTCGTGCGCTGCGGCGCGCTCGTGCCGGACCCGGCGGACCTGGTGCAGCTGCAGGTCGACCTGGGCGGCGCCGGCGCTCAGCTGAGGCTGAGCGCGCCCGCCGACCTGCTCACCGAGGCCGACGTCCGGCTGCTGCTGGTGCACGCCAGCCAGCTGCTCGCCGCCGTCGCCGCCGCGCCGGTCACCGCGCGGTTGCGCGACGTCGGCCCGCAGTCCGGGTTCGAGCAGCACCGCGCCGTGCGGCAGTGGAACGCCACCGGCACGGCCCGCGAGCCCGGCCGGTGCATCCACGACCTGTTCGAGCGGCAGGCCGCGCTGACCCCTGACGCGGTCGCCGTGCTCCAGGGTGCGGACCGGCTGACCTACGCGGAGCTCGACGCCGCCGCCGGCCGCCTCGCGCGGCGCCTCGCCGCGGCCGGCGTCGGCCCGGGCGACTTCGTCGCCCTGCACCTGTCGCGGACCGTGCAGACGGTCGTGGCGCTGCTCGGCGTCCTCAAGGCCGGCGCCGCCTACGCCCCCGTCGACCCGGCGCAGCCGGTGGAGCGCATCCGGGGACTGCTGCGGACGCTGCGGGTGCCGGTGGTGCTGACCGACCCCGGCGCCCTGCCGACCGTGCACGCCGTCACCGAGGCCGTGCCGACCGTCCGCGAGGTGCTGTGGCTCGGCGCGCCGGGCCTGGGCCCGGCGGAGAGCTGGGGCCTGGCGGAGGCCGGCTCCGTCGTACCCCGCGAGGCCCGCGAGGCCGACGTCGCCTACGTCATCTTCACCTCCGGGTCGACCGGCACGCCGAAGGGTGTCGTGCTGACGCACGCCCCGGTGGTGAACCTCATCGACTGGGTCAACGAGACGCACGCGATGGGGCCTGCCGACCGGGTCCTGTTCATCACCTCGCTCGGTTTCGATCTGTCGGTGTACGACGTGTTCGGCGTCCTCGCCGCCGGCGGCAGCATCCGGGTCGCCTCCGACGCCGAGATCCGCGACCCGCAGCGACTGCTGTCCATCCTGGACAGTGAGCCGATCACGTTCTGGGACTCCGCGCCGGCCGCGCTGCAGCAGCTGGAGCCGCTGTTCGCGCTGCGCGCCGCGAACACGTCCAGCCGCCTGCGGCTGGTGTTCCTCAGCGGTGACTGGGTGCCGCTGACGCTGCCGGACGCCGTGCGCGGCGCGTTCAGCGGCGCCGAGGTCGTCGCGCTGGGCGGCGCGACCGAGGCGGCGATCTGGTCCAACGCGTTCCCCGTCGGCACCGTCGACCCGGCGTGGACGAGCGTGCCCTACGGCCGCCCGATCGCCAACGCCCACTACTACGTGCTGGACGCCGCGCTGCGGCCCGCGCCGGTCGGCGCCCCCGGTGACCTGTTCATCGGCGGCGACTGCCTGGCGCTGGGCTACCACGGCGACGCCGAGCTCACCGCGGCGAAGTTCGTCCCGGACCACCTGTCGGGGCGGCCCGGCGCGCGGCTCTACCGCACCGGCGACCGCGCCCGGTACTGGGCGGACGGCACCATCGAGTTCCTCGGCCGCCAGGACCAGCAGGTGAAGGTCCGTGGCTTCCGCATCGAGCTCGGCGAGGTCGAGGCGGCCCTGGCGACGCTGCCCGGGATCGCCACGGCCGTCGCCACCGTCCACGGCGCCCGCGCCGGCGCGCAGCTCGTCGCCTACGTGGTCCCGGAGCCCGGGGTGTACCCGGACCCGCGCGACGTCCGCGAGCACGTCGCCACGCTGCTGCCGGCGTACATGGTGCCGGCCCACGTGATCACCCTGGACGAGCTGCCGGTGACCACCAACGGCAAGCTGGACCGGCGGGCCCTGCCCGAGCCGGGCGAGGACGGCCCGGCGCGGCCCCCGTACGTGGCGCCGTCGACGGCCGCGGAGAAGGCGATCGCCGCGACCTGGGCGGAGCTGCTGGAGCTCGACCAGGTCGGCCTCGACGACAACTTCTTCGACCTCGGCGGGCACTCGCTGCTCATCACCCAGCTCATCGCCCGCCTGAAGGCGACCCTGGAGATCGACGTGCCGGTGCGCGCGGTCCTGGACCACCAGACGGCCGGAGCGTTCGCCGCGGTGGTCGAGGCGGCGCTGATCGCCGAGCTGACCGCACCCGTGCCGACGCCCGACGCCACCGTCGCGGCAGTGTGAGAAGGAGCCCGCAGATGAACGACGCGTTCCGTGTGGTGCGCAACGACGAGGAGCAGTACTCCATCATGCCCTCGGACATGATGAACCCGCCCGGCTGGCGGGACGAGGGCACCATCGGCAGCCGGGCCGCCTGCCTCGCCCGCATCGGCGAGGTGTGGACCGACCTGCGGCCGAAGAGCCTGCGGGAGTCCGTGGCAGCCCGCGCCACCTGAGCCGCACGGTCTGAGCCGCACGGTCTGAGCCGCACGGCCTGAGCTGCACGGTCTGAGCCGCACGGTCTGAGCCGCACGGTCTGAGCCGCACGGTCTGAGCTGCACGGCCTGAGCTGCACGGCCTTCGCTGTAAGGCCTGAGCGACACCAACGGGCCGGCACCACCGACGGGAGGAAGCGTCGGGGTGCCGGCCCGTTGTCGTGCGCCGGTGCGGGTCAGTCCGGGGGGATGGCCGACCGGTCCCGGGCACCGATCAGGGCGGTGCTCAGCGTCGCGGACACGGCGCGGGCCTGGGCGAGGGCGTCCTCGATCCGGCCGATCCGTGCGGCCGGGCCGCTGGCCCGGGCGACCTGCACGAGACCGCACAGCTCGTCCAGCAGCTTGGCGACGTGCCGGAGGGCGGCGTCGTCCAGCGGCGGCAGGACCCCGGGCGGCGCGGTCACGCGGACCGGCGGTACAGAGTGCCCTCTTCCCACACCAGGTCGACCTTGTCCCAGCCGATCGCGGTGGCGACGTCGGGGAAGAAGCCGCTGCCGTTGAAGTTGGCGCTCGTGTTGCACAGCACCGGCACGCCGCTGACCTCGTGATACGCCCGGAGGATCGCGGTGAGGTCGGGGTCCTGGGCGGGGCTCACGGTCTGCAGCCGGGCGGTGCCGTCCAGGTGCAGCACGGCCGGGATGCGGTCGACCCACGCCGGGCGCACGTCGTGCTCGAACAGCATGTACGGGTCGGGCGTGCCCGGCGAGAAGATCTCCGGCGCGTGCTCCTCCAGGCAGATCGGCGCCACCGGGCGGAACGGCTCGCGCCGCTTGATGTCGTTGAGCCGGTCCTTCATCGCCGCGTCGACCGGGGCGGCGAGGATGCTGCGGCCGCCCAGGGCCCGCGGGCCGAGCTCGGCGCGGCCGTTCAGGACCACGACCGGCTCGCCCGTGCTGTGCAACAGCCGGCCCAGCTCCGCCGGGGTGCACGGGGCCGCGGACCAGCCCGCCGGGATCTGCGGCGTCGGCTGCAGGCGCGGCCCGGAGCGCACGTGCCAGTCGATGGCCCGCAGGCCGCCGGTGACGCCGAGTTGCGCGCAGGCGGTGCCGATCGCCGAGCCCGAGTCGTCCGGGAACGGCGGCACCCACATGGCGCGGATCATCGGGTGCCCGCGCAGCGCGCTGTTCCACTTGATGTTCAGCGCGCAGCCGCCGGCGAAGCACAGGTTCCAGGGTGCGTCGCCCTTCCACGCCCGGATCTTCGCGGTGACCCGGTGCATCAGCAGTTCCTCGAGGAACTCGTGGACGGTGGCGAGGACGTCCTCGTCGCTGACGCCGAGCCGCTCGACGTCGGCGGCCACGTCGGTGAGGAACGCGTGCACGTAGCCGTGGGACGGCTCGCCGTTGCTGCCGCAGCCGATGATGGCCGCACGGTACTGCCGGACCCGCTCGGTGGGGGCCTCGAAGTGCTCGTCGAAGCGGTCGGCGAGGATGCCCTTCACCGCGTCGTTCGCCGTACCGTAGGCGATGTACGCCATCAGCTTGCCGGCCACCGACAGGTCGTCGACGTTGCGGGACTTGTCCCGCCGCGCGTAGGGGCCCCAGTGCTGCGACGCCATCGAATACGTGTGACCGATCAGCGGGAAGACCTCGCCGCCGGGCTCGATGCGGCCCTGTCCGTCCACACAGTACAGACGCGGGAAGCAGCCGCCGTCCCACACGAGCACCATCGACGGCTCCTGCCGGGCCGCGAACGGGCTGGTGCTGTAGGCGACGGACAGGTGGCTGGCGACGTGGACGAAGCTGGTGAACGGCCGCACGGTGCCGTCGATGTTGAGCTCACCGCGGTGCGCGGGCCGCCCCGGGTCCGGCACCGCGGGCGTCTCCCGGTAGGGCGCGACGGTGAGGTCGACGGCCCCGGCGACGGTCTGCACCTTGATGTGGCCGTTGCGTGCACCGTCCCAGCCGTCGACGACCCAGTGGTCGACGTCGTCCACCCGGTAGCCGTGGTCGGCCAGGATCCGCGGCACCAGCTGCAGGTCGTCGAAGTTGCTGTACCGGGAATTGTTGTCGAGCTTCTGCATCTCGATGTTGAACTCGAGCCGGTCGCCGTCGATGAGGGCGATCCCGCCGCTCTGGGTGAATTTGAGCCCGGCTGTGATCACGAAGACCTCCTGCGCCGTGCCGCGCGGTGCGTTTCGGTGAGAGTGTTCGCCTGGCGTGCGGCACCGCCGACCTTGACCATTGGACCGCCTCCGAGCTTGGGAAATTCCTAAGCCGCGCGACGCACGAGCGCCGTGAGGCGCGGCACGTCGGCGGCGCCGCCCGCGAGCCAGTCGGCGAGCGGCACGTCGGCGCCGCAGCGGTCGCGGATCAGCTCCTGCACCCGCACCGCGCCGAGGGAGTCGCCGCCGAGGGCGAAGAAGTCGGCCGCGTCGTCCACCGCGTCCAACGCGCCGCCGAGGACCTCCGCGACGATCCCGCGCACCGTCTCGCGGAGCTGGTCGGCGGCGAGGAGGTCCCCGACGGGGGTCGCGGCGTCGCCGGCGACCGTGCGGAGGATCCGTCGGTACGTCTCGCCGAGCGCCGCGATCGTCTGCTGCGTGAACAGGTCGGCGGCATAGGTGAGATCGCAGCGCAGCGCGTCGCCGTCGGCGCGGATGTCGAGCTCCAGCTCGTGCCGCGCGTCCTGCCCGCCGGGTTCCAGGTCGAGGGGGCGCAGCCGCAGCGGGCCGGCCTCCTGCGCCGGTTGTGGGGTGTTGTGCACCGTCATCGCGACCCGGAAGAGCGGGTTGCCGCCCCCGGGCCGGTCCGGCGCGACGTGCCGCACGACCGCGTCGAAGGGGACCCGCTGGTGCTCGTACGCCTCCAGGCAGGTCGCCGCGGTGCGGCGCAGCAGGGCGGCGAACGGCTCGTCCGGCACCACCTCGCCGCGCAGGACCACGACGTTGGCGAGGAAGCCGACGAGGTCGCGGACCTCCTCGTCGGGGCGGTTGGCGACCTGCGAGCCGAAGCTCACGTCGGTGCGGCCGGTCCAGCCGGCGAGCAGCACGTGCAGCGCCGCGGCCAGCACCATGAACAGGGTCGCGTCGTGCGCCCGGGCGAGGGCCGCCAGGCCCGCGGCGTGGTCGGCGGGGAGCGTGAGGCGGTGCGTGCGGCCCCGCAGCGGCAGCGGGGCCGGACCGGGCAGGTCGCCCGGCAGCGGGGTGTCGCACAGCCCGTCGAGCCGCTGCCGCCAGTACCCCAGACTCCGCAGCGCGTCGGGTCCCTGCAGCCACTCCTCCTGCCAGCGGGAGTATTCGCCGTGCTGCGGCACCGGCGGCGGCAGGGTGGCGCCGGTCCGGTAGTGCGCGGCGACGTCGGCGGCGAGGACTCCCATGGACCAGCCGTCGACGACGGCGTGATGGAACGTCAGCAGCAGTGCCGCGTCGCCGTCGCCGAGCAGGGCCAGCCGGGCCCGGATGAGCGGCCCCTCGGCGAGGTCGAACGGGCCGTCCGCGGCGGCGAGCCGGCGCAGCCCCTCCCCCGCGGCTGCCGGGTCGAGGCTGGTCAGGTCGTTCACCGGCAGCGGGACCGGCCCCGGCGGGAGAACGACCTGGACGGGGTGCCCGTCGTGCAGGCGCAGGACGGTGCGCAGCACCTCGTGCCGGTGCACGACGGCGGTGAGCGCGGCGTGCAGCGCCGCCACGTCGAGGGGGCCGGTGAGGCGGGTGTGCGCCGTGGTCAGGTAGGCGGTGCCGGTCGGGGCGAGCCGGTCGAGGAACAGCATGGCCCGCTGGCTGCCGGACGCGGGCGCCGGTCCGTCCGGCGGCGTGCCGAGGTCGGCGACGCCGCGCCGCCACGAGGGCGGCCGCAGGCCGGCCCGTTCGTGCGGCGGGAGCGCGGCGACGGCCGCCGCGGTGAGGACCCCGGCGGGGTGGCCGTCCTCGGCGCACTCCCGCCCGTCGAGGAGGCCGGCGAGGGCCGCGACGCTCGGGTGGGCGAACAGCTCCCGCAGGGTCACCTCCACGCCGAGCCGGTGCCGGACGGCGGCGGCCGCGGTGACGGCGAGCAGCGAGTGCCCGCCGCTGGCGAAGAAGTCGTCGTCGATGCCGAGGTCCGCGACGCCGAGCAGACCGGTCCAGATGTCGTGCAGGACCCGCTCGCGTTCGTCGCGTGGGGCCCGCCGCGGCGCGGCCGGCGCGGCGGGGGTGAAGGCGGCGGTCAGGGCGGCGCGGTCGAGCTTGCCGGTGCGGGTCAGCGGCAGCCGGTCGAGCACCACGACGTGCGCGGGCACCAGGAACGGCGGCAGGGTCCGGGCCAGGATCTCCCGCAGCGCCGCGGCGTCCAGCCCGGGGTCGCCCGCGACGTGGGCGACGAGCCGCCGGTCGCCGGCGACCTCGGCGAGGCTGACGGCGCATTCTCCGACCCCGTCGAGGCGGCGCAGCGCGGCCTCGACCTCGCCCGGCTCGACCCGGTGGCCGCGCAGCTTCACCTGCCGGTCGGCGCGGCCGACGAAGACCAGGGCGCCGTCGGCGCGGCGGCGCACGAGGTCGCCGGTGCGGTACAGCCTGCCCCCGGGTTCGGGGCCGAACGGGTCGGGCACGAACCGGTCCGCGGTCGCGGCGGGCCGCCGCAGGTAGCCCCGGGCCACCCCGGCGCCGCCGACGAGCAGCTCACCGACGACACCGACGGGGACGGGCCGCAGGTGCCGGTCCACGACGTACGCGGAGGTCCCGGCGACGGGCAGGCCGATCGGCACGGCGTCGTCGAGGTCGGCGGGGCCGACGACGTGGGCCGCGGCGGTGACCGTGACCTCGGTGGGGCCGTAGGCGTTGACCAGCGACCGCGGCGGGCCGGCGGCGAGGACCCGCCGGATGCGCTCGGGGTCGGGCACGTCACCGCCGAGGACCAGGCACCGGACCCCGTCGAAGGCGGCCGGGTCGGTGTCGGCGACCAGGTGGAACAGGGCCGGGGTCAGCCGCACCACGCTCGCGCCGTGCCCGGTGACCGCCGCCCGGATGGTTGCGGCGTCCAGCGGCTGGTCGGCGGGGACGACGGCGAGGTGGGCGCCGTTGAGCAGCGCCGACCACACCATGACCGTGGTGGTGTCGAACGACGGGTCCGCGGTCAGCAGCACGACGTCGCCGGCCGTCACCGCCGCGTGGTCGCCGGTGACGAGGTTGACGACGCCGCGGTGGGTGACGGCGACGCCCTTCGGCTCGCCGGTCGACCCGGAGGTGTAGACGATGTTCGCCAGTCCGTCCACGAACCCGGCGCCGCGGGGCGCACCGTCTCCGCCGCTGCCGTCGAGGTGGTCCATGGGCAGGATCGGGACGCCGGTGAAGAGGCCGGCGACCGGGGTGGCGCTGAGCACGGCGCGGACCCCGGCGTCGGCGGCGAGGTACCGCAGCCTCGACGGCGGCAGTGACGGGTCGAGCACGAGGTAGCCGCCGCCGGCCTTCAGCACGCCCAGCATCGCCACGACGAGCTCGGGGCAGCGGCCGAGGTGCACTCCGACCGGGTCGTCGGCGCCGACCCCGGCGGACCGCAGCGCCGCGGCGACCCGGGAGGTCTCGGCGTCCAGGTCACGGTAGGTCCACCGCCGGTCCGGGCCGCTGAGCGCGACCGCGTCCGGCCGCAGCGCGACCTGCTCGGCGAACCCGCCGTCCAGGGTCAGCGACGACGTGCGCGGGGGCGGGTTCCAGGTCCGGACGGCGTCGGTGAGCGCGGCCGCCGACATGAGCGGCACCTCGTCGGCGCCGAGGTCGGGGCGGGCCGCCATCGCCCGCAGGACCCGCACCCACGCGTCCAGCATCCGCCGCACCGACGGCTCGTCCCACAGGTCGGTGGCGTACTGCAGCTCCGCGACGAGCGTGCGGCCGGTGTCCACGACGGTGCACGACAGGTCGAACTTCACGGTGTGCCCGGCGCCGTCGCGGGCCCGGACGGTGGCGCCGGGCAGGCCGAAGCCGCGCAGGTCGTCCTCGAGGACCTGGAACAGCACCTGGAAGAGCGGATGCCGGCCGGCGGCGCGGTCACCGGCGGCGGTGACGACGTGGTCGAAGGGCGCGTCCTGGTGCTCGTAGGCGGCGGTGCAGGTGGCGGCGGTGCGCCGCAGCACCTCCCGGAGCGTCGGCGCGCCGCCGAGGTCGGTGCGCAGCGCCAGCATGTTGACGAAGAGCCCGACGATGTCGTGCAGCTCCCGGCGGGGGCGGTTGGCGATCGGGGTGCCGACCACGACGTCGGTCTGCCCGGCCCAGCGGCCGAGCATGACGGTGAAGCCGGCCAGCAGCGTCATGAACAGGGTGACGCCCTCGCCGCGGCTCAGCCCGCGCAGCCGCTCGGCGAGCGCCGGATCGAGCTCCACCCGCACCCCGGCGCCGTGATGGGACTCCTCGGCGGGGCGGCGCCGGTCGGTCGGCAGGTCGAGGGTGGCGGCGCCGTCGAGCCGGTCGCGCCAGTAGGTCAGCTGGTCCTGGACGGCGCCCTGCTCCACGAGGTCGCGCTGCCAGCCGGCGTAGTCGGCGTACTGCAGTGGCAGCGCCGGCAGCCGGTGCGCGACGCCGGCGCTGAGCGCAGTGTAGACGGCGCCGAGCTCGCGGGTGAAGATGCCCAGCGACCAGTCGTCGGTGACGATGTGGTGGAAGGTGAGCGTCAGCACGTGCCGGCGGGCGCCGAGCCGCAGCAGCACGAACCGCGCGAGGGGCAGCCGCCGCAGGTCGAAGGGCGCCGCGACCTCGGCGGCGGCGACCCGGTCCGCCTCGGCCTCCGCCGCGGCCTCGTCGAGCCCGGTGAGGTCGACGTGCCGCAGGTCCGGCTCGGCGGTGTCGTGGACGAGCTGCCGCGCGCCCGTGTCGGTGGCCTCGAACGTGGTCCGCAGCGACTCGTGCCGCTGCACGCAGACGCGCAGCGCCTCGGTGAGGTGACCGGCGTGCAGGGTGCCGTCGATGTCGACCGCACCGCCGAGGTTGTACGTGGCGGTCCCCGGCACCAGCTGCTCGAAGAACCACATGCGGTCCTGCGCCAGCGAGGTCCGGCAGGCAAAGGCGGTCACGGACGGGGTCACAGGCGGGGTCACGGACGGGGTCACGGGCGGCGGTGGCGGGCGACGGGGGTGATCCCGGCGGTGGTGAAGGCCGACGCCGCCGCTGGTGTCGACGGTGCGGCGAGGTCGGCGGCGATCGCGGCGATCGTGGGGTGCCGGAAGAGCGCGGCGAGCGGCAGGTCGACGCCGAGCTTCTCGCCGGTGCGGGCGACGAGCCGCATCGCGAGCAGCGAGTGGCCGCCGAGGGCGAAGAAGTCGTCGTCGACGCCGACCCGTTCGATCCCGAGGACCTCGGCCCACACGTCGGCGAGCTGCTGCTCGATCGGGGTCCGTGGGGCGGTGTACGGCCCGGCGGCGACGGTGACCTCGCTGTCCGGGCGGTCCCGCAGCGCCCGCTCGTCGACCTTGCCGTTGGCGCTGAGCGGCAGCCGGGGCAGCACGACGAACCCGTCGGGGACCATGTACCGCGGCAGCCGCCGGCCGAGCGCGGTGTGCCAGTGCGCCACCGGCGCGTCCTCGGGCCGGTGGCCGGAGGCCAGGTAGGCCACGAGCCGCGGGCCGCCGCCGGGCCCGGGGCGCACGAGGACCGCGACCGCGTCGACGCCGGCGACCTGGCGCACGGCCGCGGCGACCTCGCCGGTCTCGATCCGGTAGCCGCGGAGCTTCACCTGGTTGTCGGCGCGGCCGAGGTACTCCAGAACGGGGTCCGCGCCGACCTGCCGCCAGCGCACGACGTCGCCGGTGCGGTACAGCCGCTGCCCGGCGTGGAACGGGTCGGGCACGAACCGTTCGGCGGTGAGCGCGGGAGCGCCGAGGTAGCCGCGCGCGACGGCGGTGCCGCCGATGTACAGCTCGCCGGGGACGCCGGGCGGCACGAGCCGGTGCCGTTCGTCCAGGACGAGCACCGTGGCGTTGGGGTAGGGGCCGCCGATGAGCGCCCGGTGGTCGCCGGCGCCGGCGGCGTCGACGGTCAGCCACGTCGAGTCGACGGTGGCCTCGGTCAGGCCGTAGGAGTTGACGACGTCGGCGTCCGGGCCGAGCAGGTCGCGCATCGCGGCGAGCTCGTCGCGGTAGACGGTGTCGGAGCCGACGACCATGAGCCGCAGCCCGTCGAGGCGGGCGCCGACGGCCTCGGCGTGCGCGGTGAGCGCCCGCGCGACGGCCGGCACGAACTCGGCGAAGTCGATGCGTTCCCGGCGGATCAGGTCCAGCAGCGCCCGCGGGTCGAGCAGGACCTCACGCGGGCACAGCACGAGCCGCGCGCCGGTGCCGAGTGCCCGCACGAGGTCCCCGGCGAACACGTCGAACCCGAACGCCGCCATCTGCAGCACCGAGGTGACCCGCTGCGGCAGCCGGTACGCCTCGACCCAGCCGTCGAACGCGCTGCGCAGGCCGCGGTGGTGGACCATCACACCCTTCGGCCGCCCGGAGGAGCCGGAGGTGAAGAGCACGTAGGCGAGCGCGTCCGCCGGTACCGTGGCGGCAATGTCCACTGTGGACCAGGTGGCGGCGTCGTCGAGGCACAGCACGGTGCCGGCGGCCGGTGGCAGGTCGGCGAGCCGGGTGCGGGTCGTCAGCACCGCGACGGGCGCGGCGGCGCTGAGGACGTCGGCGCGCCGGGCCGCGGGCCAGCCGGCGTCCAGGGCGGTGAACGCCGCGCCCGCGCGCCACACCCCGAGCACGGCGGCGACCGTGTCGGCGGACCGGTCCAGCAGGATGGCGACGACGTCATCAGCGCCGACGCCGGCGGCGTGGAGGGCACCCGCGATCCGGCCCGCGCGCTCCCACAACTGCGCGTAGGTCAGGGTCGTGGTGCCGTCGGTGACGGCCGGGGCCGCGGGCACCCGGCGCACCTGCTCCTCGACGGCGGACAGGACCGTTGCGGCACGGTCGCCGCCGGTGGGGTTGCCACGCCCGGCGGCCAGCAGGTGCGCCTCCTCGCCGGCGGCGAGGACGGGCACGTCCGCGACCCGCAGCGCGGGGTCGGCGGCGACGGCGGCGAGCACGCCCTGGAAGCGTTCGGCCAGCAGCCGGGCGGTCCGCTGGTCGTAGAGGTCGGTGCTGTACTCGAGCTCGCCCTCGATGCCGGCGGCCGGGCCGCGCTCCCGCAGCGAGAAGGTGAGGTCGAACTTCGCGGTCGTCGACGGGTGCGGCTCCTCGCGCAGCGTGAGCCCGTCGAGGGTGATGTCGACCGGGGTGGTGTTCTCCAGCGACAGCATCACCTGGAAGAGCGGGTGCCGGGACGCGACGCGGGGCGGGTTCAGCGCCTCGACGAGCCGTTCGAAGGGCAGGTCCTGGTTGGCGTAGGCGGCAAGGTTCCAGTCCCGGACCCGGCCGAGCAGCTCGGTGAACGTAGGGTCGCCGGAGGTGTCGGTGCGCAGCACGAGGGTGTTGACGAAGAACCCGACGAGCTGGTCGAGGGCCGGGTCGGTCCGGCCGGCGACGGGACTGCCGACGGGCACGTCGGTGCCGGCGCCGAGGCGGGTGAGCAGCACCGCGAGGGCGGCCTGCAGCAGCATGAACACGCTGGCGTCGCCGGCGCGGGCGAGGGTCTCGAGGCGGGCGTGCAGCGCGGCGGGGATCTCGAAGGCGACGGTGGCGCCGTCGTAGCTGGGCTCCGGCGGGCGGGGCCGGTCGGCGGGCAGGATCAGCTCGCCCGGCAGCCCGTCCAGGGCCTGCCGCCAGAAGGTGAGCTGGCGGGCGGCTTGGCTGTCGGGATCGTCCTCGCGGCCGATGAGCCGGCGCTGCCACACGGCGTAGTCGCCGTACTGCACCGGCAGCGGCGCCCAGCCGGGCGCCCGGCCGTCGCGCCGGGCGGCGTAGGCGACGGCGAGGTCCCGGGCGAGGGGCTCCATCGACCAGGCGTCGCCGGCGACGTGGTGCACGACGACGGTGACGACGTGCTCGTCGGCGGCCACCGCGAACACCCACACCCTGATGGGCGCCTCGGCGGCGAGGTCGAAGGCGTACTCCCCGGCCGCGGCGACGGCGGCGGGGACACCGTCGCGCTCGACGTCGACGACGGTGACCTCGGCGGGCAGCGTGCCGGGCGCCGCGATCCGCTGCCGGGCGCCGCCGTCGCTGTCGTCGGCCGGGCCGGGCTCGACGGTGGTGCGCAGCGTCTCGTGCCGGGTCGCGAGGTCGCCGAACGCCTGGCGCAGCGCGGTGACGTCGAGGGGGCCGGTGAGCCGCAGCGACATGGCCATGTTGTAGGTGGAGCTCGCGCCGAAGAGCCGGTGCAGGAACCACAGGCGTTGCTGGCCGTAGGACAGCGGCGCCGCCTGCCGGTCCGATGTGGACAGTGCCACGAGCGCCGGGCGGTCCGACCCGGTCAGGGACGCGACGGTGCGGGCGACGCCCGCGACGGTGGGGGCCTCGAACAGTGCGCGGACCGGCAGCTCGACGCCGAACGCGGACCGCACCCGCCCGACGAGCCGGGTGGCGATCAGCGAGTGACCGCCCAGGGCGAAGAAGTCGTCGTCGACGCCGATGTCGTCGCGGCCGAACAGGTCGGTCCAGAGCGCCAGCATCTGTCGTTCTGCGGGGGTACGGGCGGCGCGCCCGACGCTGCGGGCCGCCGGCTCCAGCGGCAGGGCGGCGAGCGCCTGCCGGTCGGTCTTGCCGCTGGTGAGCTGCGGCAGGGCGGGCACGGCGACGAACCGGGTGGGCAGCATCGCCGGCGGGAGCCGGTCGCTGAGCCGACGCAGCAGCGCCGCCGGGTCGGCCATGACGGCCGGGTCGGCGGCGAGGTAGGCGATGAGCTGCCGGTCCTCGCCGGCGGTGCGGATGAGCACGGCGGCGTCGGCGACCTCCGGCAGCGTGCGCAGCACCGCCTCGACCTCGCCCGGCTCGACCCGCACGCCGCGGACCTTGACCTGCGCGTCGGTGCGGCCGATGAACTCGAGGTCGCCGGCGGCGTCGCGGCGCACGAGGTCACCGGTGCGGTACATGCGCGTGCCGGACGGGCCGAACGGGTCGGGCCCGAAGGCGGCGGCGGTCAGGTCGGGCCGGTTGAGGTAGCCGCGGCCGAGGCCGGCGCCGGCGATGTACAGCTCGCCGACGGCACCCGGCCCGACGTCGCGCAGGTCGCGGTCCAGGACGTACAGCCGGGCGCCGGTGACGGGCCCGCCGATCGGCGCGGTCGTGGTGCCCGGGTCGGGGCGGCAGTGCCAGAACGTCGACTCGATCGAGCACTCCGTCGGCCCGTAGAGGTTGTACAGCGGCGCGGCCAGGACCGTGAAGTACCGCTGGACGAGCCCGACCGGCAGCGTCTCCCCGCCGCACAGGACGTGCCGCAGCGTCGCGCACGCGCCGGCGCCGGGCTCGTCGAGGAACTCCCGCAGGGTGCTGGGCACGAACTGCACGGACGTGACCCCGGCCCGCTGGATGAGCGACACCAGGTAACGCGGGTCGTGGTGCCCGTCGGGCGCGGCGACGACGAGGACGGCGCCGACGGTCAGCGGCCAGAAGAGCTCGTGCACCGACGGGTCGAAGGTCAGCGGCGTCTTGAGCATGGTGCGGTCGCGGCCGTCCAGCGGCTGCTCCCGCTGCCACCAGCGCAGCGTGTTGACGATCCCGGCGTGCGGCACGACGACGCCCTTGGGCCGGCCGGTCGAGCCGGACGTGTAGATGACGTACGCCGGGTGCGCCGGCAGCAGGCCGCGTTCGGCGTCGCCGACGGGCGCCGCGGCGGCGGCGAGGCTCGCCCGCACCGCCGGGTCGTCCAGGACCACGACGTGCCGACCGGGTCCGGCGGGCACGACGGCGGCGGCCGCGGCGACGGTGAGGACCACGACCGGCCGGGCGTCGTCGAGCAGCACCCCGACGCGGTCGGCGGCGTGGTCGGTGTCCACCGGCAGGAACGCCGCGCCGGCCTTGCCGGCCGCGAGCGCACCGACGACGAGGTCGGTGGAGCGGGGCAGGGCGAGCGCGACGATACGTTCGGGGCCGGCTCCGTGCGAGCGCAGCAGCCGGGCCAGCCGGTCGGCGCGGGCGTCGAGCTCGGCGTAGCTGAGGACCTCGTCGCCGCACATCAGCGCCATCGCGTCGGGCGTCCGCCGGGCCTGCGCCTCGAACAGCCCCGGCAACGTTTCCTCCGCCGCGGGCTGGGTCTCGGGCTGGGTCTCGGGCTGGGCCGGCAGCAGCAACGGCCGGACCGGTGCCTCGGGGTCCCGCAGCAGGTCCTGCAGGAGCTGCTCGTAGCGGTGCAGGTGGCCGCGGATCGTCGCCCCGTCGAACAGCTCGGCGTCGTATTCGCAGGTGATGATGTGCTGCCCGGGCATCGCGAGGATGTCGACCTCGAAGTCCGCCTTGGAGAACCGGCGGGTGGTCCGCAGCAGCGCCAGGTCCAGGCCCGGCACCTCCGGGATGCGCAGCGGCCGGTCGAGGTTGAAGAACGAGCCGAAGATCCGCTCCCCCGGCGCCAGGCTGACCGGCAGCCGGTCCCGGACGGCCCGCACGGAGAAGCCCGGATGCTGGTAGTCCTCGACGAGCGCGCGCTGCACGGCCCGCAGGTGCTCCTGCACGGTGCCGTCCTGCGGCACGCGGCTGAGCACGGGCAGCACGGTGCTGCAGTTGCCGACGAGGTGGGTGCCGCCGGGCAGGTCCCGCTGCGCCAGCGGCACCCCCACGACCAGGGCGCCCTGGCCGCTGAGCTGGTGCAGCAGCCCGGCGTAGGCGGCGAAGAGGACGGTGAACGGGGTGCAGCCGAGCGCCGGTGCGCGCGCCGTGACGAGGGCGGACACCGCCGCGGACAGGGCGTGCTCGACGCGGCCGCCGGCCCGGGCGGTCTTCGCCGAGCGGGGCCGCTGCGACGGCAGCCGCAGGACCGGGAACCCGTCGGCGAACCGCCGGTCCCAGTGCGCGGTGTCGGCCGCACCCTCGGGGCCGCCGGCGCGCCGGCGCAGGTGCTCGACGTAGTCGCGGAAGTGCGGCGCGGGCGGCTGGGCCGGGCGGGTGCCGTCGCGGTGCGCCGGGTAGAGGGCGAGCAGCTCGTCGATGAGCACGCCGAAGGACCAGCCGTCGATGACGCTGTGGTGCACGGCGAGGTGCAGGTGGTGCAGCTGCGGCTCCAGGCGCAGCAGGTGCGCCCGGAAGAGCGGCCCGGCGGCGAGGTCGTAGGCGTCGCCGGCCCGTTCGTCCAGCCACGCTTCCAGCCCGCCCGGGTCGGCGGTGAGGTCGACCAGCGGCACGGCGGGGGCGGCCGGCGGCAGGACGCGCTGGCTGCCGCCGTCGGTGGCGAACACCGTGCGGAGGCTGTCGTGGCGGGCGACGACGTCGGTGAGGGCGGCGCGCAGCGCGGGCTCGTCCAGGGGTCCGCGCATCACGATCATCACGGACTCGTTGTAGGCACGGGAGTGATCGGCGCTCATCTGGTCCAGGAACCAGATGTCGCGCTGCGCGTCGCTGAGCGGATACGGCCCGGCCGGCGCCTCGGGCGGCGCGGCGTTCACGGGCGCGGGTGCGATGGTGGTCGGGGGCGCGGGTGCGGCGGCGCTGAGCACCGCGGGCGTGGCGGTGAGGGGCACCGCAGGCGTGGCGGTGAGGGGCACCGCGGGCGTGGCAGCGCTGGGCACGGCGGGCGTGGCGGTGAGGGGTGCGGCGGCCGTGGCTGGTGCGGGCGCGGCGGTGAGCAGCGCATGGGCCTGGCTCATCACCCGCAGGTGCACGTCGAGCATGCGCAGGACCGGGTCGGCCTGCTGCACCTGGCGGGGACGATCGTCCACAGTGTCCGGACCTCTCCGTGGTGGCACCGCGACGGGCCCGGCAGCGGGCGCCGCCCACGGCCGGGCGAGCGGCTCAGCCGGCCACCGCACGGAGCAGGTGACCGGCCTGGCACCACGTGTTCCCCGCCGGAGCGTCACCCGGCCCGGCGGGGAACACGTTGCGGCCATCAGACCGCAGCCGCCGACCCCCGCTCAAGTCGAGGGCGGCAGCACTAGGCGAATCGCTAGGCCCGCCTCCCGGCACGCCGCCGGAGGCCGTGACCGGCCCGCCACGGCGGTACCGTCGCGCGGACAGCTGCCGAGAGGATGGACTGAAGGCGACGCCGATGACCCGATCCGGAATCGATCCGCACCAGGCCGCCGGGCCGGTGCCGCTGCGGCGCAACCGCGACTTCGGCATCTTCTGGACCGTGCAGGCCCTGTCGACGTTCGGCAGCTCCTTCTCGCTCGTCGCGATCCCGCTGCTGGTGCTGCACGCGACCGGTTCGGTGGCACAGATGGGGCTCATCACCGGCCTCGCCGGGGCCGGCACCGTCGCCAGCGGCCTGTTCGCGGGCGTCCTCGTCGACCGGGTCGACCGGCGGCGGCTGATGATCTGGTGCGACCTGGCCCGCCTGCTGCTCTACGCGGCGGTGCCGGCGGTCTGGTGGACGGCCGGCGAGCAGCTGTGGCTGCTGTACCCGGTGATCGCGGCCGCCGCCGTGTTCACGATGGTGTTCGACGTCGCCTGCTCCGCGGCGGTGCCGAACATCGTCTCGCGGGAGCAGATCACCGCCGCCAACAGCCGGCTGCAGGCCACGTACGGCGCGGGCTTCGTGCTCGGGCCGATGGCCGCCGGCCTGATCGCCGGGCTGGCCGGGCCGGTGACCGCGATCGCCGTGGACGCCGCGACGTTCGGCGTGTCGGTGGTGGGACTGCTGCTGATCCGGCTGCGCCCATCGACCACTGATCCCGCTGCCGGGCCGGCGGCGGCCGTGTGGCGGGACCTGGCCGTCGGGGTGCGGTTCCTGTGGCACACCCCGGTCCTGCGGGCCATCACCCTGCTCTACACCCCGGTCACCTTCCTCAGCCTCGGCCTGGTCGACGTCTTCATCTACTACGTGCGGCACGACCTCGGTCAGGGCGACCGGGTCGTCGGCGGGCTGCTCGGCGCGGCCAGCGTCGGCGCGATCGTGGCCGCGCTGATCACCCCCGCGGTCCGCCGGCGGCTCGGGTTCGGCCCGGCGTGGCTCGCCGCGTACCTCGCCTGCGGGGTCGCCATCGCGGCCGCCGGGCTGGTGTTCAACCTGGTCGTGGTCGTCGTCGCGGCGGTGGCGTTCGCGTTCGGGGAGACGATGGCGGCGATCAGCTCAGCGTCGCTGCGCCAGACGGTCACCCCAGACCACCTCCTCGGAAGGGTGACGGCCGGGTTCTGGATGGTCCACCACGCGTTCGGGCCGGTCGGCGCGCTGGTGCTCACCGCCTCGGTGGCGCACGTGGGGGTGCACGGCCCGCTCATCGCGGTCGGGGTATCGTTCCTGGTGGTGGTCGCCGCCGGGCTGTGCACCCCACTGCGGTCCAGGCACCTCACCCCCGCGCGGTTCCCCGCGCCCGCCCCCGCCGACCGATGATCGAGATCTGGCGTCACGCCACACGTTGTGTGCGGATCCCGGTGGACAGGGCACATCGCTGGCTACGCTCCGGCGGTGTCGACCATGCGACTCATGGTGCTCGGCCTGGTGTCATCGCTCCAGCCGGTGCACGGTCATGACATCCGCCGCGGGCTGTTGGCCTATGACGGACGACCAGCGATGAGCGTCCCTGCGGGATCGATCTACCACGCGCTGCGCAAGCTCACCGAAGAGGGCCTGCTGGAGCCGGTGAACACGGAACGCAACGGCGGACGGCCCGAGCGCACCACCTACCGGACCACGCCGGCAGGCATGCGGGAGTTCCGGGTGCTGCTGCGGCGGTACTGGTGGCAGTACCAGCTGCCGAGCGACCCGTTCCTCTCGGCGCTGTCGTTCCTGCCGGCGCTGCCGCGCGCCGAGGCGGTGCGGGCGCTGCGGACCCGGGCCGGGATCCTGTGGTCCCATGCCGAGCAGCAGCGCCGCGACCTCGAGGAGGGTGCCGCCGGCCGGCCCGAGCACGTCGACTGGCAGCTGGAGCGGGCCCTGCGGTGGTTCGAGTGCGAGGCCGACTGGTGCGTGGAGATCGCCGGACGCATCGAGGACGGTATGGGCGTGCACGACGCCGAACTGGCGCCGGACCTGCCCGCTGATCCTGCCGAAACGGCACCGGACACACTGGAGGGCACGCGAGCGGGTCATGATCCCCGTCCGCGACGCCGCCCCGCGGCGGGCAGCCGCGCGACCGCGCCGGCCTGACCGCCGTCCGTAGCCACCGAGGAGCCGCATGCCAGCCGTCCAGATCAGCTGTCCCCCGGGCGGCGCCCGACTCCTCGGAGTCGGCGCCTACCGCCCCGACCGGGTGGTGACCAACGACGAGGTCTGTGGTCCGATCGACTCCTCGGACGAGTGGATCCGGCAACGGTCGGGGATCGTGTCGCGCCGCCACGCCCGGCCGGACGAGACCGTGGCCAGCATGGCGACCGCCGCCGCCAAGGACGCGCTCGCCTTCGCCGGGGTGCCCGCCGACCGGGTCGACACGGTGATCGTCGCGTCGATGTCCAACCTCCAGCAGTCCCCGCCGATCGCGCCGGAGATCGCGCACCGCACCGGCGCGGTGGCCGCCGCCGCCCTGGACGTCGGTGCCGCCTGCTCCGGCTTCTGCCACGGTCTCGCCGTCGCCGACGCCCTCGTGCGGGCCGGGACGGCAGGGTACACGCTGGTCATCGGCGCGGAGCGGATGACCGACATCATCGACCCGCGGGACCGCTCCACCGCCTTCCTGTTCGGCGACGGCGCCGGAGCCGTGCTCATCGGCCCCGACGCCAGGCCGCGGATCGGGCCGGTCGTGTGGGGCTCCGACGGGGCCCGCAGCGGCCTCATCGCGCACACCGACTCCTGGCTCGCCGTCCGCGACAAGCCCGACTTCTGGCCGACCATGCGCATGGCCGGTCAGGAGGTGTTCCGCTGGGCGATCCAGAAGATCGCACCGACCGCCCGCGCCGCCGTCGAGGCGGCCGGGCTCGGCGTGGCGGACCTAGCCGCGTTCGTGCCGCACCAGGCGAACCTGCGCATCGTCGACAAGCTCGCGGCAGCGCTGCGGCTGCCCGACGCCGTGCGGGTCGCCCGCGACGTCGTCACGGCCGGCAACACCTCCGCCGCGTCGATCCCACTCGCCCTGCACGCCATGCTCACCGGCGACGCGCCGGCCCCGTCCGGTCCGGCGCTGCTCACCGGTTTCGGCGCCGGGCTCTCCTATGCCGCGCTCGTCGTCGAACTCCCCTGACCCGCCCCTCCCCTCGCAAGGAGCTGCCCATGACCAGACGACTGTTCACGTCCGAGTCGGTCACCGAAGGACACCCGGACAAGATCGCCGACCAGATCAGCGACGGCGTCCTGGACGCCCTGCTGGCCCAGGACCCGCGCAGCCGGGTCGCGGTCGAGACCCTCATCACCACCGGCCAGGTCCACCTCGCGGGTGAGGTGACCACGGCCGGCTACGCGGACGTCCCGGCGATCGTGCGGGAGGTCATCCTCGGCATCGGCTACGACTCGTCCGCGAAGGGCTTCGACGGTGCGTCCTGCGGCGTCAGCGTCTCCCTCGGCGCGCAGTCACCCGACATCGCGCAGGGCGTCGACACCGCGCTGGAGCGGCGGGTCGGCGACACCGGCGACGATCTGGACGGCCAGGGCGCCGGAGACCAGGGCATGATGTTCGGCTTCGCGTGCGGCGAGACGCCGGAGTTGATGCCGCTGCCGATCGCGCTGGCGCACCGCCTCGCGCTGCGCCTGGCCGCGGTGCGCAAGGACGGCACCATGCCGTACCTGCGCCCCGACGGCAAAACGCAGGTCACGATCGAATACGACGGGCACCGCCCCGTGCGGGTCGACACGATCGTGGTGTCGACGCAGCACGCCGGCGACGTCGACCTCGACGCGCTGCTCGCCCCGGAGATCAAGGCCAACGTCGTCGACCCGGAGCTGGCGCTGCTGGGCCTGGACCACGAGGGCTACCGCCTGCTGGTCAACCCGACCGGCCGCTTCGAGATCGGCGGCCCGATGGGCGACGCCGGCCTCACCGGCCGCAAAATCATCGTTGACACGTACGGCGGCTACGCCCGCCACGGCGGCGGCGCGTTCTCCGGCAAGGACCCGTCGAAGGTCGACCGCTCCGCGGCGTACGCGATGCGCTGGGTCGCCAAGAACGTCGTGGCCGCGGGCCTCGCCGAGCGCTGCGAGGTGCAGGTCGCCTACGCCATCGGCACCGCCCAGCCGGTCAGCACGTTCGTGGAGACGTTCGGGACCGAGACGGTGCCGGTCGAGCGGATCGAGGCCGCGATCCGGCAGGTCTTCGACCTGCGCCCGGCCGCGATCGTGCGGGACCTGGACCTGCTGCGGCCCATCTACCGCGAGTCCGCCGCGTACGGTCACTTCGGCCGCGAACTGCCGCAGTTCACGTGGGAGAGCACCGACCGGGCCGACGCCCTCAAGGCCGCCGCCACGTCCTGAAGACTGGTGCTTTCACCAGACCCGTACGTGCGCACGCCGTAGCGTTCGGTGGCGGGCGTCATGCACACTGCGTTCATGGGTCGCAGCGAACCACGTCGATTCCTGCTCGTCGTGGTGTGCATGGCGCTCGTCAGCACCAGCGCCTGCACCCCGGACCAGGACGGCTCGGCCGCCAAGGTGCCCTCCTACGCGAAGCCGCCCCGCAGTTTCGCCGACGTGCTCGACCAATCCGGCGACCGGGCGGTCAAGGCCGACCAGCACAGCCTCACGCTGTCGCACAGCTCGACGTCCGCACGCGTCACCGACGACCTCGGCCAGGGCGTCGTGCTGCACGACGGCGCCGTGACCCTCACCGCGCGCACCACCGGCAAGGGCGGCGGCGGCACCGCGGCGAAGGGCGTCGTCGTCTTCCGCGACGCCGTGAGCGGCACCGACGTCGCCGAGCAGGTGCTCGCACCGGAGGCGGCGCGCATCTTCTACGTCGTCAAGAGCGCCGCGGCGCCGACATCGTTCGACACCACGGTCTCCGGCGCCACCGCGCAGCTCGCCGGCGGCGGCGTCGTGCTGCGGTCGAAGGACAAGACCGTCGGCGCGATCCCGCCCTCATGGGCGTACGACGCCAACGGCAAGCTCGTCCCGTCGCACTACGAGGTGCACGGCGGCACCGTCCGCCTGGTCGTGGAGCACCGCGCCGCCGGGGTCGCGTACCCCGTCGTCGCCGACCCGCCGTTCATCCTCGGCGCCGGCGGCCGGCTCGTCGGCGCCCAGCTCCTCGGCGGGGTCTTCGAGTGGGTGGCGCTCGCCGCGATCACCTGGGGCGTGGTCAAGTTCGACTCCAACGGCTGCCTGACGCTGAGCACGTTCGCGTCCTGCGTCCTGCACCCGCTGCAGCACGACTGGGGCAACAAGGCCGCCCCGAAGGCGTCCCAGTTCGACGCGAAGATGCCCGGCCTGAAGGGCAAGCGGCTGCCGGACGCCCAGACCAGGCTCAACCAGCTGGGCCTGCGCAACATCCACCTCGTCGACGACACCGGCCAGGACCGCCGCGTGCTGGACCCGAAGAACTGGGTGGTCGCGTCGCAGACCCCGGCCGAGGGCACGACGGTGCACGCCAACACCGAGCTCACCCTGCGCGTGCGCAAACCCTCCGACGGCGAGGGCGGCGCAAGCGGCGGCGCCGGCACGGTGCCGGACGTCATGTGCATGAACCTGCAGGAGGCGCAGGACAAGCTCAAGGACGCCGGCTACCCCACCGACTCCAAGGACCACACCTCGCAGGGACGGCGGCAGGTCCTGGACCGCAACTGGCTGGTCGTGGCGCAGTCACCGAAGGCGGGCACCGCGGCGGCGAAGGACACCCACGTCAAGGTGGAGGTCGTCAAGTACGGCGAGCCGACCGGCTCGTCGGGCTGCAAGAGCTGAGGTCAGCGGGTCGCATACAGCAGATGCCTGCTCGAACCGACCGTCGAGCCTCTCTCGTCGAGGCGGCCGAGGACCACCGCGCGCAGGGCGCCGCCCAGCCCTCAGTGGACGTGTTCTCTGCACAGGCGCGCACCAGCGATGCCGAGTCGCCGCCGGAGACAATGACTATCTTCGCTCGGTCGGAGCGTGGGATCCGCGGCTACGCGCGTGCACCGGCCCGGCGCCGATACGCAGCGAGCCCGGGACCCTCTGCGGATACTCCGGTGGACACGCACTGCGGCAAAGCTGTAGAGGGGCAACGCACGACCGGCACCATGAGCGGGACCAAGATCGGCGTCTGGCAGGCAGCTGCTCTACCTGCGGACCCGTGGATCTGCGAGCACGCCGGCGACCACGGCGGTCATCCCGTCGGCACACAGCGTTGGCGCACCGACGATGAACTCCTCCCGTTCGATCCACTCGACGGTCACGACCCCTGGCGCCGCCAGGATCCCCTGGTCGAGCTGCAGCGACGCGCGGTCGTCGTAGTACCCGCGAGCGGTGTCACCGACCCAGAGCGACCAGTGGTAGCCGGCAGCACCCGATCGACGGGCCGTCGCCGAGAGCGGATCGGCCTTGAGATCGCCGGAGCCCAGCAGTTCGGCGACCGTCATTGGTGCGAGGTCCGGACGGGCCGCCTGCACCACCACGTCCAGCACCTGCTCCAGGTGGACCGCGCAGGTGCAACGCCCGCGCTCCGGGGGCGTCCAGTCGTCGGCCATCACCGCACCCTATGTCACGATGTACCCACCATTGCGGGCGCATGGGTGCGGGAGGCGCGGCGCTCGGCGATGCCCGCGCCGCGCACGGCGCAGGCGCCAAAGCTTGATCCGGTCCGGTCGGTGATCGACGAGATCCTGCAGGGCGATCTGGACGAGGTCGCCTCGTTCACCGACGGCGACCGGATAGAGGTACGGCTGCGGCTGAACCTCTGCCTTGCAGCCGCGGCAGGGCCTTGCGTCGCGCGCGCGGATGCACCGCACATGCGCTCACGCCGATCCCGCTGCACTGCCCGAACACGTGGAGCATGAGTCCGGTGAGGCATCATGGACGCATGGGTCAGGACACCGACTGGGTCCCGCTGTTCAGCTACAAGTGCCTTCCCGGCGCTCCGTCGCCCCAGGCGGCGCTGCGATTTTGACTGCGCGAGAACGGCATCGACTGGATGCCGTTCTCTGACGACCAGGTCAGGATCGACGTGATGTGCGGCCGGGACGACTACGGCCGCCCCCTCGGCTGGTTCCGTCTGCACGTCGCCGCCGGCGCGCTGCGGCCGCTCGGCCTGCACCCGGACCAGCCGACGGGCGGCCTGCTCGCCGGCCCCCTGCCGGATTGGTGGCACGTCGCCGTCGACCGCTCCTGGCACCGCCCACCCGACGAGCCCCGCCCCCGTCGCCGCCCAAGCTGATGCCCATCGGTACGCTTCTCCCGAGTCGCCGGACCGTACGCTGAGCTCACCGGGTTGTTGTGACTGTATGCGTATCCGTTCATCTGCTGTGGGTCGGCCAGGTTAATCAGCGGGTCAACGGAGATGAACCGGCCGAGTGCCGAGTCGTACGTGCGCTGACCGAGCTGCAGCAGGCCGACGCTGTCGGCGGTGGCGCCGAGGAAGCCCTGGCTGCTGGGCCAGGTAACTGTTCCGTTGCGGGCGCCGCCGTAGGCAGGTACCGGGTCGACGGTGCGGCCGGGTTGGTGCCGCGGTCGCGGCGGCCGTTGTCCAGCCCGGCAGTGACGCCCGCGGTGCTCGAGGACGAGATCGTGCGGTTGCACAAGGACCGGAACGGCCGGTGGGGTGCGAAAACGCTCCGGGCGGTCCTGGCCGGGCACACAGGTCGTGTTCGGCATGTCCCCGGAACCCCGTGTTCGGAATGTCCCCGGTTCGCACACCTTCGCCCATCGATCACATCTCGAACGCGTAGACCAACACCAGCTGATCGACCTCGTCGCGATAGACCGAGAGCTCCACATCACGATGAGTTCCCGTCACGTCAGCCAGGTAGAAGTCAAATTCGACTCCCTCCCGAATTCCCCAGTCCAAACCCTTGACGTCTGAGGCAGCAAAGCTGAGGGGTTGGACAGGTCCAGCGGACTTGTCGGATAGTCTCTGCCGTTCGCGGTAACGGGAGAAGCAGGGCGAGTCGGCCGTGAAACGTAGGTACAGGTTGTCCTGGATACCGTCGCTTGCGAAGTATCGGATGCCGACGGCGCACTCCGGGATCGTCACACCGAGTTGGGCCGCGAGCGCTTCAAGGCTGACGTCACGGCGCGCACCGTCAAATGCCCTGCTGTCACGATGCGATGACACTCCGCAGCCAACCATGGCAGGTAGGGCGGTAGTGAACGCCAGGGCGCCAGCGACAAGCCGGCGCCGAACGCCCGATCTACGCATGGTTCTTCGAACCTGGATAGATGCCATAACTTTGCTTAGTGTAACCCTTGACTGCAAAGTCCTTGGCGACACCGTAGTCGACCATCGCGTTGTACGGCGCGAAGCCAATGTTCCAGATCTGGTCTTCGTCATCAAAGTTCCAGTCTTTGTACACCTCGACCCAGTACTCACCCATGTAGGAATTCGTGCCTTCCGGGGAGTTCCATACTGTCATATCACCACGCACCCGGAACTGCACACCGCGCACACCCAACTCATAGTCGATGTTGTTGGTCATCGAGGCACCGAACCAGTAGCTGTCGAGTTCGAAGTCGCAGGTCCCGCCGGCGCACTCACCCAGTGCCGAGGCGATCAGAAGGCCCACGATTTCGTCGACCCGCGAACGGAAGTCTCCATCGCGCGCACACGTCCGTCCAAGCCCGGACGAGGTGCGCCGATATGCCTTCGTGCCGCTGGAAGCAGCGACATCATGGGTGACCGCGGCGACCATGCGCCGCCTGACCGCGGCTGTAACGATGCGGACCGCTGGCCTGACCACCTATCTTGCTGATCCCCGGGCGCTTTGATCGATCACTCCATTACGGACTGTGGCGATCTCCGCTCGGCTGTGGCGCGCGACCGGCGCCATGAGCGGACGCCATGATCGGCCGGCACGATGGGCGTCTTCGTCAGCGAGCAGGCGTGCGCTGATTGATTTCGCGTCTTTCTTGGGCCGCGGCGTCCGGTTGTTCAAAGGTAGAAGGGGAGCTGCTCGCGGGCGTAGGCGGCGACGTCGAGTGGTCGGCACCAGTCGTTGGCCTTGAGCCAGGCGGTCCACTGTGGTGGCCAGTCGTCCGGGACGGTGAGTTCGGTGTTCGGGTCACGGTCGGGGCCGAGGATGAGTTCCCCGAGCCGTTGCAGGTCCGCGACGGTCAGGCCGGCGTAGCGCATACCGTAGGTGCCGTCGTAGCTGGTTCTCATCGGTATGTGGGGTAGGAACTGCGGTGTTGTGCAGATCCAGTGCTCGACGACTCGTTTTGCCATCGCGTATCCGCACAGGTCTACCGCGGGGCCAGGATCTGGGAACCGGAACGTGCCTGCGCAGCGGCGTTGCTGCTCGGCGTAACGGTCGTGCCAGAACTCCACCGTCCAACCGGGCCAACGCTCGCCGCAGCGTTCGACCAGTCCGTAGACCGGATCGATGGACCACACGCCGACGGTGTGGTCGGCCGGATCCACGTGCATTCCGCCTCGGGGTATTTCCGGCCACGTCGACAGCCGCGGCAGGTCCACGAGTTGCTCCAGGACAGCGGGACCGAGCGCCCACGGTCGCACGACATTGTCGGCCAATCCGTACGCGGCATCCTCGATCGTGATCAGGTAGTGCAGCTTCGGCGGCTCTTGCGGGTCCGGTCGGCCCCAACGGAACAGGTCGGTGTCGTCCCACGCCTCGCGGGTCAGGACCGCACGGTCCAGCCCGAGCGCGTCCGTCACGTCGACGATGCCGTTGTATGCCCAGCGGACGTTCCATCCGGGCCAGGTCCGTCGATAGGCGTCAAGGTAGGCGCAGCGCTCGTCGTAGTCGACGTTCAAGAACACCAGCAGTTCCTTGGCGTCCACGTCGATCAGTGCACCGGACTCGCATGAGGACTCCCGGTACCACTGATGTTCCTGCCACACCGGAAACGTAGGCGAGAGGAAGGCCGCCAGTGCGGGATCGGGCCCGAGGGCCAGCAAGGTGTCCAGGCTGTAGCCCAGACCGCCACCGCCGCGGTGTGTCCAGACACCGTCCTGCCGGACCGCCACATTCGCCCGAGATCCCACGCACAACATGTTAGATCCGCTATCCGCCTGTCAGCAGAGGGAGGCCGGACGGGACGGTGCTCGCTCATCGGCAGTTCAGTGAGCGCTCTATTGCTGTGCTGGGGTGCCGGTCGTCGAGGCGACGATTGCACCCAGGGCGGCGCGGGCCCTGGCGAGATCGGCCATGCGCGAGTCCAGTTCGGCCAGTTGTGCCCGGAGGTGGTCAAGGACGCATGGCTGCAACTCGCCGGCGTCGCCGACGAAGCAGGGCATCAGTTCCTGGATGACCCGAGTTGGCAGTCCGGCGGCGAGTAGCGTTCGGATCCGGGTGACGGTCGTCGGCGCATCGGGCTGGTAGTGACGGTGGCCGCCTGCGGTGCGATGCGATGCGATGTCAGCAGCCGCTGATCCTCGTAGTAGCGCAACAGTCGCACGCTCACGCCCGTCTTGCGAGCGAGCTCCCCGATCTTCACGTGACCCGTCCCACCTCTGCTTGAATCTCACACTGATGAGAGATTCTAGGGTGGATGACATGACAACCTCCACCGATGCCAAGCCCGTCTCGCTCTACGGATTCGTGACACCTCGACCTGGACATGCCGACCGGCTCCGGTCGCTGCTGCTCGACCTCGTCGAGCCGTCACGTGGCCACGCGGTGGCTCCGTCGGTGAGAACGGGGCTCTGGCGCAATCTCCGTGAATGATCACTGCGACCATGTGGGCGCCGTCGAGGCCGGCGCTGTTCGTGCAGTCCGACGCTCGGCCCTCGGGTAGCCGTTGGTAGCCCACGGCCTGGCTTCACAAAAGTGTGGGCCAGAGCCCCGTTCTCACCGACAAAGCCGGCTCAGACTGACGAACTGGTAGGCCTGACCCGGGCGACCTCTCCGCGTGCTGCTGTAGCCGGCGCACAACGCCGGCGTCCGAAGGTATGCCCGCCACTGCTGACCGGCGCTTGGAACCGGCTCAGGCAACGCCAGCCACGGCCTGCCACGACGACCGGTCGTTGGGCAGGCCGAGCCGTGAAAATGTCCCATCCCAGGCTTCGAGGTGGCTGCCCAAGGACGACAGCGCCCGGATGTCAGACTGGCGGAAGGGCGCGTGCCGGGCGACCATCTCGGCGAGCCGGCGCTGGACGGGCGTGACCGCCGCCGGCGACGGCAGTCCGTCTGGGAAGACCACACGCAGGTACGGCTCGGCCAGCGCGCCGAATGCCCGGCGTTGCTCGCCGACGTCGAGATACGTCGGGTCAGACGGCACCGCGAGGATCGCCGCCGGCAGGAGGCGGTCGACGTCGCGGACGGCCGCGCACAGCCGTTCGGCGAGCGCGGCTTCCGGGTACGGCAGGGCCGAGAGCCCCATCATGCCCTCGAACCCCTGCATGCCGATGACGGCCGGATTCCGGGACGCCTCGGCCAGCAGCACGGTGTTCGCCTCGGGATCGTCGGCACATGCCGGAGCAAGCGCGGCACACACCCGCACGCCCGGATGCGGGTCGCGCAGCCACGCACGCGGTGCCCCGCCCAGTTCGCCGGCGCCCAGCAGCATCGAGGCGCGATGGTGCGCGTCGGCCGAGGCGCACTCCGCCAAGTGGTACGCCAGCAGCCGAGGCCGATGCACCACCAGGTCGGGGTGGCCGCTCAACGTCGCGGCAGTCAAGGCCGCACAACCCCGCAGTGCCGGCACCCGGGCGCTCAACAGCGGCTCGATCGTCGCGTACACCTCGGGCAGCAGGTCGAAACAGTCCACGCGCGCCGCAGCCAGCAGCACCTCACCCGGCGCGTCGGCGTTTGTCCAGTCCAGGACGAAGCGGCGTTCGCGCAAATACCTGGTCAGCCACTCACGCACGTCGGGCGCGTCACGCCGGGACGCTGTCGCGCGGTCGATGCCCGCGAGCACCTCACGGGCGACCTCACGCAAGAACCAAATGGCCCCACTGCGCAGCGTCGGGTCCTCGCCGCCGAACTCGGGCTCTCCGATCGTCCGGACGAGGTACCGCACTCCCTCGACGGTGGCCGGAGTCAGGTTTCCGCCGCAGTACAACGCCGACCACAGAAACGAGTACGGCGCGCGCCAGAACGGTTCGTCAGGACCCTGCGGATGGTCGTCACCCCGGCGAAGGTCGTCGAGGAGGGCCAAGTCGTCACCGGACGGCCCATAGGCGTGGAAGGACACGGCTCGCCGTCACCGGCACGAGTGCCGCAACAGGCTGGTCATGCCGAGAAACCCTAACAGGGCTAGCCCTGGACGCCCCGACCACAAGCACAGGTGCCCGCTCATCGGCCAAGACAGGAAGCGTCGCCGGGGCGCGGCGCTCGCTGTGACGACCACGGTGCCGCCGCCGCGCGAGACCAGCGGCGTGTGCGTGCACCTGATCTTGGCAGCTATCGCGTCGCTGGAGAAATAGCACAGGTGCTGCAACGTGGATTCGACGCTTCTGTGGGTAGTGCCCGACGAGGTGCGGGAACTCCGCGGGCAGTAGCTGGTCCGGGCAGCCGCCTGACCCGCTGTATTGAGGGATGAGCATCGGAGGCCGGAGTGTTTCAGGCAGGGGATGTCCGAGAATGGCTCGGCCACGATGTCGTTGACACCGACGGCCATAAGGTCGGCACGCTGGAGTCGATCTATGTCGACACCTCCACCGATCAGCCCTCGTTCGCCACAGTCACAGTGGGACTGCCGACACGGCACCGCTTGGTGTTCGTGCCGTTGACCGACGCCACCGTCGGTCCCGGCTACCTCAAAGTGAGGTACCTCAAGAGTCAGGTCAAGGCCGCTCCGTCGATCGATACCGATGGAGAACTCCCAGCCAGCGACGAAGCGGGGATCTTCGCGCACTACAACCTCGTCTACGCCCAAGGGGCCAGTGGCGAACGACGCCTCGCGCGCCGGTAATGATCATTCACGGAGATTGCGCCAGAGCCGAGAACGGAACCCGTTTGTCGTTGAACTCGGGACCCACCGGTCGACGGTCGGATGATGTGTTCGCCAGTTCGGGACCCATGCGGGTTGCGTTGGTCGCGGGGCGGAGCTCAAGGGTGGCAAGCCCGGTTCCTGGCCGACAGCTGACAGACGATGTGGACGCGTCGTCGTAGGGTGACGCCCAACCTCGACGGCGTGGAGGACGCGAAATGGCACAGATACTCGCGAAGGGACAGAACGTGCCCGTACGGGCGTCGGTGGTCCATGCCGTGCTGAGCTGGCAGCCGGGTCCCTCCGTGCCCGACGTCGACGTCTCGGCGTTGTTGCTGACCGGCGCCGGGCGGGTGCGCGGCGACGGCGACTTCGTCTACTACAACCAGGCGGGCCACGCGAGCGGGTCGGTCCGCCACGCGGGCAAGCGGACGGACCCGCGGTGGCTGGCGGACACCGTCAGCGTCACGCTCGGACAGGTCGAGCCGGTGGTGGAGCGGATCGTGGTCGCGGCGTCGGCCGAGGGGGCGTTCGGCAGGGTGCCGGGCTTGACCCTGTGCCTGTACGACGAGGCGCACGCCGAACTGGTCCGCTTCGCGGTGGCGGGTGCGGCGACGGAGACCTCGATGGTCCTCGGCGAGCTGTACCGGCGCGGCGCCGAATGGAAATTCCGGGCGGTGGGGCAGGGCTTCGACAACGGGCTGGCCGGTCTGGCCACGGCGTTCGGCATCCAGGTCGACGACCCGCCGGCGCCGCCAGCGCCCGCCGCGGGGCCGCCTGCACCGGTCAACCTCGACAAGGGCCGGATGATGCTCCGCAAGAACGAGTCGGTGAGTCTGGTGAAGACCGGCGCGCCGCCGCTGGTCCGCATTCGGATGGGTCTGGGCTGGGATCCGGCGAAGGCAGGAAGAAGCATCGACCTGGACGCGGGCGTGATCACCTTCGTCGGCGGCCAGCCGGCGGTCACCGTATATTTCGGCAGGAAGACCGGGTACGACGGCGCGATCAAGCTCAGCGGCGACAACCAGTCCGGCCGCGGAGAGGGCGACGACGAGCAGATCCGGGTCGCGCTCGACCTGCTCCCCGTGGAGGTGCACGCCCTCGTCTTCACCGTCAACAGCTACGGCTCGCACAAGTTCACCGCGATCAGGCGGGCCTACTGCCGGTTGCTCGAGGACCGCAGCGGCAACGAGCTCGTCCGCTTCGACCTCACCCAGTCGGAGCCGTCCACGGGCGTGCTGATGGCGGTACTGCGGCGTGGGCCGGCTGGTGTCTGGACGATGCAGGCGCTCGGCGTGTTCCAGGACGGCAGAAAGGCGGAGGACATGGAGCCGCTGGCGACGAGGCTGCTGGCCGTCACGGCGTAGCCGGCGCCGCAGAGTTCGACCGAGATCACCCGATCGAGTCCGGCCCGCTCCCGGACGAATATTGGCGTCTTGCCAGACCCGGTCCACGTGGGTGTAAGGCGCCCGCAACGCCTCGACTGCCCGCGGGCCGGCCGAATCCAACTCGGCAAGACGGCCGGCGTCGTGACCGGCGGCGGCACCACCTTCGTGGTCAGCAAACGTCGAAATTCCCGCATTCGCCGACACCGTCAAACGCTCCACGCGCACCGAGCGCCGGCCGATAGCAACCTGGACCCACCCGACCAGCCGGGACATCCCGACGCTGCCGGACCAAGCCCAGCGCTCAACCGCGCCAAACCCCGCCGCCCGTTGACATAGGAGCGTCAAGATGCTGAAACGCCAGATGTTCGGCCGCGCCAACTTCGACCTCCTCCGCAAGCGCGTCCTCCACACCACCTGAGCAACAGGGGCCAAATCCGATCAACTAAAGGGGGCCAGAACCGACGAAGTCCGTCACAGCCAACGCAGCCTAGCCTGGTGCGTTGCGCTCGTCGGGTCACGGCGGCCTCGCGGGCACCGTGCGATGGGCCAGTTGATGCTCCGCGATCGCTTGCCTCGCTGAGGTCCTCCGAAACAGTGGTGATGGGGACGAATGACGTCCTGCCGCCGCGGGGTGGGGGAACATGTACGTGTGCAGCTGGCGATGGCCAGAGGCGAGCGCCGAGTCATCCAAGCCGGCGTGCGCCGGCACCGAGCAGGACCTCACTGATGAGGTCGGCGCACGAGCTGACGTCGCGCAGATTGAGCAGGCTTGTGCCGGAGGAACCAAGCCGGCTGCTGAAATGTCGGAGGATCTCGGCGGCGTGCCCCGCCTCAGGGACATCGCCACGTGCTCGCAGCAGCAGGTTGGCCCGGACGAGCATATCGGCGTTCTCTATCAGCACAAGGTCCGGGTCTTGGGGCAGCAGGGTTCGGCTCAGGTCGATCCATCGGAACTCTGTGCCCTCGAGCCTGGCCTGTGCCAGGTCGATATCGAGCATCGGATTCGGGTCGGGCTTGGCCTCGCCCATCAATCGGCCGTTGAACACGACCTGTTTCACCTTCCCCGCGAACGTGCAGCGAATCAGGCTCGACTGCCAGAAGTTCACCATTGTCAGATCGGCATCGGAGAAGTCGCAGTCGATATATGTCGCTGCCGCGCTTCCAAGCCGAGCCATCTTCGCGCGGGTAAAACGCACATGGTCGTAAACGTTGCC
The DNA here is from genome assembly GCF_016862795.1 of Dactylosporangium siamense. Classification (GTDB taxonomy): domain Bacteria; phylum Actinomycetota; class Actinomycetes; order Mycobacteriales; family Micromonosporaceae; genus Dactylosporangium; species Dactylosporangium siamense. Next base: position 5,721 of record NZ_BONQ01000183.1, on the reverse strand, counting down.
GCGGGCCTGCCCCTCCAGCCATGCGCCGAGCGACGAGGTACGCAGATCCGCGCCGACGAACGAGCAGTCCGTGAAGTCTGTTCGCCAGATCCGCCAATCGCGGCACAACGCACGGTCGAATCGGCAGCCGACAACCGTGCAGTCGACAAATCGGAACGATGTCAGGTCGCCGGCGTCCAAGGCCAGTCCCTCGAGTCGGCAACCGTCCAACTGGACTGTACGACCGGGGAACGACACCCCCCGTAGATCGATCAGTCCGTCGACCACACCGAGACCGAGGTCGTTCAACCGCCCGCCGCCGCGAAGCCGTGCGCCGGCCTCGGCGGCCAGTTGCTGGCGAGCCGGTGTGGCCCACCGTTGCCGTAGCGCCTTGACCCCCGCCGTCATGTCCACAGGATACCTACCCCAGGGCCGAACTTTTTCTTGTAATGGCGGTGACTGCGCCAACTGCCGGTGGTTGTGAGGTCGTACCAGCCCGCGTGCGTGCCGGCGCGGACGCTGTCCCGGCGCAAGTTCACCCAGTCGGGTCCGGGGTAGCCCTGAGCCTGGTAGATCAGCGCGTCTAGTGCTGTGACCGGAAACGTTGGCCGGGTTGGGTCAGGCTGCTCGGATAGCTGGCTGGCCCCATCGGCGTTGGCGTTCGGAGCGGATGCGGGCGCGTTCGCGGCGTTGCGCGGCCAGGACGTCGGGGTGGCGGGCGTTGGCGTTGCGCCAGCGCAGATAGGTGTGCAACGCCCTGGTGGCGACGGTGTGGTTGGGGTGGTTCGACCCGGCGACGACGAACATCCGCAGGGGTCCGAAGTGCGCCTCGATCGGGTTTGCCCAGGACGAGTAGGTCGGGGTGAAGCACAGCTCGACCCGGTTGCGGGCGGCCCAGGCCCGGATCGCCGTGCCTTTGTGCGCGGACAGGTTGTCCAGGATGACGTAGATCGGTGCGCCGTCCGGTCGGGCAGCTCGGATCGACTTGAGCGCGGTGAGGGTGTTCGCCGCGGATTTGCGGCGGCGCACGACGCCCCAGAGGGTGTCGGTGCCGACGCTGTAGCAGGCGTGGAACTGCCGCACGCCGTGCAGCTTGTGGTAGTTCGCGGGGAGCCGGTCGGGGTGCCCGGCCGGCGCCCACGTGGCGCCGGCCTGCGGGCGGACTGTCAACGGCCCGAACTCGTCGAAGGCGAACACCCGATCAGGGAACCGGTTGGTGACCTCCTCGATCCGGGCGAGTTTCGCCTCGGCGTTCGGGTCGTTGCTCTCCTTCCACGTCTTCGTCCGCTGGAACGTGACGTCGTGCTTGTGCAGTAGCTCCCGAAGACGTTCCCGGCCCACGACCACGCGGTGCGGGCCGTGGTTGTGGGCCAGGTAGTCAGCGAGTTTGCGCAGGCTCCACCGGGTGAACGGCTGCCCGAGCGTGGCTGGTCTGGTCTTGGCCGTCGCGACGATGAACGCTTCATCATCAAGACTGATCCGGCGGGGACGGCCACCCGCCCACCGAGGGTCCAAGCAGGCCAGCCCCATCTCGTTGAACCGGTGGATCACCTCACGGACCGCATCCTCATCACCCTGGACCAGACGGGCGATCGCCGGGACGGTGTTTCCGCTGGCCGAGGCCATGATGACCATCGCCCTGCGCAGCCGGATCGGCGACCCGGTCCCACGCCGAACGATCTGCTGTAATCGCCGGCCCTCGTCATCAGAGAGCCGCCGAGCCCGGACAGGTTCTGCCATCCCGACAGCGTGAACCCCACCCGGCACCACACCGGGAACGCTGACCGGCGTGTCACACAACCCGGCCAACGTTTCCGGTCAAAGCACTAGCTCGGGATCATCCGCCGCAAGTTGCTTGACGCGCTGATCGAGGATCGTACCCTTGCGCCGGTTCTTCAGTGACAGATCATTCGGGCTGGCTTTGATCTTCTCAAGATCTTCGGCGGTGTATCCCAGCAGGCCTTGGTCCCACTCATCGAGCGCCCGATCTGTGTGTCGCTTCAGGGATAAGGCATACGCGTCCGGGCTGGCCATGTCCTTGCCAGCCATGTCCACGATCCGCGCTCTAGGCGCCGTCCGTGCGCCGCGCAGGTACTTGTACAGCGGCCCTGCGGCACCGGACAGGCCGCCCGTGACAGCGCCGATGATCAGGTCGGTCGGCGTGGTCGGCCGGCACATGGCGCTGTTCGCCGCCCAGGTGAAGCCTGCACCGACGACCGCGTCGACGGTGAAGATGGTGGCGATCGAGCCGATTGAGCCGGCCTGCATCCCGAATCGGGCCGCGACGGCCGCGCCGGCGGGTGCGACCAGCACTGCGAGGCCACCGATGACGCCGCCTTCCAGGGCCGACTCGCCGACGGCGCCCCAGTCGTAGGACGGGTCGTTGCGGTGCTGCCACATGTAGCCGCCGGCGCCGATGGCGGCGCCGAGGACGACGCCGACGCAGATGGGGCAGGCGCCGGACGGGTCGGTGTTCTGCAGCGGGTTGTTGTCGGCGTAGGCGTAGGGCTGGCGGGTGCTGTCGACGAGCGGGTCGACGGTGGTGAACTGGCCGGTGGCCGGGTCGTAGTCGCGGGCGCGCAGGTAGACCAGGCCGGTGGTGGGGTCGGTCCAGTTGCCGGTGTAGCCGATGGCGCTGTCGGCGCTGCCGGTGTGCCCGGTCCGCACGCCGTACGCGTCGTAGGTGTTCGTGGCCACGACAGTGCCGGCGGCGTCGGTGATGGTGCGGACCGATCCCAGTGCGTCGGTATGCAGATATTCGATGGTGCCGTCGGCGGCGACCTGGGCGTAGGGGGTGATGCCGTTGCCGTACAGGTAGCGGTGGCCGCCGTCGTCGAGCAGCAGCGGCAGACCGCCGGCTTGGGCCCACACGAAGCGTGCGGTGGCGCCGTTCTGGGTGCGGGTTTGCCGCAGTCCCTCGCCGTCGGCACTGTAGGTGGTCAGTGTCCCGTCGAGGGACGTGGCGGAGCGCATGGTGCCGGTCTGGTCGTAGACGAAGTTTGTGCTGCGGGTTGCGGTGGTGGCTCGGACTCGGTTGCCGTTGCCGTCAAAGGTGTACGTGGTGGCTGTGCCGGTCGTCGGGGTCGAGGACGTCAGTTGTTGCGCGGCGTTGTATGCCTGGGTGGTGCCGTCTGGGAGCCTCTTCAGCAGGCCGGCGGGGCTGATGGCGAGGGTTGCCGTGCCGGAGGTGCGCAGCTGCCCGAGACCGTCGAAGGTGTATGTCTTCGTGCCGTCGTTGGTGAGTTGCCCGGCCGGGTCGTAGGCGTACGTGGTCGATGTCAGCGTCGTGGTGCCTTTGGACAGTGCCAGGTTCGTGACTCGGCCGTTGGTGTCGCGGGTGTACGTCGTGACGACGCCGTTCGGGTCGGTGCGCCCGGCCTGGTCGCCGTCGGCGGTGTAGCCGAACCTGGTGGTGTTGCCCGCCCAGTCGGTCGCGGTGAGCAGCTGTCCCGCGCTGTCGTAGCCGTAGCTGACGCTCTTGCCGTCCGGGTACGTGAGGGACGCGAGCCCGCCTGCCGTGTTGTACGCGTAGCCGACGGTGCTGCCGGCGCCGTTGGTGGTGCCGGTGAGCCGGCCGAGCGTGTCGTAGGTGTAGCGGCTGGTGCCGGTCCCGTCGGTCATGCTCAGGCGGCGGCCCGCGGCGTCGTACGTGTAGCCGATGGCCGACGTGGTCGGGTCGCTGAACGCGATGCCGGTGAGTCGGTCGCCGGCGTCGTAGGTGTTGGTGATGGTGCCACCGGTGGGCTGGGTGACGGTGGCGACGCGGCCCGCGGTGTCGTAGGTGTAGCCGGTCGTGAGGCCGCCGGGCCGGGTTTCGGTGAGGGTGAGGCCGGCGTTGTCGTAGGTGTAGGTGGTGCGGTTGCCGTCGGCGTCGGTGTGCGTCGCCAGCTGTCCGTCGGCGGTGTACTCGTACCGGATCGTGCTGGTGTCGGGCTGGGTGAGAACGGTCAGCGTGCCGGCGGCGTCGTAGGTGTAGCCGGTGACCCGCCCGACGGGGTCGGTCTCGGTCGCGGTGCGACCGGCCGCGTCGAACGTGTAGGTGCGCACGGCGCCGCTGGGGTCGACGGTCTTGGTCAGCTGGCCTGCGACGTCGTACGTGTTGCTGGTCGTGGCCCCGGACGGCAGTGTGGTGGTCAGCGGCCGGCTGTTGCGGTCGTACGTGGTGCGGGACACCGCGCCGTTGGCGTCGGTGGCGCTGATCCGGCGGCCGAGCCGGTCGTAGCCGTACCGGACGGTGTTCCCGGCCGGGTCGGTGACGGTGAGCAGCGCGCCGGCGGCGTCGTAGGTGGAGGTGCTCACGGCGCCGGCCGCGTCGGTGGCGCTGGTCGCGTTGCCCATGAGGTCGTAGGCGGCGCTGGTGGTGATGCCGGTCGCGTCGGTCGTGGTGGCCGGGTTGTGGTCGGCGTCGTAGGTGTACCGCACGGTGCGGTTCAGCGGGTCGGTGACGGACAGGATCCTGCCGCCGCTGTCGTAGGTCGCGGTCGACGTCTTGCCCCCGGCGTCGGTGGCCGTGACGACGCGGCCGTCGGTGTCGCGGGTGACGCTGACCGTGCGGCCGTCCGGGTCGGTGCTGCCGGCGAACCGGCCGCTGGTGTCGTAGGTGTAGCGGGTGACGCTGCCGGCGGGGCTGGTAGCGGTGGCGACGGTCCCGTCGGTGTTGTAGCTGAACCGCTGCGTCTGGCCGGCCGCCGAGGTTGACGTGAGCTGGTTGCCGCGTACGTCGTAGGTGGCGGTGGCGGTGTTGCCGGCGGTGTCGGTCGCCGACGTCATGTCGCCGAGGGCGTCGTAGCCGAACGTGCTGGTGCGGCCGAGGGGGTCGGTGGTGCTCTTCAGGTTGCCGAACGCGTCGTAGGTGAATCTCGTGGTAGCGCCGGTGCCGTCGATGACGCTCGACCGCTGGGACGTGACCGGGTCGTAGGTGTACAGCAGGGTGGTTTCGTCGGCGGTCCCGGCGGCGTCGACGCTGCCCGTCAGCTGGCCGTCCGCACGCGCGCGGCACCAAGAGCCGCACGTCGCGCTCCGGTCGACACTGACCCTGCTGCGGGCCGACGTCCCCGCAGAGGCCACCAACTCGGGCGGTTGGTCCCGTTGGGAGGCGTTGTTGCCGCATGTCTTGACCGCGACCGAATTCAGCGACGCATTGCCGCCAGGCGACCCAGTGGCAAGCGATGCCCGGTGGCTGCTCGATCGGGCCGCGGCATACTTGCAGAGCCGTGGCCACTACGGTCTCGCGCGGCCCCTACTGGAAAGGGCGCTGGCCGGGGAGGAGACCAGCCAAGGGCTCGACCACCCCGCCGTCGCCCGGCGGCTCAATGCGCTTGCCTTGCTGCTGTTTGACGAGGGGGACCCAGCCCGCGCCCGTCCGCTATTGGCGCGGGCGGTGGCGATCAACGAGGCAACCTACGGTCCAGACCACCCCGTCGTGGCAAACGACATGACAAACCTCGCTGCGGTGCTGCTGGAGTTGGGGCAGGCAGACCAAGCGCGGCCGCTGTTGGAGCGAGCGGTGACAATCAACGAGGCGGCTTATGGTCCGGACCATCCTGAAACCGCCCGAAGCCTACGCAATCTCGCTAGCATTGCCCGCCAGACGGGCGATCCGGCGCTGTGCCGCCGGCTTCTTACTCGGGCGTTGATGATTGACGAGGCGGCCTACGGACCTGACCACCCCGTGGTGGTCGCGTCGCTCGGCGAGTTGGCCGCCGTTGTGCACGACCTCGGAGAGGCGGAGGCAGCTCTGCC
>NZ_BONQ01000182.1 GCF_016862795.1 Dactylosporangium siamense | reverse complement strand
CCCGGAAGTTGCCGGGCACACCCGGCGTGCCGGCAGGAGTCGTCGGCGGGGGCGTGGTCGGGCCGCCGCCTCCGGTGCACGTGCCGAGGTCGGTCCACAGCGACGGCGTGGTGGACGGGGTCCAGCCGGCCCCGGGCCACGCGGTGTGCGTCTGCAGGGCCCGGTAGGTGTGGCCCTGATACGTGACCTGGGTGCCCGCCGTGTAGGTGTTGCCTTCCGCCCAGTTCGGGGCGGTGCAGGCGGCCAGGGCGGCGGTGCTGCCGGCCTGTGCCTGCAGCGTGGGCACGAGCGCAATCGCAATGGCCAGGACCACGCCCGCCGCCAGTGCGAACCTGCGACGTTGAGCTCTCATTGGACTCCTTTGGATGGATTGACTCAGGTGGGTGACAGGCCGGCGTCGGCGAAGACGTGCCGCGCCAGGGCGGAGCCCAGGAACGCCACGAACGCGTCCGCGCCGACGGTGTTGGTGCCGGTCGAGACCTTGATGGCGGTGTACTCGTCGGCCATGAGCAGGGCCTGGGCGAAGTCGAGGGCGCGCAGGTCGGCGCCGGACGCGACGACGTCGGTGCGGTAGACGAGCGCGGCGTCGGCGGCACCCGCGCGGACCCGGGTCAGCGCACTGGCCGGGTCAGGTTCGACGGAGACGGGACGCACGTCGACCGCGGCGGCGGTGAGCGCGGCGCGGCTCATCCGGCCGCACGGGGTGGTCTCGGCGCACAACGCCACCCGGGTGCCGGGAAGGTCGGCGACGCCGGCGATTCCGGTGCTCGGCGGGACGGCGACGACGATCGGGTTGCGGGCGACGACCGCCGTAGCACCGCGGGCGTGTCCACCGATGACCTGGGTGGTGGCCACCGCGTCCGCGGACACGAACACGTCGACCGGTGCGCCGGCGAGGATGTGCCCGGCGTGCTCGGCGCCGCGGCCGTACTCCACCGCGACCCGGACACCCGGGAACGCCTCCTCGAACTTCGGCACGAGTGTGGTCAACGTGGCCCGTAGCTCGTCGGCGGCGTGCACCACGACCGTCCCGCCCGGCGCGCCGGACCCGGCCGGTGCGCCGGCGGAGTGCTGATGGTCGTGGCCGGCCGAGGTCGGCACCGCGACGGACGCCGGTCCGGCACCGGGCGACGCACTGGAACACGCCGCCAGGCCGAGACCGACGAATGCCATCGCGAGGCTCAGGCTGCGCAGGCTCATCGGCGCGGGCTCCACTCGATCGAATGCCGGGAACCGCCCGGCCCGGGGGCTGCCCCGAGCCGGACGGCCGATCAGGAGATGACGGATCGGGAGGTGACGGATCAGCAGGCGCCGTTGTCCTGCCAGACGCCCCACTCCCCGGTGGTGCCCGGCTCCTCGCCCTGCGTCCACCACCGCGCCGTGTACTTGCGGCTCTTGTGCGAGACGGTCATGCCCCCGGTGTAGACGGCCGCCGCGCTCCACGCCGCGCCGCAGCCGCCGGTCGGCGGCGGAGTGGTGGGGCCGCCGCCACCGCCGCCACCCACGTTGACGTCGACGCACGAGTAGAACGCCATCGCGGTGTCGTAGATGTTCCAGACGGCGAGGACCTTGTGCCGCCCGCTGGGCAGCCCGGTGACGTTGTGGTTGACGACCTGCGGCGGTTGCGCGTTGCCGTTGGTGAACGTCTGGTGCAGGTTGCCGTCGACGTAGTACTGCCAGTTGAGCGTGCGGTGCATCGCGGTGTTGCGCCACGAGAACGTCGTCGAGCTGCTGATGTTGGTGACGATCCAGCCCTTGTTCTCCTGGTCGAGCACCGTGAAGTTGCTGTTGCCGCCGCTGCAGTTCCGGGAGCCCTTGGGGGCCTCGACGCTCTGCGGTTCGTACTGGATGGAGCCGCAGTTGGCGACGGCACCGGTGGCGCATTGGTCCTGGCGGCTCGGCGGGCTGGTGATCCAGCCGTGCGCGCCGGCCGGTGCGGCCGAGAAGATCACGGAGAACAGGGGGACGGTGAGGAGGGCGGCAGCGAGGACTGCCAGTCTTCTTCGGAGGGTCATGTCGCTCCTTCGGCAGGCGTGGGTCATCCTTCGTTGACGACCGGTCCGCCCACCGACGTCGACCTTCCATCAGGGAACGTCAATACTGTTAGGTTTGTCAACAGTTTCGCCGGCGCCAGTCCGGACCACGCAGTAGGCGCCGCGCTTCTGATCGTGCAGGTGGCCGGCGACACGGCGGTGATCAGGGCCGCCGACCGGGCGGAGAGTCGTCACTGGACGCCACCGCGGCTGGCGGTGCCGCACCTGGGCATGGTCGCGTCGAGGTTCGCGGGCACATCGTGGATCGCCTGGCCGAACCCTGGCGCAGGCAGCACGGTTCGTCGACCATGCGGCGTGAGGCGCCGTGGTCGACCTCATCGACCGGGGCGTGCTGCGCACCGGCCCGGAACCCGGGATTGTCACGCTGCCGCCCATCTGGCGCGAGGCGACCAGCTTCGGCCTGAAGCCGGGCCTGTCCGACCGGGACGAGCGCATCGCATCGGCAGGGCTGATGGGCGAATACGACGGCAACGTCAACGTCGTCCGCATCGTGGAAGGCGTCAGTACCGACGACAGGCTGTGGAACCAGGTCGTCGGCGAGCTGGAGGGCGAGGCGTCTGGACGTCCGGCAGCGTCGCAGGCACGCGACGCCGCCGGCCAAGAGCCTGCGCGAAGTCATGGTCGAGGAGTGAGCCTGGCAGGAGCGGAGGTCATGCGCACGGTCCTCGGCCTGGGCTCAGTTCACTCCGTTGAATCCGCCCCAAACCGCGGTGCCGACCAGGCCGCACCACACGATGATGAACAGCCCGAAGAGCACGCTGAGGATCCAGCCGGCGATGACGCCCACGTTGGCCAGTTCGATCCCGCGTTCTCCGCTCTGCGCGATCTGCTCCTTGGCCTTGCCTCCGAAGTAGATGCCCAGCGGCGGGAAGATGACGAAGGCGAACACGGCGGCGAGGATGGCATACGTGTTCACGGGCGGAAGCGGGGTGTATTGGAAATTCGGTGGCTCGGTCATGTGTCCGTCAGCTCCCCGTCGAGTTGTCACACCATCATGGCCCGGGCAGTATGGCAGCTTCCGATCACCAGGACATCGATCGTTTGGCGGGACGACACGTCCGTCGTCCCGCCGCCGGAACCCCGTCGAGGCCATCGCCGTTTGAACACCCTGCGAGCGTCCTGGGATCATGAAGACGATGGAAGACGACGAGTCCCTTGCGACGTTCATGGCGACCGTGAGCGTCGGTGACACCCTGACGGGAACCGTTGCGGAGATCACGCCGCTGGGAGCGGCGATGCTGCTCGATGGCTTCGACGGCGACCCGGTCGGCTTCATCGGCTGCCTGAGCGACGGCATCGAGGGCCTGGTCCACCTCAGTGAACTGTCCACGACGCCCATCGAGACGCCGGACCAGGCCGTCCAGATCGGCGACGAGGTCATGGTCACCGTCATTGCAATCGACCTGCTCCGGCGCCGTCTCGCGCTGTCCTGCCGCCGCTGATCCGCTCGCTCGATGAGCGCTGCTGTGGTGTTGGCGAACCCTTGGAGCCGGGTCGGACAAGGGCGTCCACGCCGGCACCGTCGCCATCAACGTCTTCATCGGTGCGACGTGCTCACGGGGCGAGCAGGTCGGTGCGGAGGCGGTACACGTAGTCGTCCCGGTCGCGGCGGCCGGCCGGGCCGGGGCCCTCACGCGGGACGAACAGGTTGGCCTCCGAGCGGGTCCATTCCCGCGACGCGTAGCGTTCCAGGATGCGCCATTCGCCGTCGCGCTGCTCGAGCAGGTCGATGTAGCGGAAGCCGCTGGTGAAGTTCAGCTGTGGGGAGTCCGACGGGGTGCCCCAGTGCACGGCGGTGCCGTAGGTCTCCGACAGGGCACGTGTTCCGGCGAACTCGACCAGGTGGTTGGCGACCAGGTGCATCGTGCCGTCGAAGCCGCGCAGCTTCGGCTCGACCCAGGCGACGTACTCCTCGACGGGGCCGTCGAAGCCGGTGTGGTGGTCGATCGCGCCGGGGTGGTAGCAGGAGCGGACCAGCTCCATGTCGAGGCGGTCGACGCCCCGGCAGTACCGGCATACGAGGTCCCGGATGGCGGCCCGGTCGGCGTCCTCGTTCGTCATCGGAACCTCCTGCGACTGTCTGCTGTGGACCCGCGTGGCCTGGTGTTTTCCCGGGCCGCACCGGTAAACTACCAAGCACTTGCTTGGTTTGGTACCCGTTGGCTGCTGGGTGGAAGTGGGGATGCGATGGCTCGGCTGGGCTTCAACCTGATGGGCGTGGACGAGCTGTACGGCGGCCGCTTCACCGGCATCCTGGAAGCGGCCGGACTGGCCGACCGGATGGGCGTGGACCTGCTGGTGCTGCCCGACCATGTGACGATCAGCGAGCGGGCCCACCGCGACCGGGTGGCCGTCGGCTTCCCGTATCCCATCGACACCAACTGGTTCGAGCCGCTGACCGCCCTCGCCGCGATCGCCGGGGTCACCGGCCGGGCCCGGCTCGGCACCAACGTCCTCATCGCGCCGATCCGCCCGGCCGTGCTGCTGGCCAAGCAGCTCGCCACGCTCGACGTCATCTGCGGCGGGCGGCTCGACGTGGGCCTCGGGGCGGGCTGGCAGGAGGAGGAGTACCGGGTCACCGAGCGGCCGTTCGAGCGTCGCTTCGGCTACCTGGAGGAGCAGGTCGCCGTCTGCCGGGCGCTGTGGGCCGGGGGGCCGGCGGCTCACGCGGGGCAGCGGGTGGACTTCACCGACCTGCACAGCATGCCGGTGCCGGTGCAGGGCGCGGACCTGCGGCTGTCGTTCGGCTTCCATCCCACTCCGCGGGCGATCGAGCGGGTGGTGCGCCACGGCGTGGGGTGGTGGGCGGCGCCGATGCCGGTCGAGGAGGTGCGGGCCGCGATCGCCGCCATCCGCGCCGAGTCCGTGCGGGTCGGCCGGGACCCGGCCACGATCCCGGTCACCGCGGCCACCACGCTGGTCGCGCACGGCAGGACCGCCGAAGAGGCCGGCGCCGCGCCGGTGCTGCAGGAGGCGCGGGCGCTGTGGGAGGCCGGTGCCGACTGCGTCATCGTGCACCCCCTGGCGTTCGTGCGGACGCCGGAAGCGTTGCCGGCGTTCCTGCAGCCGCTGCTCGACGCCCGGGACGCGGCTCACGCCTCGAGGACCACCTTGAGCTGACCGGCCCGGGGCGCGGCGGCCCGGTCGTAGGCCTCCTGGACGCGGGTCATCGGCAACCGGTCGGTGACGTAGGCGTCCAGGATCGACGGGTGCTCGCGCAGGTAGTGCTGGGCCAGCCGCAGCACCCGTCCGCGGTCCTTGGTGGTGCCGGCCCGCAGGGTCAGGTCCTTGCGGAAGAACGTGTGCATCGGCACCGGGTAGACCAGGTCGTCGGGCACCCCGAAGTAGTAGACCAGGCCGCCGTCCGCGGCCGCGTCGACGGCGCAGCCGAGGGTGCCGACCTGGTGCCCGATGGACTCGACCACCACGTGCGGCCGGTCGGCGGGGGCGAGCGAGGCGACCCACCGGTCGCACGAGGCCCGCACCGGCTCGTCCACCCCGAAGGTCCGCGCCTGCTCCGACCGGTCGACCCGGTCGACGCCGACCACGTGGGCGGCGCCCGCGGTCTTCAGCACGTGGCTGAACAGCATGCCGATCGGTCCCTGGCCGAGGACGGCGACCCGCTGCCCGGTGACGTCGCCCATCCGTTCGACCGCGTAGATGACGCACGCGAGGGGCTGCGCGACCACGGCGTGTGCCGGCGGGAGCGTGCCGTCGTCGGGTGTGAGGGAGTCCCCTTCGGTGACGACGAGCTCGGCGAGCGCGTCCTGGCCCAGGGCCCAGCCGACCGCGGTGGTGCCGGGCGTGAAGCCGGGGTGGCGGGAGGCGACCACGTCGCCCACCACCTCGTGCATCGGGCAGCCCGGCCCGGGTGGCGCGCCGTCCGGGTGGTTGCCCAGCCCGCCCTGGAGCTGGACGGCGCCCTTGAACAGGGGCATGTCGCTGCCGCAGATCGCGCCGGCCCGGACCCGCAGCAGCACCTCGCCGGGGGCGAGCGCCGCCGGGGAAGGTGCCGGGACGCGGACGTCGGTGAACGTCGAGGGGGCAACGAGCTGGGCCGCCCACATGTCACTCAATGCTGGCTCCCTCAGGAAGAGGCCGGGCGGCCCCGGAGGACCGCCCGGCAACGTGCATTACGGCCGCATGGACGCGACGTAGTTGCGGATGACCTCGATGCCGTCGAACAGTTCGGTGAGCGTCCATTCGCGTGGTGCGTCCGGTGCCGCGCGCAGCATCTCTAGGAGGGTCTCCTCGTCGGCGACGTTGGCGACGATCAGCCGGCCCCCGCCGGCCATCGAGTACAGGCAGTCGAAGGTGCCGTCGGCCAGCTTGGCCGAGATCCAGTCCACGGCCACGTCGGCGATCCGCAGTCCCAGCTCAGGATCGACCGGGCCGTGGTGGCCAACGGCGAGGAACTTCCGCATCGGCTACGCGGCCAGCGCCGTCTGGCGCGGCGTGTCGTCGAACAGCTTGTCGTCGGCCAGGGGTTTGGTGAAGTTGACGATGCCACCGATCTCGGCCCAGGCGGACTCGATCGGTGCGATGTTGCCGATGGGGAACTTGAAGTCGGGGTCGAACACCAGGCTGGACGGCCCGGTGACCTGGGCCTCGGTGGCGCCCAGGGCCTTGATCAGCCCCTCCTTCACCTGCGGGTTGCTGCGGTAGTCGCCCTGCAGATAGGTGCGGCTGGTGCGGACCAGCGCGCGCACGATGGCCGCGGCCACGTCCGGCTTCTCGGTGCGGATCTTGCCCATCCAGTAGCTGGTGATGGACGCGGTGAACGGGATGATGAGCTTGTGCCCGGTCTTCTCGGCGGTGGTCCAGACGGGGTCACTGAGGTTGCCGGCGTCCACCGAGCCCGAGTCGAGCCCGGCCAGCAGGTCGGCGCCGCCGAGCGGCACGATCGTGACGTCCTTGACGGTGAGGTTGCAGGTCTTCAGGTACGCGGCCAGCTCTACCACGGCGGGGGAGCCGAGGCCCGTGGCGGAGCCGGTGGAGACCTTCTTGCCCTTCAGGTCGGCGCAGCTGAACGAGCCGTCGGGCTTGAGCAGGCTCTTGCGCACGTAGTAGCCCTGGTGGTTGGCGGGGCTCCAGCCGACGCCGCCGCCGATGCCCTTGATGTCGGCGCCACCGGCGATCGCGTTGAACAGGCCGGCCGACGGCGCGGCGGGCGCCACGTCGATGTCGCCCTTCTGCATCACCACGACGAGGTTGTTCGTCTGTACCAGCTGGATGTTGATTTTGATGTTTTCCTTTTTGAACTCCCCGAAGTACTCGGCGAGCAGTAACGGCGCATACGCTTCGATGTTGCGGAAGGGGAGCGAGGCGTTGACCGTGACCTCGCTCGGCAGCGGCTTCGGCGCCGGGGTGTTCGGCCCGGTCGGGCCGGGGGCCGGGGCGCTGGTGGCCCCGGTTCCGGTAGGGGTGGAGGACGGGGTCGAGCCGTCGTCGCCGCAGGCGGACAGCAGCGGGACGGCGAGCGCGGCGACGACGAACAGGGCGGCTGATCGGCGCATTTTGCGTCTTCCTTACTGGGGGAGGGGAAACCGATTTACAGGAGGTTCCGGTCGCCGCCTTCGATCTCGACGCGAGCCCACGGCAGCACGAGCAGCGACACCCACTTGACGGCATTGCTCAGCAGCAGCCCCATGAGGGCGACCGCCACGATGCCGACGTACATCCGGGGCGCCTGAAACAGCGTCCAGGAGTACCAGATGAGATAGCCGATGCCCTTGTTCGCCTGGGTGAACTCGACGCCGACCATCATCAGCACGGCGACGCTGACCGACATCCGCAGACCGATGAACATCTGCGGCAGCGCGGCCGGGAACAGGACGTGACGGAAGGTCAGCCACGGGCCGGCCTGGAAGCTCTGCGCCACCTCGCGGTGACCCGGGCTCACCGCCAGGAACGCGGCCATGGTGCTGACCCACATGAAGAAGAAGACGGTCATGCCGATGGCCACGTTCAGGGCCGTGTCGGTGAGGCCGAAGATGAGCAGCAGCAACGGGAAGATGGCCAGCTTCGGCACCGTGTACAGCGCCGACAGCAGCGGCTCGAGGGTGGCCCGGACCCAGCGGGAGGCGCCGAGGGCGATGCCGGCGGCCACCCCGGTCACCACGCCCATCGCGCAGCCGATGAGCACCCGGGTCAGGCTGGCCCAGAGGTGCTCGAACAGCTCGCCGCTCTCGACGAGCTCCAGGGCCGCCTTCCAGACCTCGGTGGGCGGCGGGAAGAACAGCGGGTTGACCGCGCCGCTGGTCGCGGCCACCTGCCACACCACGAACAGCAGCACCGGCGCACCGAAGCCCAGCACGATCTCGATCACCCGGCGCCGGCGCCGGCGGACCGCGGCCCGCTCGGGGGTGGCGGATGCCTCCCGGCGCACGAGCCGGCCGTTCGCTGGGGGTTTCTGCAGGATCTGGGTCATGACGCCTCCGTTCCTGCTGCGAGCGAGGCCTGGACCTCGTCGCGCAGCACGTCCCACACGTTCTGATGCAGCTCCGCGAACTCGGGCGTGCGGCGCACGTCGCTGGCGCGGGGCCGCCCGAACGGCACGGTGATGTCACTGACCACCCGGCCGGGCCGGGCCGACACGACGACCACGCGGTCGCCGAGCACGAGCGCCTCCTCGAGGCTGTGGGTGACGAAGATGACGGTGCGCCGGTCCTCCTCCCAGACCTTGAGGAGCACCTCCTGCAGCACCACCCGCATCTGTGCGTCCACGGCCGCGAACGGCTCGTCCATGAGCAGGATCTGCGGCTGTACGGCGAGGGCCCGGGCGATCGATACCCGCTGCCGCATGCCGCCGGAGAGCGTGGCCGGGTAGGCCTTCTCGAAGCCGCTCAGCCCGATCCGGCGGATCCATTCCATCGCCCGCTCGTTGGCCTCCCGCCGGGGGACCTTCGCCATCTCCAGGCCGAACCGCACGTTTGCGAGGACGGTCTTCCAGGGCAGCACCCCGTAGTCCTGGAAGACCATGGACGTGTCCGCCCGGCCCTCGTCGAGCCAGAGGTCCAGGGTGCCCGCGGTCGGTGGCAGCAGGCCGTTGACGATGCGCAGGAACGTCGACTTGCCGCAGCCGGACGGGCCGACCAGGCAGACGAACTCGCCGTCGGCCACCCGCAGGTCGAACGGGCCGAGGGCGTGCACGCGGCTCTTGCCGGAGATGAACTGCCGCTCCACGCCGGACGCGAGCAGCTTGGCGCCCGCGGGTGCCGTCGGCGGGGCCGCGGTCGCTTGCCGTGTCTGTGTGTCCACTGTGCTCCAGGTGTCCTCAGGGGCGGGGTGTCCTCAGGTGGCGGGTGTCCTCAGGCGGCGGGGTGTCTCACGGGTCAGCCGAACCATTGGCCTGCGTTGACGTCGAGCGTCTGCCCGGTCACGCCGGCGGCGGCGGGCGAGCCGAGGAAGGCGGCCACGTCGGCCACCTCCCGGGCCGTCACGAACCGGCCCAGACAGGTCCCCTCCAGCGCGGCCCGCCGGGCGCCGGCGTCGGCGAAGAACGCCTCCAGGTTGTCCGACTCGATG
Source organism: Dactylosporangium siamense (assembly GCF_016862795.1). Lineage (GTDB taxonomy): Bacteria > Actinomycetota > Actinomycetes > Mycobacteriales > Micromonosporaceae > Dactylosporangium > Dactylosporangium siamense. Next base: position 75,640 of record NZ_BONQ01000182.1, on the reverse strand, counting down.
TATCCGGGCACGACGGCGTTGACCCGGACCGAGTGCGGGCCCAGCTCGCGGGCCAGGACCTGGACCAGGGTGAGCATCGCCGACTTCACCACGGCGTAGATGCCGGAGCCGGGGTGCGGCCGGCGCGCCGAGATGGAGCTGACCAGCACGACCGCCGCCGCCCGTCCCCGCATCAGCGGCAGCAGCTCGTACAGCAGGTTGGTGGCCGACAGGATGTTGCCGTCGACCGCCGCGTGCCAGTCGGCGGCCGTGCGCTCACCGAGCGAGCCAAGCGGCGGCCGGGAGAACGCGTTGTGCACGAGGACGTCGACGGCGCCGTACCGCTCGCCGATGCGCTCGGCGGCCTCGGCGCAGCGGGCCCGGTCGGTGAGGTCGGCCGGCAGGCGCAGCGCGGCCCGGCCGGCCGCCTCGACCTCGCCGGCGACCTGCTCCAGGTAGTCGGCGTTGCGGGCGAGCAGCGCCAGGTCGGCGCCGGCCTCGGCGAAGGTCAGGGCGAGCTCGCGGCCCAGCCCCGGTCCCACGCCCGCAACGACAGCGGTGCGTCCGGTCAGGTCCATGCCGCCACCACCTCGTCCACTGTGGACAGCGTGGCGAGGTGGCGCAGGCTGTAGCGGATCACCTCGGCGGCGTAGTCGGCCGGGACGCCGGCCACCGCGTCGACCGGCACCACCACGCGGTACCCCAGCCCCACCGCCTCCATCGAGGCACCGAGGATGCCCATGTTCACCGACACGCCGACCAGGACGATCGTGCGCACGCCGAGGCCGCGCAGGCTCGCGTCGAGCTCGGTGCCGGTGAACGGGGTCACGCCGTGCAGCCGCTCGACGGTGACGTCGTCGTCCTCCGGCCCGATCTCCGCCAGCACCTGCGCGGACACCGAACCGGTGCGCAGGTGCTCGGGCATGGCCGCGGCGCGCTCCAGGATCGGCGCGTTCGTCAGGCCCGGCCGGCCGCCGCCCCGGCGGGCTACGGTGGCGTGCACGACCGCGACCCCGGCGGTGCGGGCCGCGGTCAGCAGGCGGCGCACGTTGCCGACGCCACCGGCGGCCCGCAGCTGCTCGCCCAGCTCCGGCACCAGGCTCTCGGGGCCGACGATGCCGCGCTGCAGTTCCATCGTCACGACCGCGGTGCCGTCGGGGCGGACCACCGCGGGGTCGAGTGGGCGGCTCATGGGGCACCTCCGGGCTGGACGGTGACGGCGTGGCCCTGCTCGGCCGAGACCTGGATCGCCTCGACGACCCGCAGCACGGCCAGGCCGTCGGCGAAGGTGGCCGGACGTTGCTCACCGGTGCTGCCGTCTTCGAGGTGCCGGTACAGCCAACCGGCGAGACCGGTGTAGGCGGCGATCTCGGCCGCGGTCCACGGGCGGCTGCTGTCAGTTGTGTCTGGTTGCGACGGTGCGGCGCTCAGGTCGCGGGTCCCGTCGGCGGTCTCGAGGAGGGCCCGGCCGTCCACGATGGACACCGTGCCGGCGGTGCCGGCCACCCGGGTCACCTCGACCGGCGGGCCCCAGACCGCCGCGCACTCCTGGATGATCCCGACCGCGCCGGACGCGGTGCGCAGCAGCACGCCGTAGCCGTCGTCGGCGCCGCCGCCGGGGCGGGGCACCGCCTGGCCCAGCGTGGCCGACACCTCGGCGATCGGGCCGAGCCACAGGTGCAGCTGGTCCAGCAGGTGGGTGCCGTTCGCGCGCAGCCACCCGCCGCCGCGGGCCGGGTCGAACCACCAGCCGGGCGCGCCCGCTTCGGCGTCGGCGAGGATCGGGTAGGACCGCACGACCGTGACCGTGTGCGGCCGGCCGATGCGGCCATCGGCGATCGCGGCGCGGACCGCCTCGACCGCGGGGTCCCACCGGAACTCGGTGCCGACCAGCGCGACGACACCGGCCGCGTCGGCCGCCTTCGTCATCGTCTCGGCCTGCTCGACCGACAGCGCGAGGGGCTTCTCGCAGATGACGTGCCGCCCGGCCGCCACGGCCAGCCCGGCGAGCTCGGCGTGCGTGTCCGGGGGCGTGGCGATGGTGACGACCTCGGCGTCGGTGGCCCGCAGTGCGGCCTGCAGCGAGTCGAACCCGGCCGGCACGCCGACCCGCGCGGCCCGCCGGGTGGTCCGCTCGGCGTCCTGGCCCACCAGTGCGGCCACCTCGAACCCGGCCGCCCGCAGCGCCGGCACGTGCACCCGCAGCCCGAAGCCCGTACCCACGACGACCGCCCGGCGGGTCATGCTGCAGTCCCGCGGCCGGAGCGGTCCAGGCCGAGCACCCGCAGTGCGTTGGTGCGCAGGAACTTCTCCCACACGCCGTCGTGCAGCGGCAGGTCGTCCAGCTCGGTGAAGATGCGCTCCAGGGACAGGCCCATCGGGAAGTAGCCGGCGTAGAGCACCTTGTCCGCGCCGCGGGTGTTGGCGAAGTCCAGGATCTGCCGCGGGTAGTACTTCGGCGCGAACGCGCTGGTCGAGTAGTACAGGTTGGGCCACTTCAGCAGCAGCTTCACGGCCAGGTCGACCCACGGTTCGCAGCCGTGCCGGGTGACGAAGCGCAGCTCGGGGAAGTACCAGCAGACCTCGTCGATGAGGGCGACCTCCTGAGCCGCGAACGGGATCCGGGGCCCGGGCACGCCAGCGCAGACGAAGATCGGGATGTCCAGGTCGACGCAGGCGGCGTACAGCGGGTAGAACCGCTTGTCGTTGATCGGCACCGGCGGGTTGAGCCCGCTGGGCATCGCGCTCGCCGCGACCACGCCGAGCTCCTCGACGGCCCGGCGCAGCGCCCGTACACCCTCCATCCCGGCGTTGGGGTCGACGGGGAACGCCCCGAGGAACCGCTCCGGGTGGTCCTTGAGCGCGGCGACGGCGAGCTCGTCGTCGAAGCTGACGGTGATCATGCCGCGCTCGACGCCGAAGCGGTCCATCTCGCCCAGCACGGCCGCCGCGCCGTCAGTGCTGAACCGCTGGTCCGGCAGGCTCTTGTACATGTACTCGGCGGGGAACCGGTAGGTCTCGCGGCTCTCCTGGTCGCGCAGCTGGGTGCCGAGGAACCGGCGCCAGCTGTCGTCGCCGGGTCCTTTCGGGATCCCCATCATCAGGTCGATCACGCCGATGTCGGTGGGCCTGGGCATCGCGTCACCACCCCCGGAAGACCGGGTCGCGCTTCTCCGCGAAGCTGCGCAGCCCTTCGGCGCTGTCCTCGGTCCACACGTTCATCGCCACCGCCATCTCCTCCTGGTGGAACGCCGAGACCCGGTCCGAGTCCAGCGACTGGTTCAGCAGGCGCTTGGCCAGGCCGATCGCGACGGTCGGCCCGGCCGCGAACCGGGCCGCGAGGGCGTCGGCGGCGGCCGGCAGGTCGTCGGGCTCGACCACCTGGTGCACGATGCCGAGGCGTTCGGCGTCGGTGACGCTCAGGTCGCCGCCGAGCAGCAGCAGCCGTTTCGCCAGGTGCAGCCCGAGGATGCGGGGCAGCAGGTACGCCGCCGCGGCGTCCGGCACGATCCCGCGGGTGATGAACAGCTCCGCGAACCGGGCGCTGGTCGAGGCGACGACGACATCGGCGGCGAGGGCGAGCTGGGCGCCCATGCCGGCGGCCACCCCGTTGACCGCGGCGATGACCGGCTTGGGGCAGTCGAGGACCGCGGCGATGAGGGCCTGCGCGCTGCGGACCGCGGGCCCGGTGGCGCCGACCACCCGGTCCGGCCGGCCGTCGGCGGGCGGAGCGGGTTTCGGCAGGCCGAGGTCGCCGCCGGCGCAGAAGGCCCGGCCGACCGCGGAGAGCACGACCGCCCGCACCTCGACCGCCGCGCCGGCCTCGGCCAGCAGCGAGATCAGCCGTTCACGCTGCGGCGGGCCGAGCGCGTTGCGCCGCTCGGGGCGGTCGAACACGATCCGGGCCACGCCGCCCTCGACCGTGCAGCGCACCTGCTGCGTCACGTCCTGCTCGGCGGTCATGACCCGGCCCGCCGGGCGGTGGCGCGGGGCAGGCCGAGGTGCCGTTCGGCGATGATGCCGCGCTGGATCTCGCTGGTGCCGGCGTAGATGGTGGTCACGACCGAGTGCCGGAACTCGTGCTCGATCCAGCCGTCGGCCGGTGCCCCGGTGCCGTGCCCGGTGAGCAGCGCGTCGGCGCCGACGACGTCCACGAGGGACGCCGAGGCCCGCATGAGCGCCTCGGAGCTGAACAGCTTCGCCAGGGACCCCTCGGTGTGCGGCAGGACGTCGCGTGAGGTCAGCCAGGTCATCCGGTACCCCATGAGGCGGCTCACCTCGAGGTCGGTGTACGCCCGGGCCAGGCAGGCGCGCACCTCGGGCCGCTCGATCGGCGCCGGCCCGTCCGGGCCGGCCGTGCGGGCCCAGTCCAGTGCGCGGCCCAGCAGGTGCAGCAGGTGCCCGGCCGCGGCCGGCTGCCGCTCGAAGGCGAGCGCCACCATCATGACGTCCCAGCCGCCGTCGACCTCGCCGACCCGTGCGCTGTCCGGGACGCGGACCCGGTCGTAGAACGTGGCGTTGGTGCGTTCCCCGCCGAGCGTGTGCACCGGGCGGACCTGGACCCCGTCGGCGTCCAGCGGCACCAGGAACATGGTCAGGCCGCGGTGCTTGGGGACGTCAGGGTTGGTGCGGGCGAGCAGGAAGACGTAGCTCGCCTCATGCGCCATCGTGGTGAACATCTTCTGCCCGTCGATGACCCAGCCGTCGCCGTCGCGGGTGGCCCGGGTGCGGGCCGCGGCCACGTCGGAGCCCGAGTCCGGCTCCGAGTAGCCCAGGCACAGCAGGATCTCCCCACCGAGGATGGCCGGGATGACCTCGTGCCGCTGCTGCTGCGTGCCGACGATCTGCAGCGTCTTGGCCACCAGCTCGGCGATGAGCCAGCCTTCGATCGGGATGCCGGCCCGGGCGAACTCCTCGTTGAGGGTGGCCATCTCGAACGGGTCCCGGCCCTGCCCGCCCTGCTCGACCGGCCAGGCCGCCTTCAGCCAACCGCGTTCGGCCATCGCCCGGTGCACGTCCCAGCTGTGCAGCGTGCCGGTGTCGTGCACGGCCGCCGACGTCTGCGGTGGCAGCCCGGCCAGGAACTGCCGGACCTCGTCGCGGAAGCGCAGCTGTGCCGCGGAGAGCTCGAAGTCCATCTACCGCCGCCCTGTGTCGTGGTCGGAGTCGGAGTCGGTGTCGGCCAGCGCGAGCGCGACGACGGCGTCGACCGCCGCGGACTCGCCGCCGCTGAGCAGGCTCAGTGCCTTGGCCCGGCGGAAGTACAGCTGGATGTCGTATTCGAGGGTGTAGCCGTAGCCGCCGTGTGCGTGCAGGCCGCGGTCGGTGGCCTGGCGGGCGGCCCGGCCGGCGAACGCGGCGGCCATCGCGGCCAGGCCGTGCCGGCGGGGGCTGCCGGTGTCGCCGGCCCAGGCCGCCTCCTGGACCAGCAGCTGCGCGCCGTCGACGAGGGCGGCGGCGTCGGCGAGCTGGTGGGCGAGGGCCTGGAACGCGCCGATCGGCTGGCCGAACTGGTGGCGGGTCTTCGCGTACTCCACGCCGAGGTGCAGCCCGGCGGCGGCGACGCCGGCGAGGGCGGCCGCGGTGAGGACCTGCCAGTCGGCCCGGGCCTCGGCGAAGGCCGACACCGCCGCCGGTCCCTCGGCGAGGACGGTCGCGCCGGTGAGGTCGGCGTGGCCGATCGCCAGCCCGGCGAGGGTCTGCTTGGGCCGCTCGACGTCGTGGCCGGGCCCGGCGATGAGGATCCGGTCCCCGTCGCAGGCGATCACGCGGTCGGCGACGGCGGCCCACGGGACGGTCCGGGCGACACCGGCCACGGCCGGTCGGGGGGAGAAGGTGACCAGGTCGTCGCCGGCGGCGGCGCCGAGGCGGTCCAGCAGCCGGGTCGCGACCAGGGTCTCCACCAGCGGTGCCGAGGCGAGGCAGGCGCCGGCGTCCTGGGCGGCGACGGCGAGGTCGGCCAGCCGGGCCGGGGCGCCGTCGCGGGAGCCGGCCAGGTGCGGGAAGCCGAACCCGCCGAGCACCGCCCACAGCGCCGGGTCGAAGCCCAGCGGCTCGGCCGCCCGGACCCGGGCCGGCGTCGAGTGGTCGGCGAACAGGGCGGTCAGGCCCGCGCGGAGGTCGAGCTGCTCGCTGGAGAGGGCGAAGTCCATCATCGCAGTCGCCACTTCGGCCGGCCGCCGGCGCGGAACGCGTCCTGGCCGGCGGCGAGGGCGGCCGGGTCGGTGCCGGCGGCGACGAGCGCGTGGGCGACGCCGAGCGCCTGGCCGGGCGCCATCTCCGAGCCGATCCAGATGGCCCGCAGGGTGGCCTGGACCGCGAGCGGCGGCAGGGCCGCGATGGTGTCGGCGACCGTCGCCGCCGCCGCGCGCAGCTGGTCGCCGGGCACCACCTCGGACACCAGGCCGATCTCCAGCGCGCGCCGGGCGGACATCCGCTCGGCCGAGCCGAGCAAGGTCAGCCGCAGCACCTCGCCCAGCGGCATGCGGCGCAGCAGGTGCAGCGGCTCGAACACGGCGGGCATGCCGAACGTGGTGTGCGGGTCGAAGAACGTGGCGGTGTCCGCGGCGATGATGATGTCGGCCTCGCCGAGCAGGTAGAACGCGCCGCCGCAGGCGATGCCGTTGACCGCGGCGATGACCGGCTTCCACAGGTCGCAGGACTTGGGGCCGAGGAAGTCGCCGACGTCGGCGCGCAGGAACGGGCTGCTCGCCTTCAGGAGTTGAGCGGAGTCGTCATCGGTGGGCTCCAGGCCGGAGCGGTCGTAGCCGGTGCAGAACGCCTTCTCGCCGGCTCCGGTGACGACCACGGCCCGCACCTCGTCGTCGAGGCGCAGCCGTGCCCACAGGGCGGCGAGCTCGCGCAGCATCGTCTCGTTGAACGAGTTCAACACCTCGGGGCGGTTGAGCTCGACCCACGCGACGCCGGCGTCGATGGTGACCCGCACTGTCGTGGGTTCCGCATCTTCGCTGGTCATCAAGTGTGTGTTGTGCATCACAGCCCGAAGGTTATAAGGTTATATCCTTAGCGTCAAGGGTGGCCGGGGAGGGCGACGTGACCGCAGGTCGGCAGAGACGGGTGTGCACCGACGAGGAACTCCGGGAGCTGTCCACGTCACCCCGGGACCGCGTGCTCGCCGCCTCGGAGTCCACTGTGGACGCTCTCCGTGAGCACCTCGCGATCCTCGAACGGGAGCACCGGGGGCAGCGCGAGCGCTACCTCGACTGGGTCGCCACCATCCTCGGCACCGCCGCCGAGCGGCACGGGCGGGACGGCCTGCGCCTGCTGACCGGCCGTACCCTCGCCTTCTTCGCCGCCTACCCGGGCGTCGACCCGGTCCGCGACGAGGTGCCGGCGCCGATGGCCGACGAGGTCGCCGCGGCCGTCGCCCGCGGTGACACCGGCGGCGCACTCGCGCTCTTCGACGACCGGGAGGCCGCCTGGCGCTCGGTCATCGACGTGCTGCGCGACTGGCTGTCCGCGCTGCTGTCGCAGGTGCACGCCGCCTACGGCCCGGACGAGCTGGAGGTGTTCCACCGCCGACGCGGCGAGGACGCCCTGCGCGGCCTGATGCGTGACATCGACCGGCCCGCGGCCGAGCGCCTGGTCAACCTCGTGCACCTGCTGCAGGGACACTTCACGGACCTTGCGGTCAGCGAGGACGACGAGAAGTTCACGATCGTGCAGGACCCCTGCGGCACCTGCGCCCGCCAGGTCGCCGACGGCCGGTTCACCGCCGGGCTCGGCCTCGCCGTCGTCACCGACCCGCACCCGGTCACCTGGGGCGGCCGGCCGACCACCGTCTACCGCACCCACGTGCCGATCTGGCACGTCGAGATGGCCCGCGAGCGCCTCGGCGCGCCGTGGCCGGTGAACCTCTGCCCGGCCGGGCTCGACCCCGGCACCTGCACGATCCTGCTCTACAAGGATCCGCGCGACCCGTCCGCCGTGACCCGGCTGCCCACGGCCGCCGACGCGTCCGCCATCCCCGCAACGAAGGGCTCAACCCCATGACCGACGTGGTGACATCGGCGCCGACCGGGTACCAGCTGACGGACCGCTACGACGCCGACGACGGCACCGTCGTGCTCACCGGCACCCAGGCGATCACCCGGATCCTGCTGGACCGGCACCGGCTCGACCGGGCCGCCGGGCTGCGCACCGGGGGCCTCGCGTCCGGGTACCCCGGATCGCCCCTCGGCGGACTGGACCTCACCCTGCACCGGGCCGCCGCGACCCTGGCCGCCGAGGACGTCCGGCACGTGCCCGGCGTCAACGAGGAGCTCGCCGCCGCCGTCGTGTTCGGCACCCAGCAACCGTCCCCCGGGGGGTTCCGCGACGGACTGCAGGGCGTGTTCGGCCTCTGGTACGGCAAGGCCCCGGGCGTGGACCGGTGCGGCGACGCGTTCAAGCACGCCAACCAGTTCGGCGTGAGCCCCCTCGGCGGGGTCCTCGCGGTCGCCGGCGACGACCCGGCGGCGAAGTCGTCGTCGCTGCCGAACCAGAGCGAGACCGCCTTCTACGACGCCCTGATGCCGGTGCTGGTGCCCGGCTCCGTCCAGGAGCTGCTGGACTTCGGCGTGACCGGCCTGGAGCTGTCGCGGTACTGCGGCTGCTGGGTCGGGCTGAAGGTGGTCACCAGTGTCGCCGACTCGGTCGGCTCGGTGCGCCTGGACCCGGGCCGGCTGTCGCTGCGGCACCCGGCGCTGGAGATCGACGGCGAGCCCTGGCAGCACCGGCAGCGGATCCAGCTGGTCCCCACCATCCTCGTCGACCGGGAGCGGGACCTGCTCGAACGCCGGCACGTCGCGGCCGTCGCGTTCGCCGCCGCCAACGGCCTCAACGTCATCGACGGCGCGCAGGACGGCGCCCGGGTCGGCATCGTCGCGGCCGGCAAGACCTACTACGACGTCCGGCAGGCCCTCACCGACCTCGGCCTGGACGACGACGGCCTGCGCGAGCGGGGGGTACGGCTGCTGAAGCTCGGCATGATCTACCCGCTGGACCGTGCCGTGGTGGAGCGGTTCGCCGACGGCCTGCAGCACATCGTGGTGGTGGAGGAGAAGCGCGACTTCATCGAGTCCGCCGTACGTAACGCGCTGTACCCCACCCCGCACCGGCCGACCGTGGTCGGCAAACGCGACCGCGCCGGCCGGCTGCTCGTGCCGGCCCACGGCGAGCTCGGCCCTGATCTGCTCAAGCCGATCCTGCGGCGCGAGCTCGGCCTGCCTTCGCCCGCGCCGGCGGTTGCGGTGAAAGGCCCGGTCCTGCTGCCGCTGCTGGGCCGCGCGCCGGCCTACTGCAGCGGCTGCCCGCACAACCGGTCCACCGTCCTGCCCGACGGCGCGGTCGTCGGCGGCGGCGTCGGCTGCCACGGCATGTCCTACTTCGACCCGCGCATCGCCGGCAACGAGAAGCTGCCGGTGGTCCCGATGGGCTCAGAAGGGGTGCCGTGGATCGGCATGGCCCCGTTCTCGCAGACCGGGCACATCTTCCAGAACCTCGGCGACGGCACCTACTCGCACTCCGGCCTGCTCGCGGTCCGCGCCTGCGTCGCCGCCGGCGTGAACATCACCTTCAAGATCCTGTTCAACGGCTACGTCGCGATGACCGGCGGCCAGCAGATCGCCGGCGGCATGTCGGTGCCGGCGCTGACCCGGGAACTCGCCGCCGAAGGGGTCAGCCGGATCATCGTGTGCGCCGAGGACACCGGCCGGTACCGCGGCGTGCGCGACCTCGCCGACGGCGTCACCGTGCTGCCGCGCGAGGAGATCCTCGCCGCGCAGGAACGCCTCAGCACGGTCGAGGGCGTCACCGTGCTCATCTACGACCAGGTCTGTGCGGCCGAGGCCCGGCGGCTGCGCCGCTCCGGGAAGCTGCCCACCCCCGACCGCCGGGTGGTCATCAACGAGCTGGTCTGCGAAGGCTGCGGCGACTGCGGGGTGAAGAGCAACTGCCTGTCGGTCCAGCCGGTCGACACCGAGCTCGGCCGTAAGACACAGATCCACCAGACCTCCTGCAACTCCGACTTCAGCTGCCTGGACGGCGACTGCCCGTCGTTCGTCACGGTCCGCACCGTCCCGGCCGCCCGCCCTCGGCCGCGTCGCCGCATTGAGGGAGAGGCACCGGCCGAACCGGCGGCGAAAGCGGCGCTCGGTGACCGCGCCTACGGCGTCTACCTGGTCGGCATCGGCGGCACCGGCGTGGTCACGGTGAACCAGGTCCTGGCCACCGCGGCGCTGCTCGACGGACGGTACACCGCCGGCCTCGACCAGACCGGCATGAGCCAGAAGGCCGGAGCGGTGGTCTCCCACCTGCAGATCAGCGCCACCCCGGTGGACGACCGCACCGCCGCGGTGAGCGCCGGCCAGGCCGACCTCTACCTGGTGTTCGACCTGCTCAGCGGGGCGGCGCCGCAGCACCTGGCGCGCACCGACCCACAGCGCACGGTGTCGGTCGTCGCGTCCTCGGTCACCCCGACCGCGGCCGTCGTCACCAACATCGCGACCACCCTGCCGCCGGCCGGCGAGCTGCTCGACCGCATCCGGGACGCGGCCGGCCGCACCACCGCCGTCGACGCGGCCCAGCTCAGCCGCAGCCTGTTCGGTGACGAGACCACCGCCAACATCCTGCTGCTCGGCGTGGCGTACCAGACCGGCGCGGTGCCCCTCGCCGCCGCGTCGATCGAGGAGGCGATCCGGCTCAACGGCGTCGCCGTCGAGCAGAACATCGAGGCGTTCCGGGCCGGCCGCCGGCACGTGCTCGCCCCGGTCACGCTCGACGAACCCGCCGCGGCCGCCCGGCTCGGCGCCGCCGGCCTCGACCCGACCCCCGGCGCGCTGTCGGCCGCCCGGCGGCTGCTCGACCCGGCCGCACTCCCGGCCGCGGTCCGCGAGGTCGCCGAACCACGCGCCGCCGAACTGGTCGACTACCAGAACGCCGCGCTGGCCGGCCGTTACGTCGACGCGGTCCGGCACGTCGTGGCCGCCGAGGCCGGCCGGTACGGCACGGACACGGTGTCCGTGGAGTTCGCCCGGTACCTGTACAAGCTGCTTGCGTACAAGGACGAGTACGAGGTCGCCCGGCTGCACCTGAAGGTCGACATCGGCGCGCAGGCCGCGCCCGGCGGCACCCGGGCACAGGTGCGCTACCACATCCACCCGCCGTTTCTGCGGGCACTCGGACTGCGGCACAAGCTCGCGCTGGGCGCCTGGATCCGACCTGTGTTCGCGATGCTGAGGGCGATGCGGTCGGTACGCGGCACCGCGTTCGACCCGTTCGGCCTGGCCGAGGTGCGCCGGGTGGAACGGGCCCTGCCACAGGAGTACACCACGGCGGTGCTCGCCGCGCTTGACACCGCCGACCTCGACCGCTGCCTGGCGGTGGCGCGGGCACCGGATCTGGTACGCGGATATGAGACCATCAAGCTGGCCAATGTGACCCGGTTCCGGGCGGTCCTGGCGCGACCCTCCCAGGTGGACGGATGAAAGAGGCGAAGATCATGTCGGACCCCGCCCCAGGCCGGGCCGTTCCGCAGCGCGAAGGCGGCACGAAAGGCCCGCTGCTCGCGCGGCGCCGGGTCGGTGAGCGCCTCGCCGACGAGCTGCGCGACCGGATCCTGCGCGGCGATCTCACCACGGACAACGGGCTGCTGAAGCAGGACGAGCTGTTCGAGGAGTTCCGCGTCAGCATGCCGTCGGTCCGTGAGGCCATGCGCACCCTGGAGACCGAGGGCCTCATCACCATCCGCCGCGGCAACCGCGGCGGCGCCGAGGTGCACCCGCCCCAGCTCGAACGCGCCGGCTACATCTTCGGCCTGGTCCTGCAGTCCCGCGACGTCAGCGTGCAGGACCTCGGCCTGGCCGTGCGCCGCCTCGACCCGGTCTGCGCCGAGATGTGCGCGACCAGACCGGACCGCATGGAGACGGTCGTGCCCGCCCTGCGCGAGATCCAGCACCGCACCGAGGAGAGCATCGGCGACTTCGCGAAGTTCGTGGCCTGCATGAAGGAGTTCCACGAGGCCCTGGTGCGCAACTGCGGCAACCAGACCTTCGAGCTGCTGGCCGGCATGCTGGAAGGACTCTGGTATGCCCACGAGGAGGAATGGGCCGCCCGCACCCTGATCGAGGGCGGCATCCCCGGCGACGACGCCACCCGCCGCAGTCTCAACAGCCACGCCGAGCTGATCCAGGCCATCGAACAGGGCGACGGCCCAGGCGCCGCCATCCTGGCCCGCCGCCACCAGGAGGACACCCAACCCCAGGCCAACCTCGGCGGCGAACCCTCAGTGGTGGTCAACGCCCAGCTGATCCGCCCGCCGGACTACTGACCCGGCGTCCCACTTCCAGGCCGCCCAGAGGCGCCGGCCGGATGTCGGATTCCTGACGTCCGGATCCGCGCCGATCGCCGTCCTCCTCCACGAACCCGATGCGGCAATCAGGAGGAACGATGGGTACAGCGTCCACAACCGCCCGGCGCCGGCTGGGTGCCGGCCTGCTGGCCGTGCTGGCGGCGATCTTCGGTGTGCTGTTCACGGCGCCGACGGCCGCGACGGCCGCCACCAACGACTTCAGCATCGCGCTCAGCCCGCCGGCGAGCGAGGTGCAGATCGGCAACACCGTCATGGCCCTCATCTCCACCACAACGACCAGCGGCGCCGCGCAGCCGCTGAACCTGACCGTGTCCGGCCTGCCCGGCAACGTCATTGCGCACTTCGCCTTCACCACGATCACCTCGGGCACCCAGACGGCGGTGACCTTCGGCGCGGTGCCGGGCGCGACGACCGGCACGTACCCGATCACCATCACGGCCACCGGGACCTCGGCGACCCACACCGCGGTGCACACGCTGACCGTCACCAACTCGCCGTCCTGCTCCGTGGCGACCAACCCCACGGACGTGCCGGTGCCGGACCTGTCCACCGCGGAGAGCACCGTCACCTACACCGGCTGCCCGGGCAACGCGTCGGCGGCGAGCACGGTCGAGGTGCACATCGTCCACCCGTTCCGCGGCGACCTGGTCGTGTCCCTCGTCGCCCCCGACGGCAGCTCCTACCTGCTGGCCAACCGCCAGGGCGGCGCGACGCAGAACCTCGACCAGGTGTACACGGTGAACCTGTCGAGCGAGGCCCGCAACGGCACCTGGCGCCTGCGGGTCCAGGACGCGGCCCAGTCCGACACCGGCTTCATCAACGCGTGGACACTCAACCTGGGCGCGCCGCCGAGCACCTGCACCGGCGCCAACCCCACCGACGTGACCATCGTCGACCTGGCCACCGTGGAGAGCGCGGTCACCCTGGCCGGCTGCACGGGCAACGCGGCGGGCATCAGCACGGTCGAGGTGCACATCGTCCACACGTACCGCGGCGATCTGGTCGTGTCCCTCGTCGCTCCGGACGGCTCCGTCTACGTGCTCAGCAACCGGCAGGGCGCGAGCGCGGACAACATCGACCAGACATACACCGTGGACCTGACGAGCGAGGCCCGCAACGGCACCTGGCGGCTGCGGGTCCAGGACGCGGCGTCGGCGGACACCGGGTTCATCAACACGTGGACGCTGACCACCTGATCTGTACGCCGGCGGCCACCGGTGCGGATCGCACCGGTGGCCGCCGGGTTCACGTCGGTACTGCGCTGGGACTGACGGGGTGAGGGTTAGGGGTAGTTCACCACCTGGCGTGGCGTGGTGTTGCCGGCGGGGTTGGGGACGGAGCCACCGGTGTCGTTGACGACGTTGGCGATGGTGCCCACGTCGCCGAGGGAGACGGTGATGACGCTGTGGAGCCGGACGCCGGTCCGGTTGGGCACCTCGAAGCCCCGGTCCACTCTGACGGCGGGGTTGGCGCTGAAGTAGCAGTACGAGCCGCCGCCCCACAGTTCGTGGTCGGTGACGGTGTCGGCGACCTTGTAGGCGGCGTAGCCGTTGCCCCGGGGGCCGATCCAGGCTGCCTGGTTGGGCACGTCGTACGGCTTCTCGTTCTGGAAGAAGATCGTCCGTCCGCGGTTGCCGTTCCAGATCACCTCGTACTTCTGGTAGTGCTCGACGAACAGGCCGGTGGCGAGGACGTCGTCACCGTTGACGATGAGGCCGGTGTCGCCGGTGTTCACCGTCCAGCCGGTGGGTGCGCCGCCGTGGTCGGCCCGCCAGGCCCAGATGTGGTCGATGATCGTGTCGTCGCTGTGCACGGCGAGGGTGGTGGTGGCCTTGCCCTGGACGCTGCTGCCGATGCGGAAGAAGACGTCCTGGATGCTGATCGGGTTCGCGGCGTGGTCGGTGTGGACGCCGGCCTGCCCGACGCTCATCAACGTCGGGCTGTTCGTCGTCCCGGCGTCGAAGGTCAAGCCGCTGATCTTGACGCCGTCGACGTCGGCGACGTTCAGGGCCTCGACCCCGTTGCTCGGGATCAGGGTCGGGAAGCCGATGCCGGTCACCACGGTGTTGGGACGGGTGACTCGGAGGGTCTGGTCGAGGGAGTAGGTGCCCGGCGTGAAGAACAGGTTCAGGCCCTGGGCGAGGGCGGAGTTGATCCGGGCGGCGCTGTCACCGGGCTTGGCGACGTAGAACTCCCGCATCGGGATCGAGGTGCCGGCCGTGTTGGGCCAGGTGGCGCCCGCGGAGTTGCGCCGAATCGCAGGCACGAAGACGCGGTACAGGCCGGCGCCGTCGATGTACAGGTAGGGCTTCTCGCGGGTGACGGGGGTGGTCGCCAGGGTGGTGTGCGGCGGGTTCGGGAACGCGTTGGGCGGGGCGCCCTGCACGCCGGAGTAGACCATGTTCCAGACGCCGCCGTCCCAGCGCTGGATCCGGCTGTCGCGGCTGTACCACTGCTGCTGGGAGCCGGAGGACACGACGCCGTCGACCACGGAGTCGGCCAGGTAGCCGCCGCTGGAGTAGCCCTGACCGTTGTCCTGGTTCGACGGTGCCAGGGTCAGGTTGCCGCGGATGTGCACCCGGCGCATCGGGGCGGCCTGGGAGACGGCCCACCGGTTGGTGCCGCCCTCGGGCACGATCGACAGGTTCTCCACGCTGCGCCAGAAGTTCTGGGTGGCGTTGAGCTCGTCGCCGAAGTTCCACCCGGAGTCGACGTTGACCGCGCCGTTGATCGTCACGTCGTCGGGGTTCAGGCCGAGACCGGCGACCGTGGTGTAGAAACCGACGTTGGCCCACACCCGCCCGTACGTGCCGGGCTTGAAGAGGAACACGGAGCGCTGGGTGCCGAACTGCGCGGTCGGGCTGCGCAGCTGCGCGTTGAACGCCTGGTCCACCGCCGCCTGGATCGTCGCCGCCGACGTGGACTGATCGAAGATCCGCACGTTCGTGCCGAAGTCGGGGGTGTCTGACGTCGGCAGCGTCGGCGTGCTGGGGGACGTGCTGGGCGACACCGAGGTCGAGCCCGACGGGCCGGAGCCGGTGAAGACCTGGAACTCCCAGAGCGAGTAGCCCCACTGGGTGGCCCGGGCGGTGCCGTTCACGCGCACGTAGCGACCGGTCGTCGTGGTGACGGCCGGGGTCTGCACGCCACCGGTGCCGGCGGTCGTGCTGTAGATGTTCGTCCAGGTCGTGCCGTTGGTGGACACCTGGATCTGGTAGGCGGTCGCGTAGGCGGCCTCCCAGTTCAGCGAGACGCCGCAGACGGACACGGCCGCGCCCAGGTCGACCTGGAGCCACTGCGGGTCCGCGGCCGCGCTGGACCAGCGGGTGCCGGTGTTGCCGTCAAATGCGGCTGAAGCCGGAGTGCCGGCGTTTTCGATCGACGAAGCGGTCGCCGGCTTGCCCTGCGCCGCGTTGGTGGTGCCACAGCCACCCGGCGTGTCGGGCGTGCCACCGAAGACCTGGAACTCCCACAGCGACACACCCCACTGGGTGGCCTTCGCGGTCGCGTTGACGCGCACGTAGCGACCGGTGCCGGTGACCGGCATGCTCTGCTGGCCGCCGGTGCCGGTCGTGGTGGAGTAGACGTTCGTCCAGGTGGTGCCGTTGGTGGAGGTCTGGATCTGGAAGGCGGTGGCGTAGGCCCCCTCCCAGTTCAACGCGACCCGGGTGATCGACTGGGAGGAACCGAGGTCGACCTGGATCCATTGCGGCACGCTGAAGGCGCTCGACCAGCGGGTGCCGGTGTTGCCATCGGTCGCGCTGCTGGCGGGGGTACCGGCGTTCTCCGTCGACGAGGCGGTCGTCGGCTTGCCCTGCGACAGCAGGGTCTCAGCCGCGTTGGCGCGGGTCGTGACCACGACGATGTACGCCACCAGCAAGGCCATCAACGCGGTCACGAGGGTGACCACGCGCAGCGTGCGCCGGCTCGTCAATGATCCGGGTGAACGTCGATGGCCGGGGCGGGGTTCCGACCATTCCATAGGGGACTCCTTCGTGAAGCTGGGATGTCGGCGGTGTGACGAGGATGTGAGAGAGCGCTCTCACACGGGTCACTTTGGACGCTCTCTTGAGAGGTGTCAATGCTTCGACAAGAATGGGAGAGCGCTTACCGAAGCTGGCCTATGGGGAGGCCGGAGCGGCGTGATGAACCGCGGTGCAGTGACACCCGACGATTACCGCTCTCCTGGGAGCGCTCTCTGCAAGAGTTGCCGTCCCTCGAGTCCTCGGCTGCGACGCCCGGGTTGGGCGGGCGCGTCCATCGACCGGTTGACCCGCTGACGTCGCGGACCGGCCACGATGGAGATCGTGACCGATGCATATGCCATCGAGGCCAAGGGCCTGCGAAAGACCTACGGCGCCCACCATGCGGTCGACGGGCTCGACCTCACCGTCGAACGGGGCGAGGTGTTCGCCCTGCTCGGGCCGAACGGCGCCGGCAAGACCACGACCGTCGAGATGCTGGAGGGCTTCCGCAAGCGCAGCGGCGGCGAGGTCCACGTCCTCGGCGTCGACCCGCAGCGCCGCCCGCTGGACTGGCGGTCCCGCATCGGCGTCGTGCTGCAGTCCACCGGCGAGTTCGAGGAGCTCTCGGTGCAGGAGGTCGTGCAGCACTTCGCGAAGTACTACCCGAATCCCGCCCGTCCGGACGAGGTGATCGAACGGGTCGGCCTGCAGGCGAAGCGCAAGGACCGGGCCAAGGTGCTGTCCGGGGGCCAGCGCCGCCGGCTCGACGTGGCGCTGGGCATCATCGGCCGGCCCGAGCTGCTGTTCCTCGACGAGCCGACCACCGGCTTCGACCCGCAGGCCCGCCGCGAGTTCTGGGACCTGATCCGGGACCTCGCCGCGGGCGGGACCACGATCCTGCTCACCACGCACTACCTGGACGAGGCGGAGACCCTCGCGGACCGGGTCGGCGTGATCACCCGCGGGCGGATGGTGGCGGTCGCCACGCCGGCGACGCTCGGCGGCCGGGGCAGCGCGGCGGCGAAGGTCCGCTGGACCGCCGCGGACGGCCCGCAGGAGCACGACACCGACACCCCGGCGAAGTTCGTCGCCGACCTGGTCGCCCGGTTCGGCGGCGAGGTGCCGGAGCTGACGGTCACCCGGCCGTCGCTGGAAGACACGTACCTCTCGATGATCCAGGAGACCGCATGACCCTCACGCTGCGTCTCGGGCTGCTGCGCAGCGGCCTGGAACTACGCCAGTTCTTCCGCGGCCGCGAGTCGGTCATCTTCTCCTTCGCGCTGCCGATCCTGCTGCTCATCGTGTTCGGCTCGGTCTTCGGCGGCGACGACGTCGCGCCGGGGGTGACCCTGACGCAGTACTTCGTGCCCGGCATGATCGCCGCCGCGCAGCTCACCAACGGTTTCCAGACCCTCGCCGTCCAGATCCCGATGGAACGCGACCGGGGCGTGCTGAAGCGGCTGTACGGTGCGCCGATGCCGGCCGGCGCGTACTTCATCGGCAAGGTCGCGATGGTGTACCTCATCGGCGTGGGCGGCTGCGCCATCATGCTGGCCATCGCGACCGCGTTCTTCGACGTGACGCTGCCGGCGACGGGCGGGCAGTGGCTCACGCTGCTGTGGGTCTCGCTGCTCGGCATCGCCGCCTGCACGCTGTGCGGGATCGCGTTCTCGTCGATCCCGCGGGAGGCCAAGCGGGCACCGGCCGTGGTCACCCCGGTGGCGCTGGTGCTGCAGTTCATCTCGGGCGTCTTCTTCGTGTTCACCGATCTGCCGGCGTGGATGCAGCAGATCGCGGCCGTGTTCCCGCTCAAGTGGATGGCGCAGGGCATGCGGTCGGTGTTCCTGCCGGACGCGTTCGCCGCGAACGAGCCCGCCGGGACTTGGGAACTGGGCCGGGTTGCCATCATGCTGGGGGCATGGGTGATCGTCGGGCTGGCGCTGTGTCTGCTGACGTTCCGCTGGACCGGCCGGGAGGACAGTTGACCGAAGCGCCGCCGGGCGGGCACGCATGGGACCGGTTCCACGCCGTCTGGGACCTGGTGGCCGTGGCGGCGCCGGTCATCACCGGCGCGCTGGTCTGGGCCGACGACGCCCTGACCATGCGCGCCCGCCTGCTGGCGTCGCTCCTGCTGTGTGTGTTTCTGCTCTGGTACTGGCGGTTCGGCGCCCACGCGGTGCGGCGCCCCGGCGGGCGGCGCGGGATCGTGCAGCTCGCCGGGGCCCTCGTGCTCTTCGCCGGGCTCATCATGCTGACGATGGCCGCGGCGCTGCTGATGTCCGTGGTGTTCCTGCACCTGTTCCTGTTCCTCGAGCGGTGGCGCGCCCGGCTGATCGTCCTGGGCATCCTCGCCGTGCTGCTGATGGCCGCCATGTTCGTCCACTTCGGACTCTCCGCATCGACCGCGGTCGCACTCCTGCCGACGGTGATCTTCCCCGTGCTGTCGGCCGGGCTTCTCGGCGCCTACATCTCCGCGGTCATCTCACAGAGTCGCGACCGCAGCGAGCTCATCGCCGAGCTGACCGAGACCCGCTCCGCGCTGGCCCGCGAACGGCACACGGCCGGCATGACCGCCGAACGCGAGCGGCTGTCGGTCGAGATCCACGACACCCTCGCCCAAGGCTTCACCAGCATCCTCATGCTGACCCAGTCGGCCCGGCTGACCCTGGAGCGCGCCGCCGCCCCGGTCCCCGACCAGCTCGACCTCATCGAGCGCACCGCCCGGGAGAACCTGGCCGAGGCGCGTTCCCTGGTGGCCGCCCTGTGCCCGCCCGACCTCAGCGCGCACAACCTGACCGAGGCCCTGGCCCGGCTGGCCGAGCGGCACACCCGCGACACCGGCGTCCCCGTGGACGTCGAGAGCGACGACGCGCCAGGCGGCGGGACGCCCGAGCGCGACGTCGTGTTCCTCCGGGCCGCTCAAGAGGCCCTCGCCAACATCCGGCGGCATGCCAAGGCCTCGTCGGTGCGCATCGTGTTCTCGCCCGGCGCGCTCACTGTCAGCGACGACGGGCAGGGCTTCGCACCGGGGCGCGGGCACGGCGGCTACGGCCTGTCCGGGCTGCGCAGCCGGGTCATCGGCCTCGGCGGCACCTGCACGGTCGTCTCCGCACCGGGCGCGGGCACGACGGTCCACGTCGAGCTGCCGATGCTGTCGCCGGCCTTGACGGTGCCGCCGGACGCACCGTGACGGTCCGTGTCCTGCTCGTCGACGACCACCCGGTGGTGCGGGTCGGGCTTCGCAGCATGCTCGAGATGGCCGACGATCTGCAGGTGGTCGGCGAGGCAGCGTCCGGCGACGAGGCGTGGACCCTCACCGCCACGCTGCGACCCGACGTGGTCCTGATGGATCTGCGGATGCCCGACGTCAACGGCACCGAGGCGACCGCGCGCATCACCGCGCGCTTCCCCGAGGTCCGGGTCCTGGTCCTCACCACGTACGACACCGGCGAGGACGTCCTGCGCGCCATCGAGGCGGGTGCGGTCGGCTACCTGCTCAAGGACACCCCGCTCGCGCAGCTGGTCGACGCGATCCACGCCGCGGCGCGGGGCGAGTCGGTGCTGGCGCCCCTGGTCGCCGCGCGGCTGGCCGACCGGCGTCGGGCACCGGTCGCCGAGCAGCTCACGCCGAGGGAGGCCGAGGTGCTCGGCCTGGTCGCCCGCGGCCTGTCCAACCCGGAGATCGGCCGCGTGCTGTTCATCGGTGAGGCGACGGTCAAGACGCACCTGGTGCGCGCGTTCGTGAAGCTCGGCGTCAGTGACCGGACGGCCGCCGTGACCGCCGCGCTGTCCCGCGGGATCCTGCGCCCACCGCTGTAGCTGACCGTCGTGGCGGGCGGAGTGCCGTCCGTTGTGTGAACGGACAGCCAGCGGGGACACCGGATCGGACGCGACTCACCGTGACAGGCCCGGCCGATAGGGTGATGACATGGTGAACGCGGCGCCCGCCGTCTACCGCTGCGGACTGACCGACAGCAGCCGCTGGCGCGAGTTCCAGCTGCGGCCGGACGACATCGTGATCAGCGTGCCGTCGAAATGCGGCACGACCTGGATGCAGATGATCTGCGCTCTGCTGATCTTCCAGACCCCCGACCTGCCCGCCGCGCTCACCACCGTCTCGCCCTGGCTCGACATGTTCCTGAGACCGATCGCGGACGTCACCCGGACCTTGGACGCCCAGCGACACCGCCGGTTCATCAAGACCCACACCCCACTCGACGGTCTGCCCCAGCTGCCCGGCGTCACGTATGTCGTTGTCGGACGCGATCCCCGTGACGTCGCCGTGTCGATGGCCTACCACCGGCCCAACCTCGACGACAAGGTCATCCACCGCCTCCTGGCCTCCGGCGACCAGGCACCCACCGGCCCGCCGACCACACCGGTGCGTCCGGCAAGCACGCGTGAACGCGTGCTGCGGTGGATCGATGACCCGCGGCCGGCGACGGAGAACCTGGACTCGCTGCGCACCGTGGTCCACCATCTCGGCCAGGCGTGGGAACTCCGCAGCGAACCGGAGGTGATCCTGCTGCACCATGCCGATCTCTGTCGAGACCTCGCAGGGGAGATGCGGCGACTCGCCGACCGGCTGGGCATTCGCGTGCCGCGGAACCGATGGCCGGCCCTGGTCGAGGCGGCCACCTTCACCTCCATGCGTGCCAAGGCCCACCAGCTGGCCCCTGACGAACGGCTCGGACTGTTCATCAGCAACAGTGCCTTCTTCCGCTCCGGCAAGCCCGGCCAGTGGAGCGAAGTCCTCAATGACGCCGACCTCGCCGCCTACGACAGCTTGATCCGGTCGCTGGCTGATCCAGACTTCGTCGACTGGGCCGAAGGCGGCACACACAGCAGCTGAGCGACACCAGCAACACGAGCCCACGCCTGCACCGAGCAGCAGAGCATCGAACGCCAGCAAACTCTCCCGTCACCGGCGGTCGCGGTCTTCGCCGGCGTGCGGTTGGGCCGCGCCGCCCCTGACCGCGCCGTGGACCTGCTCAGGCGGCGTAGTTGCGCAGCAGCCGCAGCGCCGTGCCGGCGTGCGGGCCGCTGGTGCGCAGGCCCGAGTCGGCGGGCGCCAGCCGTTGCGCGCCGACGCGGCAGAACGCGCCGGCGGCACCGGTGATCGTCGAGTCCGCGGTGGGGTCGCCGAACCGCCAGTGACTGCCGTCCGGGGCGGTCAGGTCGCAGTGCACCTCGGCCGGTCGCAGGTCGGCGAGTGCGGTGATTGCCTCGGCCGACCGTTCAGCGGCTGGACGCGTCGCAGCCGCGGGTGACCAGCAGCAGGTCGTCGTGGGCGAGCCGGGCGAGGACCGCCTGGTCGGCGCCGTCGCCGCCCCGGCGTTCGACGTTTTCGCACATCCGCACCGCGACGCTCAGCTGGACATCTCCAGCGAGTTCCACCGCGGCCTGCAACGTGCCGACGGCGAATGCGTCCAACACGGTCACGGCCTGCAGGTCAATCAGCAGATAGCTCGGGCGCACGCGCATGATCACGTCGAGCAGGACACGGCGCAGGTCCGGGGCATCGGCACCTTCGACGGCGCCGCGCAACGCGACCGTCACTGATGCGTCGTCAGGTGACTCGGAGGTGACCAGGATGTCGCTCACGCTTGTCCTCCTACCAGCCGGTACATTACGCACCTTACGCACCAGTGGCCCGGTCAGGAACCCCCCGACGATCGCGTTCGCACGTGACGGATCTGTCGCGGGCCACCGACAGGGCATGGCGGGAACCGGCGGGCGGGTCGTGGCGTCCAAGCGTGCATGCCGAGAAGGACCGTCGCTGTCGTCGCCGCCCTGGCGCTGCTCACCGGGTGCGCCCGGCCCGGATCGCAGCCGGCCGTGCCGGGTGTGTCCGGCCCGCCGCCGAGGACGTCCGCCGCCGAGGTCCACGACGCGTGGTCGTCGTGCCGGACCGTGCTCGGCACGGCGACGCACTTCGACGCCAGCCCGACGGAGCAGCTGGCGATGCCCTGGTTGCCGGCCGGGTTCACGCCGGTGGCGGCCGTGGTGTGTGCCCGCGCCCCGCAGCAGCGCGCCGGGGGCGGCGAGGACCTGGTGCTGCTGGAGAAGCGTGCGACGTCGGTGGCGCGGCTGACCGAGACGCTGCGCCTCGACGACCAGCCGCCCACGAACGACCCGTGCACCGCGGACCTCGTGGGTGTGGTGTGGTTCGCGATGCTCGACGCCGGCGGGCGGTGGGTGCGCCCGGGCGTGGCCACCGACGTGTGCGGCAAGCCGCGGATCGAGGTCCGCGACGCGCTGGACCAGCTCGACACGACGACGGTGGCGACCACCGTGCTGGCCGAGATCGAGTCGGCGGAGGCGGCGAAGGCCGGCTGCTCGCAGGGCTGGGGTGAGATCGTCGGGGTCTCGGCCGCCGAGCAGCGTTCGGAGAAGGGCGCCTTCGATCCGCCCACGGCCGGCATGCGGCTCTGCATCTACACGGTGCCGGCCTCCGAACAGGGCAGCGGCAAGCCCGCCGGGAGCTTCGAACGCGGCGGGGTCCTCACCGCACAGGCCTGGACAGACCTCCGCCGGCGCATGCTCGACGCCGGACCGATCGTGCCGTGCACCGCCCACGCCGGCCGCTTCGCGGTGTTCCGGCCGACCGGCGGTGGAGGCGACGTGTACCTCGAGCTCGACGGCTGCCGGCGCCTGATGTTCGACGGCCCGGCCGGATCCGTGTTCCGCCAGGCCGACGCCGCCCTCACCGACCGCGTCTCCGCGGCCGTCTGAGCCGCGTGCGGGAGTCAGGCGCTGATCGTCGTCTCGCTGTCTGCGGTGCGCCAGTCCCGAAGTGCGTCACGGGCCCGGTCGAAGACGGCGAACGGCGGGCCGAACAGCAGATTCGCTGTCGCTGACTCACCCGCTGCGGGGTGCGGCCGGGTCGGCGCGATCGCCTCAACCGCACGCAGGGCATCAGCCATCCGGCGCAGCTGCTTCGCGTCGGTGTTGCTCCGCAGCGCCGGCAGCTCCTCCATCTCCTCATGCATGGCATGGGCGACGACGGCCTGCTCGAACGCGGCGAACTTCCCGTCGAACGACGCCGCATGTACCCCCAGCTCATCCAGGTCGGACAGCGCCTGCTTGGCGTCGTGCTCCTCCCGCAGCCGCGCGTCGACGATCTCGTCGCCGGCGCCACCGCGAGCAGCCGGATGCACGATCAACTCCTCGACGCTCTCGTGTACGGCGAGCAGCCGCACCAACCGGCGGAACGCGTCCCGCTTCGCATCTCCCCGGGCGGCCTTGACCTCGGCGAACAACACCGTGATCTGGCGGTGCTGGTCGACCAGTAGGTCGACGACGTCGCGCTCCTGCTGGGTGGTCGTCACGTTTGGACCTCCGTGGACTCGAGGGCTAGCTCTCTGCCTTCGGGTACCCAAGATCGCCGCCGGCAAGCAAACTGCTCCCGACCAAACCGGGCCGGCGAGGGCTAACACTCCCGGAAGTACGGCGGCGGATCGAAACAGGTCAAGGACCGGGATCTGGCAGAGTGCGTCAATGGTACTGACCAACCCATGGCTCGCCGGCCCGAGCCCGACGAAGCGGCTGGACCGTGAACGGCTGGAGGAGCGGATCGTCAATCTGCTGTCGTCGCAGAACATGTGCGTCCTGGCCACGGCCGGCCCCGATGGGCCGCTGGCAACCCCGGTGCGCTACTTCCACCTTGATTTCACCGTCGTCTTCACCGCTGTGGGGACCTCTCCGAAGATGCGCAACATCCGGGCGGACCCGCGGGTCTCCATCGGCGTGTTCGCGCCGCTGGTCGGGCAGGCGAGCAGTCGCGGAGCGCAGCTGTTCGGTGCCGCACGCATCCTCGAACCGGGTGATGCTGACTTTGACCGGTACTGGTCAGTGGTGCGTTGGCAGTCCGACCATGTCGAGCGGTCCCGATCCCTCGACGAACCGCCCGTTGGACCGCTTGGCGTAGTCCCTGCCGAACGGATCGTCTACACCGAGCACTGGCTGCGCCGGGAGGGCTACGCGCCCCGACAGTTCTGGCGCAACACGCGACCGGGTAGCCACGCGATGCAGGAAGATTGACGTTCACGTCCAAGGCTGCCGGTGCCCGGCGACGGACCGGGTGCCGGCAGCCTTCCTGTTCGGCGGCGCCTACCGGGGCTCCCCGGCGGGCTCCTCGACCTGCTGCGGCAGATCGCCGCGTCCGGGATCGTCGCCAGCGCCCGGCTTCCGGAACACGCGCCGCCATGGCCGGAAGGCCCAGGTGGGAGCGGCTGAGTAATGCTCCCACCGCACGAGCATGAGCGCGACCATCGCCGCCAGCATCAGCACATGCCCGGCCGTGGACAGCGCGGCGCCGGACAGCCACGGCAGCAGCACGACGAACGGCGCCACCATGACCAGTGCCATCTCACCGATCATGCGCCGGTCGTGCCCGCGGACCGCCATCCACGCCGCCATGCCGGCGGCCATGTCCACTGCCATCGTCAGCGTCATCAGCACCGGCCGGTCGTGCGTCAGCCAGCTCCACGCCGGCGCCAGCAGCAGCATCCCGGCGACCATGGCGACGAGCATCTCGGCCAGGTGCCGCAGCCAGTTCCGCAGCCGAGGGCGGCGGGCGAGCCCGGCGCGGGCCAGGACGTACAGGGTGCCGCCGGCTGCCATCGCCAGCGCCAGCAGCAGCGCGGGCACCCACGGGAACGCGGGGCCGGTCAGCTCGCCGGGGGAGTACTCGAGGGTCTTGGCCACCCACCGGGCGGTCGGCACGTCCGTGGTGGCGGCGAGGTCGCGCAGCGTGCCGTCGAACGGGAACTCGGCGCGGGCGTGGACGTACACCGGCTTCCACGCCGGGTCGGCACGGTGGGCGAGGGCGGCGTCGTGGCCGGGGACGAGCAGCCGGTCGTAGCCGGTCGGCTTGGCGCTGCGTGGGATGAACGTGAGGCCGTGGCGGGAGCGGATCGGTTGCCCGTCGGCGGTGACGGCGGTGAGCCGGGCGACGTACACCAGTTGCGTGTAGGTCCGGAACACCGATGCCAGCTCGATCTCGCCGACACCGGGGGTCAGCAGCACACCGGCGTGGACCGGCGTGCGGAACCCGGCGTTGAGCAGCGCGACGGTGTCCGCCGGGGCGGGGTGGGCGGCGGCGATGTCCGCCGTGGCGCCGGGGTGGTAGGTGCGCCAGCCGATCGCGGTGGCGGCCTGCCGGGCGGCGTCGGTGCCGTGTTCGCGTTCCAGGATGCGCAGTGCACCGTCCACTCCGGACAGGACCGCGGCGGTCGTGATGATCCGGCCGTCGTCGACGTAGCGGACGCCGCGTCGCCACCGGACGTCCGGGTACTGCCGTTCGTAGCCGTACAGGGCGAGCCAGTTGCTCGTGGCGGGCCGGCCGGTGAGCAGGCCGGTGCGGGCGAGGAGCCCGGCGCCGGCGCAGACGCTCAGGATCTGGGCGCCGTCGGCGTAGCGGGCCCGGATCCAGTCCACAGTGGACTGCAGTTGCGGCGAGGACGCCTGCTGTATCTCCGGCACGACGATCCAGTCGGCGTGCCCGAGGTCGGCGAAGGTGCGGTCGGGCACCAGTTCCAGGCCACCGGTCAGCGGGATCGGGGTGCGGTGCTCGGCGACGGTCAGCACCTGGTAGCGGCCGGACGCGGCGAGGGTCTCGTACGGGGCGAGGACGTCGGCCGCGTTGGCGCCGGCTGGTCCCAGCAGCACCGCGACGGTGGTCCGGTGGTCGTCGATGCCGTTGGTGGACGGCGGTGGCAGGGGTAGGGAGCGGGGTGGCGGGTAGACGGCGTCGGCGGCGTCGGACGCGTGGACCGCGCCCACGACGGTCGCGGCGACCAGGCCGGCGAGGGCAACGGCGAGCATGCGGCGGATTCCCATGCCGCCGATGGTGTCGGCCGGGCGGGTCACGGCGCCCGTGCCGAACGTCATGACCGTGGTCATGGTTGGTCGGGCCGGATTGACTTCAGCCGTTGGGCGCCTGCATGGTGCAGACGTGCAACGGTTCCTGTGGATGCTGGCGGTCGGCGCGTACGCCGTGCTCGTGCTGGAGGCCGTCGCCGGCGCGGATCCGTGGCCGGCGATCGTCACCGGCACCGGGTACACCGCGCTGGTCGTGCTCGGGTCGTGGCTGCTGCCCGGCCGCGCAACGGTGTGGCTCGCCGGGTACATGCTGCTGCAGATCGGTCTCGGGTTCGTCATGTTCGGCGCGGCGCACGCCCTGTGGGGCGGCACGCTGCTGCTCATCGTGCTGGTCGTCCAGGCCGCGCAGCTGCTGCCGCTGCGCGCGGCCGTCGTGGTCGCGCTCGTGGTGCCGCTCGGGCACGTCGGCATGGACTTCGCCAAGGGCGTGCGGGAGATCGCCGGGATGCTCGTCGCGTCGCTGATGGCGCTGGTCGTGACCCGGCTGCTGCGCCGCGAGCAGCAGACCCGCCTCGAGCTGGCGCTGGCCAACGCGCAGCTGGAGGAGCTGGCCACCACCCAGGAACGCAACCGCGTCGCCCGTGACATCCACGACGGGCTCGGCCACTACCTGACAACGGTGCAGATGCAGATCCGGGCCGGGCGTGCGCTGCTCGACCGGGACCCGGTCCGCGCCGACGAGGTCCTCGCCCAGGCCGAGGAGCAGGCCCGGGAGGCGCTGTCGGAGGTACGGCGGTCGGTGTCGGCGCTGCGGGCGCCACGCGTGCCGCTGGGCGAGCGGGTGGAGCAGCTGGCCCGGGAGGCGTCGCAGTCCGGGCTGCCGACGAGCGTCGAGGTCAGCGGGGCGTCCCGCCGGCTGGCACCGGACGTGGAGGAGGCACTGTACCGCGCGGCGCAGGAAGGCCTCACCAACGTCCGCCGGCACGCCCGCGCGGCCCACGCCCACGTCCTGCTGGACTACGGCCCCACCGAGGTCCGGATGGTCGTCGGCGACGACGGCTGCGGACAACCGGCGGGCGCTTCCGGCGGCTTCGGCCTGACCGGCCTTCGTGAGCGGGTGACTGGGCTGGGCGGCGCGGTGGCGCTGGACTCGGTGCCGGGCAAGGGATCCACGCTCACAGTGACGGCGCCCGCGTGACCCGGGACGGTGCCGGCGTGAGCCGGGACGGTGCCGTGAGCCGGGACGGTGCCCGCGTGAGCCAGGACGGTGCCCGCGTGAGCCAGGACGGTGCCGGCGTGATCCGGGTGCTGCTCGCCGACGACCAGCGGCTGTTCCGGGAGGCGCTGGCGCTGCTGCTGTCGGTGCAGGACGAGATCGACGTCGTCGGTGAGGCGGCGGACGGGGCGCAGGCGGTGGAGCTGGCCGCCCGCACATCACCCGACGTGGTGCTGATGGACCTGCGGATGCCGGTGATGGACGGCGTGACCGCGATCCGGCTCCTGCGCGCCGACCACCCGGCCGTCCAGGTGATCGCCCTGACCACCTTCGACGACGACGACGACGTCTTCCCCGCCATCCAGGCCGGCGCGATCGGCTACCTGCTCAAGGACGCCTCCTCGCAGCGGCTGATGGAGGCGATCCGCGCCGCCGTCCGCGGCGAGTCGGTCCTCGAGCCGGGCGTGGCCGCCAAACTGGTGTCCCGGGTCGCGCAGCTCCCACCGCCGGTCGCCACCCCGCTCGTCGCGCCGTTGTCCGGTCGGGAGCTGGATGTGGTACGGCTGCTGGCCGGCGGGCGCAGCAACCGGGAGATCGCGTCCGCGCTGTTCCTCGCCGAGGGGACCGTGAAGAACCACGTGACCAGCGCGCTGGTGAAACTCGGCGCGCGGGACCGGACCCAGGCCGCGCTCCGCGCCCGGGAGCTCGGCCTGCTCTGAGCGGTTGGCCGGAGCGGCGTGCGGCCCGGCCCGATCAGGCCGGAGTGGGCGCGGTGCTCGCCGATGGTGGGTCGGCGGCGATGATCAGGGCTGCTCGGAGGTCGGGGTTGCGACCTGCTCGAGCAACGGCAGGAGCCGATCGCGTTGCCGTGGGTCGAGGCGGTCCGTTGCGGAGCTGTTCCTTGAGCCGTTCGGCGAGTTCGAGTCCGGCCGGGGTGATGGACACGTCGACGTCCCGGAGGATGCCGAGCACCCGCAGCTGGGTGAGGGGCAGGTCGCGTTCGGCGCCGACGCGGGTGAGGACGCCCATCACCAGGAAGGCGCTCTCTGAACGTCGGACACAAAAGCGCTCGAGGTGCCGGACGCCCGGCACGCCCTCGAAGCACTCGACGACGCGGCGGTACTGCTCACCGTCGCCATGCCGCGCTGAAGCGGCGTCGGATCACACCGGTCGCAGCACCGCCACGAGGAAGTCGGCGTCGGCGGTGAACGGCCGCAGATCCCACGTCGACAGCATGAGGTCCGGCGCCAGCCCGCAGGCGTGCACGTCGTCGACGAACTCGTCGAACCCGTAGCCGCGGCCGGCGCCGAACCCGACCACGATCCGGCCGGCAGCACGCAGGTGCCCGCGCAGCCGGCGCAGCACCTCCCGTCTGGTGTCGGCGGCGAGGAAGGCCATCACGTTGCCGGCGCACACCACGACGTCGAAGCCGTCCGGAACTCCCTGACCGGGCAGGTCGAGCTCCGCGAGGTCGCCGACCAGCCACCGCGGCCCGGGGTGGTCGTGCTCCGCCGCGGCGATCAGCACCGGGTCGACATCGACGCCGACCACCTCGTGCCCGGCCGCGGCGATCAACGCGCCGACCCGGCCGGGCCCGCAGCCCGCGTCCAGCACCCGCGACCCACGCGGCGCCATGGCGTCGACGAAGCGGGCCTCGCCGCCGAGGTCGGCGCCTTCGGCCGCCATCGACCGGAACCGTTCGACGTACCTGTGCGAGTGATTCGGATCGGCCTCGACGCATGCGAGCCACCCGTTACGTTCCGACATGCATGGTCCTTTCGTCACAGCGGCCCGTCGTGCGCGCCTCACCCCCCAGCGTCACGCCGGACGGACGGCCACACCAAGGACTTTGGTCCTTACGCGGCAGTGGCGCCGCCCACACCGCGCCCGTTCGTCATCCATCTCCTTGACGACCCAGGGGATGAGGCGGCCATCAGCTAGCCGGCGGGCCGGCGGTGTGGACGTACCCTGGCAGGCTCGGGGCGCAGTGTGCCCCTCAGTCGCAGTCGTGTCCGCTTTTCGACTTCGATCCGCTCTTCGACTTGCTCTTGCTGCTGCTGCCACCGCTCTTCCCGCCTGGTTTGCCGGCGACGCTCATGGTGATCGTGTCGCAGGTGCCGCCCGAGACGGGGTTGCAGGCGCTGAGGGCCGGCGTGAGCAGCAGGGCCGCGAAGGCGGCGATGATGGCTTTGCGGGTGCGGGTCATGGCGGTTTCCATCCGTGGTCGGCGTCGTCCTCGGAATGATGCACGGCGTTGTCGATTCCGTAGATCAGGTCTCCGACACACGGATGCGGCGTTGATCACTCATCCACCCAGCAGGGCGCGGACGGCGCCGTCGACCATGCGGGCGCACACCACGCTCGACGGCGACAGCCGGCGGTGCCACGGGGGGTCCGCCCGGCCGCCGTTCCACGACCCGCGCCGGACAAGCCCGGCGCGGGTCGTATCCCGGAAGGCGCGGAAAGGGCGCGGGAACCCGTCCGTTCCCGCGCCCTGACCGTCAGCGTGCCGCTCGGCCGGTCGTCACGCGGCCTTCACGAAGTACTGTGCGGCCGATCCGTTGCAGTCCCAGATCTGCAGTCGCGCGCCGTCCGCTGTCGAGCCTGACGGGGAGTCCAGGCACCGGTTGGAGTTCGGGTTGCGCAACCGGTTGCCTTCCTGGACCCAGGTCTGTGCGCCGCTGCCGTTGCAGTCCCAGAGCTGCACCTTCGTGCCGTTGGCGGTACCCGCGCCGTTGACGTCGAGGCACCGACCCAACGTCCGCAGGGTCTGGCCGTTCCAGCTCCACTGCTGGTCCTGCGAAACAGCAGACCCCTGGCACGTCCACAGCTGCACGGCCGCGCCGTTGCCGCCCGTGTCGTTTCCGGCCACGTCCACGCACTTGCCGCCCGGCCCGTTGATCTGCGTCGCGGACCCGCCCGTGCCGCCGCCGTCCTGGTAGTAGCGCACGTAGTCGATCGACGCGGTGAGCGGGAACTGGCCCTGCACGGGGTTCTGTCCGGGGTACGTGCCGCCCAGCGCCAGGTTGAAGATGACGTGGAACGGCTTGCGGAACTCCTCCAGGGTCGCCGGTGTCGTGTCGATCACGTGCGTTTGCGTGCCGTCGATGTACCAGCGGATCTGCGCGGCCGTCCACTCGATCGCATAGACGTGGAAGGCCGCGGCGTTGTTGACGGCGGGGTTCGCGACGTAGTTGGCGTTCTGACCCGCTGTCCACGGGAACACGCCGGTCCGCAGATCCCAGAAGATGTTGTTCGTCACGGTCGCGTTCGCGTTCGCGTGTTCCATGATGTCGACCTCGCCGCAACTGGCCCAGTTGGTGGGCAGGCGGTCGTAGTAGGTCTGCGCCGGGTTGTAGGCGCTCGTGGACGTCTCGTCGCACGAGTCACCGAGCATCCAGAAAGCCGGCCACGAGCCGGTGGCGGTCGGCAGCGCCATGCGCGCCTCGATGCGGCCGTACTGGAAGGACTTCTTCGTGTCCGTCGTCATGCGGCACGACGTCTGGTAGAAGTTGCGGCCGTTGACCGTGATGGGCGTCGTGAGCCAGTTGGCGCGCATCACGAGGTTGCCGCCGGACTGCGTGCAGTTCTCGGGGCGGTACCACTCCCACTCGCCGTTGCCCCAGCCGTCGAAGGCATTGAGGCCGGGGTTGAGGCCGTTGCCGACGTTGTAGTTCCAGTTGGCGCTGCTGGGCGCGCCGGACCCGTTGAACTCGTCGGCCCACACGAGGTTCCACGCGGCGTGTGCCGGCTGCTGCTGGACGACCGCGCTGCCGACGAGTGCAGTGACGGCCGCCGTGAGGACGACCATCAGGCGCCGGAGGCTGCGTGACGGCGTTCGGTCCGTGGCGCGACCACGGGGCATGCGGGGTGTGCGTTCTTGTTTGATCTCCACAGCGATTGTGCCCTTCTCGAGCAGGGGCAGGAGATGGTGCATTGGCGGAAATGCCTGTCCGAGCCCCCACGTGGCGGACGTGAGAGCGCTCTCAGCATCGTGCTTGACTGGAAACGTTGTTGTCAATGATGTGCTGTGCCTAAGCAACGAAGACCCGCAAGAGGCGACAAACACGAACGTTCGAGGCGTCTTGGTGCTTGCCTGTCGCATGGGCGCCCGGCGTACCGCTACCAGCACGGTCAGTTAGAGCCACTGCATGTCGATGTTCCCGGCGTTCAAGAACGCAGTGCGGCTGACCGGCGGACATCGAGCCAGAACCATGGAATCCAACGAACCGGCGTGCCCGCTGACTCAACCCCGTCGGTCGTTCACGAGACTTCCTTGCCGGCGCATGTGACCGACCGGAGCGCTGCCCGGACTTGCCGGCGGCAGGGCATGCCGCTGCCCCGGCGTCCAAGCCGGGGCAGCGGTCGTTTCGAACCTCTCAGCGGTCGCCGGGGCGCTCGTGGCCCTGATGCTTGAACCGATGGTTGGTTGCGGCCTTCGTGGCGTCCGCTGCGTTCACCTTCGGCGGAAAGGCGTTCTTGGCGCACGCGAAGTACCAGACGGCGTGCACGAGCGTGTTCTTGAACTGGTGCAGCGAACGCAGCGCGTTGCCGCGGAGGCTGTTGGCCTGTTGTTGTGCGAGCGCTGGGTTCGCGGCGTACGTCTCCATCGTCGAGGCCGGCGGCTGCTTTGTGACAGTCGTGTACGTGTCGCAGTCCTCGTGGTAGCACGGGTCGAGCTGCTCGCCCAGGACGCCACCGTACTTGGCGACCTGCTCGGCGGTCTTGAGTGCCTCGGCCCCGGCGAACACGCCGCCCGCCGGAATGCCACGGTTGATGAAGCCGACGTAGTCCGAGCGGCCGTCGAACGGGATCGGCTCGCTGACCATCCCACGCTTGGCCCAGTAGCCGGTGAGCACCCGCTCAATCGTGCCGGAACCCTCGGGCCCGGCGTTCTCGGAGCCGAACGTCGAGCCGTCGCCGTCGTAGACGAGCCGCGCGAAGTTCGGCGACGCGATCATGTCGGTGTCGAGCATCATGTCCGTGCGCGCGACCTCGCGGTCGGACAGGTGGGCCGCGTAATACTGCGAGCCGACCAGGCCGTCCTCCTCGCCACCGAACCACAGGAAGCGGATCTTGTTGCGCGGTGTGCCCACCTTGGCGAGCTGCTCGGCGAGCTCGAGCTGGAACGCTGTGCCTGACCCGTCGTCGTTGATGCCCGGACCCGCCGTCACCGAATCCAGATGGGCGCCGAGCAGCACCATGTGGTTCGCGTCGCCGCGCTTGGTCTCGGCCACCACGTTCGGATACAACATCTGCTCGTCGACACCGTTGGTCGCAAGGTCGACGGTCGGGTTCTGGCCCGCCTTGTACGCGTTGTAGAGCTCCTGGCCGACGGCGAAGCTCGACGCCACCGCCGGCAGTGGGTAGTCGAACGGAGCCGCGCGGAACAGGGCGTTGCTGCGGGCCGCCGTGTCACCCTCGTTGAACAGGATCACCCCGATGGCGCCCGCCTGCACGGCGTTCTCCAGCTTCTGCGTGAACGTGCAGGTGCCCCGCTGGATCAGCGAGACGGCGCCGCTGGTGGCCGCGGGGAAATCCGACAGCTCACAGCCGGAGGTCGTTCCACCGGGGCTCGGGATCACGACGTCGTCGGTCGGGACGACCTTGACGTTCGTCAACGCCTTGGTCGGCGTGTGCTCGAACGCGATGATGTCGACCGACGGCGAGTCGTCGTCCCCGGCGCCGCCCGCGACATAGGTCCTGCCGGTCGGTGAGACCTGCCGCAGCACGGGCGCCGCGTTCTCACGCCACTCCGGCATGTTGAACATCTCGTAGTGGACGTTGTAGCCGGCCCTCTCCAGCGTGGCCTTCACATAGGCCGCCGACGCGGTGTAGCCGGGCGTCCGCGTGGCGCGCGTGCCGCCGTTTCGGTCGGCGATGCGCTGCAGCGCCCGCTGATGATCGGTGATGCCATCCACCGTCACCAGCCGCTCCAGCCGTGACGAATCAACGTCCGGTGGCGCTGCGGCAGCCGGCGACGCGCCGACAAGCGCAACGATGATGACGGCCGCACCCACCAATCCGACCCGATGCATCTCGCCTCCCGACTCGTACCCCTGGAAGGCCACCGTCCCATAGCCGAATATCGATCACAACCCTCATCTACGCGGCACCCCACCCCTAGCGGTTGCCTGCGTAACCCCTCTCCGGCACCCGCGCTGCGGGCGCTTGGCTTGTGATCTCATCGACCTCTGGCCGGCGGCGGTACTGCAAGCAGGCGGTGACGGCGGCGAGTTCGGCCACGGCAGTGGCACGGGCGGACGACCATCACCGGGCCGCCTGCGGTCAGAGCAGCCGCTCGATGACACCCCGGCCGACCGGCACATCGCGCAGATCGAACTCGTCGTCCCCGGCGGGCGAGTAGACGAGGACCTGATACTCCTCGAATTCGTCCTCGAGCGGCTCGCCCTCCGGATCCGGCTGACCGATGATCCTCACCTCGCCGCGGTCCGTCTGCGCCAGCAGGTATTCCCCGAGATAGTCGCTCTCCCGGGCGGCGAAGGAGCAGCCCAGCCGCCCGGCCAGCACGGCCGCGACGTCCTGCGGCTCGCCCGCCAGGAGCCCGTAGACGACCTCTTCGTCATCGCTCATCGCCCGACTCCCGTTCAGCATCCGCGGCGCACGGCCGGCAGGCTCCGGCTCCGGGCCATGGCGTTGTCGATGTATCTGGACCAGGTTGGCGGCGACGTAGTAGACGATATGGGTCCACAGACCCCATCGGGCGGTGGTGCCGCTGCTCGCATGCTTCATGCCGGCAAGCTAGGTCGGCGCACTTGACCGCCAGTGAATCTTCAGTTCAGTCACCGTCAAGTCCCGGTCCCTACGTTTCCCAGCCATGACAACGACTCGCCGCACCGTGCTCGCCGGAACCGCCGCCGCAGCGACCGGCGCCCTCCTGGCCACCACCTCCGCAACCGTCAAGGCGCTGGTTTACGTGGCCGCGTTCGTCCCGGATGTGGGGACACGTTGCCGGGCCTGTGGGCCGGCCAGCGACCCGCCGACGTCCGCACACTTGGCGAGCCGTCCGCTGCCGCGGCATGGCGGGCGATTCCCTCCTGGCACTTGGTGGCTCGCAACGACCAGGTGCTGCCGGCGGCGGCGTGGTTATTGGCTCCCGTTAGCCTGTGGTCGTGCAGGGGTGCCGAGCAGTGCTGTTCGATGTCGATGGAACTCTTCTCGACGCTCTAGAGAACCAGCGCCGTGTCTGGCACGCCTGGGCAGCGCACTACCGGCTGGACCCGGCCGTGGTCTACCAGACCGCCTTGCAGACCCGTCCGCTGGACACCTTCGCCGCGATGATGCCGGGCGCGGACGCGGACCAGTGCCTCCGGCTACTTCACCAACTTGAAGACGAGGACGCTCTCATCGGAACCTATGGGGCGTTCCCCGGCGCCGTGGAACTGCTGGCGGCATTACCCCGGCAACGCTGGGCGCTGGTCACCAGCAACTATGCGCACCGCGTCCGGCTTCGGTTCCAGCGGACGGGTCTGCGCCTGCCCGAGGTGATCGTGGATGCTTCCATGCCCGCATACGGCAAACCGCACCCGGCGCCGTACCTGCTCGCCGCCGAACGCCTCGGCGTCGCACCCGGCGGTTGCCTCGTCATCGAGGACACCGCCTCGGGCGTCCAAGCCGGCGTCGCCGCCGGCATGACGGTCTGGGCGGTCAACACACCCGTTCCGCCGCCCGGCTGTCACCGGCATTACCGCAGCCTGCAAGCCGCGGCCGACGATATCCGAAACCACGTCGCCTAATCGACCGGTCAAGGCAAACATCCTCATCTGCTAAACAGCAGAAGGCGCATCGATGCGGGGCCGATTCGACGGCTGGCCCCGTCAACGCTCAGGCCGCAGACAACGCGCGTCGAGCCCCGGCACGCATCACGGTGCGTGAGCGGAACGCCGGTTCGGCGACAGGCCTGGCCTTTGCCGCTGTCGGTGGAGCCCGAACTCGCGAACATCGAGCTCGGTGAGATCTCGTTGGTTGCCGAAGCTCAGCGACATCCGGTGCCCGAACTCGCGGACGAAACCAGCGCCGGGTCCCAGATCCGCGAAGTCAGCGCCTCACACGTCGCGATGATCTCGCAACCGGCCGCGGCGGCCGACATCATCGCGCGCGCCGCGTGCTGAGCCGTCCCTCCGGCTGACAAGGACGACCGTGCATCACCGTGCCCTTGAAGGACAGTGCGTCGCCGAGGAGGTCCGGCACACTGTCGCCACCTACGCCCCGACGCTCATGGGGCGCTCAACCTCGCCGCCCTCAACCTCGCCAATGCCCTCGGCGCGATCGGTGGTGCGCTCACCATCGGTGCGGGCTGGGGACCCTTGTCCACCGTCTGGGCGGGCTTCGTCCTCACCACCGACGGCCTGCTCCTGTCCACCGCAGCCTTGTCAAGGAGACCGTAATGTCAACTCGCGTCAACCGGCAGACCGTCGATCTGTCGTCCTACCCCGACCTCGTGGTTGTGTACCTCGGCATGCGCGTCAACCGGCTCTACGGCCTGCGGACGCTGATGGGCTACGGCCCCCAGATCGGCCGGTCCGCCGGCGAGACTCCTGAGGGCCTGCTGCACCACGAGTCGCTGCTGTGGTCGCTGTTCCCCATGCACGTCGGCATCCGCCAGTACTGGCGAGATCTTCCCTCCCTGCTGTCGTGGGCGCGGTCCGAACCGCACCGGCTCTGGTGGCGCAACTTCCTGCGCGACAGCGGCGGCACCGGGTTCTGGCACGAGACATACCTACTGCGCGGCGGGATGGAGGCGGTCTACGACGACATCCCCAAGCACCGGGGCTTCGCCGCCTTCGCCCCCGTGCAGCCGGCCCGCGGCCCCATGTTCGGCTCGGCCGCGCGGGTCGGGCGCCCCGAGGACATCGTCGCCCCCGTCGTCACCGAGGAGGAGCTCTACACTCCCGACGCCAGCCAGCGCTGAGGACGCACCATGTCAGCGCACACGTTCCGGAGCCCGGCGGGATGCACCCGCCGCCACGCCGACCACCAGACCCTCGTTGCGGGCGAACCTCACGCTCCAGCCAGGGGCGGTTCCTCAGAGTTGCTGGCGTCGGGATGGTGATGATTTGCCAGTAAAGATGAGATTTGTTGGTTAGCGTGGGCGCGAATGGTCCTACTTATGGGGGATTGCGTGCGCGTCGGCGTCTTGGTCGGGTTCAGGTTGCTGACGGTCGGCGTGCTGCTGGGCGCCACCTCGGCGGTGCTCATGCAGGCAACGGCCGAGGCCGCCCCGAGGCAGGCCGACAAGGCGACCGCTCCGGCAAAAGCCAGGAAGACGGCCAGGGGGCACGTCGAGTCGACGGTGCTGCGGGCCGTGGTGAGCAACTTCGCCGACGACACGCTGTCGCTGGTGGACGTGACGGCCGGGACGATCACCGGGACGGTCACCGGGATCGACGGGCCCGCCTGGCTGGCGGCGTCCAGCGACGGGCAGACCATGTTCGTCGCCGCGTACAACGGTGACCGCGTCTACAAGGTGAACGCCGCGACGAGAGCCAAGTCTTACGTCTCCGTCGGCACGACGCCGGGCATCATCGCGCTGACGCCGGACGGGGCGACGCTCTACGTGGCCAACTTCACCAGCAACAACGTGTCGGTGGTGAACACCGCCACGATGACCGTCACCACGACGATCACCGCCGGGACCAACCCCACCGGGATCGCCGTGACGCCCGACGGGAGCAAGGTGTACGTGGCGAACGGCGGCGACAACACGGTCAAGGTGATCGCTACCGCGACCAACACGGTGACGGGCACGATCGCGGTCGGCAACAACCCGCTCGGCGTGGCCGTCACGCCCGACGGGGCCAAGGTGCTGGTGAGCAACCGTGGCGGCGGCTCGCTGACGATCATTGACGCCGCCGCCGGCACGGTGTCCGCCACGGTGCCGATCGGCGCCCAGCCGTACGGTGTGGCGGTCTCGCCCAGCGGGACCACCGCGTACATCGCGTGCGCCATGGCCGGTTCGGTGAGCGTGGTGAACCTGACCACCAACACGGCCGGCACGCCGATCGCGGTGGGGTCGATGCCGGTCGGGATCTCGATGACGCCGGACGGGAGCAAGCTCGCCGTCACCAACGCGATGAGCGGGACGGTGAGCATCGTGGACACCGGCACGGCGACACAGACCTCGACGGTGCCGGTGGGCTCGCAGCCGATGTACGTGACCGCCGCCTTCGTCGAGGACCAGTCCCTGGCCGTGGCCACCAGCACGCTGGCCGACGCGACGGTGGGCACGGCGTACTCCGCCACCCCGGCGGCGACCGGCGGAGTGGGGCCGTTCACGTGGGACGTCAGCACCGGCTCGTTGCCCAACGGGCTCACGCTGAACCCGACGACGGGCGAGATCAGCGGCACCCCGACGACGGCCGCGGCCGCCTCGTTCACGGTGCGGGTGACCGACTCGAACGGCACGACCGCGACGAAGGCGTACACGCTGACCACCAACGCGACGCCGCCCCCACCGCCGCCCCCGCCGCCGGCGCCCTCGACACCGTCGCTGGCCGTGACCGTGGCACCGCTGCCGGCCGCGACGGTGGGTGTGCCATACACGGCGACCCTGGCGGCGACCGGCGGCACCGGCCCATACACGTGGGCGGTGACCGGGGGGACGCTGCCGGCCGGGCTGACGCTGAACGCGGCCACCGGCGTGATCAGCGGGACGCCGTCCGCCACGGGTGCACCGCAGGTCACGTTCAAGGTGACCGACACCGCGCAGGCGAGCGCGTCCGCCACCCGTGCCGTGACGGTTCACGCGGCCCTGGCGATCGCTCCCGCGGCGGCGGACGCCGTGACCGGGACGCCGTTCTCAGCGACGCTGGCGGCGACCGGCGGCACCGGCCCCTACACGTGGTCAGTTTCCGCCGGTACGCTGCCCGCCGGCCTCACACTCGACGCCGCCACCGGCGCGATCAGCGGCACCGCCACGAGCGCCGGCACGACGACGGTCACGGTCAGGGTCACTGACGCCGGTGGGCGCACCGGCGAGCGGACGCTCACGTTCGTGGTGCGGGTGCCCGCGCCGGCCGGCGTCACGGCCACCGGCAAGGTCTCCTCGGTCGACGCGGCATGGTCCGTGGCGAGCGATCCCGCCGTCACCGGCTACACCGCGTACGCGAACCCGGGGCCGGCCACCTGCTCCACCGACAAGCGCACCGACACCGCCTGCGTGCTGGGCGCGGTCGCCGGTGAGACCTACACGGTGACGGTCGTCGCCCACAGCGCAACCGGCGACTCGGTGGTCAGTACCGCATCCGCACCGGCAACGGCCGTCGCCCCGGCCCCACTGTCGACGCCGCCGGCGACGCCGCTGACGCTGACCACCGATCGCGGCCCGATCACCTCGGTCGCGCCCGCGCAGACGCTGACCTTCATCGGCAGCGGCTTCGCCTCCCACTCGACGGTGATCGTCAGCATCTACAGCACCCCGAAGGCCCTCGCCGTCGTCACCACGGACGAGCTCGGTGACTTCCGCGTCCCGGTCACCATCCCGGCGGGGCTTGCCGAGGGTGAGCACACCCTGCTCGCCCAGGGCACCGCGCCGGACGGCACCGCCCGAGCGCTGGCCGTCGAGGTCACCACGGGAACCGCGGCGCTCGCGGTCACCGGCGCGGACACGATGACCCTGACCGCCCTTGGCCTGCTGCTGATCACCGCCGGCAGCCTGCTGACCAACGCCGGCAGGAACCCGAACAACGAACGCCGGCACGCACACGCGGCCGAACGATGAACCATCAGCCGACAACACAGCGACTGCGCGCGACCGGCGGCATGTCCATGCGGCTGATCAAGCGACGTGTCCCGAAGGGCTGGACGTCGTGAGGTTGACGGAAGGGCCGTAGCGCCGCGGATCGGTCTGTCCGCTGCCGCTGAGCGCCTGCACTGGCACGGCGAGCAGCTCATTGATGGAAGTCGAGCTGCAGGATCTCTTGACAGCGTCCTGCAAAGGATTGCAGTCTATGACAACGATGACACATGAAGGAGGTGGTCGATGGCGGCAACGATCTGTGGCATGGCACAAGCGGCGGGTGGTTCCCCAGCGCGGCGTCCACATGCACTGCGCGCAGCAACGAACGCATCTTCCACGTCACCCGGCAGCTGACCCGGTGACGATCTGAGAGGAAGAGATCATGCACCGGATGTCCCTGCACAAAGCGACGCCAGCACGCCGCAGGTGGATCGTCGTCACCCTGACCCTCGTCGTCGCGGCCGGGTGGGCCGTGTTCCCCCTGCCGGCCAGTGCGGCCGGCGTGTTCAACGTCCGAGACTACGGCGCCGCCGGCAACGGCACGACCAACGACACCCCAGCGATCGACCGGGCCATCGTGGCCGCCAACGCCGCCGGCGGCGGGACCGTCCAGTTCCCGGCCGGCACCTACCGGTCCGCCAACACGATCCACATGCTCAACAACGTCACTCTGCAGCTGGACAGTGGATCCACGATCATGGGCGCTTCCGGCACCGGCTACGACCTGGCCGAAGCGAACCCGAACTCGGCCTACCAGGACTTCGGTCACAGCCACTTCCGCAACGCCATGATCACGGGCAACGCCCTGTCCAACATCGGGTTCGTCGGCTCCGGCACGATCGACGGCGGCGGCTTCCTCAGCAACTTCGACGACCCCGGCGCGGGCAGGATCGACAAGGTCATCTCCCTCACCCGGTGCGCGAACCTCGAGCTGAGCGGGATCACCATCCGGCGGGCCGGCCACTTCGCCGCGCTGATCAACGGCTGCAACGGCGTGCACTCCGACGGCCTGGTCATCGACACGGCGGGCAACCAGGACGGCTGGAACATCGTCAACACCCAGAACGTCGTGATCACCAACGCCGACATCCGGGCCAACGACGACGCGCTGGTGTTCAAGAGCGACTGGGCGCTGGGTCAGCGGTTCACGAACGGGCACGTCCGGGTCACCAACTCGCGGCTGTCCGCAGGCTGCTGCAACGCGATCCAGTTCGGCTCGGAGACCTGCAGCGACTTCAGCGACTACGTGTTCGACGGGATCACCATCACCGGCGCCAACAAGGCCGGACTCGGCATGGTGACGATGGACGGCGCGAACATCTCCGACGTGCACTACCGCAACATCACCATGAGCGGCGTTGCCTCACCGATCTTCACGAAGGTCGGCACCCGACGCCGATGCGGCGACAACCCCGGGGTGGGCAGCGTCAACAACGTCACGTACGAGCACATCACCGGCACCGGCAAGGGTCCGCACACCGCGCTGCTGTGGGGCGCCGACTCCAGCCACCAGGTCCGCAACGTCACCTTCGACAACGTCGACCTGACCGTGCCCGGCGGCAGCGCGAACCGCGGCACCGCCGTGCCGAGCGACAACCCGAACGACTACTCCACGACCAGCATCGGCACCGCGCCGTCCTACGGCTGGTACCTGCACAACGTCAACGGCATCCGGTTCATCGACAGTTCGGTGCGGTTCGTCAACAACGACGACCGGCCGGCGGTGATCGCCGACGCGGGCGGCACGGTCACGTTCGACCATTTCACGGGCCAACGCGGCACCGGCGCGCCCAACGACATCCGGTTCCAGGGCATCACCGGCTACTGCGTCACCAACAGCGTCAACACCAGCGGCGGGGCGCTGCGGGTCAGCCAGACCGGCTCGACCCAGAACTGCGGCACGGCACTCACGATCAGCGGCCTCACCGTTGCCGACACCGCCAACGCAACGGACTGGTCCGTGCAGCCCAACCTCACCAACGGCGTCACCCAGTACGCAGACCGCGCCTACACGCTCGGCGCCGTACCCTCCGGGCTCACCGGCGCCCAGTGGATCCGTACCGCCAACGACTCCAAGGCCGCCACAGCAAATCCACTGGTCAGGTTCACCGTCAACAGGCAGGCGACGGTGAACGTCGCGGTGGACACCCGCCGGGGCCGGCTGTCCTGGATGGACTCGAGCTGGACCGACACCGGCGGCCGGATCACCAACAATGAGGGCACCCCTCGCACCTTCGCGGTGTTCTCGAAGGTGTTCGCGGCCGGCCAGATCGCGCTCGGCCCGAACGGCGACTCGGGCAACA
The DNA here is from genome assembly GCF_016862795.1 of Dactylosporangium siamense. GTDB lineage: Bacteria > Actinomycetota > Actinomycetes > Mycobacteriales > Micromonosporaceae > Dactylosporangium > Dactylosporangium siamense. Next base: position 34,224 of record NZ_BONQ01000182.1, on the reverse strand, counting down.
CCAGCAGCATGTACACGATCATCGTGACCTGACGCCGCACCCGCCGGCGCATCGCCCGCCCGTTCGACTGACCCATGGGAGCGCCTGACGGACGGAATCCCGGCGCGCTGCACCACACCGACCAGCCCCGGACGGCAATGCCCGTCCGGGGCAGCGTCAACGCCGTCAGTCGGGGATCAGGGCAACCTTGCCCGGCCTGGGCCGTCGGTTTCCCGCAGCGCTGCCTGGCACGCGTCCAGTGCCGCTGATCGGACCTCGATCGGGTGGCGCACACCCGGACGGATGGCCGGCACCACCCGCCACCGGTGACGATGGTCGGGTCGGTACCGGACACGCGGCGAAGCCGTCCGTTCGATCGTCCGGTGCGACGGGTACCAGATTGCCGGCCCCCGTTCGAAGGAGGCGGCCCATGCATCCCTCAATTGCCGTCGACGCCCACCGGATCCGGGCCCGGCTGCGCGCGGCCAGGCTCGACCGAGTTCCAAGGCCCGAACACAGGACCCTTCCATATCGCCCACTGGCGTGTCCCAGGACCATTCGGTGTGCACATGGCTGTCGCAGGGCAACGACATGCGACCACCCCCACCGATCAACGTCAGTGCCCTGACGCTATCCGTTCCTACTCCGGCCGACCGCCCGTCGAGGTGACGATCATCATCACCAGACACAACGTCGCCGAACTGGACGACATGCGCGCGTTGATCGACGCGATCGGCCTACCTCGACATGAGTACGCAGAGTTGGACGAATGGCCAAGCCGGGGGCGGATCCGCTGGTGCTGAGCACAAGGACGGCGGAGGCTTGTTCGACTACAGTGCCTCGCCGAAAGGTAGCCGTCGACCGCTCGATTGACGTGGGCGGCGATGCGACGGTTCGATCCGGTTCAGGAGGTTCCACGTGAGCTTGACCGCCATCCCGGCTCCGACGCTGTTCTGGGAGCAGCACACGTGCCTGCCACTGTCGACGGCGGCGGACGTGGGCGACGTTCTGCGGTATCGCCGGCCCGGCGGCTCCTATATCTGCGTCAACGTCGGGTACGCGCCGCACACCAAGGAGATGTCGCTGGGGTTTCTCGACCAGTTCCGGCGCCAGATCGAGGCGCACCCCGATCTGGCGTTGGCCGGCGGGGTCGCCGATGTCGACGCGGCTCGCGCGAGCGGGCGGATCGTGGTGGCGTTCGATCTGGAGGACTCGCGCCCGCTCGACGGCGACCTCGACATGGTGGAGACGTTCTACGGGCTCGGAGTGCGCGCGCTCCTGCCGACCTACAACACCGCCAACGCCGCCGGCTGCGGCTGCCTCGATACGGAAGACACCGGGCTGACGACGTACGGGCGGGATCTGGTCCGCCGGATGAACGAGGTCGGGATGCTGGTCGACGGCTCGCACTGCAGTACCCGGACGGGCCTGGACCTGTCGGTGGTCACCGAGCGCCCGATGATCTACTCGCACTCGGCGATGAAGGGGGTGTGGGACCACGTCCGCAACATCACCGACGAGCAGGCCCGGGAGTGCGCGGCGACCGGCGGGGTGATCGGCATTCCGGGTGTCGGCATCTTCCTGGGCGAGAACACCGCGACCTTGGACGCGTTCGTGGCGCACATCGACTACGCCGTCGAGCTGGTCGGCTGGGAGCACGTCGGAATCGGCAGCGACTACGCGTTCGACGCCGAGGACCTGGAGGTCGAGCTGGCGGCCAACCCGGACCTGTTTCCGGAGGAGTACACGCGATGGGGCACTGTCCGGTTCGTCGAGCCGGAGGTCACGGTCGGTGTCGAGGCGGAACTGCTCAAGCGCGGATACCCGGCCGAGGTCGTCGCGGGCATTCTGGGAGGAAATTTTCGTCGGGTGGCGGGCCAGGTGTGGAGGTAGTTGGCCGATCCCACTAAGTGGGTCTAGCCGCTTTGGCGGATCGCCCAAAGCGGTGCGTCGTGGAGGTCCCTACTCTCGGTCCGCATGACCGGTGCCCAGAACGTCCAGAGCTGGCTTGATGCCAACCTCGGCCGGCTCGTGGCCGAGCGCGGCGTGCCCGGGGCGTCGGCGGCGGTCCTGGTCGACGGCCGGCAGTACGCGGCCGCGGCCGGGGTCACGAGCACGGCCACCGGCGTGCCGGTCGACCCGGACACCGTGTTCCAGGTCGGGTCGATCACGAAGTTGTGGACCAGCGCCCTCGTCATGCAGCTGGCCGACGAGGGCCTGGTCGACATCGACCGGCCGCTGCGGGACTACCTGCCCGGGTTCGCGGTCGGCGACGCGGAGGCGTCGGCGGCGATCACGTGCCGGCACCTGCTGTCCCATGTCGCGGGCTTCGAGGGCGACATCTTCACCGACACCGGCCGCGGCGACGACGCGGTCGAACGGTACGTCGCCTCGATCCGCGACGTCCCGCAGGTGTTCGCGCCGGGCGGGATGTTCTCGTACAACAACACCGGGTTCGTGGTGCTGGGCCGACTGGTCGAAGTGCTGCGCGACCGGCCGTTCGACCAGGTGCTTCTCGAGCGGCTGGCCACGCCGCTCGGTCTGCGCCGGGTGAGCCCGAGCCCGTACGAGGCGATCCTGCACCGGGCCGCCGTCGGCCACCTCGACGATGCGGTTGCGACGACGACCTGGGCCTTGCCCCGGTCGAACGCTCCGGCCGGGTCGATGCTGGCCATGACGCCCGCCGACCTGCTCGGCTTCGCGGCGATGCACCTCGCCGGCGGTACCGCCCCGGACGGGACCCGGATCCTCGCGCCGGAAACCGTCCTCGCGATGCAGACGCCGCAAGTGACCGTGCCGGATCTGGCCACGATGGGCGGCTCCTGGGGTCTCGGCTGGGAGCGCGACGAGTACGACGGACGGGTCGTCGTCGGCCATGACGGCGGTACGATCGGGCAGGCCGCGTTTGTGCGGGTGGTCCCCGACGCCGGAGTCGCGGTCGCGCTGCTGACCAATGGCGGCGACGTCCTCGGCCTCTACCGTGACGTCGTCGGACACCTGCTCGAACAGCTCACGGGCATCGTCCTGCCCGGCCCCGACGTGCCGCCCGCGCATCCCGAGCCGTTCGACCCGGCGCCCTATCTCGGCCGGTACGCCGACACCATCTACGACGTCACGGTCAGCCAGGGCGCCGATGGTGAGGTCTGGCTCGACCGGACGCCCAAGGACGCCCTCGCCGGCCTGGAGAAGCCGTTGCGGGTACGCCTGGTCCGGCACGGCGCGGACCGCCTGATCTCCGTCGAACCGCACCACGGCGTCCATCCCGTCTTCGCCTTCATCGGCCGTGACGGCACCGGGCGCAGCGAACACATCCATTACGGCCGGGCCATCGCCCGCGTCGCCGATTGATGTCCCACCACGACATTCAGCAGGAGGCTCCTCGATGAAGTCCTTCCCGAGCCGGACGCGGGCCACGGTCGCGGTGGCGGTCGCCGCGTTGTGCCTCGCCGGGTGCGGCAGCGGTTCCGGCGGCAGCGGCGACACCAAGTACGCCACCGGCGCGACCTTCACCCTGGCCGAGGCGGCCGACCCCGGCAGTCTGGACCCGCAGGCCGGGGCGGGCAGCTCGCTGATCCAGATGAACGCCCTCGCCTACGACTCGCTCGTCGCGGTCGACGCGAAAGGCACCATCCTGCCGCAGCTGGCCTCGTCCTGGACGGTCGACGGCACCACGGCCACGTTCACCATCAAGTCCGGGATCACCTGCGCGGACGGCGCGGCGTTCACCGCGCAGACGGTCGTCGACAACATCACCTACGTCGAGAACCCGGAGAGCAAGAGCCCCCTGCTCGGCGCGTTCATCCCGGTCGGCGTCACCGCCAGCGCCAGCGGGTCGACCGTCACGCTGACCCTGGCCAAGCCGTCACCGTTCCTGCTGAGCAGCCTGGCCAATCTGCCGATGGTGTGCGACAAGGGTATGAAGGACCGTTCGACGCTCAAGAGCGGCACCGACGGCACCGGCCCCTTCACGCTGTCCCAGGCGAGCCCGGGCGACCAGTACACCTACACCGTCCGCTCCGGCTACACGTGGGGCGCGGGCGGCGCGTCGACCGCTGCCGCCGGTACGCCGGCGAAGATCGTCGTGAAGATCATCGCCAACGAGACCACGGCCGCCAACACGCTGCTCGCCGGGCAGATCAACGCCGCCCGGATCGTCGGCACCGACCGGACGCGCCTCGCCGGGGCCGGCATCGCCTCGTCGTCCACCCCGCTGCTGCTCGGCCAGCAGTGGTACAACCAGGCGGCCGGACACCCGACCAGCGACCCGCAGGTCCGCCTGGCGCTCACCGAGGCCCTCGACTTCGGGCAGCTGCAGAAGGTCCTCACGGCCAACCTGGGCAGCGCGGCGACCCAGCTCGCGGTCCTGCCGCCGGCCGGCTGCCAGGGCGACTCGGTGACCGGCCACGTGCCGGCGACCAACGTCGCCGACGCCAAGGCGAAGCTCGCCGCAGCCGGCTGGACCGCCGGCGCCGACGGCATCCTGGCCAAGGACGGCAAGAAGCTGTCGCTGACCATGCTGTACGACTCGGCCCTGGGTGCCGGGGCGTCGGCCGCCGCCGAACTGCTGACGAGCCAGTGGAAGGCGATCGGCGTCGAGGTGACGACGAAGTCGCAGGCCACGGCGGCGATGCAGGGTGTCATGTTCGGCACCGGCGCCTGGGATGTGGTGTGGGAGGCGCTGAACGTCAACACTCCCGACCAGCTCGTTGCCTTCCTGTCCGGGCCGGCCGCGCCGAACGGCACGAACTTCGCCGGGATCAACAACGCCACCTACACCGCCGCCGCCGCCAAGGCCGCGACGAAGAACGGCGCCGCCGGCTGCGACGACTGGCTCGCGGCCGAGGCGGCCCTGTTCCAGGCGGCCGACGTCGTGCCGTTCGCCAACAGTCAGATCCCGATCTTCTACAAGGGCGCCACGCTCTCGCAGACCGGCACGATCCTGCCGATGTCGATCAAGATGCTCGGCTGACCCGACCACCAACCGATCCGGGGGAGTCACCCGTATGTCAGCGACACCGGTAGCCGTGTCGGAGCGCGGCCGGGCCACCGACTGGTGGAGGAACCGATGGGTCCGCTTCGCGGCACGACGGACCTTGCGGCTGCTGGTGTCGCTGTGGGTGCTGGTCACGGCGGCGTTCTTCATGGTCCACCTGGTGCCCGGCGACCCGATCCGGGCGGCGCTGGGCCCGCTGGCGCCGGCTGACCTGGTCAGCGCCCAGCGCCACGCCCTGGGGTTGGACGACCCGCTGCTCGTGCAGTACGGACACTTCCTGCGCGGGCTGCTCACCGGGCAACTCGGCGACTCGATCGGCTCGCAACTGCCGGTCAGCCAGATCATCGGCCAGCGGCTGCCGGCCACCGCCGAGCTGGCGCTGCTGGCCTTCGCGGTGGCGGTCGTGGTCGCGATCCCGCTCGGTGTCGGGGTCGCGGTGCTCACCCGGCACGGCCGGGCCCGCCGCACCGAACTGGCCTTCGTCTCTTCGACCGTCATCCTCGGTGCCGTCCCGGACTTCGTGCTCGGTGTGGTGTTCGTGTTCGTCTTCGCCGTGAACCTGCACTGGCTGCCGGTCGCGGGCCGCGACGGGGCCAGCTCGTTCGTCCTGCCCGTGCTGGCCCTGGCCGTCGGCCCGGCAGCGATCCTGTCGCGGATCGTCCGGGTGGAAATGCTGTCCGTGCTCGACACCGACTACCTGCGCACCGCCCGAGCCAAGCGGCTGTCCGGGCCGCGGATCAACCTCGTGCACGCCCTGCCCAACGCGGTCACCGCGACGTTGACCGTCAGCGGGCTCCTGCTCGGTTCGCTGGTCGCCGGCACCGTGCTCGTCGAGAACGTCTTCGCCTGGCCCGGCCTCGGCAGCACGATCGTCCAATCGATCATCAACAAGGATTACCCGCTGGTCCAGGCCATCGTGCTCGTCTACGGCGTCGGCGTGCTGCTGATCAACACCGTGGTCGACGTCGTGCTGGCCGTGCTCGCCCCGCGCTCCACGATCGGAGTTGACTGATGCAGCGCTGGTCCCGCGCCGCCCGCACGCCACTCGGCATCGTCGGGTTCGGCCTGCTCGCGGTCACCCTGTTCCTGGCGGTGTTCGCCCCGCTCATATGGCATCGCCAGGCCGGCGACTACGACACCGACAACCTGCTCGCCGGAGCGTCCGGCGAGCACTGGTTCGGCACCGACAATCTCGGCCGGGACATCTTCTACCGGGTGCTGGTCGCCACCCGCCTGTCCATCACGCTCGCCGTGTCGGCGACGCTGATCGCGGTTGTCGTGGGCGTCGTGCTCGGCGCCGCCCCGACCCTGCTGGGCCGCTGGATCGGCCGGCCACTCATCGGGCTGGTCAACATCCTGGTCGCGTTCCCCGGCCTGCTGCTCGTCCTCTTCTTCGCCATCGTCTTCGGTGTCGGCGCCAAGGGCGCGGTCCTCGCGGTCGGTCTGGCCGGCGCGCCGACCTTCGCCCGGCTCGGCCACACGCTCATGGCCGCCGTCGCGGGGCGCGACTTCGTCGCCGCCGCCCGGGCCAGTGGTGTGCGGCCGGGCCGGATCCTCGTCCGCCACCTGCTGCCCAACATCGCCGAACCGCTCATCGTGAACGCCACCATCGGCGCCGGCGGCGTGCTGCTTTCCTTCGCCGGCTTGTCGTTCCTCGGGCTCGGCGTGCAGTCCCCGGACTACGACTGGGGCCGCATGATGCAGGACGGGCTCGGCGGCATCTACGTGCACCCGCTGGCCGCCCTCGCCCCGGGCGCGGCGGTGATCATCGCCGGCCTCGCGTTCAATCTCAGCGGGGAGGCCGTCGCCCGGGCCCTCGGCGTCCAGGTCGACGTCGCGTGGCGGGCCGTGGTCACGCCGACCCGCCACCGTGCCCGGGCAGCCGCGCCGCCGCCCGCTGACGACGTCGACCCGGACCTGGTGCTGGACGTTGCGAACCTGCGCGTCGCGTTCCCGCACGGCGGTGACGTGATCCGCCCGGTGCGCGGCGTCACCTTCCAGGTCCGTCGGGGCGAGGCGGTCGGCATCGTCGGCGAGTCGGGCTCCGGCAAGTCGCTGACCGCGCTGGCCGTCGCCGACCTGCTGGAATTCCCGGCGCAGGTGGACGCCGACCGGCTCGCCGTCCTCGGCACCGACCTGCACGACGGCACCGACCACCGGCACCTGCTCGGCACCTCCGTGGCCATGGTGTTCCAGGACCCGATGACCTCGTTCAACCCCGCACACCGGGTCGGCGCGCAACTGGCCGAGGCGGCGCGGGCCCACCAGGGCGCGACCCGGAAACAGGCGTGGCGGCGCGCGGTCGATCGGTTGAGCGCGGTCCACATCCACGACCCGCACCGCCGGGCTCGGCAGTACCCGTTCGAGTTCTCCGGTGGAATGCGCCAGCGCGCGATGATCGGCATGGGCCTGATGGGCGCGCCCAAGCTCATCGTGGCCGATGAGCCGACCACTGCCCTCGACGTCACCGTGCAGCGGCAGGTGCTGGACATGTTGCGGGAGGTCCGCACGACCGACGACGTCGCCCTCATCCTGATCAGTCATGACGTGTCGGTGGTCGCCGAGGTCTGCGACCGGGTGATGGTCATGTACGCCGGCCGCGTCGTCGAGGACCTCCCCGCCGCCGACCTCGCCGTCGCTGCCCGGCACCCGTACACCCGGGCGCTGGTCGCCGCCGTGCCCGACATGCACAGCGATCTCGACGCCCCGCTGGCCACCATCTTCGGCCAGCCGGTCGACCCGGCTCACGTGCCGGACGGCTGCGCCTACGCGGCCCGGTGCCCGCTGGCCGATCGGCGTTGCCGCACCCAGGAGCCGACCCTGACGTCGGGTGTGGCGTGCTGGCATCCCGGCGAGTCGCTGCCCGTTCCGCACGCCCGCGACGCCCGGGAGGTGGACGCGTGAGCCGCCTTGATCTCCAGGAACTCACTGTCCGGTACCGCCACACCACCGCGGTCGACCGGGTCAGCCTGACCGTTCCCGACGGCGAGATCGTCGGACTGGTCGGCGAGTCCGGGTCGGGCAAGTCGAGCATCGCCCGCGCCATCGTCGGTCTGGCCCCGGTCAGCGGCGGCCGGATCGAGCTCGACGGCCGTGAGCTCGCCCGTCGGGGCCGGCGGCGCCCGGTGCAGATGGTCTTCCAGGACCCGTACTCGTCGCTCGACCCGCGCATGACGGTCGGCGAGAGCATCGCCGAGGCCATCCCTGAGCGGCTGGACCGCACCGTCCGCCGCCGCGAGGTCGAGCGCCTGCTGCACCGGGTCCATCTCGACCCGGCCCGGGCCGGCCAGCGCCCGGGCCAGCTCTCCGGCGGCCAGCGTCAACGCGTCGCGCTCGCCCGGGCGCTCGCCGGCCGGCCCGAGGTCCTGATCGCCGACGAGATCACCTCCGCTCTCGACGTCTCGGTCCAGGGCGCCATCCTGAACCTGATCCGGGAGATGCAGCGCGAACTGGGCCTGTCGATCCTGTTCATCTCGCACAACCTCGCGGTCGTGCGCTACGTGGCCAGCCGCATCGCCGTCATGTACCAGGGTCGCCTGGTCGAGGACGGACCCGCCGCCGAGGTGCTCGGCGATCCGAGTCACGAATACACCCGTCGGCTGCTCGCCGCGGTGCCCGCCGGCGTGGCCGGCCGTTCCACCCACCCTCGTAAGGAGTTTCGATGACCACGATTGACCACGCGCACTGGCAGCGTCGCCTCGACGATCTGGTGGCCCGGCACGGCGTGCCCGGCGCCCAGCTCGGCATCCTGCGCCTGGGCGCCGACGGCGCGGACGACGAGGTGTTCACCGCCGCGACCGGGGTTCTGCACGCCGGTACCGGCCAGCCCGCCACCACCGACTCGGTCTGGCAGATCGGCTCGATCACCAAGGTGTGGACCGCCACCGTCATCATGCAGCTGGTCGACGAGGGCCGCTTCACCCTCGACACCCCGGTCGTCGACATCGTCACCGACCTCGAACTCCGCGACCCGGATGTGACCAAGGAGGTGACCGTCCGGCACCTGCTGACCCACAGCAGCGGCATCGACGGTGACGTCTTCACCGACACCGGCCGCGGCGACGACGCCCTGCGCAAGTACGTCGCCGAGCTGAGCACGGCCGCGCAGAACCACCCGCTCGGCGCTACCTGGTCGTACTGCAACTCCGGCTACTCGATCCTCGGCCGCATCATCGAGGTCACCACCGGCCAGACCTGGGACGCGGCGATCAAGGAGAAGCTGTTCGTCCCGCTCGGCCTCACCCGCACCGGTACCCTTCCCGAGGAGGCGATGGTGTTCGCGCACTCGGTCGGGCACCTCAAGGGCGGCGACGAACCCGTCGTCGCACCGGTGTGGGCGCTGCCCCGCTCGGTCGCGCCGGCCGGCCTCATCAACGCCGACGTCGCCGACGTGCTCGCATTCGCCCGTATGCACCTGACCGGCGGCCGTGCCGCCGACGGCACTCAGGTCCTGGCCGAGGCGAGCACCGCCGCGATGGCCGCGTTCCAGGTCGACTGCCCGGAGAAGATCCTGCTCGGCGACTCGTGGGGGCTCGGCTGGTTCCGCTGCGACTGGAACGGCCACCGGGCCATCGGCCACGACGGCAACACCATCGGCCAGGCGGCCTTCCTGCGGCTGCTGCCCGAGGTGGGCCTCGCGGTCGCGCTCAACACCAACATCGGTAGCGCGATCCCCTTGTACCAGGATCTGTTCGGCGAGATCTTCGCCGAGCTCGCCGGCGTCGACCTGCCGCCCCGCTTCGAGCTGCCGGCCGAACCGATCGTGGTCGACGCCACCCCGTACGTCGGCGTGTACAGCCGCGAGTCGGTGCAGCTGGAGGTCTTCCTCGACGGCGACCAGCCGATGATCCGGATCACCCTCACTGGACCGGTGGCCCAGCTGGAGGAGGCCAAGCCGGAGACCCACCCGCTGGTCGCGGTCGAGGACGCCCTGTTCGCCGTCCAGCTGGACGGGTCGGAGGCCCATTTCCCGGTGCGGTTCTACACCCTGCCGACCGGTGAGGACTACATCCACCTCGGCGCGCGGGCCACCCCGAAGCGGACAGCCTGACCGTGAGCACACCACCACCGGTCGACCTCGACGACCTGCTCGTCGATCTGCGACGGCTCGTCGAATGCGAGTCGCCGTCGGCCGACCACGCGGCGGTGGCCCGATCCGCCGACCTGGTCGCCGAGATCGGCACGGCCCGGCTCGGCCAACCCCCCGAACGGATCACCATCGACGGCTGGAGCCACCTGCGATGGCGATTCGGGGACCGGACCACCGGGCGGGTCCTCCTGCTCGGTCACCATGACACGGTGTGGCCGATCGGGACGCTGGAACGCATCCCGTTCCGGGTCGAAGCCGGCGTGCTGCGCGGGCCGGGTTGCTTCGACATGCTGGCCGGGCTCGTGATGGCGATCCACGTGGTGGCGAGCCTGACCGATCGCAACGGCGTGACGTTGCTGGTGACCGGAGACGAGGAACTCGGCTCGCCGTCCTCGCGGCAGCTCGTCGAGGACGACGCACGCGGCGCCACGGCGGCTCTGGTCCTGGAAGCCTCCGCCGACGGCGGCGCGCTCAAGGTGGCCCGCAAAGGCGTCTCGCTGTACGAGGTCGGCGTGGCCGGTCGCGCGGCCCACGCCGGGCTGGAGCCGGAGAACGGCGTCAACGCCGCCGTGGAGCTGGCCCACCAGCTGCTCACCGTCGCGGCGCTCGGTGATCCCCGGGCCGGGACCACCGTCACCCCGACCGTCGCACGCGCCGGCACCACCGCCAACACCGTCCCCGCCACGGCGGGTTTCACCGTGGACGTGCGAGCCTGGACCGCCGAGGAGCAGCAGCGGGTCGACACGGCGCTGCGCGCGCTCACCCCGGTGCTGCCCGAGGCGGAGGTCAGCGTCTCCGGCGGCATCAACCGGCCGCCGCTGGAGGCGTCCTCCAGCGCGGAGCCGGCGACGCGTGCGCACCGGATCGTCGAGCGGCTCGGCCTGCCGCCGTTGTCGACGGCCGCCGTCGGCGGAGCCAGCGACGGCAACTTCACCGCCGGGGTCGGCACGCCGACCCTGGATGGGCTCGGTGCCGTCGGCGGGGGAGCCCACGCCGACCACGAGCATGTCCTTGTCGACCGCCTCCTCGACCGGTGCGCGTTGCTGCACGCCCTGGTCGCCGAACTTCTGGAGGAAGGCCCATGAGCCGGGACGAACACCATGGCGACGTCGCCGAGGCCGAGGCCGGCTGGGCCAAGGCGGCCGCTCAGGCCGGCACCGAGCTGCGCGAACTCACCCAGGTCGACGAACTTGGCACGCTGGCCGCCACGCTCACCGAGATCTGGGGATCATCGGTCCCGATGATGTCCGGCGAACTGCTGCGCGCCATGAGCCGTGCGGGCAGCTACGTCGTGGGCGCGTACAGCGATGGGCGGATGGTCGGCGGCTGCGTCGGCTTCCACGAGGAGCCCGAGGCCCGCGCGTTGCACAGCCACATCGCCGGCGTGCTCCCCGGTCAGGTCGGGCGCGGCGTCGGGTACGCGCTGAAACTTCACCAGCGAACCTGGGCCCTGAAACGCGGCATCGCGACGATCGAATGGACCTACGACCCGCTGGTGGCCCGCAACGCATACTTCAACATCGCGAAACTCGGGGCGCGACCGGTGGAGTACCTGACCAACTTCTACGGCCCGATGAACGACGCGATCAACGGGCACGACGACTCCGATCGGGTTCTGGTGCGCTGGGAGCTTCAGTCACCGGCCGCCCGGGCCGCGGGTTCGGGCCGATCGCTGCCGGGGGCGAGCCCGTCGGACCGCGCCGTCCATGTCGCGCTGCCCGACGACATCGAGGCGATGCGGGCCGGCGACCACGCCGGCGCCCGGGCCTGGCGCATCCGCGTCCGCGACCGCCTGCACCCGCTGTTGGCCGAAGGCTGGCGGGTCGTCGGTTTCGATCGCGCCGCCGGCTACCACCTCGAACCCCCGACCTCGACTGGAGACACGCGATGAAGATCCGCGCGGTAGAGCTGCGCCGGATCGGGATGCCGCTGGTCAGCCCGTTCCGCACCTCGTTCGGCACCCAGCACCAGCGCGACATCCTGCTGCTCAAAGTGATCACCGACGCCGGGTACGGCTGGGGCGAATGCGTGGCGCTGGTCGATCCGGCGTACTCGCCGGAGTACGTCGACGGGCAGAGCGACGTACTCCGGCGGTTCCTCCTGCCGGCACTGGCCACCGACGAGGGGAATGCGGCCGTCGAGGAGTTCGGCGCGCCGGCGGTGGCGCGGCGGCTCGAGCACTTCAAGGGGCACCGCATGGCCAAGGCCGCCCTGGAGATGGCGGTCCTCGACGCCGAACTGCGGGAAACCGGCCGATCGTTCGCCCGCGAACTCGGCGGCGTGGTCGACCGGGTCCCGGCCGGGGTGTCGGTGGGGATCTTCGAGAGCATCCCGGCGCTGCTCGACGTGGTGGCCGGCTACCTCGACGAGGGTTACCGCCGGATCAAACTCAAGATCGAGCCGGGTTGGGACGTCGAGCCGGTCCGCGCCGTCCGGGAACAGTTCGGCGACGCCATGCTGCTCCAGGTGGACGCGAACACCGCCTACACCTTGCGCGACGCGCGGCACCTGGCCAAACTCGACGACTTCGATCTCCTGCTCATCGAGCAGCCCCTGCCAGAGGACGACGTGCTCGGCCACGCCGACCTCGCCCGGGTCGTGCGCACACCGATCTGCCTCGACGAGTCCATCGTCTCGGCCCAGACCGCCGCCGCCGCGATCCGCCTCGGCGCAACTCAGGTGATCAACATCAAGCCTGGACGGGTCGGCGGCTACCTGGAGGCCAAGGCGATCCACGACGTCGCGGCGGCCCACGGCGTGCCGGTGTGGTGCGGCGGAATGATCGAGAGCGGGCTCGGACGGGCGGCCAACGCCGCACTCGCCTCCCTCCCCGGATTCACGCTGCCCGGCGACATATCCGCCTCCGGGCGGTTCTACCGGGTCGACATCACCCCACCGCTGGTCCTGGAGAACGGTCACATCCGCGTACCGACCGGCCCCGGGCTGGGTGTCACGCCGATTCCGGAGATCCTCGACGAGGTCACGACGGCGGTCGAAACGGTCGAATTCTGACCGGCGCCGACGCCCGTGCGTAAGCTGCGAGCCGTGACCCAGCGACCGCGAGCCAGCCTGGGCCGCGTGCTCGGCGACCTCGGCGACACGCTGCTGGAACTGCTGCACGGCGATCCCGACCACCGCGGCGAGATCGGTGGGGTCGTCATCGACGACCCCACCGACGAGCCGATCTTCCAGCCGCGCGCGCTCGTCCTCGGCCCGGGAATCGACGCCGCGCGGCTTCCCGAGGTCATCGACCGCGTGTCAGCCGGCGGCGCGGTCGGGCTGGTGATCCGCTCCACCGCGATCGGCGACGAACTGCGGCGTGCGATCGATCGCAGCGGGATCGCGCTCATCGGCCTTCGGCGGGGGGCCACCTGGACCCAGCTGATCGCCCTCCTACGATCCGTCCTGGCCGAGGACGACGTCGCCGTCACCGACCAGGAATCCCTCGGCGGCCTTCCCTCGGGAGACCTGTTCGCCGTGGCCAACGCGGTCGCCGCGCTGCTCGATGCCCCCGTCACCATCGAGGACCGCAGCTCCCGCGTCCTCGCCTTCTCCGGCCGCCAGGACGAGGCAGACCCCTCGCGCGTGGAGACGGTGATCGGCCGCCAAGTGCCCGACCGCTATGCCCGGCTACTCACCGAGGCCGGCGTATTCCGCGATCTCTACCGCCAGCGCGGCCCCGTGATCGTCGATCCCCGGACGCTCGGCCACGAGAGCCTGACCAAGCAACGCGTCGCGATCGCGGTCCGTGCGGGCGACGAGATCCTCGGATCCATCTGGGCGGTCATGGACGGCGACATCACCGCCCAGCGGTCGACCGCTCTCGGCGAGGCGGCGAACCTGGTCGCGCTGCACCTGCTCCGCCTCCGCGCCGGCGCCGACGTCCAGCGACGCCTCCGCACCGACCTGGTCAGCACCGCCCTTGAAGGCGGCCCGGCCGCCCGCGACGCGTTGGCGCGCGTCGGGCTCAGCGGCAAGCCGGTCCTGGTCATCGCGGCCGCGCTGCCCTCGGAGTACGAACGCGACGCCGAACGCGCCGCCGAGCAGCAACGGCTCGCCGACGCGATGTCGGTGTACCTCACCGCGACCGTCCCTCAGGCCGTGGTCGCGCCCGTCGGCCGGGTGGTCTACGCGCTCCTGCACGTGCCGCGCCGCTCCGGCGACGCCGAAGAACGCGCGCTGCGGGTGCTCACTGAGTTCGCCGACCGGGTCGGCGACAAGCTACCAGTGGTCGCGGCGGTCGGCCCGCTCGCCGAGGAGATCGGCGAACTGGTCCAGTCGCGGGCGGTCGCCGACCGGGTGCTACGCGTGCTGACCGATAGCCCGGGCGCCCGGCGCGTGGCCCGCCTCGACGACGTGCAGACCCAGTCACTCGTCCTCGAACTCCGCGACATCGCGGCGGCCCGCGGCGAGCGGCCCGGTGGCGCCCTGGCCCGGCTGATCGACTACGACATCGACGGCGAGAGCGGCCTGGTCGAATCGTTGCGCGCGTGGCTCGACGCCCTCGGCGACGTGACCGCCGCCGCGAACGCGCTGTTCATCCATCCCAACACCCTGCGCTACCGGCTACGACGCATCACCGAGGTCAGCGGGCTCGATCTGACCGACCCGGATCAGCGCTTCGCCGCCATGCTCCAGCTCCGCATCCTCGACCACGGCCAACCACCGCGTTGACGCCCGGAGCGACCGGGCCGGCCATCTTCACGGCGCTTCCGCCACACCGACGACCAGCCCGGCGCCTCGACCTACTTCATGCCATCGACGACCGTTCCCGGACACCCGCATCGAGCGCGATCCGCGGTCCGCGATCCGCGGGCCTCGGTTCGGCGCCCGACCGGCCATCCCGGTCGGTGCCTGCATCACCGTCCTCGCCGCCTGAGATCTGTTTGGTAGGTCCGGTCCCCGATCCAGGCCGCTTCGAGGATCGCGGTCAGGCTGGCGGTGTCGGTCGGGCCTGGATGGTTCTGGATCAAGCGGGTGATGCCACCGGCCATCTCCGCGAAGCGCGGGAGGTCGGCGCGTGCCACGCCGATGTCCGCCAAGGTGGCAGGGATGCCGATGTCGGCAAGGAGCCCGTCGAGCCAGGTGAGGAACGTATCTGCGCCTTCCGCATCCGAGGCGTCGGTCACGTCGAGCCCGCACACCCCGGCGAGGACGGTCAACCGGTCGCCGATGGCATCCTTGGCCGCGTCCAGCGCGTAGGGCAGCAGCAGCCCGACGCCCAGGCCGTGCGGCGTGTGGGTGGCTGCGCCGATGAGGTACTGGAAAGCGTGCGGGGCCGCGTTGCCTGCGTGGGAAAATGCGAGCCCGGCGAGCATGGACCCATAGGACATGTCTGCGCGCGCGTCCGTGTCGCCTCCGTCCCTGACGGCACGGCGCAGGCTGCGACCGAGGGTTCGTCGATCAACGCCCCGACGTCCACGCCGTCGTCGAGACCATGGCCCACCGGCAGCGCGCCCATCCGCTCGGCGAAGCGTGCCGTGAACTCCGCGTGCACCGGCTCCTCGACGTAGATCCGGTTGGCCGCGATGCAGGACTCCCCGATGTTGCGCATCTTGGCCACCATGGCACGGCGCCGAGGACCGGGTCACCCCGATCGGGACGGCAGCCCTGCCCCTGCTCGAACATCTGGCCGATGCCCGTCTGTACGTGTTCGGGCGATGCGGGCACGTGCCGGCGATCGAGCACCCGCACGACTTCAGGCGACTCCTGTCGTGCTTCCTTTGCCGGGGACAAGGTCACTGATGGCTCGCCGCCAGCGAGCCGAGGCGGCCCGCACGGCAGCGGACTTCCATGAGCGTGCGGCGCTGCTGACCGTGGGCACCGCCGGGGCCGTGCCCACGGTCGCGACCGGCCTGGCCGACTCCACCACGCCGTCCCGTGAGCAGCGCCGCGTTGCACTCGTGCACGCCGGTGCCAACACATCCTATGCCCGGCAGGCCCTGCGCGCAGCGCAGCGGGAGGCAGCACCGGAGCCCGCGCTGCCCTGAGTGTGGCGGGCCGGTTTTTCACGGGGTGCTGATGAGCCGGGTCTTCAGCAGGAGCGGTTCGAGCTGTTCGGGGGCGAGCGGCCGGGCGTAGAGGTAGCCCTGGCCGAGCTGGTAGCCCTGGCGGCGCAGCAGCTCCGCCTGTTCGGCGGTCTCGATGCCCTCCGCGACGGCCTGCAGGTCCAGGGTCTTGGCGATGTGGGCGACCGCCTGCGCGACGGCTGCCTGCCGGCTGACGGTGGTGATCTGCTCGACGAAACTGCGGTCGAGTTTCAACGTGGTGACCGGGCAGGTCAGCAGGAGCCCGAGCGATGACGCCGCGGTGCCGAAGTCGTCCAGCGCGATGCGGACGTTGAGCCGGCGCAGTTCATGCAGGGCGGTGATGGCCGGGCCGTCGTTGAGGACGGCGGTCTCGGTGACCTCGATGAGCAGCCGTTCCGGAGGCAGACCGGCGGTGGCGAGGGCGTCGGCGACGTCGTCGACGAAGCTCGGGTCCCGCAGCTGCCGCCCGGCGACGTTCACGGTGATGGACTGCAGCGCGTCGGTGCCGTGCCGGCGGATCCAGTCGGCGGCCTGCCGGCACGCCTCGCGCAGGACCCAGCGGCCGATCGGGACGATCAGCCCGGACTGCTCCGCGATCGGGATGAATTCGGACGGTGGGACGAGGCCCCGGGTGGGATGTTGGAAACGCAGCAGCGCCTCGGCGCCGAAGATCGCGCCGGTGTCGAGCAGCACGATGGGCTGGTAGCGCAGGAAGAGCCGGTCGGTGTCGAGCGCGTCGCGGAGGTCCGCGGCCAGTTCGGCATGGGTCTGGATGCGGGCCGCGAGGTCGGGGGTGTAGCCGACGTAGCCGTCTTTGCCGCGGTCCTTGGCGGCGTACATCGCGATGTCGGCGTTGCGGAGCACCGCGCCCAGGTCGTCGCCGGGTCGGGCGTGCGCCACGCCGATGCTGGCGTGCACGAGCAGCTGGTGGCCGGCGGCGACGACCGGCTGCTGCAGCAGCGACAGCATCCGCTCGGCGGCCCGGCCGGCGGCGTCGTCGGGTGCGTGGCGCAGCAGGACGGCGAACTCGTCGCCGCCGAGGCGGGCCACCACGTCGTCGCCCCGCACCGCGGTGCGCAGGCGGGCCGCGACGGCGATGAGGACCTCGTCGCCGACGGCGTGGCCGAGGGTGTCGTTGACCTCTTTGAAGTCGTCGAGGTCGATGAGGACGACCGCGATGCCGCCGGGCTCGGCGAGCTCGTCCAGGGTCGTGTCGACGACGCCGCTGAACGCGGCCCGGTTGGCCAGGCCGGTGAGGACGTCGTGGGTGGCCTGGTGCTCCAGTTGCTGTTCGTGCCGGCGTACCGAATCCAGCAGTTGGGCGTTGTCGCGCAGGGCGACGAACTGCCGGGCGACGACCATGCCGGTGATGACGATCGCGCCGCACGCCACGGCCGCGATGTCGGACTGGTGTCCCGTGCCGGCGCGGATGCCTTCGACCGCCAGCAGCAGCGACGTCGCGCCCACGCCCACGTAGGGCAGGAACGAGTACCGCCGCCGCGGGCGCGTGCTGCTCGGGCCGTCCGGCGGGTCGTCGGGGGACCGCCGCTGCACGTGCGCGGCCGCGCACACCACGAGCATGTTCACGATGATGCTGATCGGCTGCAGGCCGAGCCACCGCGGCTGGTTCGTGATCGGCGCCGCCGCCGAGGCGAGGCAGCCGATCAGGATCGTCAGGGCGAGCAGCCGCAGCGAGCCGGCCGACACCGGGCCGCTGCCGACGAGGACGACCTTCATGACCGCGACGAGGGCGAGCAGACACAGGATCGCGATCAGCAGCATGCCCAGGAACTTGCCGACGTCTGCATGCGTGGCGACCAGGGGTCGCAGCGCCAGGTGCCACAGGAACAGTGCCGCGCCGGCGGTGACGGTCGCGCCATCCAGGGTGAGGCGCAGCCACTCGCTGCGGCTGCGGTGCCCGACGGGCAGGCGCAGCAACGCCCACATCACCAACAGCAAACCGATCGACAGCAGCGGCACGGCGGCGCCGATGAACGGCAGCGGCCGGTCGGTGAGGCCGGCGAACGTCGCCGCGGTCATGAGCGACGCGCCGAGCGCCACCAACACTTCCACGACGGTGATGTGCAGCCAGAACCGCCGGGCAGCCGGGTGCATGCCCGCGGCGTTCGCGACCCGCAGTGCGGTCAACCCGGCCACGACGCTGGTCGCCGGCACCGTCAGCCACATGAGCACCCGCGGCACCGGCAGTCCCGCTGCGAAACACGCGGTCCAGAGGCAGCCCAGACCGAAGATGGCCAGGCAGATGCGCAGCAGCGGCCGCGTGTCGGACCGGTCGGGCCCGCGGTCCGGCGCCGCGCTACTGGTCCCACCCATACGACGTGCTCCTCATCCGATGCTCCGGTGTCCGCACGCTCAGATCGGTCACCCGGTCAGGATATGAAGCGAACGGCATCACACACGCCACAGCGTGACCGCATTTGCATCCGGTTGACAACCAGCTGGTCATCATGACGGGCCGCCGGCCGCCGAAGATGCTGGATGCAGCGGCCCTGGCCCGGGGTGCCGCAACGGCAGGGGGAGTGTCGGTGATCGGCTCGCAGCGCAGGCGGCGGTTCGCCATGGCCGGTCTGGCCGTGGTGCTGCTTGCCCTGACCGGGGTGAGCACCTTCGGGACCGTCGCCACCCGCCAGGCCGCCACGGAGTCGCGGGTCGCCTACGAGCTCGCCGACGCCTACGACGGCGCCCACGACGCCCTCGCCCAGGAGCAGATCGCCGAACAGCACTACCGGATGGAGCCGACGCTGGCGCGGCGCGCCGAACACGCCGACGCGGTCGCCGACCTCGACGCCGCCGTGACCGAGATCCGGGCCCGCGGTGACGGCGCCGACCGTGCCCTCGCCGACCGGGTGGCGGCGCTGCAGCGACAGTACGACGACGGCATCAGCCAGCTCTTCAACGCCGTCGACGTCCAGGACGCGGTGCTCGTCCAACGGCTCGACGTCACCGTCGTCGACCCGGCCTCCGCGGCGATCGACGACCTCGTGCAGAACGCCGCCGCCGAGCACGCCACAGCCGCCGCCCGCGCCGCGGACCGCCTCGACGCCGTCGAACACCTTGTTTTCATCGCCACCATCGGCACCTTCGCCGCCGGCCTGGCCTCGCTCGCCGGGTTCTCCCTCGTCGCCGCCGGCTACCAGCGCCGCCTGGTGCGCCAGGCCGCGGACAGCGAGCACCGGGCCCGGCACGACGCGCTGACCGGCCTGCCGAACCGCAGCCTGTTCATCGCCCGGGCCGCCGACGCGATCGACGCCCAGCTCGCCCCGTCCGTGCTCATGCTCGACCTGGACAAGTTCAAAGAGGTCAACGACACCCTCGGCCACCACTACGGCGACGAGCTGCTGCGGCAGGTCGCCGAACGCGCCAGGGCCGCCGTCCGCGCCGGTGACACCGTGGCCCGTCTGGCCGGCGACGAGTTCGCCGTGCTGCTGCCCGGCACCGCCCCCGAAGCCGCCACCGAACTCGCCCAGCGCCTGCAGCACGAGCTGCACCGCAGCTTCGACCTCGGCGACGTCACCGTCGATGTCGAGGCGTCCGTCGGCATCGCACACGCCCCGACGGACGCCGGCACCGCCGAGGCCCTGCTCCGCTGCGCGGACATCGCCATGTACGCGGCCAAGGACACCAAAGCCGGCGTGGTCGCGTACCGGTCCTCCCTGCACACGGAGGACAGCAGCCGGCTGCTGCTGCTCGGTGACCTGCGCCGCGCCCTGGACGCCACCGACCAGCTGTCGCTGCACTACCAGCCGAAGGTCCGCCTCGGCAGCGGCGAACTGTGCGGCGTCGAGGCCCTGGTGCGCTGGCAGCACCCGACCCGGGGCCCGATCGCGCCCGGCGAGTTCGTGCCGGTCGCCGAGAACACCGGCCTCATCAACCGCCTCACCCGATACGTCCTGCACCACACCCTCGCGCAGGTCCGCGCCTGGCTCGACGCCGGCTTGGAGATCCCGGTCGCGGTGAACCTCTCGCCCCGCTGCCTGCTCGACGCGAACCTCGTCGCCCAGGTCACCGCGATGCTCGCCCGGCATGACGTGCCGGCCGCCCTGCTGCGCCTGGAGGTCACGGAGTCGGCGGTCATGGCCAACCCCGCCCTCGCCACGGCGACCCTGCGGGAGCTGCACGACCTCGGCATCCGCCTGTCGATCGACGACTACGGCACCGGGTACTCCTCAATGGTGTACCTCAAGCAGCTGCCCGTCGACGAACTGAAGGTCGACCGCGCCTTCGTCCTGCACATGGACACCGACCACGACGACGCCGTCCTGGTCCGCGGCGCCATCGAACTCGGCCACAACCTCGGGATGACCGTCGTGGCCGAGGGTGTGGAGGGCTCCGCGCACGTGGCCGCCCTGCAGGCCCTGGGCTGCGACATCGCGCAGGGGTACCACTACGCCCGCCCGATGCCGGCCTCGGACGTGACCGACTGGATCCGCACCCGTGATCTGACCCCCGCCGCAGCCTGACTCGGCGCGCTGTCCGAACACGATCATCGCCGCGCCGCCGGCAGGTAGGCGGAGAAGCGGCGAACGTGTGCGAGGCTGATCGCCTGGCGGTGCTCGGAGAGGGGATCTCATGGTGTTGCCGGAGTGGGTGCCCGACGGGGTCGACATCACCACGCCGAACGCGGCCCGGGTCTACGACTACGCGCTCGGCGGGTTCCACAACTTCGAGGTCGACCGGAGGTTCGCAGACGAGGCGGAACGCGTGTGGCCGGGCGTTCTGCAGCTCGCACACGACAACCGCGCCTTTCTGGGCCGGGCGGTGCGGTGGCTGGCCGGTCGCGGGATACGGCAGTTCCTGGACATCGGCTCGGGCATCCCGACGCTGGGCAACGTGCACGAGGTGGTGCAGTGCGCGACCGCCGACGCGAGGGTCGTGTATGTCGACATCGACCCGGTGGCCGTCGCGCACAGCCGGCGGATCCTGGCCGACAACCGGTACGCCACCGCGGTCCAGGGAGATCTGCGGCAACCGCAGGACATCCTCGGCCATCTCGAGGTGCTCGACCTGATCGACTTCTCCGAGCCGGTCGGGGTACTGATGGTGGCTGTGCTGCACTTCATCGACGACGCGGACGACCCGGCGGGCATCCTCCAGCAGTTCGCCGATGCCGCCGCGGCAGGCAGTCATCTCGCGGTCTCCCACGCGGTGCCGGCGGTCAACGCGCCGGCGCAGGAGAACGTGCGACAGCTCTACCAGCGCACGCCGACCTCACTGCGCATACGCACCCCCGCTCAGGTGGCCGGCCTGCTCGGCGGTTGGCAGGTGCTGGAACCCGGTCTGGTGCCGATCAGCGACTGGCACCCGGACCCCGAGGACGCCGACGAACCCCCACAGCGGTCGGCGGTCGGCGGGGTGGCCCGCAGGTCCGCCACCGGCTGAGTCGCAGCGGTTGCCCGTCCCACCGCTGACGCCGGGGCGGCCCCGGTCACCCGATCGGTGGACGGGGTGGCACTCAACAGCCACGACCAACGAGACTGTTGAGTCGGAGAACCTTGCCGGTTCCAGCCCGCGGCGGAACGGAGGCGCGCGCACATGCGGCTCGGTGCCGACCATGGAGTCGTCGCGTTCGCCGCAGCCTGGGCGCAGGCCCTGCCGAGGACGAACTTCGTTCCCGGCGGCACGGCACGCCGCACCCAGCTGCTCCAGGCCATGACCCGGCAGCTGCTCACCGCACTGACCGGCCCTGTCGCCGACCCGCATGCCGGCTTCCGGGTCGGCGTCGACCTCGTCCACAACGCCATGTCCGACCCGCGCGTCATGGCAGCCAGCATGGGCGTCCTGCGCCGGCGGCTCCTGACCGACCTCCAGCTCACCGGACCCGAACCCATTGCCCGGCTCATCGTGCTGATCGAGCAGTTCGCGCTCGGATTCACCACCACCCTGCGGGACCGGGTCCGCGACGCGGCCGAGAGCATCAGCCGGGACGAGCGCGAGGCATGGCGGACCCACCAGCAGCAGTTGCAACGACAGGTCCGGCACGCGTTGCTGCACGACCCGTTGACCGGACTGCCGAACCGGGCAGCACTCACCGCCTACCTCGACATCGTCATCGCCAGGAAACCGTCCTCCCGGATCGGGGTGTGTCTGCTCAACAT
This sequence comes from Dactylosporangium siamense, assembly GCF_016862795.1. Classification (GTDB taxonomy): domain Bacteria; phylum Actinomycetota; class Actinomycetes; order Mycobacteriales; family Micromonosporaceae; genus Dactylosporangium; species Dactylosporangium siamense. Next base: position 12,018 of record NZ_BONQ01000182.1, on the reverse strand, counting down.
CCAGCGGTTCAGCGCGATCAACGACACCTTCGGCACCACGACAGCGGATCGCCTCCTGCAGGACACCGCACGACGGTTCCGCGCCGTGGCCACGGACCGCGACTACTATCTCGCCCACCTCGGCGGCGACACCTTCGCCCTCGTCGTGGAGGACACCACCGGACCCGACGACGCCGTCAAGGCCGCCGACATGGCGCTGCGGTTGCTGCGGCACCCGCGCCGGATCGGCGGACACGACCTGTCCATCACCGCAGCAGCCGGCATCGTCGAACGCCCCACCGCCGCGGGCAGCTCCGGTGACCTGCTGCGAACGGCGGCGATGGCGTTGACGTGGACGCGGCGGGACAACCCGGCAACGTCATGGACACTGTTCGAGCCGGCCCGGGAAGCCCGCGACGTCCGACGCCACCAGCTCACCCATGCCCTGCCGGACGCCGTGCGGCGCGGCGAGCTCACGCTCGCCTACCAGCCGATCATCCGGCTGCGCGACAACACCATCGTCGGCATGCACGCCACGCCGCGCTGGAGACACCGCAACCTCGGGGCGGTACCCGCCGGCGAACTCCTCGACCTCGCCGAACGCATCGGCATCCTCGCACCGCTGAGCGTCCACCTCCTGCACGTGGCCTGCACCCGGGCCGCGACCTGGCAGGCCACCCCCGAACCCCCGATCCTCAGCATCGACTGCACCACCGCACAACTGCGCGATACGGGCATCCTCAGCACTGTCACCGCAGCGCTCGACACCAGCGGCCTGCCACCCAACCGGCTGCAGCTCGCGGTCGCGCAGGACGCCCTCCGCGACCCCAGCGACGCCGTCGCCTTCACCCTTGACGGACTGGCCCGCAACGGCATCCACATCGCGGTCAACAACACCGGCGGCCCCGCCAACCTCGCCGATTCCCCGATCAGCACCGTCCTGCTGGACCCCCGACTCCTCAACGGCGTCGACGTGTACCTGCCGACCTACGCGTCGAGCACCACGACGCTCGCCTGGCTCATCGAAATGTTCCACGACCTCGCCCGCACCGTCACCGCCACCGACGTCCGAAGCCGCGACCAGCTCGAAGCCCTCCACGACCTCGGCTGCGACACCGCCCGCGGCGACTACCTCGCCCACCCCATGACCCCCGACGCAGCCGACCAGCTCTTCAACCCCGGAAACCGGCCGCCCTCCACATCACCCGCAGTGTGACCGTGTTCATACGGTGCGTCGATCCTTTGTTCGTCGCTGTTCACACGGCGGAAAAGACCGGCCTGCACGATGAAGTTCGAACAACGACGTGCCGCTTGATCGCGTCTGGCTTGGCGGAGCCGGCAGCGGTCGCGTGCTCCCCCTCGGCGTAGGGGGAGGCCGGTGCTGGTTCCGCGGCAGGTTTGCTGCCGCGGAACCAGCCGACCGGTATTTGCTCCCATCTCTGGGACGACTCCATGATCTGACTGTCGGTGTCAGAAAACCGACGCACCGTATTTGCGCGACGACAGCGTCCGTCCTCCCCGCAACCCTGCAACCGAGGAGGACGAACGTGAACCCATCGACTGAGGCGCCGAGCCGGCACCCGGTGAAGTCGAAGCCGAAGCCGCCGCACGGCATCGCGGACGACACGACCTACGAATACGTGATCCGGTTCTGGCCGCGGGCGCTGTCGTACTACCAGCAGACGTTCTTATGGAACAAGCACGGCGCGAACACCCTCGTCGGCCCGGACGGCATGGGCCCGGAGTACCGCTCGGTGGTCGCCATCAACGACGACACCCTGTACGGTTCGGCGTTCGTCGACCTGCGTGACGGCCCGGTGATCCTCACGATTCCGGAGTCGAACGGCATCACGTATTCGCTGCTGGTGCTGGACGTGTTCGGCAACGTCGTGTCGGTGCACATCCCCAACCAGCCGCAGGGCGGCGTCTATGCGCTGGTCCCGCACGAGTGGGAGGGGCCGCTGCCCGAGGGCATCCCGCCGGTCTCGGTGCCCTACCCGGTGACGATCTGGAACCTGCGCGCCGACAAGTACAAGGACGGCAAGAACACGATCGACCTGGCGACGGCGTTCCGGGCAGGGCTGCGGATGACCACCCTGCGCGACTACCTGATCTGCCCGAAGGGTGGCGCGACCCTGATCCTGCCGCTGTCCAACTTCGCCGTGAGCACCAAGAAGGACGCCGACGACCTCGCCCAGCACGATCCGCGGGCGTTGCTGGACATGATGCAGCGCGGCGTGCAGGACCACAGCACCTACCCGATGAGCACCGACGACCACAACCTCGCCCAGCAGTTCGACGAGCTGTACCTGGCCGCGAAGGTGGCCGACTACGCGGGCGACCCCAAACCGATGAAGGCGGTCACCGACGCCGTCGTCGCGGCCTGGACGAAGATCCAGGCGAACTGGAAGGGCAGCGCCGGGACGACCGGCTGGATCCACCCGACGAACTTCGCCCAGTGGGGCACCGACTACGTGAACCGCGCCTCGGGCAACGAGTTCATCCAGTTCGGCAACAACGCCAAGGCCGCCGGCTACTGGCACGCGTTCGTCGACGCGCAGAAGAGGCCGTTGGCCGGCACGAACAGCTACGTGCTGACGTTCCGCGCCGACCAGATCCCGGACGCGTGCCGTTTCTGGTCGCTGACCGCCTATACGCCGGACACCGTCGAGCTGATCCCGGGCCAGACCAAGTTTGTCGTCGCCAGCTACACGCCCGGGCTCTACACCGCCCCCGACGGGTCGATCGCCATCGCCATCACGCGGGTCCTGCCCCCGGGCTTCGCCCCGGCGAACTGGCTGCCGGTGGACGAGAACCAGTTCAACGTGATGCTGCGGGTCTACGGGCCGAAGGACAACACCGACCCGAACAACCCGCCCTACGTTCCGCCGGCGATCACCCCGATGCGCTGACCCCGGTGCGCTGACAGGGGAGGCGCTCAGCCTCGATCCACCGGTCAACGCCGGTCACTGGCGGCCCAGCCAGGCCAGGACCGCCAGGACGCGGCGGTGGTCCTCGTCGGTGTCGGACAGCCCCAGTTTCGCGATGATGCTGCTCACGTGCGTTTCGACGGTACGGTCGGTCAGCCACAGGCGCCTCGCGATGCCGACGTTCGTGCGGCCCTCGTCGATGTGAAGCTGTCGTGCAGCGAGCGCTCGGAGTGGCGGCGTAGCCCAGTGGCGCGACATACGAACCGGCGGGGCGTGTAACGGCGGCCCCGCCGGCGCCGCTGTTTCAGTAAGGATACTTTTCAGTCAGCCTGGAGGTCCACGATGTTGCGGTCGGTCCGATCACGTCGACGCGCGGGCACACTGCTCGCCGCGCTGCTGCTGGCGCTGTCCTCGTTGGCCGGCCCGGCGGCGCCCGCCGCCGCGGCCGTCACACCCGTGTCCGTCTTCGGCGCGTGGCACTGCAGCAACGACGCCTGCCTGTGGGGGACCGTGCGCGGTGCGGCCGAGTTCGACAGCCAGAACCACTGGCTCATCAACCGAGGCGACGGGCGCCCGTCCGTGAACCTGGTGGTGCTGAGCTTCGTCAACCCGCTGCGGCTGCTCAACCAGACCACCGACGCCGGCAACATCAACGGCGTGCCGCGCGGGATGACGCAGGAGATCGTCAACTACTTCACGGCCCGGGGCATCCGGGTCATGTTCTCCATCGGCGGGATCACCTACACGGGCGACTGGGACACCGCGCTGGCGCAGAACGGCACCCTGCTGGGGCAGCGCGCCGCCGCCGTGGCGACGCAGTTCGGCGTCGGCATCGAGATCGACTACGAGCAGAACACCGGTCCGAACCTGACACAGCTGCAGAACTTCATCTCGGCGTACCGGGCGGTCCATCCGTACAACGCCGCCGGCACCGACCCGGCCGCGCGGCTCACCATCGACGTCGCCGCCGGCGACCGCTGGCTCATCGACATCAACCGCAAGGCCAGCGCCGACTGGCTGCGCACCGACGCCCCGGTGCTCGACTTCGCCAACGCGATGGTGTCGGCGCGGCAGCCGTCGGCGGCGACCGCGCAGAGCAACTGGCAGGAGCACATCGACGGCAAGTCGCAGTACAGTCCGCCGGTGCCGCCGCTCGCGCCGGCGAAGTTCACCGGAGGCCTGTACATCGCCGAGGGCAGCAAGGTCCGTCCGGAGTGCACCAACTACGGCACGTCGGTGACCAAGGCCCTCGCGCCGTACGTGCAGACGGCCGCGCCGAACGGTGCGGGAACCACCTCGGGCATGCTGGGCTTCATGTTCTGGGCGGCCGAGCGGCCCTCGACGCGCGGCATCGGCACCGCACCGCCCAACACGTGCGAGGGCGGCGTCGGAGCGGGCGCGCAGGCGCTCGGGGTGCCGGTGCCGCTGCCGGCGCTACGCCAGAGCTGAACGTCTCACGCATGGCCGGGCCCTGACGAGCGAAGGCCCGGGTCACCACCGTGGTGACCCGGGATCTCGTGACCGGCACACCGGATGCGATACCGCTATCGGCGCTCCCGTCGAGGAGAAGTCACGCTCCGGCGCGCCGCCGACGTCACTGCGGGAGCGCGGTCAGCAGTGCCTCCGCGTCGCGGGTGCATGACCGCAGGCGGTCCGCGCGCTGCTGGGTCGACTCGATGCGGGTGGTGAGGTCGTGCAGGTGGGCGCGGTGGTGGTGGTCGTGGCGGCGGACGGTGGCGAGGTCCGCTGACAGGAGGCGGTTGATGTGGTTGATCCAGTGCTCCAGGTGCAGGCCGACCTGGTTCAGCTGGTGGTAGGCGTGTTCGCTCAGTGCCGTCCGCGCGGCGGCGAGGTCGCGGGCGGCGAGGTCGGCGATGCTGCCCAGCGCGAGGCTCCAGCCCTGCTTGATCCGGTGTGACAACCCGGAGATCCGGCGTCGCGCCGCGGCGGTGGTGCGCGCGTCCGGGCGCAGCCCGCGGTCGTCGAGCAGGATCGGTGAGAGCAGGCCGGGGATGATGAACCGCCGCCGGAGCTCCTCGTGGTGTGCCTCGGCGACGCCGCGGACGGCGGCGACCGCTCGGTGCAGGGCATCGGGGTAGTCCTCGGCGAGGTACCGGCGGAAGTCCTTGTCCCTGCGGAGTTGATCGATGGTGCGCAGCAGCGTGGTGCGTTCGCTGATCACGGCCGCACGGATGCTGCGGACCGCACGGGCCACGGCGGCGCGGGCGGTGGCGTGGCCTGCGAGGTTGGAGCGGCCGCGTTGGCGTACCTCGTCAGCCTGGCGCCGCAGCTCGGTGTGTTCCGATCGCAGCGCCTGGTGCTGCTGGGCGCAGAACCGCGCCAGGTTCTGGATCACGGCGGCGGCCGCTCGGCTACGGGCGAGCCAGGTGCCGGGGTCGGCCGTGGCGCTGCCGAGCTGTTCGACCTGCGTCCACAGCTGCTCCACGTGCTGCCGTAGCTCCGGCGGCGCCTTGCGGGACAGTGCGAGGGGCACGATGACGGGCATGGCCGCGGGGTCGGTCCCGAGCTGGTCGACCAGGAGGGCGGCGGTCCGGCGGCGCGAGGTGGCGAGAAAACCGTCGATCAATGCCGCGCGCTCGTCCGGGGTGGTGTCGTCGAGGTCGACGTCGAGGTCGTCGAGGTGGCTGCGCAGGGCGCGGTCGGCGTGTGTGAGCCCGACGACGAGCCGTGCAGCATGACGACCCGCGACGATCGGGCGGATGGCGGCGAGCGCGTCGTGGCTCGGGGGACTGTCGGGCCGGCGGGCGTCCAGCAGCACGACGAGGATGTCCGGTCGCCGCTGCAGCAGCTCGGCCGACAGCTGGTCATGGAGGGGCGACGGGGAGCAGAACCCGGCCGTGTCGATGACCGTGATCCCGTGCAGCCGGGGGTGTGGCAGCCGGCACACGGCGCTGGACACCCGCAGCGCGTGCACGGGGTCGGTGACGGCGGCGGCGAACCCGCGCACGTCCTCGGCGTCGGTCAGGTCGAACCGCAGTGGCGGAGCCGCGGTGAAGGTCACGTCGATCCGGCCGAGAGGCCCGGCCGTGTCGAGGTCCGCCGCGGCGAGCGGGGTCGCGGCGCGGGTCGCGCCGAGCAGCCCGAACGCGTCCGGGTCCGCGCACCAGGCGGCCAGGGCCCGGCGCACGTCGTCGGTGGCGCCGTCGGGGTGGTCGGAGTCGGTGTCGATCGTCAGGGCTGTGCGCAGGTGGACCTCCGCGATCGCGGCCGGGCCGTGCCGCAGCGCGGTCAGTGCGGCGGTCGTCGCGGTGCGTCCGGTCGGCAGCGGCACGGGGCCGAAGAGGTGCTGCAGCAGCGTGCTCTTGCCGGTGGAGGAGGCCCCGACGACCGCGACCCGCAGGGTGGTGTCGGCCCAGTCCTCGCGCATACGGTGCAGCTGCTGCGCTGCGGGGCACGGGGTCTCCGCGAGCGCCGCCGCCGTCTCCGCGAGCGTGACAGCGGCGTCGAGCTGCGCCAGACACCATGCGGCGGCGGCCCCGGCGTGGTCGACGGCGGTCATGCCGGATGGCGGCCGGACGGCGGCTCCAGCAGGCCGGCTGCCGCACGGGTCAACGTCTCCCTGATGCTCTGCATGGCGTTGGCCGCGTTGCCGGCGGCGGCCGCCAGCTCGGCCCAGCGGTGCTCGTCGGAGTCGGCCGGGACGAGCCCCGCTCTGGCCGCCAGCCGCAGGTCGTCGACCGCCGCGTCGGCGATCGGCGCCAACGTGTCACGGATGCGGCCCGCGTACAGCCACCGGCTGCGGTCGTACGTGGCGGCGATACCTTGAATGAGGCGCGCCTTGCCCTCGTTGAAGTCCTTGAACAGTTTGCGCACGTCCAGCGGCACCATGACGACCGTGAAGACGCCGACGGCCTTGGCGAGGGTGGAGGTGGTGGCGGTGCGGGCGGCGCCGACGGCCACCGCCGTGCCGACCTGCTCGATCGCGCTGCGCCCCATGGCGGCGCTGGCACCACCGACGAGGCTCTTGGCGGCGGCCTCTGCGACGGTACCGACGACGTGGCTGACGATCCCTTCGACGAAAGGCTGTGCCATGCCGCCGACGGGGCGCACGTCGATCGTGCCGGTGGTCTGCGTGCTCGGGCGGCGGTCCGCCACCGTGACCCGCAGCTCCCCGGCGAGCGCGTTGAGCCGGCGCTGGACGATGCTGCGGGTGGTTGTGTGCAGCCGCTCCTGGAACGACGTCGCCGCGAGCTTGCGTTCCATTTCCGCCTCGATCGCCCGGTTCAGCCGCTGCGACACGGTGTCCACCTGCGTGCCGCGCGCGGTGACCCGCGACAGCGCCGAGGCGGCACTGCCGAGCAGCGACCCGGTGAGGGTGAATTCGGCGGCGATGACGTCGGTGGCGGCCTCGGTGTGCAGGTGCACCAGCTCGGCGGCGAACCGGTCGGCGATGGTCATGAGGTCGGCGTCCAGCACGTCGTGCACGGGGTTGATCACCTCACGCTCCACCCGCTGGAACGCGGCCAGCTGATCCGCGCGGATCCGGGCGCGTCCGGTGAACACCTCCTCGGCGGCGTGGGCGGCGACGGCGAGCGCGTCGGCCGTGCCGGCACACTGCCGCATGAGCAGCATCCGCCGCTCGTCGACGTCGGCGGCGAGCCGGGTCAGGACCCGGCGGACCTCCGCATACCCGCACCGCTCGAGGCCCAGCGCGAACCGCGGGTCGTGCACCCGTTCGGGATCGCGTTGCGCCTGCCGCAGCAGCGTCCGCGCCCGGTAGGCGTCGTACAGGACCACGTCGTGCAGGTAGTCGCCGAGATGCGCCCGCAACTGGGCGACGACACCGGCGAGCTGCGCGTCGGTGCGCGGATCGAAGTCCGGCTCGTCCTCGTGGTCCTCCATGGACCGGGTGACCACGCCGAGCACCGCGTTGCGCCGCCGCGTCAGTGCGTCGGCGAACACCCCGAGCTCGCCGCGGTTGGCCGCGGAGTCGGGGAAGAACGTCCAGATCACCAGGTCCGACGCGTCGTCGTGCAGCCAGTCGAGAGTGACCCGCTCGAACGCCGCGAGCCGGTCACCGAGCCCCGGCGTGTTCACCAGGCGCAGGTTCTCCAGGATCGGCTCGTCGAGAAACAGCCTGACCTCGCGGCAGTCGAGCTGCTCCCGCGCACCCGTCGACTGGCGGGCCAGGAACCGGACACCGTCCTCCAGCGACGCGAACGCCTCCACGCGCCCGTCGCCGGTGACCCGCTCGGCCCGCTCGGGCGCACCGGGCTCCGTGGCCTGCAGGACGGACACGACACCGTCGGTCGGGTCCTGCGAGCTGGGCAGCAACCGCCGGCCGAGCAGCGAGTTGACGAACGTCGACTTGCCGGAGGACACCTGCCCGATCACGATGACCGTGACCGGCGCGGCGGCCCGTGCCCGCAGCCGGCTCGGCCAGGTCGGGTCCTTCAGCACCGGGTGCCGGTCCGGGTCCAGCCCCGCATCGAGCGCGAGCTCCCGGACCTCCTGGCTCAGCGTCTCCAACCGGACGAGCGAGGGGTCATCACGCAGCCACGCTCCCATCGATGCAAGACCGGAGGGATCGGATGCCGGCATGGCTGCCACCTCTTCAGGACGGGTTCCTTGCAGAGTTGGATTCCACACGGCGGTACCCGGGAAACCTCCGGCCCGGCCATCGGCTGGGAACTGCGACAACAACCACGTTGCCGCTCAACTGTCCGTTTTGCGCGCCGATCAGTACCGCAGACGCACTGCGAACCGATCAGCTCGAAGGACGTGTGATCGTGGCGACGAACGCCGGAGCCGAGGACGCCGGGACCACGCCGCCTGGCCGTCCCGGCCGCGGTCCGGCCGCACCGCGCTGGCCGGTCGTCCTGTCGGTGCTGGCGCTCGTCGGGTTCTTCGGGTGGACGGCGGTCGTGCCGCCCGGTGGCATCGAGGCGACCGTGGGCGGCGGCGTCATCTCCACGGTTACGGCGGCGGTGGCCGGGGTGGCGTGCCTGCGGGCGGGACGCCGCACCGCGGGAGCGGACCGGGCCGGCTGGTCGCTGCTGGGCGCGGGCATGTTCTGCTGGGCCGCCGCCAACGTCGTGTGGCAGTCGTACGTGCTGCGGCACATCTACCCGGTCCCGTTCCCGTCGGGCACCGACGCCGGGTTCCTGTCGCTGGTGCCGCTGTCCGTCGCCGGCGTGTTCGCCCTCGCCCGGCTGGGCCGCAGCGGGATCCGGGTCCTCCTCGACGGGGTCATCATCACCGGATCGCTGCTCGTCGTCAGCTGGGTCACCGTCCTCGGCCCGACGTTCGAGGTGCCCGGGCAGAGCGCCTTCGCGCAGGCCGTCGCACTCGCGTACCCGATCGGTGACGTCGCCATCGCCAGCATGGTCTTCGTCGTGCTCGGGCGGTCCGAGCGCCGCAACCGCGCCGCGCTCGGGCTCGTCGGCCTGGGCATGCTCGGGCTGGCGATCGCCGACAGCGGGTTCGCTTACCTGTCGCAGTCCGGGCAGTGGAGCACCGGCACCTTCGCCAACGTCGGCTGGATCGTCGGCTTCATGCTCGTCGCCCACGGAGCCCGCCGCGCCCGGGCGGCCCCGACCGCCGCCAACGAGCGCCTCGCCTCGGTCTGGCTCGCCCTGCCGTACCTGCCGCTGGCCGTCGCGGTTGTCTCGGCCGTCGCGCTCGAGATCATCCACGGCAGCGTCGGGACCGTCGTGCTGGTCCTGGTCACGCTGCTGGTCATGTTCGTGGTGGCCCGCCAGATCGTCGCGCTCCGGGACAACGTCGTGCTGACGCGGGACCTGCAGAAGATGGTCGTGGACCTGCAGCAACGGGAGGAGCAACTGCGCTTCCTGGCCTTCCACGACCCGCTCACCGGACTCGCCAACCGGGCACTCTTCCAGGACCGGCTCGCCCAGGCGCTGCTCGTGCGGCTGCGCACACCGGCGCCCCTCGCCGTGCTGTACATCGACCTCGACGGGTTCAAGGACATCAACGACCGGCTCGGACACGCGGCCGGCGACACCGTCCTGGTCCGGGTCGCCGACCAACTCAACACCTGCACCCGCAGCGGAGACACCGCCGCGAGGCTCGGCGGCGACGAGTTCGCCCTGCTCCTGGACTCCGTGCCGCTGCCCGGCGTCATCGCCATCGCCGAACGCATCGTGCGGACGCTCGGCCAGGACATCGTGATCGACGCCCAGACGGCCCGACCCGCCGCCAGCGTGGGCGTCGCCTTCCACGAGACCGGCGACACGCCTGCCGGCGACCTCCTGCGCCGCGCCGACCTGGCCATGTACGCGGCGAAACTCCAGGGCAAGTCCCGCTACGTCGTGTACGAGCCGCACCTCCGCGACGGCATTGCCACCGTCCACCCAGCGCGGCCGAGCGGGTGAACGGAACCGGGATGGCAGGCCGGCACCGCGGCGCAGGAGCACCTGAGCGCCGGGTGGACAACCGTCCGGTTGGCGGCGTGCATACCCTGGTCACTGAGATGAGGGACGCATCGGCCTGGGCAACGCCCGACGACCAGAAGGACGACCCATGCGCGTGTTGATGGTGGCGCCGCCCGGCGCGGGCAAGGGTACCCAGGCCACGGTGATCGCCAATCACTTCGACATTCCCCACATCGCCACCGGCGACCTGCTCCGCGACCACGTGGCCCGCGACACCGAACTGGGCCGGGCCGTGCGGGCCCACCTCGACCGCGGTGAGCTGGTGCCGGACGCGATCATCACGACCATGATCCGTGAGGCGTTGGTGGCCGCGAGGTCAGCCGGAGGCGGCTACGTCCTCGACGGGGTGCCGCGGACCATGCAGCAGGCCCGGGCAATCTATGAGATCGGCCTGGAACTCGGCATGACCGCGGACGTGGCACTGCACCTGCAGGCCGACGACGAGGAGCTGCTGCGGCGGCTGCGCGCGCGGGCCGTGGTCGAGCGCCGCTCCGACGACACCGAGGACGTGATGCGGCACCGGCTGCGGGTGTACTACGAGGTCACCCACCCGATCATCGCGTGGTACCGCCAACGCGGCATCCTGATCTCCATCGACGCCATGCGTCCGGCGAAGGACGTCGCCCACGACATCATCGACGCCCTGGAAGCCAAGCAGCGCACGATGACCCGCACGGAGGCCAGCGAGGCACCGCCCACCGTGGCCGGCGAGGGATGGCCCGTCGACCGGGCCACGTAAACCGCGGTTCGCCGGCTGACGTCCATGCGTGCCGGTCACTGGCTGGTGTTTGTCGGCGGGCAAGCATGGGCAGACCTCTTGTGAAGCGGTACATCGATGCCGCAGACAGGAAACGAGGAGGAACCAGTGACCGTCACCGGCATCATCACCGCACTCATCGTCGGCCTCATCGTGGGTGCGCTCGGGCGGCTCGTCGTCCCCGGCCGTCAGAACTTCCCGATCTGGCTGACCATCGTTGTCGGCGTCGTCGCCGCGCTGGTCGGCACCGTCGTCGCCAACGCCATCGGCGTCTCCACCGACACCCCCGGTGTGGACTGGGGCGAGCTGGTCGTCCAGGTGATCGTCGCCGCGATCGGTGTCGCCATCGTGGCCGCCGTCACGGGCCGTGGCCGCCGCAGCACGCTGTAAGGATCACCGCTGCACGAAGAGGCTCTGTCGCGGTCCCCGGCCCCTCGGTCGGGGACCGCTTCTCGTCAGCGGCCTTGAGGAAGGACCCGGCCGGTCACCGTTTCGTCGACATCGATCGGGTGGTGCTGAGGGCCGTCCGTGGTAGCTGAACGCCGAGACGGCCGATCCAGCTCCTTGCGATCGCGCGAGCCGTCCCGGCCGGATATCCGAATCATATTCGGGTAGCTCTATGGAGGACCGGCGTGGTGAGGAGGCAACGATGCTCCATGAGCGTGGGCGCGAGGCTCAGTGGAGACCCGCGCGCCGCGACGATGCCGCCGTGGCTTCGGAGGCCCGCGCCTGGCTGCGGCGCGTCGTGCCAGGTCTGCTCGACGGACCGCCCCGGCCGCACCTGCTCGACGATGCCGAGCTGCTGCTCGGTGAGCTCGCCGCGAACGCGCTGCAACACGCCGGTGGTGTCGACCGGGTCGCGGTCTGCTGCACCAGCAGGGTGCTGCACATCGTCGTGCATGACCCGGCACCGGTGCGGCCGTGGCGGCCGCCCGCC
>NZ_BONQ01000181.1 GCF_016862795.1 Dactylosporangium siamense | reverse complement strand
CGGCCGCCCGCCGCCGACGCGGCCAGTGAGCGCGGCCGCGGCACCGTGCTGTTCGGGAAGCTGGCAGTCGACTGGGGTGTGTCTACCGGCCCGGACGACGGCAAGGACGTGTGGCTCGACGTCCCGCTGTGACCTCCACGAACGGGCCGCCCGGGAATGGACGGCCCATCGCGATGTCGATGCTGTGCCGGTCAGGGCTTCGCGGGCTGCGCTCCCGGAGGAGGCTGCCGCGCTCAGCGCCCGGCCGGCGCGTGCTAGGCGGGGTTGTACTCGATGACGAACGCCGCGCTCCACGGGTAGAACAGTTTCCACTGCATCGGGTCGGTCTCGCTGATGGCCCGCAGGCCGAACGTCATCTGGTTGCCGAGGGCACCGTTTGCCGCGGCCTGCAACTGCGACTGCAGCGCCGGCATGCTGTCACTCGACCAGTACATCACCATGTCCAGCTGTTGGGGGCCGCAGCCGCCGGTGCTGTTGGCGTGGCCGAACTGCGTGCCGATCGGCGTGTTCCACGTCGTGTCCGAGGAGGAGTTGTTCCAGGTCACCGATGCGGCACTGGACACGTTGGCGGTGCCGTACAGCTGCACCCCCGTCGGGCCGCAGCTGTA
>NZ_BONQ01000180.1 GCF_016862795.1 Dactylosporangium siamense | reverse complement strand
CCCTCGGCCACCTCAACCGGGATCGCAAACCCGATCGCCGCACCCTCCGACGAACGCACCGCCGGCCGCGGCCGATCAGCCGGCAGCTCCAACGTCGGCACCCCAGCCAACCGATCCCGCCAATAGCCGCGCTGACCCTCCAGGACATCACCGGACAACCACTGCCGCTGCCACACCGCGAAGTCGGCATACTGCACCGGCAACGGCGCCAGCACCGCCCCGGCATACAACGCCTCAAGCTCACGCAGCAGGATGCCGGCCGACCACTCGTCGCCGACGACGTGGTGCATGGCGAGTGCCAGCACGTGCTCACCGGCGGCGACCCGCAGCAGCGTCGCCCGCAGCAGCGGGCCGGCGGCCAGGTTGAACGGCACGCGGGCGTCGGCGGCCAGCCACCCGGGCAGGGCGTCGTGGGCCACGTCCACGATCGTCAGGGGGAACCGCGGCGGGGTGGGCTCGATGTGCTGGACCGGCAGGCCGTCGTCGCCGGGCACCAGCCGCGTGCGCAGCACCTCGTGCCGGGCCACCAGGGCCGTCAGCGCGCCGGTCAGCGCCTCGACGTCGAGGTTCCCGGGCAGCGGGATCGACAGGGCCGCGTTGTACTCGGCCGAGTCCGGGTCGAGCTGCTGCAGGAACCACAGGCGCTGCTGCGCGAAGGACAGCGGCAGCGGCCGGTCGCGGGCGGCGCGCTCGATGGGCGGGGTGCCGGCGCCGGGGGCCGCGGCGTCGACCGCCGTGGCCAGGGCGGCCACGGTCGGGTGGTCGAAGAGGGTGGCGAGCGGGATCTCGACGTCGAGGACGGCGCGGATCTGCGCGGCGACCTTCATGGCGAGCAGCGAGTGGCCGCCGAGGTCGAAGAAGTCGTCGTCGGCGCCGACCGCCTCGAGGCCGAGCACCTCGGCCCAGATCGCGGCGAGGGCCTCCTGCGTCGGCGTCGAGGGGGTGCTGTGGCCGGCGCCGGGCGCGGGGCGGGCGGCGTCGGGCGACGGCAGCGCGGCCCTGTCGACCTTGCCGTTGGGCGTGAGCGGCAGGGCGGCCAGCTCGACGAAGACGGCGGGCACCATCGGCTCGGGCAGGCGCTCGCGGGCGAAGCGGCGCAGCTCGCCGGCGGCGGGCAGGCCGCTCTCGGCATCGGCCGGCACGACGTAGGCGACGACACGGCGCCGCTCGTCCTCGCCGTCGGCGGTCACGACGGCGGCGGAAATCGCCGGGTGGGCGGCGACGGCGGCCTCGACCTCGCCCGGCTCGATGCGGTGGCCGCGGACCTTCAACTGGTCGTCGGCGCGGCCGATGAAGACGAGGTCGCCGCCGGGGAGCTGCCGGACGCGGTCGCCGGAGCGGTAGAGCCGGCCCCCGCCGGCACCGAACGGGTCGGCGACGAAGCGCTCGGCGGTCAGGTCGGGGCGGTTGCCGTAACCGCGGGCGACGCCGGCCCCGCCGATGTGCAGCTCGCCCTCGGCGCCGGTGGGAACAGGCCGCAGCTGCCGGTCCAGGACGTGGACGCTGACGTTGTCGATCGCGACGCCGATGGGTGTGGCGTCGCCGGGCCGCGGGTCGACGGCGGCAGCGGTCGCCCAGACCGTGGTCTCGGTCGGGCCGTAGGCGTTGACCATGGCGATCCGGCCGGCCCATCGCGCGGCCACGTCGGGGCTGAGCCGCTCGCCGGCGACGATGAGGATGCGCAGGCCGGCGAAGTCGTCCGGGTCGAGGCCGACGAGCAGCGACGGCGGGAGGGTCGCCACGGTGACGCCGTGTTCGCGCACCGCCTCGGCCAGCCGGCGGGGCTCGGCGCGCTCGCCGGCCGTGGCCACCACGAGCGTGCCGCCCCAGACGAGCGCCATGACGAGCTCGAACACGGAGGCGTCGAAGCCGAAGGAGGCGAACTGCAGCACCACGTCATCGGCCTCGACCTCGAACAGTCGGCGCTGCGCGTGGCTGAGGTTGGCCAGGCCGCCGTGCGGGATCGTGACGCCCTTCGGCCGGCCGGTCGAGCCCGACGTGTAGATGACGTAGGCGGCCTGGCCGGCGTGCACGTGGGTGTCGGGCGCGGTGGCCGGGGCGGCGGCGAGCGCGGCGATGGTGGCGGTGTCGTCAAGGGCGATCGTGCGCAGCCGGCCGGCCGGCAGGTCGCCGATCGCGGCTGACGTGCCGACCAGGACCGACGCCCGCGCGTCCGTCAGCATGTACATCAGGCGCTGGGCCGGCTGCTCGAGGTCGAGCGGAAGGTAGGCGCCGCCGGCCTTCCACACGGCCAGGATCGCGACGATCAGGTCGGGGCCCCGTTCGAGGGCCAGGCCGACGACGGATTCGGGGCCGACGCCGAGGCCGCGCAGGCAGTGCGCGAGCCGGTTGGCGCGCTCGTCGAGCTCACCGTAGGTGAGGCGGCGGCCGTCGTGCAGCAGCGCGGTGGCCCGGGGGCGACGGCGGGCCCGCGCCGCGAACAGCTCGTGGGCCGCGGCCTCGAGGACCGGCGACGGGGTGGCCCCGGCGCGCGGCGGCGCGGCGCCGAGGGGGATCTGCGACAGCCGTATCGAGGGGTCGGCGGCGACGGCGACCAGCGCGGCGGTGAGGTGATCGGCGAGGCGGCGCATCGTGTCGCGGTCGAAGAGCGTGCTGCGGTACACCAGGAGTCCGCTCAGCCCGTCGTCGGCCTCGCGCAGCCCCAGGGTGAGGTCGAAGCGGGCGTCGTCGGCGCGGACGGGGAACGGCTCGGAGTCGACGCCGTCGAGCACGAAGCGGACGTCGCCGACCCGGTCGAGGCTGAACATCACCTGGAACAGCGGTGTCTGGTCGCGCTGCCGCGGCGGCTGCACGGCCTCGACGACCTGCTCGAAGGGCACGTCGTGGTGTGCGTAGGCGTCCAGGGCGGTGCGGCGCACGCGGTCGACGAGCTCGGCGAAGGTGGGATCGCCCGATAGATCGGTGCGCATCGCGAGGGAGTTGACGAAGAACCCGACGATGTCCTCGACCTCGGCCCGGGTGCGGCTGGCGAACGGTGTGCCGATGACGACGTCGTCCTGGCCGCTGTAGCGGCCGAGGACGACCGCGAACGCCGACAGCAGCGTCATGAACAGTGTGGCGCCGCACTGGCGGGACAGTTCGAGCAGCGGCGGCAGGACGTCGGCGGGCGCGGCGAACTCGAGCCGGTCGGCCTGCGGGGACATGGTGGCGGGCCGGGGGCGGTCGGTCGGCAGCCGCAGCACGGGGGCGTCGGCGAGCCGGGTGCGCCAGTGCTCGAGCTGCTGTCGGGTGGTGCCGGCGTCGAGCCACTGCCGCTGCCACGCGGCGAAGTCGGCGTACTGCACCGGCAACGGCGCCAGCGCCTCCCCCGAGTACAGCGCGGTCAGCTCACGGCGCACGACGAGCGCCGACCACTCGTCCATGACGATGTGGTGCCAGATGAGGCCGAGGACGTGGTCGTCGGGGGCGAGCCGGACCAGGCAGGCCCGCAGCGGCGCCCCGGCGGCGAGGTCGAAGCCGCCGGCCGCGTCGCGGCGCAACTCGTCCTGGGCGGCGGCGATCGGGTCGGGTGCGTCGGTGACGTCGGCGCCGCGCAGGTCGATCCCCTGCGGTGGGTCGACGATCTGGCGGCCGGTGCCGTCGTCGCCGTCGACGATGCGGGTGCGCAGCACCTCATGGCGCTCCACGAGCGCGGACAGGGCGCGCCGCAGCGCGCCGGCGTCGACGGGGCCGCGCAGCCGGACGGCCTCGATGTTGGTGTACTCGCTGGAGTCCGGGGCGAGGCGGCTGAGGAAGTACAGACGCTGCTGTGCGAACGACAGCGGCAGCGGCGCGGTGCGCGGCGCGGGCTCGATCGGCGGCGCCGGTGGTCGGCCGCCGCCCGCCGCGATCGCCTCGGCGAACGCGGCGACGGTGGGGTGTTCGAAGAGCACGGCGAGGGACAGGTCGACGTCGAACACGGGCCGGACGCGGGAGAACACCTGCGTGGCCAGCAGCGAGTGGCCGCCGACCTCGAAGAAGTTGTCGTCGACGCCGACGGCGTCCAGGCCCAGGACCTCGCACCAGATTCCGGCGAGGACCTCCTCGACCGGCGTACGGGGGCGGCGGGCGGCACCGTCACGGTCCGGGTGCGGCGCCTCGGGGGCGGGCAGCGCCCGGCGGTCGGTCTTGCCGTTGGGCGTCAGCGGCAGCTCGGCGAGCCAGACGAACGCGGCCGGGATCATGTGCTCGGGCAGGGTGCGGCCGAGCGCGGCGCGCAGCTCGCCGGTCGCCGGGGTGGCCGTGCCGGCGGGCACGAGGTAGGCGACCAGGCGGGTGTCGGCGTTGTCGGTGCGGGCGACGACGACGGCCGCGGCGACGGCGCGGTTGGCCCGCAGCGCGTGCTCGACCTCGGCGGTCTCGACCCGGTGGCCGCGGATCTTCACCTGGTCGTCGGCGCGGCCCAGGAACTCGATGCGGCCGTCGTTGCGGCGCCGGACGCGGTCGCCGGTGCGGTACAGGCGGCCGCCGTCGGCGCCGAAGGGGTCGGCGACGAAGCGCTCGGCGGTCAGCTCGGGCCGGCCGCCGTAGCCGCGGGCGAGGGCGGGGCCGCCGATGTAGAGCTCGCCCACGGCGCCGACGGCGACGGGATCCAGCGCTGGCCCGGCGACGTGGAGGCGGAGGTTGGGCAGCGGGCGGCCGAGCGTGAGCGGCTCGCGGCGCAGCCGGGTGGTGGCGACGCCGATCGTGGTCTCGGTCGGGCCGTAGTGGTTGACGACGGCGCGCTCGCCGGCGGCGTCGAGGAGCTCGGCGATCAGCTCGGCGGTGGCCGCCTCCCCGCCGAGGACCAGCGTGCGGGCGGGCATGAGCGTCGCGATGTCGCGCTGCCGGGCCAGGGCCGCGAGGTGCGAGGGCACGATCTTGAGGTAGTCGATGGCGTGGGCGGCGAGGTAGGCGGCGACCGCGTCGGCGTCGGTCGCGGTGCCGGGGCCCGGCACGTGCAGGGTGCCGCCGCTGCTGAGGCAGACGAAGAGCATGGTGTTGCCGAAGTCGGTGGCGGCCGGCTGCAGCAGCAGGTAGCTTCGCCCGGCGCCGCCGAGGTGGGCCGGCCCGGCGACGGCGTGAACGTAGTTGGCGAGGCCGCGGTGGGTGACCCAGACGCCCTTCGGTCGGCCGGTCGAGCCGGAGGTGTAGATGACGTACGCCGGCTGGTCGGGCCGTACGGTCACCGGCGGGGCGGTGCCGGGCTCGGCGTCGATGGCGGGGTCGTCGAGCGCCACGGTGCGGATGCGCCCGGCGGGGAGCTCGTCGAGGACGTCGGGCTCGCCGAGGACGACGGACGCGTGGCTGTCGGCGAGCATGTACGCGAGGCGTGGCGGCGGATAGCCGGCGTCCAGCGGCAGGTAGGCGGCGCCGGCCTTCCACACTGCGAGCAGGGCCGCGATCGTGTCGGGCCTACGGCCCAGGCAGAGCCCGACGACGGTCTCCGGCCCGACGCCGAGGCGGCGCAGGTGGTGCGCGATGCGGTTGGACCGCGCCTCCAGCTGCGCGTAGGTCAGCGCGGCGCCGCCGGCGACGACGGCGGTGCGATCGCCGGCCCCGGCGGCGATCAGCTCGTGCACGCCGCCGGTCGCGGGGACCGGCGCCGCGGTGGCGTTCCAGGCGGCGAGTTCGCGCTCCTCCGCGGCGGTCATCCGCGGCAGCCTCGACAGCGGCGTGGCCGGGTCCGCGGCGGCGGCGCGCAGCAGCAGGAGCAGCCGGTCGGCCCAGCGGCGGACCGTGGCCTCCTCGAACAGTGCGGTGCTGTACTCGAACCCGCCGGACAGCTCGCCGTCGACGTCGTCGAAGATCAGCCGCAGGTCGAACTTCACCGAGATCGGGTTGGCCACCCTGGCCAGGGTGATGCCGACCGCCGAGGCCACGCCCGGCGCGGCGCCGCCGACGTCGCCCTGGTTGTAGTTGAACAGCACCTGGAAGATCGGGGTGCGGGACCGGTCCCGGTCGTTGACCAGCGCGTCGACCACCTGCTCGAACGGCAGGTCCTGGTGTGCGTAGGCGTTGAGGGCCTCGCGGCGGACGCGGCCGACGAGCTCGGCGACGGTCGGGTCGCCGGACAGGTCGACGCGCATGGTGACGGCGTTGACGAAGAACCCGATGAGGTCTTCGATCTCGGCCCGGTTGCGGTTGGCGATCGGCGTGCCGACGACGATGTCGTCCTGGCCCGCGTACTGGCCGAGCAGGACCGTATAGACGGCGAACAGTGTCATGAACGTGGTGGCGCCGCCGTCGCGGGCGAGCGCGCGCAGGCCGGCGGTGACGTCGGGCGGCACCGCGAACTGGACCCGCGCGCCGGCCGAGGACCGCACGGCCGGGCGGGGCCGGTCGGTGGGGATCCGCAGCGCGGGGGCGTCGGCGAGCCGGGCGCGCCAGTAGTCGAGCTGGCGGGCCACGACCGGGCCGGTGAGCCACTGACGCTGCCAGACGGCGAAGTCGGCGTACTGCACCGGTGGCGGCGCAAGGCCGACCCCGGCGTACAACGCTTCCAGTTCGCGGCGCAGCAGTCCGACGGACCACTCGTCGGAGACCACGTGGTGCGAGCAGAGGCTCAGCACGTGTTCGTCGGCGCTCAGGCGCAGCAGGTGGGCCCGTAGCAGTGGGCCGGTGGCCAGGTCGAACGGCTCGACGGCATCGGCGGCGACCCAGGCGGTCGCGGCGGCGGAAGGGTCGTCCTCGCCGGTGAGGTCGGTGACGGTCAGGCCCGAGCCGGTGAACGGGTCGATGATCTGCTGCGGCCGGCCGTCGCCGTCGGCGACCAGCCGGGTGCGCAGGACCTCGTGGCGGGCGACGATCGCGTCGAGGGCCGCGCGCAGGGCATCGACGTCCAGCGGGCCGGTCAGGTGCAGGGCGAGGGGTTCGTTGTATTCCGCCGAGTCCGGTTCGAGCTGGTGCAGGAACCACAGCCGCTGCTGGGCGAAGGACAGCGGCAGGGGCCCGGTCCGCGGCACCGGCGCGATCGGCGGCGGCCCGGCACCGGCCGGCGCCGCGGCCACCCGCTCGGCCAGGGCGGCGATCGTCGGGCCGGCGAACAGCTCGGCGAGGTCCAGCTCGACCTGGAACGCGTTGCGCACGCGGGACATCAGCTGGGTCGCCAGCAGCGAGTGGCCGCCGAGGTCGAAGAAGTCGTCGCGGATGCCGACGCGCTCCAGGCGCAGCAGGGCCGCCCAGATGTCGGCGAGGGCGGCCTCCACCGGGTTGCGCGGCGCCTCGTACTGCCGGGCCAGCTCGGGGCGGGACGTGTCGGGGTCGGGCAG
Source organism: Dactylosporangium siamense (assembly GCF_016862795.1). Classification (GTDB taxonomy): domain Bacteria; phylum Actinomycetota; class Actinomycetes; order Mycobacteriales; family Micromonosporaceae; genus Dactylosporangium; species Dactylosporangium siamense. The sequence goes on along the minus strand of NZ_BONQ01000180.1, from coordinate 40,320 downwards.
CGCCGCGCGGTCGACCTTGCCATTGGGGTTGAGCGGGATCGCGTCGAGGCGCAGGTACGCCGACGGGATGAGGTAGTCGGGCAGCCGTGTGCGCAGGAACGTGCGCAGTTCGCTCGCGCTCGGCGCGGCGCCGCCGCCGGTGACGAGGTAGGCGATGAGCCGCCGGTCGCCGGCCTCGCCGCGGGCCACCACGACGGCGTCGGTGAGCGCCGGGTGGGCCAGCAGCGCCGCCTCGACCTCGCCGGGCTCGATCCGCACGCCGCGGACCTTCACCTGGTGGTCGACGCGGCCGAGGTAGTCGAGCTGGCCGTCGGCGCGCCAGCGGACGAGGTCGCCGCTGCGGTACAGCCTGGAGCCCCCGCCGGCGAAGGCGTCGGCGACGAACCGCTCGGCGGTGAGGTCGGGCCGCCCGGCGTAGCCGCGCCCGACGCCCGGCCCGCCGATGTAGAGCTCGCCGGGGACGCCGACGGGCAGCGGGCGCAGGTTGGCGTCGAGGACGTACAGCCGTGCGTTGCCGATGGGCCGCCCGATCGGCGGCGTGCCGGTGTCGCCGCGCTCGCAGGTGGCCGACGTGGACTCGATCGACGCCTCGGTCGGCCCGTAGAGGTTGCCCACGACGGCGGTGTCGTTGGCGGCGTGGAACCGCGCGACGTCCTCGGCCGGCAGCGCCTCGCCGCTGCAGAACACCATCCGCAGCGCCGGCATGCGGTCCAGCCGCGGGTCCCTGGCGAACAGCCGGAACAGCGACGGGACGAACTGCACGGCGGTGATGCGCTCGGACTGCAGGGTCGACACGACGTAGTCGAGGTCGCGGTGGCGGCCGGGGGCGGCGACGACCACCTCGGCGCCCATCGACAGCGGCCAGAACAGTTCCCAGACGGAGGCGTCGAAGGTCAGCGGCGCCTTGTGCAGCACCCGGTCGGCCGGCCGCAGGCCCCAGACCTCCTGCATGCGCACGAGCCGGTTGACGACGCCGCGGTGCCCGACGAGCACGCCCTTGGGCCGCCCGGTCGACCCGGAGGTGTAGATGACGTAGGCGAGCTGTTCCGGGTGGGTCCGCCGGGCCGGCGGGTCGGCGGGCGCCGCCGCGACGGCCGCGGCGGTGGCGGGGTCGTCGAGGTACACGGCCGGGACGTCGCCGACGGCGGGCTGTCCGGTGCCGGTGAGCACGAGGGCGGCGCCGCTGTCGGCGGCCATGTAGGCGCGGCGCTCGGCCGGGAAGTCGGGGTCCAGCGGCAGGTAGGCGCCGCCGGCCTTCCAGATCGCCAGCAGCGCCGTCAGCAGGTCCAGGCCGCGCTCCAGGGCGAGGCCGACGACGACGTCCGGCCCGACGCCGAGGCCGCACAGGTGCCGGGCGAGCCGGTTGGCCGCGGTGTCCAGCTCCGCATACGTCAGCGCGGCGCCGGCGAAGGACACGGCCACCGCGTCCGGTGTACGGCGGGCCTGGGCCTCGAACAGCTGATGCACCCCGGCGACCGGCGCCGGGGTCGCGGCCGTGGCGTTCCAGCGCGAGACGACCAGCTCCGTCTCATCGTCGTCGAGCATCGTCAGCCCGGACAGGCGCTGCTCCGCGTCGGCCGAGGCCACGCGGGCGACGCGGGCGCCGAGGCGGTCGATCGTCGCCGCGTCGAACAGCGAGGCGTCGTAGCGCACGGAGACGCCGTCGTCGTCGATGTCGAACGTCAGCTCGCCGGCCGTCACCCGCCGCGGCGGCGGGGCGTCGCCGGTCCGCAGCCGCCGCGCCAGCGCCGCCAGGCTCGGGTCGCCCGTCAGGTCGACGCGCAGCGGTGCCGCACCGTCGGCCCGGTCGACGTCGTAGGTCAGCCGGCCGGCCCACCAGCCGAGCACGGCGAGCAGGGCGCCGAGCACCGAGCCGGACGGCGCCCCGGCGACGACGAACCGGGTCTCGGCGGGGGACGACGGACGGCGCGACGAGCGCGACCGATCCGCCGGCAACTCCAGCGCCGGCACCGGCTGAGCCGCGCCCGACGGGGTCGACTGGGTCCGCATGATGACTCCAATGCCGGAGGTGATCCGATCGGGCGGCCCGTGCCGCACCGCGCACATACGTCGCCGCGCCCGGACCGGGGTCCGGGCGCGCGCGGGTCGAGCTCTTGAAACCGTGGCATGCGGCCGATACGACGGAAAGGCATCACCAGGGGGGTGGCGGTTGCGGCCCCATCGAGGCTCCAGCCGGCTGCGTCAGGAGAACCACTCCGAGAGTGCCGTCGAGAAGCGTTCGAGGCCACGCTGGAGATCCGCGGTCGATCCGCCGTAGCCGAGCCGGACGTGCTGCGGCTCGCCGAAGACCGAGCCGGGTATCACCAGGACGCTGTGCCGGTTGAACAGGTCGTCGCAGAACGCGTCGGCGCTCTGCATGCCGTGCAGCCGCGGGAAGGTCGCCGCGCCGCCGTCGAGCAGGTCGACCGAGACGCGCCCGGACTCGGCCGCGGCCCACTCGGCGACGAGCCCCCGGTTGTGCCGGGCCTGGGCGAGGCGGGGCGCGAGGAACGCCTCGGCGTTCTCGAGCACCGCCAGCGCCAGCAGCTCGATCAGCGGCGCGACGTGCAGGGTGGTGTAGTCGCGGATCCGCACGCAGTCGCTGAGCACGTCGGGCGGCGCGACGCACCAGCCGAAGCGCAGGCCGGGCAGGCCGAAGCCCTTGGAGAAGGTGCCGAAGTCGATGCCGCGCTCGTATCGGGTGGACACGGGCGGCAGCGGCTCGGTGTCGTACACGAGACCGTTGAACGCGGCGTCCCACAGCACGTAGGCGCCGACGTTCTCGGCGATGGCGAGCAGCCGGGACAGCTCGGGCTCGGTGATGGTGGCGCCGGTGGGGTTGTGCGGGAAGTTGACGACGATGGCGCGGGTGCGGTCGGTGACGAGCGAGTCGAGCTCGTCCAGCGACGGGCGCCACCGGTTCGCCGGGTCGAGCCGCCAGGTCACCAGGCGGCAGCCCAGCCCTCGCGCGTACTCGACCAGGAGGTGGTACCCGGGCTGCATGACCACGATCTCCTCGCCCGGGCTCAGCAGCGCGGACAGCACCAGCGAGATCGCCTCGCTGGAGCCGTTGGTGGTCATCACCCGGCGGGCGTCGCCGTTGCCGAAGCCGCGGGCGATGACCTCCCGCACCTCGGGGCGGCCCAGGGAGTATCCGTCGTCGAACACGAGCTGGTCGATGTCGGCGTGGCGGACGCCGGCCACGGCCCGCAGCTCGGCCATCGTGTACGGCTCGACACCGCTGGAGCTGATGTCGATCTCGGCGGTGAAGTAGTAGTCGCGGAGCCAGTCCTCCAGCGGTGCCGGCGACAATCTCATCGGGGCGTCCTCGATCGTGGCCATCGATCCCGGCGTGTCACTGGCCGTCGAGCGCGAGGCGCAGGCTCTTGGGCCGCATGTCGGTCCAGGTCTTACGCAGATACTCGTCGCACTCCTCCTTGGAGGCGTGCACCCCCGTCTCGGCCCAGCCACCCGGCACCGGCAGGTCACCCGGCCACAGCGAGTACTGCTCCTCCTCGTTGACGAGCACCTTGAACCGCGCCTCGGGGTTCTCGAAGTCGAAGCTGACCGTACGCACAGCATCCTCCTGGTCACTCGGTTGACGAAACGCTCGCACGGGGGCCGCCGGGCCGGCCAGAGATCGCCAGCCGGCCGACAGGGCAACCCCATCGCGATACCAACGGTTCAATCGGCGATGACCCGGTCCCGCTCCACCGCCTCGTACAGGGCGCGGATGTTGGCACTGCCGAAGCCGCGGCCGCCGCGGCGCTGGATGAGCTCGTAGAAGAGCGTGTTGCGGGGGTACGGCGACCGGGTGAACAGCTGCAGCAGGTAGCCCCACTCGTCGCGGTCGGCCAGCACGTTGGTCGCGCGCAGGTCGGCGATCTCGAGACTCATCTCCTGCAGGCGGTCGGCCAGGGCGTCGTAGTAGGCGCCCGGGGTGCTGAGGAACTCCACGCCGCCGGCCTCGAAGTCCCGCACGGCGGCGACGACGTCGTCCACGAGGAACGCCAGGTGCTGCACGCCCGAGGCCTGGTTGCGCTCGAGGAACGCGTCGAGCTGGCCGGCGCTGCGGGAGGTGACCGGCTCGAGGAAGGTGAAGGTGGCGGTGCCGGCGTCGTTGCGGACCACGATCGAGTCCATGGCCTGGCTGCCGATCTCGATGAACTCGCCCGAGTACCGGTGGAAGCCGAGCGCATCGATGTAGAACGCCACCCGCTCGTGCAGGTCGCCGCCGGTGAGGACGCCCGCGATGTGGTCCAGCGCCAGGATGTGCCGCGGCCGGTCGCGGCCGGGCCGCTCGGCGGCGGTCCACGGCAGCGGGGGCGGCGTGTACCTCGTCGACTCGGGCAGCAGGCTGTGCCGGACGGCGCCGAATCCCTCGATGGCGGTTTCGCCGACCGGCCGGGCGCCGGCCCGCAACGCCCGCTCGCGCGTCGCGTCGACGTCGTCGCAGACGAACGCGATGTCGGCGATGCCGTCGCCGTGCCGTTCGATGAACTCCGCGGTCGACGGCCCGTCGGTGACGATCAGGCGCACATCGCCGCACTCAAGCAGCGACGACTCGGCGCCGGCGGTGCGTGCGTGCGCGACGTCGGTGAAGTTGAAGGCGGATACGAAGTAGTCGACGGCCGACGGCCGGTCGGCCGCGTACATCTCGATGTGGCCGATACGCAGGACGGTCATGCAATGCTCCCGTGGGGCTGGCCAGCCGCCCGGGGCGACTGATGCGTCCGCAGTCTGATGCGCGGCCATGCTGTCACCGGCCCGAAACGGCGAGCAATGTCCCGCCACCGAACCGCCACCCCTGCGCCACGGCCTCACGCATCACTGGCGCCGCCGTGGAGGTGCGTTGTCGGACGGCTGGCCGTCGCACCCCGACCGGCCCCGCCGCTGCCAGACTCGGGCCCGGCCCATCGGCTTGGAGGCGCGATGCAGAGTCCGGCAACGCACGCAGACCTGACCATCGCGACGGCCGTCATGGGCGTCGCGGTCATCATGATCGGCGGATGGCTGCTCGGGCGGCTGGCCACGAGGCTGCGCCAGCCGGTGGTCGTCGGCGAGATCGTCTGCGGCATCGTGCTCGGCCCCAGCGTCCTGGGCCTGCTGCCGGGCGACCTCACCGGGCGGCTCTTCCCCGCCGAGGTGCGGCCGATGCTCTCGGCGATCGCGCAGATCGGCCTGCTGCTGTTCATGTTCATGGTCGGCTGGGAGTTCGACCGTGGGCTGCTGCGCGGGCGCGGCACCGCCGCCGTCGGGGTGTCGTTCTCCTCGATGGCCGTAGCCTTCGCCGTCGGCGCCGGCCTGGCCGCCCTGCTGTATCCGCGCCACTCGACGACCGGCGGCCACCACGTGCCGGCCGCCGGCTTCGTGCTCTTCCTCGGCGCCGCGATGGCCATCACCGCGTTCCCGGTGCTCGCCCGGATTCTGAGCGACAGCGGGCTCATGCATACACGCGTGGGCGCGCTCGCGCTGGCCAGCGCCGCGATCAGCGACCTCCTCGCGTGGTGCGTCCTCGCGCTGGTCTCGGCGCTGGTCACCGCGTCGGGTCCGGCGGCCTTCTGGCAGACCATGGTCCTGTCGCTGCTGTACCTGCTGGCGATGTGGTACGTCGTGCGGCCGCTGCTCGCCAGGCTCTTCGGGAGACTGGCCGGCGGGCGGCCGGCGAACCTGATGGTGCTCGTCGCCGGTGGGGTGTTCCTGAGCGCCTACGCCAGCACCTGGGTCGGCCTGCACTCGATCTTCGGCGCGTTCGTCTTCGGCCTCGTGACCCCTCGCGAGCCCGCCGACACGCTCCAGGTCCACCTGCGCCGGCCGCTGAGCACGGCCGGGCAGCTGCTGATGCCGGTGTTCTTCATCGTCACCGGCCTCAGCGTCCAGATCGGCGGGCTCACCTGGGTCAACTACGTCGAGCTGGCCGCGATCCTGGGCGTGGCCTGCGCGGGCAAGCTCGTCGGGAGCGTCCTGCCGGGGCGCATCAGCGGGCTGCCCTGGCGCGAGGCCGGCCTGCTGGGCCTGCTCATGAACGCCCGCGGGCTGACCGAGCTCGTCATCCTCAACGCCGGGCTGAGCCTCGGCGTCCTGGACACGCCGATGTACACGATGATGGTCATCATGGCCGTGGTCACGACGGGGCTCGTCGGGCCGCTGCTGTCCCGGTTCGAGCCGGCGTCGGCGCCGGACGCCGCGACGCGGGCCCCCGCGGACACCTCGCCGGCCCCGATCGGCTCGCCGCAGTAGCGCTCAGGCGACCCGAAGGACGTCGGCGAAGCCGGCCCGGCTGGTCACGCCCAGCTTCGCCCCGGCACGGTACAGATGCCCCTCGACGGTGCGCACCGAGACGCCCAGCCGCTCGGCGATGGCCTTGTTCGCCAGGCCGCGGGCGGCCAGCGCGACGATCTCCCGCTCCCGGCCGGTGAGCGGCGAGGGCCACTCGATCGCCGCCAGGACCGGCGGCCGCGCGAAGCCGCCCGCCTCCGCGATCCGCTGGGCCGTCGCCGACGCGAGCAGGGCGGCGCCCCGCCGCCCCCGACGGGTGTAGGCCGCGGCCGCCTGGGCGGCGGCGTGGACCGCGGCCGTCAGGTCTCCGATGCGCTCCCAACGGGCGCAGGCGGCCCGCAGCGCATCCCCTTCGCCGGCAGCGAGCGCGGCGGCGTGGGCGGCGGCGGCCGGCGCCCGGGGCCCGGTCACGGTGGCGCTGAGCACGGCGAGCCGGTCGGCGGCCGTCTCGTCGCCGAGGCACACCGCGTGCTGCAGCGCCAGCACCTCGCCGGCCGGCTGCCACCCGGCCGCGGCCAGCACGGCGGCCTCGCGGGCCAGGCACACCGCCGCGACGACGGACCCCTCCATCGCGGTGATCCAGGCCCGGGTCAGCAGCAGCTCGGGCTCGACCGTGACCATCGCCGGATGCCGCTCGGCCTCCGCCTCCGCGAGCGCCATCCGGGCGTCGTCGACATCGCCGCGCAGCGCCAGGGCCCGGGCCAGCGCCACCAGGTTGAGGAACAGCACGCCGCCGGCGCCGCCGGACTCGGCGAGACCGGCCCGTGCCTCGCGCAGCCAGCGCACGGCGTCGCCCAGCCGGCCGCGGCTGAGGGCCGCCTCGCCCATCAGGTACGCCGACAGCTCGGCCCCGCCGGTGCCGTGCCGATCAGCGCCGTGCCGATCAGCGCCGTGTCCAGCGGTGCCGTGCCGATCGCTGCCGTGCCGGCCGTTGGCCACCGAGGACGCCTCGTCCAGCCGGCCGGCCAGCCGCAGCGCGCCGGACGTGGCCCGGGCCAGCGAAAGCCGCAGGTGCGCAAGCCCGGTGAGCCGGGCCGCGGCGGGCTCGGCCCGCGCCGCCACGGCCGGGATGCGGTCCGCGCGGCCGAGCATCCCCATCGCTCCGATGAGTCCGCACGCGGCCAGCACGACGGCCTCGTCGGGCAGCGTCGGCGACGACAGCGCCGCGCTCGCCGCGGCCACCGCTTCGGCCGGCCGGCCGAGCGCGCCCGCCAGATGCCCGCGGACGGCGCACAGCTGCAGCGCCGCTTCGGGGGTGCCCGCGCCCCGCTCCGCGGCCCGGAGCACGGCCTGCGCCTCGTCTGGCCGCGCCGCGTCGAAGGCCAGATGCAGCACGCGCAGGACGGTCGCCCGGACGAGCGCGTCGTCGTCGGTGGCGAGCGTCGTCAGGGCGGCGAACTCAAGGTCGGCGTCGGGCGGCGGCACGTCCGGCGTGAGCGAGGCGACGACGAGCAGCTGCGCCTCGAAGCCGCCTCCGGCGGCCACGGCGGCACGGGCGACGCGCCCGGCCAGGCCGCGATCGGCGAGCTCGGCGGCCCGGCGGGCGGCGGCGGTGAGCAGCGTGGGCCCCGGCTCATAGTCCGAGTCGAGGGCCAGTGTCGCCAGCTGGAGCGCGTCGTCGGGCCGGCGGGTGCCCGCGGCGGCCAGTGCGGCGGCGACGGCCCCGCGCAGCCGGCGCGCCCGGACGGTGCCGATGCGCGCGCGGCGCGTCTCGCCGTAGAGCGGATGGGCCAGGCGCACGCTGTGCCGGTCGCCATCGCGTTCGACCAGGATCAGGCCGCCGGCCTCGGCCTCCTCGACCGCGGCAGGGTCGGCCAGCCGGCACAGCAGCGGCATGCCGAGCGGTTCGCCGAGCGCGAGCAGGTCCACGACGTCGCGCACCGGCGGTGTCAGCATCCCCATCTGCGCGTCGATGAGGTCGGCCAGGGCGGCCGAGATCTCGTGCCGGGCGGCCCATCGCCAGACGCCGCGCACCTCGCGGAGCCGGACGGCGGCGCGTTCCGCCTCGACGACGTGCCGCAGGAACACCACGTTGCCGCGGGTCAGCCGCCACATGGCCGCGCTCAGCGCGCTGTCGGGTGGTCCGCCGAGCACCGCGGCGAGCAGTTCGTGGGTCGCCGGCACGGACAGCGGCTGCAGTTCCAGCCGTTCGAGTGTGCCTTCCTTCCATAGTGCGGTCACGGCGTCCGGCGCCGGCTCACCGCTGCGGACCGTCAGCACCAGGCGGGCGCGGTCCTGCGTCGTCAGCTGATGCACCAGCAGCGCCGAGTGGTGGTCCAGCAGGTGCGCGTCGTCCACGCCCACGACGAGGCCCCCGTCGCCGACGCCGGACAGCAGCGCCTCGGCCGCGTGGTGCAGCACCCGCGCGGGATCCTCGCCGAGGCCGCCGAGGTGCCCCGCGAAGGCGCCCAGGGGGATGTGGCGGGCGGTGGCCGTCGCGGTGGCCCAGATCGTCGTCCCGCCGCACCGGCGCCCCGCGCCCCGCACGGCCTCCTGCGCGAGCCGGGTCCTACCCACCCCGGCCGAGCCGGCCAGGACGACACCGCGCGCGCCGGTGCGCCGGCGCATCGCGGCTTCGACGAACCCGAGCTCCTCGGCCCGGCCGATCAGCGGCCACACCCGGTCCACAGCTCGGAATCGTACGGCCGCGGGCGCCCCGCCGGGGCGATGCGCGATCCCGGCTCGACCGGGGCTCGATCGAGCAGCCCGTGCAGTGCGAGCCGGCGGCCTCCGTGTCCAACTGCGTCGATGCCGCACTCGAACGCGGCGCCCCGCGGTGACGCCGCAGTGCGGCCGTGGCGGGCGGGCGTCTCCGGGCACACTGGACGGGTTCGGCGCCCGTCGATACGATCGCTCGCGGTCGCGAAAGGATCTCGCGGTCGCACAGCGAGGCGCGGCTCACGATGCCGCAGCGCGCAAGGCATCGATGGCGAACGTGAGTCACCCAGCCCGAGCGGCACCGTCCCCGTCTCCGGCCCACCGCGGCGCCGGACAGGGAGCGACGCACGAAGTCATGGCTCTGGAGGCCCAGTGCAATTCCTCATCCTGGGCGCGCTCGAGGTGCGCAGCCCCGAAGCGCGCGTGCAGATATCGGCGCCGAAGCAGCGGGCCGTGCTGGCCACGCTGCTGCTCGGCGCCAACAACGAGGTACCCGTCGGCCGACTGATCCGCTACGTGTGGGACGGCCGGCCGCCGGCGACCGCGCAGACGACCCTGCAGTCGTACATCTACCGCCTGCGCCAGCTGTTGCGCCCGTTCCCGCAGGTGCAGCTGCGCACGAACATCGACAGCTACATGCTCGAGGTCGCCGAGGCCGAGACCGACCTGTGGACCTTCCGCGGGCTGGTCGACCAGGCCCGCGCCGACGCCGCGCTGGGCCAGTGGGCCGAGTCGGTCGCGCGCCTGCGCGACGCCGTGGCCATCTGGCGGGGCAACTCGCTCACCGGCGTGCCCGGGGAGGCGCTGCGGCAGGAGGGCCGGGTCCTCGACGGCGAGCGGACGTCGGCCTACGAGGAGCTCTTCGACGCCGAGATCCTGCTCGGCAACACCCGCCAGATCGTGCCCGAGCTGCAGCGGGTGGCTTCGGAGTATCCGTTCCACGAGGCCTTTCACGCCCAGCTGATGCTGGCCCTCTACGCCTCCGGGCGCCAGGCCGAGGCGCTGCAGAGCTTCGCGGCGATCCGGCAGCGGCTGCGCACCCGCCTGGGCATCGAGCCGGGGCCGGCCCTGCAGCACCTGCACCAGTCGATCCTGCGCCAGATCCCGGCCACGCAGCTGACCACGCCGGGCTCCATGCCGTCCGCCGCGTAGCGCCACCCCCTCAAATTGCGCCCCGCCGCGATTACCTTTGGGGGAAGCGCCCGGGTGATGTTCCGGGCGATCGTATTACCATGACCGCATTGGACAGCACCGCCCGCCCGATGCCGACCGGCGGCGCGGGCCGACCGGCATGAGCCGCACCAGCAAGGTCGTCACCGGCGTTGCGCTGATCGGTGTCGCCGGAGTCGCGGGCCTGGTGACGACCGAGCAGCTGCGTCACCACGACGGTCCCCCGGTGCCGACCGCCGTGAGCACCTCCACCGCCGAGGTGACCCGCAAAACGATCTCCGAGCGCCAGTATGTCAGCGGCACCCTCGGCTACGCCGGCTCCTACGCACTCACCGCCGGGGGCCAGGGCACGCTGACATGGGTGCCGCCGATCGGCACCGTGGTCAACCGTGGCGACCCGCTGTACGAGGTCGACGGGCAGCGGGTGACGCTGATGTACGGCGGCCGCCCCGCCTGGCGCGACTTCACCTCCGGCATGACCGACGGCGTCGACGTCGAGCAGCTGGAAGGTAACCTGCGCGACCTCGGCTTCGGTCAGGGGCTGACCGTGGATCAGAAGTTCACCAGCGCGACGTACGCCGCCATCCGGCGTTGGCAGCAGGCCGTGCACCTCCCCGTGACCGGCGCTGTGGGGCTCGGTGCGATCACGTTCCTGCCGGGCGCGTTCCGGGTGAGTGGACACGAGACGAAGCCGGGCGCGCAGGTGCACCCGGGCGAGCCGGTCGAGACCGGGACGAGCAACACGCCGTCGGTCAACCTGTCCGTGTCGACCCAGCAGCTCGGCTGGATCAAGGTCGACACGCCGGTCGTCGTGATCCTCCCCGACGGCAAGAGCCGCAACGGCAAGGTGAGCGCCATCGGGGCCGCCACGGCGGCGGCCGCCACCGGGGGCGGCGCCAACAGCAACAACGGCAGCACCGGTGGGGCGACCGTGGCCGTGACGCTGAGCATCGAGGGCGAGATCACCGGCTTCATCGACCAGGCCAGCGTGCAGGTCTGGGTCATCCGGGCGACGCACCCCGACGTGCTCATCGTGCCGATCGCCGCGCTCAACTCGGTCTCCGACGGCAAGTACGACGTCATCGTCGTCGGTGCCACGGGCACGAAGCGGGTCCCGGTGCAGACCGGGCTGTTCGACGATCTCGCCGGGCTCGCCGAGGTCAGCGGCGACGGAATCTCCGAAGGGCAGAAGGTGCAGGTTCCCAGTGAAAACGGATGAGGCATCGCCGGGCCAGCCGGCCCACGAGGTGCCCCGCAGCACCCTGCGCGCCGCCGATCTCCTGCCGACGGGCTCGCTGGGGCTGCGCTCGCGCAAGGTGCGGGCGGTGCTGTCCGGGCTCGGCATCGCGATCGGCATCGCGTCGATCGTCTCGGTGCTCGGCGTGACGAGCTCGAGCCAGTCGGCGCTCCTGGACCAGATCGACCAGCTCGGCACCAACCTGCTCACCGTCGCCAACGGCAACTCCAACGGCGCCGAACAGATCCTGCCGACCACGGCCACGCCGATGGTCCGCCAGTTGCCGCACGTGCTGTCGGTGGCCCCGACGGCGAAGCTTCCCGGCGTCAATGTCTACCGCAACGATCACGTCGCCGCCGGCCGCACCGGCGGTCGATCGGTCCGGGCGGCCGACGCGACGCTGCTCACCACGCTCGACGGGGCACTGCTGGCGGGTCGATTCATCAACGACGACGACGTCCCGGTCACCGTCCTGGGCTACTCGGCCGCCTCGACGCTCGGCATCACCGACGTCTCCGGCAACGACCGGGTCTGGGTCGGCGGGCACTGGTACAACGTCGTGGGCATCCTCAAGCCGTTCGTGCTCGCACCGGAGATCGACCAGGCGGCCATCGTCTCGTTCGACTCAGCCGCGCACCTGCTCGGCTACAACGGCCACCCCAGCCGCATCTACGTGCGGGCCCAGACCGAGTACACCGCCGATGTCGCCAGGGTGCTGGCCGGCGCGGCCAACCCGGAGGACCCCAGCCGGACCTCCGTCAGCCGCCCGTCCGACGCCCTCACCGCCCAGCTGAAGGTCAAGCAGTCGGGCGCCGGGCTGATCCTCGGGCTGGGCGCGATCGCGCTGCTGGTCGGCGCGATCGGCATCGCCAACGTCATGGTCATCGCGGTGCTGGAGCGGCGAACCGAGATCGGGCTGCGCCGGGCGCTCGGCGCCTCGCGGGGCCACGTCGCCGCGCAGTTCCTGACCGAGTCGCTGATCCTGGCCACCCTCGGTGGCATCGCCGGCATCGTCATCGGCATCGGGGTGACCGTCGGCATGGCGATGTCCCGCGGGTGGGCGACCCTGATCCCGCCCGAGGCGCTCTACGGCGGCATCCTGGTCTCCGTCGCCGCCGGCGCCATCGCCGGGCTCTACCCGGCCGTGCGGGCGGCCCACCTGCCCCCGACCGACGCGCTGCGCACCGCGTGACGAGGGAACCGGGCAGCGGGCGGTAGCGTCGCAGCATCATGCCCGGACGTTCCGCCGCCATCGCGGCCCTCGCACTGATCCTGCTCGCCGGCTGTGCCCGGCCCACCGAAGCCGGCGGGCCGGGCCCGGCGGCGTCCACCGACCTGCACGACGCCTGGACGTCGTGCGCGAAGGAGCTCGCCGACCCTCGGCCCGGACCTCAGCCCGTCGAGCTGCCGCGGCTGCCGGGCGATTTCGCGCCGGTCGAGGTCGTGGTGTGCGCGTGGGAGATACAGACCCGCGCCGACGGCGGCCAGGATCAGGTGATGCTCGAGCGGCGCGGGTCGAAGGTCGACGCACTCACCGCGGCGCTGCGCCTGCCCGACGCACCGCACACGGACGGCGCCTGCGACATGATGCTCCGCGGCGTCGCGTGGTTCGCGGTGCTCGACGCGGCCGGGCGCTGGCTGCGCCCCGGGATCGCGGCCGATGCCTGCGGCCAAGTGCGCATCGAGGTCCAGGACGCCGTCAACCGGCTGGAGCTGCGGACCGTCGCCACGACCGTGCTCGGCGAGGTGAAGTCCGCGGCGGCCGCCAGGTCCGGCTGTCAGCAGGAGTGGTCCGACATGGTGGGCGCGGTGACGGCGAGCGGGCCGACGCCGATGGAGCGCCCGTTCGAGCCGCCGGGGCGCGACATGCGCCTGTGTCTGTACACCGTGCCGCCGAGCGAGCAGGGCAGCACCAAGCCCGGCGGCCGCTTCGAGAAGGGCGACACCCTGTCGACGCAGGCCTGGACGGACCTGCGCGCGGCGATGCTCCCGGCCGGTCCCGCGCAACCCTGCGCCGCGCACGCGAGCCGCTTCGCGCTCTTCCAGCCCGTCGACAACCTGAGCGGCGAGGTCTACGTCGAGCTCGACGGCTGCCACCGGATGCTGTGGTCCGGCCCCTCCGGCGACGCGCTGCGGCAGGGCACCGCAGCGCTCGCCGAACAGATCTCCAAGGCGCTGTAGCTCGTGTTGCCGACCCGGGAGTCGAAGCCCTCGCTGTCGATCCAGAGGGGGCGCACCCGCGCTGCCGCCCCGTCAAGCACCCGTCAGGACTCGATCCAGCCGTGGGCCCGGGCGTGCTCGGCGAGCTTCGCGCGGACCTGCGTGATCTGCGCCGCGGTGAGCGTCGGACCGTGCTGCAGCAGGATCTCCGTCACCTCGCGCTTGAACTCCTCCGGCAGCAGCACGTCGCACAGCGTGTCGTCGTCGCCGGCCGGCACCCGCACCCGCGCCTCGACGGTCGCCGGCGCTGCCTGCGCGACCGGATCCGCCGGCTTGTCGAGCAGCCGCACCGACGCCACCTTCAGGCCGCGATCGCTGTTCTCGGCCTCGTACTCCACGTGCAGGCCCGGCTGGACCATGTGCCGGCGCTCGCCGAAGTCGTTGGCGTGGACGAACACGTCGTCACCGCCTTCGACGGGCGCGATGAACCCGTAACCGCGCACCTCGTCGTATCTCAGGATCGTGCCAACAGCCACAACACCCACCACCCATCACAGCAACCAACAAAACCTCTGCCCTTTATACCAACGGAAAACACGGCACGGGACGGGCGTCCAACCTGCCGCATACGCCGCTCCATGCGCCGACCATCGCCGCGTGGACGCGTTACGCGGGCAGCGAGACGGTGACCGTGGTGCCCTCGGCGGGCGCGCTGACGATGTCGGCCGTGCCGCCCACCTCCTGCATCCGCTCACGCATCAGGTCCAGACCCATGCCGTGGCGGCCGGTCGCGGACGACGGATCAAATCCGCGGCCGTCGTCGCGGACCGTCACCTCGATGCCGGCGGCGGTCTTCGCCATTCGTAGCTCGATGACCGCCGGGTCGCCGTGACGGATCGCGTTGCCGATGGCCTCCTGGACCACCCGCAGCACCGCGTGCTCCACCTGCGGCTCGAGCTCCGCCGGCTCCACGTGCACCTCGACAGCGATCCCGAGGCGCGCCTGATAGACGCGGCACAGCTCCTCCAGCGCCGCGGCGAGCCCGAGGTCCTCGAGTGCGACGGGGCGCAGCTGCAGCAGCAGCGCACGCATCTCGCGCATCGTCCGCGCCAGTGATCGCTCCATCGACGCTGCCTGCTCGAACAGCTCAGTGCCGGCCGGGAGCGCCTTGCGCATGCCGGTCGCGACGAGGCCGACCGAGAACAGGTCCTGGGAGATGGAGTCGTGCAACTCGCGCGCGATGCGGTTGCGCTCGGCGTGCCGGGCCTCGGTGCCGGCCGCGACGCGCTGCTCGGCGACCGCCTCGTCGAGGGATTCGGCCATGCTGTTGAAGGCGCGCTCCAGGCCGCCGACCTCGTCACCGCCCGACACCGGGACCCGCGCACGCAGGTCGCCGCCGGCCATCGCCGCGGTGCCCTGGGACAGCCGGCGGATCCGCCGGATGAGCCGGCCCGTGCTCAGCAGCCCGAACAGGACGCCGACCGGCAGCAGCAGGGCCAGCACCACGATTCCCGGCACGACGAGCGAGCCGACCGTCGTGTCCGTCGCCGAGTCGGAGCCCGGGTCGGCGGTGTCCACGGGGTTGCCGCGGTCGTCGGCAGCACTGCCTCCCTTGACGGCGTCGGCGGTGCGGACGAGCACGTACACCACGCCGATCGTCCGCCGCGCCGCGCCGCCGGCGTTCGAGACCTCGATCGGCATGCTGGCCCAGTAGTTCGTCCGGCCCTGTTCGTCGGAGAGCCCGGACTGGGCGTGCGTGCCGCGGGCGGCCGCCGGGATCATCACGCCGGCCGGCAGGAAGTCGGGCGGGTTCGCGGCGACGACGTGGCCGTCGGCGCCCGCCACCACCTGCGCCACGGCGTCGGCCCAGTCGTTGAGCCGCGCCGCGGCGATCTGATCGGTCACCGCGGGATCGGCGAAGCCGCCGGCCGCCGCGTCGAGCAGGCTCGCGTCGGTCGCGGCGGGCGAACCGCTGGCCGCCGCGGCCGCCGCCTTGCCGGCCGCGTTCGCCACGGTCTGGGCGAGCGCCTCGGCCTTGAGGCGGTTCACGTTCTGCTCGGCCGCTGTGGCGCGCTGCCGGGCCTGATCCGCCAGCTGGTCGGCGTCGCGGATGCGCGGCACCGTCATCGCGAGCAGCACGACCTCGACGAGCAGGACGGCGGCCGCCGAGACCAGCATGTAGGAGACGGCCATCCGGGACCGCAACCCCAGGCGCCGCCACCGTCTCGGGAATCCTGCTCGAAACCACCGGCCCAGCCGAGCTAGCACGCCGCCTCCCCGATCCGAGCGATACGGTCCGCCAACAGCGTACCGATCGCCCGGTCCGCGGCGTTGCGGGCCGAGTTACGGCTCGACGGTCGCGGGCTCGCCGGCTGTCTCCTCGAGATCGGCCTCCAGGAACGCGCTGGCCTGGATGGCGAAGAGCTCGGCGTACAAACCGTCGCCCGCCATCAGCTCGGTGTGGCTGCCCTGCTCGACGATCTCGCCGTTCTTGAGCACGATGATGCGGTCGGCCGTGCGGACCGTGGAGAAGCGGTGCGAGATCAGCACGACGGTCTTGCCCCGGTACAACTGGCGGACGCTTTCGAACAGGTCACGCTCGGCGCGGGCGTCCAGCGACGCGGTGGGCTCGTCGAGCACGACGAGTGGCGCGTCGCGGAAGAACGCACGGGCGAGCGCGACCCGCTGCCACTGGCCGAGGGACAGGTCGATGCCCCGGCCGAACTGCGGGCCCAGCGTCGTGTCGTAGCCGCTGGGCAGTCGCGAGAGGAAATCGTCCGCGCCTGCGGCGAGCGCCGCCGCGCGCACGCCCTCGGCGTCCTCGCTGCGGGCGGTCGAGCCGAGGTGGATGTTGTCGGTCGCGGTCAGGGCGTAGCGGATGAAGTCCTGGAACAGCACCGCGACCTGCTCGCGCCAGGAGGTGAGGTCGAGTTCCTTGAGGTCGGTGCCGTCGATGCGCACCGCGCCCGTGCGGGGCTCGTAGAGTCCGGCGATGAGCTTGGCGAGCGTGGTCTTGCCCGACCCGTTCTCGCCGACGAGCGCGACGATCTCGCCGGCGTTGATGCGGATGTCCGCATGCTCGACGGCGTTGCGGTTGGCGTCCCGGTAGCGGAACGACACGTCGTCGAGCTCGATGCGCGAGAATCCGCCCACCACCGCGGCGCCCTCGCGGTGCTTCGCCAGGCCGTCCCCGAGCTGCAGGAACCCGTTGAGGTCATTGACCAGCGGGGCCGACTCGAAGAAGCGGTTGGTTTCCATGACGGAGCTGAGCAGGCGCTGCGCGAACATCAGCATGGCCGCGGCGACCGTCGCGGTCTCGGCCAGGGTGAGCACCCCGCGCCGGTTGAGCACGACGAGCGTCACGGCGGCGAGCGCCAGGACCAGGTTGCTGCCGAAGGTCGAGATGACCGAGGCGCGCAGCTGGCGCCGCAGCGTGGAGGCGAGCATGCCGATGCGCTCGATCATCGACGTGCGCCACCGCTCCGAAAGGTGCTGCGCCAGGTTGAAGGCGCGGATCTCCTTGGCCGGGTCACGCATGGTCAGCAGCTGGAACAGGTACATCCGGGCCCGGTCGAGGTGCGCGATGCGCACGACGAAGGTGAAGTAGTGCTCGCCGACGCGCGTTCCGCCGATCCATACCGGGAATGCCACCAGCAGCAGCGAGATGCCGATCCACGGTTGCAGCATCACGAGCGCGAACCACAGCGATCCGAGCGCGAACAGGTTCTGCCCGATGTCGATCATGCTCTGCACCATCATCATCGGCCGGTTGGCGGCGCTGCCCGCGGCGCGCTGCAGGCGGTCGTGGAAGGTGGAGTCGTCGAAGTCGTCGAGCTCCGCCAGGCAGGTGACCTTGAGGATCTCGGTGCTGATGTACAGGGTGACGCGCTCGCCGATGATCTGCCGGCGGTTGTTGATGATCGCCCCGGCCAGCCCCATCAGCGCGTTCGCAGCGATGAACAGGACCAGACCGATGGCAAGGCCCTCCGCGGTGTCACCGGTGTTGGCCTTGATGAGCGCCGTGATCAGTTGCTGGAACTGCAGGAGGAGCACCAGGAAGCCGAGCGCCTGGATGAGCTGCAGGATGACGATGAGGACGAAGTCGCGGCGCCCGGCGGCCCAGACCAGCCGGATGGCCGCTCCGAGCAGGCGCAGGGTGGCGAACATGCCGCGGGGTAGCTGCACATCGGCTTCACGATCCATGGGTGGGCCACTCCTTGCGCGGGCATGAGGTCCGAAATCGTGCTCCGGCCGCCGATCGTCACACCGCCGCGACAGCGGTCACAACATGCTCGAGCCGAACGTCAGTTGGCCTCCACCGCGGCGCGACCCCGCCGAGCCTGCGCCCGGCCCGGTCGCCCGCCGGCTCGGACGAGCGCCGGTGGCGCCCCGGTAGCCGGGTGCTGGCGGTGTGTCCCCCGCCGGTGTCGCGGGTGATCCGGGCGGGTGATCCGGCGGTACAGAATCGATCCCGGCCCACACGCGACCGACGGGAGCACCTGGCATGGACGTCCTGACCGCGATCCTCACCCGCCGCAGCGAACGCAGCCTCGTCGAGCCGGCGCCGAGCGCCGGGGAGTTCGCCGAGCTGCTGGCGGTCGCGGCCACCGCGCCCGACCACGGCCAGCTGCGGCCGTGGCGCTGGATTCTCGTGCGCGACGCCGACCGCGACGCGCTCGGGGCCTGCTTCGCCGCCGGGGCCGAGGCCGGGCGGGCGGCGGAGGCCGCCGCCAAGGCGCACCGCGCACCACTGCTCGCCACGCTGGTCTTCCAGCCGCGGGCCGGGCACCGCGTCCCGGAGTGGGAGCAGCTCGCCGCCACCAGCCTGATGAACCACGCGATGATGCTGCTGCTGCACTCGCGCGGCTACGGCAGCATCTGGCGGACGGGCGCCTTCGCCGACTCGGTGCCGGTGCGCGACCTGCTCGGCCTGCACCCACAGGAGCGCACCCTCGGCTGGCTCTACATCGGCAGTCCGCTGCACGAGCGCGCGCTCCCGCCGCGGACCCCGCAGGATCTCACCGGTAAGGTCACGTCGCTCGCGCGCCGGCCGGAGCCGTCGATGGCCGGCGGGCACCTCGGATCGCCGTCTGTCCAACGCTGACGCGCCCGGCCGCATGTACCCTGCCGGCCTGCCGCACCAGAATGTCCGAAATTGCGGGTAAAGCGGGAACGCCCGTCCACGGTTTGGCGCGGCAATCCGAATACCGTCAATGTCAAACATTCGATGTATCGCGGTCCGCCAATGCGTGGATGAGCACTGAAGTGCCGGCCGGCAGCCGACGCGCAACGGCGGCGCCGCTCGTGAGCGACCCGCCGCGACCAGTGTCACGGCGCCCGGCGCCGGCTACAAGTCGCGCGCACACAGCGCCCCGCACAGGTCCGTGTGTTCGACTGCGCAAATGACGCACTCGAACAGAAGTCGCGGCCAACCCCAGCCATGTGAACGACATCGTGCGCCGGTCGAGCGTTACTGGACGCATAAATATCCCCTCGTTAGTATTCCCGGCGACAGGCTGGGATCGAGGGATCTCAACGGGGGCATTATCCAATTGCCCGGCAGTCCGGCGTGTTCCCCTACGCGTCGGAGTCGGCCGGTTCGACGAACTCTGCACGTATCCATCGCTGGTCGCCACCAGCGGTGCGACGCTGCCTGCAATGCCGGGCGGCACTCGTACACCCTCCGCTGACGCCCTGAACGTCATCGCACTCGAGCGGTGACCGATCGACAGCCACCACTACTGTGGAGGGCGCATGCACTTCTTCATCCTGGGAAGCCTTGAGGTGGGCTCCGCGGATCGACGCATCCGGATCACGGCGCCAAAGCAGCGCGCCGTGCTCGCGGGCCTGCTGCTCGGGGCCAACCATGAAGTGCCGTTGGATCAGCTCATCCGGTTCGCGTGGGACGGCCGCCCGCCGGCCACCGCGCACACCACGCTGCAGTCGTACATCTATCGGCTGCGACAACTCCTGCGCCCACTTCCGGGCGTCGCTTTACGCACCAACATCGACAGCTACGTGCTCGACGTCCGGCACGACGACACCGACCTCTGGTACTTCCGCGGTCAGGTCGAGGAGGCGCGGGCCCTGGCCCGCCTCGGCAAGCTCGCGGAGTCGGCCGAGGGGCTGCGCCGGGCCATGGCGGTCTGGCGCGGTGGCTCGCTGTCGGGCATTCCGGGCGAGACAGTGGCACAGGAGGCCCGCGTCATCGACGGCGAACGCATCTCCGCCTACGAGGAGTTGTTCGACACCGAGATCCTGCTCGGCCGGGCCCGGCAGATCATTCCCGAACTCCACAAGGTCGTCTCCAACTACGCCTACCACGAGGTGTTCCGAGCCCAGCTGATGCTGGCGCTCTACGCCTCGGGCCGTCAGGCCGAGGCACTGCAGAACTACGCCCTGATCCGCCGCCGGCTGCGCGACACGCTCGGCATCGAGCCGGGCCAGGAGCTGCAGGAGCTGCATCGATCGATCCTGAGCCAGGTGCCGGCGGCCGAGATCACGCCGCCGACGTGGGCCCGCTCCGTCAACGTCCCGATCGGCTGACCCGAACCTCTGGCGCACCGATTATCCCCATCGGTGTCCGGCTGCACAATGCGCGTCAGCCGGGCACCATCAACGCTCCATTCCGGGGTCCTGGGCGAACCCGGGACCGGCCGCCGGCCGCCTCTGGGCGACGGCGGCCGCAACATTGTCGCGCCGCCGTGCAACTGCATCGCCATCGCAGTTGGACGGCGCCGGCCGTCGCATGTGGACACGGCCGTCTTCGGTGACAATCGCCTCGGCCTCCAGCCCCGATCCCATGGGAGACGGCAATGACGCTCGACGTGACGACCCTCGACATCGTGAACATGCGGGAGCGCATCGACGAGATCGACGCGACCATCATCCGGCTGTGGCAGGAGCGCGCCGGCCTGTCGCAGCAGATCGGCGAGGCCCGGCTCGCCGCCGGCGGCACCCGCCTGGTGCTGTCGCGCGAACAACAGATCCTGGACCGGTTCCGCGACGGCATCGGCGACGGCGGCACCCAGCTCGCGCTGCTGGTGCTGCGCGCCGGCCGCGGCAACCTCTGAGGCGCCTTTCACACCGGTGGCGCGGTCCTGGCGCGCCGATGGCCGCCGGCCGGTCCCGCCGGGCTCGGCGCGGCCCCTTTTACCAGGCCAGATACCGCTTCAGATGTACGATCCCCCGCGCCGCGACATGGCCCGAACAGCCGCGCGGGCCGCATCATGACACTCGCGGCGGCCGGATCGCTGCCACCTTCTTCCGCCATCCGCCGGGCCTTTCGACCCGCGGCGGCTGACCGTTCCCGACACTGGAGGGAGCTCCACCATGGGCATGCCGGACGAGCCGGTTTTCCTTCGCTCCAACGCCATCATCGAACCGCTGGTCGACCGGTTCTTCGCCTGGATGTACCTCGTTTCGCCCGTGCAGGGTTCGATGAACCTGGCGAACCTCCACGTGCCGCTGCTCGAGTCGTACCTGCAGAACCCGCAGGTCCACCTCGCGGCCAGCCGCAACCCTGCGCTGCGCGGCGGGTACTTCGTCAACATCGACGAGTCCCGCAGCAACGAGGTCGCCGACCTGCTCGACGGCATCAAGCGCGACCGGGCCGACATGCTCGCGTTCGCCGCCGGGGTCGCCGAGGCCGAGGCGATGCTCGAGCAGCAGGCGACCGGCTTCGACCTGACGCCGCTGTACCCTCAGCTGCCGGCCGCGCTCAACGGCCTCGTCGAGCTGGCCTACGACACCAACAACCAGCCCTCGATGCGGTACATCGAGCCGCTGGTGTACGTCAGCCCGGTCTATGACCGCGGCCGCCAGTCGGTGCAGCTGTCCCTGGACACCGGCGTCGAGCGGCCCTTCATCCTCAGCACGCCCCGGCTGCCCGGCCCCGGCGTCCTGGACCTGCCGCTGCGCTTCGACCACCCGGGCCTCGACGCGCTGTTCGCGGCGCGCACCGCGCCCACGACCCTGGCCGCGCTGCGCGAGGCGCTGGAGCTCACCGACGACGCCCTCGCCGCCCAACTGGCCACGCTGCTGTCGGACGCGCCGAGCCTCGCCCCGGACCGGCACATCGAGGCGGGCGGGCGCATCCGGTACTTCGGCCACGCCTGTCTGGTGCTGCAGACGCCGGACGTCGCCATCGTCACCGACCCGTTCATCAGCACCGACAACCGCCACGGCGACCGCTACACGATGGACGACCTGCCGGACCGCATCGACTACGTCCTCATCACGCACGGCCACCAGGACCACATCGTGCTGGAGACGCTGATCCCGCTGCGGCACCGCATCGGCGCCGTCGTCGTGCCGCGCTCGTCACGGGGCAACCTGTGCGACCCGTCGATCGGGCTGTACCTCAAGGCGATCGGCTTCAACGTCATCGAGGTCGACGACTTCGACGAGGTGCCGTTCACCGGCGGGCGGATCGTCGCGACGCCGTTCCTGGGCGAACACTCCGACCTCGACATCCGCGCGAAGTCGACGTTCATCGTGCAGCTGGCCGGGGCGTCGGCGTTCATCGGCGCGGACTCGTCGGGCATCGACCCGGTGCTGTACCGCTACATCAAGAGCCACCTCGGCAAGGTCGACATGGCGTTCCTCGGCATGGAGTGCGACGGCGCGCCGCTGACGTGGCTGTATCAGGGCCTGCTGACCCGCCCGGTGACGAAGAAGATGAGCGACTCGCGCAAGCTGTCGGGCTCCAACGCCAAGCAGGCGGCCGACATCATGCAGGAGCTCGACGCCGACGAGGCCTACATCTATGCCATGGGCGAGGAGAGCTGGCAGGGCCACGTCATGGCGACGACGTACACCGAGGACACCTACCAGCTCAAGCAGATCGACGAGTTCCTGGCGTGGTGCGTCGAGCACGGCATCACCGCCGAGCACCTGTTCAACAAGCGCGAGTGGCGCTGGTAGCCCGGGCGACGCGAAAAGGCCGGCGGAGTGTGACTCCGCCGGCCTTTTGCTGTCCTGCTTCGCCTACCGGCCTTTTGCCGTCCTGCTTCGCCTACCGGCCGAACCAGACCGGCTCGCAGCCCTGTATGAAGGCCCGCGGCCCCTCGACGGCGTCGCGGCTGTACATGCGCCGCTGCTCCCATTCGAACCGGGTCGCCATCGCCTGCTCGATCGTCATGTGCAGCGAGCGCATCGTCGCCTCCTTGACCGCACGGACGGCCAGCGGCGCCGCGCGCAGCAGGTCGTCGGTCCACTCGCGCACGCACTCGTCGAGGCGCTCGGCCGGCACGACCTCGTTGACCAGCCCGAGCTGCAGCGCCGTCGCCGCGGTGAACCGCCGCCCGGTCAGCAGATACCCCATCGCGGCCTTCAGCGGGAGCTGCCGGGCCAGCCGGAACGCACCGCCGGCGCCCGGGACGAGGCCCCGCAGCACCTCCGGCAACGCGAAGACGGCATGCTCGGCGGCGACGATGATGTCGCACGCCAGGGCCAGCTCGAGCCCGCCGCCCAATGCCCAGCCGTTGACCCGCGCGACGATCGGCTTGGAGAAGTGGAACCGCTCCGTGAGCCGGGGCCAGCCGGGCTGGCCGTGGCTGCCGAACGTGGTCGGCTCGGCGCCGAACCGGTTGAGCTCGGCCCGCTCCCGCAGATCCTGGCCGACGCAGAACGAGCGGTCGCCGGCGCCGGTCAGCACGACCACCCGCACGTCGTCGTCGGCCTCGACGTCGTCCCAGATGCAGCCCAGCTCCTCGTGCGTGCGCAGGTCCATCGCGTTGAGCACCTTGGGCCGGTCGATCGTGACGTAGGCGACGCGGTCGCGCTTCTCGTACCGCACGCGGGCCGGGGAGCCCTCGCCCGCACCCGCGCCGCTCATGCGGCCGCCACGAACCGGCCGACCTTGCCCAGGACGTCGGGGCTGTAGATGCGCCGCGCCTGCTCCAGCGCGAACTCCGCCAGGTAGGCGCGGAACGCGTCCAGGGGCTCCTCCGCCTCGACGATCATCCGCCGGTTGGCCGCGACCGCGTCGCCGCGCAACCGGTCCGCGCACGCACCCACGGCCCGGTCGAGCTCCTCGCCGGCGTCGTAGACCTCGTCGACGAACAGCCGCGCGTCCGGCTCGATGACCCGGAGCCGGCGGCCGAGCAGGATGACCTGCCGCGCCAGCCGCGCCCCGCCGTGCCGGGTGAGCCGCAGGTTGGCCGCGCCGGGCACGATCCCCTCCTGAGCGGCCGGCAGGCTGAGGTAGGCGTCCGACGCGGCGATGACGTGGTCGGCCACGAGCAGGAGCTGGCAGCCGCCCCCGATCGCGAAGCCGTCCACGACGGCCAGCCACGGCTTGCCGCCGGGCCGCTCCCACCAGCCGGCGTCGCCGCGCAGGCCGCGGGTGAGCTTGGCGACGTAGCCCATCTCCCGCCGCAGCAGGAAGTCGACCAGGCCGATCGTGCCCGCGTGCAGTGCCTTGAGGTTGATGCCGGAGGAGAAGACCCGTTTCCCGGTGTACCGCGGGTGCGTCATCGCCCCGCCCCGCAGGACGATCACCTCGACGGCCGGGTCGAGCAGCGCCAGGTCGACGGCGACCTCCATGTCGTCGATCTGGCGCTCGTCCTCGGCGTTGAGACAGTCCTCGCGGCAGATGGTCAGGTGCGCCACGCCGTCGCGGCGGGCGAGCCGGACCGAGCCGAGGTCGGCCTCGCCGGCGCGCCGGTAGTCCTCGAACATCCGCTGGGCCCTCGGCGTCGGGCGCAGCATGGACTCCAGCAGGTGGCGGCCCTCGTCCGGGTGGCGAAGGACGGCGCTGACGAACACGCCCTGGTCGATCTCCCAGCCCTCCTTGGCCGCCTGCGGACGGGCGCGGTCGGCGGCCACGGCGGCCGGCCCCGGCACGAGCCCCGGGAACGCCGTCGCCGCGGCGGCGCACAGCGCCGCCACGCTCAGCGGGCGCGTCCGCTGGGCGGTCAGCTCGGAGTACACCGCGACGGTGTGCCGCCCCAGGAACTCGCCCCGGACCCGGCGTGCCTCGGCGTGTGCGGCCGCCGCGACGGCCCGCTGGGGCGCCGAACGCTCGGCCGGCACCGGAAGCGCCTCGACGACCGAGGCGGCGCGCTCGGCGGCCTCGGCGACCGCGCGCCGGGCGCGGCCGAGCTCCGCCGGGCCCGCGTCCTCGGCCGGGCCGCGCCCGGTCAGCGTCCCGGCCGTCACGACGGCGTCCCCGCGGCGATACGCAGCGCGCGGTCGACCGCGGCCAGGTGCGTGCCCAGCGCCTCCTCGAAGGCGACGGTCGGCGCGTCCAGGGCGAGCTGCCGGCGCACGGCCAGCTCCGTCCCGGACACCGCGGCCGCCCGCCCCACCGCGACGCCGAGCGCCGCTTCGACATCCCCGGTCACCTCATGGACCAGGTGCAGCGCGAGCGCGTCGTCCAGCCCGATCGCGGTGCCGTACAGCGCCGCCTGCCGCACGGCCGTCGCGCTGGGCGCCTGCCGGGCCAGCCGGTACAGCGCCATCCCGGGCCACACCAGCCCGCCCTGCATCGGCAGCACGAGCCGCACGCTCCGCGCCGCGATGCGGTGGTCGGTGGCCAGCAGCACGTCGAGGGCCGGCCCGCCGCACGCTCCCGCAGCGAGCGCGATCGTCGTGGCCGGCACCCGCTCGAGGCGGCGCAGCGCCTGCTCCCAGCGATTCACCAGCCGCAGGTTCAGGTCGCGGGCCCACTCGCCCCGCGGCGTTCCCGACACCCGCAGCACCACGACCGCGGCGCCGTCGGCGTCCTCGGCCCGCCGGCACATCCCGGCGACCGCGTCGACGGTCTCGGCGGACAGCGGCCGCTCGCCGTCGACGCTCAGCTCGATGCGGCTCACGGCCGCCTGTTCATCGGACATTGCCGCCCCCGTCACCACTGCACCAGCGCCGTTTCGATGGTCGATCCGGGGCCCATCGTCATGAGCACCCCGTAGTCGCCGGGCTCGACGGCCCGCTCGCGCAGCAACCGCTCGTAGGAGAACAGGAACGAGCCGCTGGAGAGGTTGCCGTAGTCGCGCAGCACCCCGGTCGTGTGCCGGACGTCGTGGCGGGTGAGCCCGAGATTGACCCGGACGGCGTCGATCACCTTCTTGCCGCCGGAGTGCACCAGCCAGTGTCCGATGTCGCGGCGGCGCAGGCCCGCGCGGCCCAGCAGCCGGTCCACGACGATCGAGGCGTTCGCGCCGACCACGTACGGGATGTCGGGGTCCAGGAAGAAGCTGAACCGGTGCTGCGCGTCGTCCCAGTCGTACCGCATGGCGTCGAACGCGTCTGTGATGATCCGGCTGGCGAAGCCGAGGATCCGCGGGCGCCGCGGCGCGCCGCGGTCCTCGACCGCAGTGGACGCAGTGGACGCGGTGGCCGCGGCCGGGTCCGGCGCCACGAGCACCAAGGCCGCGCCGCCGTCGCCGAAGAGGCTGTTGACCACGGCGGTGCGCATCGTGGAGTCCATCACGTACGCGGCCGAGCACGCCTCGGCGCAGACCATCACGGCGACCCGGCCGGGGTTGGCCTTGGCCCAGTTGGCCGTGGCGTTGAGCGCGTTGAGGCCGGCGTTGCAGCCCATCCCGACCACGTCGACGCGGTGGCAGCCGGGGTCGATGCCGAGCTCGCGGATGACCAGCGCGGTCAGGCCCGGCGTGAGGAAGCCGGTGGAGGTCACGCAGCACAGGTACTCGACGTCGGCGAGGCCGAGCCCGGCGTCGGCGAGCGCGGCGGTCAGGGCCCGCGCGCCCATGTCGACGGCGACGGCCTTGTGTTTGCGCAGCAGGTCGCCCTGCGGCTCGTCGAAGGTAGCGCCGTCGGGGCTGATCGGCACGGTGAGGAAGCGGCGGTGGATCGCGCTGTTGCTGAACACCGAGCGCACCTTCGGGTCGGTGATCGCGAACAGGTCGAGCAGGTCCTCCTGCGAGTACGCCGTGCCGGCGACCGCGGTGCCGACGCCGGCGATGGTGGCGGCGGCGATGGAGGCGCGGTCCGTCGCGCCGGGCGCGGCCTCGCCGGGCGCGGGAACGGGCCAGGGGTGGGTGAGCGCGACGACCGCCGGGCCTGCCGATGGCCCGGCGGTCGGGTGGAGAGCCGATTCGGTTGTGTCCGGCGTCTGCGTGCCGATCGCGATGGTCATCGGAAGGTCCAGCCCCACATGCGTCGCTTACTGCGCGGACGGATTACCACGGAGGTCATGGTCGGGCACCTTTCTCGTTTGCCGCCGGCCGGACCGGTCGTGGCACGACGCGGCGCGGCCGGGCGGCCGGCCGCGCGGGTCGATCCGGGACCCGGCGTCAGGGGGAGTCGGGGTCGCGCCGTTCGGCCTGCTCGAGCTGCTCGAGCTGATCGGCCAGGCGCGACCACTCGCCGGCGCATGAGCGCGCGACGTTGGCGATGATGTAGGTGCAGTGTGGCGGCACCTTGTCGATGACATCAAGTCGTTCGTCCGCGCGGATCGCACGAAGAAAGATCCAGCGCAGCACGGCGCGGCCCGACTCGGTGAGCCGCAGCGAGGGGTCGTTCTGCAGGCCGAGCAGCAGCGCGGTCAGATCGGCCGGCTCGGCCGGCTCGGCGGCCTCCGGCGGCTCCGCGCCGCGCCGCTGGCGTGGCACCGGCACCGGGTCCTCGCCGAGCTGCACGCGCCGGCGCACGTCGCGCACGGTCGACGGCGAGACGCCCGCCTCCCGCGCGACCTCCCGCAGCGACGCCTCGGGCCGCTCGGTGATGATCTGCGACGCCCGGCGGCGGCCCTCGGCGCTGTCCAGCGGCCGGACCCGCCCGTCGCGGCCCTTGCGCGCCCGCACCTCGCTGTCGGCGTGGATGCGCATGCGGCGGCGGATGTTGCCGATCGTCCGGGCGCCGAGACCCACGGCCTCGGCGATGGCGCGGTCCGACCAGGTCGGCTGGCCGACGATGATGCGCTCGGCGGCCCGTGCGCGGTCCTCGAACGACAGGGGCATGCCGTGGGTGATGTTCGTGCGCACTGCGAGCACGAACGCCTCCTGCTCGGTGCCGTCGAAGAACTGCGCCTCGATGAGCTCGTCGCCGCGCAGCACCGCCGCGCCGAGGCGGTGCATGCCGTCGATCACCCGCATCGTCCGGCGGTGCACCAGGATCGGCGGGAGCCGGGCGTCGATGCGCGACAGCATCTGCGTGTGCTTGACGTCCTCGCCGCGTTGGCGCGGCGAGTCCGCCGGCAGCAGGGAGCGGACCGGCACCCATTGCGCCGGCGAGACGTCACCGGAGCGTTGCGGACCGGGCGGCGGGTCCGATCCGCCGTCGCCCACCTCGCCGGCCGGCGCGGGCCGGTCGGTCAGCATGCGGAGTATGTGCGGCTGTTCCAAGGCAGCTCCCCCGAAGCTCGTGTTTCCTTGGTCGAACGCCGACCCGCGTCGCCGCCTGCGGGTCGTTCACGCTGTGCCGATCGATTCCCCTCGTTGAGCCTCAGGCCCGGCCGCCTGTCCAACTGGGTCGCGCGAGCAGTCGAACACCCGCACCGGATACATAACAGGACGCCGCAATGTCCGTCTACAAAACGTGCCCCGCCCGAACGGGTCGTCCGCCGGGACCGCGGAAGACACCGTCCGGGCGGGGCCGGACCACGGAAACCTCAGTGGATGGCCCGCACGGCGGCGACCGGCCGGGCCGAGCGGGACTTGCGCAGATCAAGCGTCAGGTTGATGCGCTTGAGCCAGCGGTCGGTGCCGTCGTGCCGGGGCGTGAACGGCTTCCGGCCGTGCACCACCCGGTAGTTGTCGATGAAGCAGAAGTCGCCGCCGTCGAGGACCATGTCGAACATCGCGTTGTCCATGGCCTTCACCAGCGCGTCCAGGGCCCACTGGGCCTCCTGGTCGCCGTCCGGGACGATCATGAAGTACGGGTCGGCCCGGATGTAGGGCTGGGCCGGATCGCCGAACAGCACGGCGACCAGGTCGGGGTTGCGCTGCATCTCGTTGATGTCGTCGAAGGCGTCCATGCCCGGCTCGGAGTTGTTCTTCGCCAGGTGCGACTCGTCCGGCCGGATGCCGAAGCGCTCCTGCATCAGCACCTCGCGAGCGCCGTCGGGCAGGTCGAGGTGGTCGGCGTAGCCGACGGTGGTCGCCGCCGCGTACGGGTTGCGCAGGCAGGCGAAGGTCAGGTAGTCGCCCCGCAGCGGGTGGAACGCGTCCTCGGTGTGCCAGGTCAGCAGCGCCTCGCTGCTGGAGCCCAGCTGCTCGTGCTCGTGGCCCTTGATGGGCACGACGTCGTGGATCAGCCGGCCGTCCTGCTGCGTGGCCCACGCGAACGGGTGGCCGAGGAGCGAGCCGAGCATGACGAGCGCCAGCTCCTCGCGGTGCGCCGGCGATCGATCCGGCCGGTCCCGCCAGTGCGACGGCGTGGGCCCGAGGCGGTCCTGGTCCACTTTGTAGCCGCTGATGCACAGCACCCCGGACGTCTGCTCCAGCCGGAAGGCGGCGACCCTGTCCTGCGTCCGTTCGGGCAGCTGGTGCGCCAGCACCGCGGCGCGGTGCAGCGCCTCCTCGGTGTCCAGCGGCCACAGCTCGTCCGCGTGCCGGTCGAGCAGCCGGTTCACCTGGTCGACTTCGGAGTGTTCGAGTTGCAATCGATCCATGTTGAGCTCATCTCCCAGTCGTGACGACATGGCGGGGCCCAACGCCGTGAAGGCGTCTCGTCGGCCCGGTTGAGAAGGCTGCGAGCCCGGAAACCCATTCCGGGCCGCACGCCGTGACATCGACATCCGCACTTGAAACCCTTACGTGTGCTCTGCGCTGCCTGGCGAACGCGAATTCGCACTCCTAACCGGGCGATGGCGGCCTCTTTTCCGCACGACATCGTCAGTCAGAGTAAGAGCCGATTTTCGGTGGTACTGGTATGCAATTGACCGGTCGTAACCCATGTTCGCCACGCCGGTGCCGGACCGGCAAGCGCCTCGAACGCGTTTCCAGAGCGCCACCATCGCAACACCAGAAGCACGGTGGGAAACGCGCGACGGAGGCGCCGCTTGCGCGGCGCCTCCGGTCGGGATGGTGTGACTGAGCCGGCCTCAGGCCAGCTCCTCGTGCTTGGCCAGGAACTCCAGGATCGCCGAGTTCACCTCGTCGGCGCGCTCCAGGTAGCCGAAGTGGCCGGCCTGCGCGACCTCCACGAGGTCGCAGTCCGGGATCGCCTCGGCGACCTCCGCACCCAGGTGCGGCGGCGTGATCAGATCGTCGGAGAAGGTGATGACGCGACAGGGCGCGGTGATCCCGCGCAGGCCGTCGCGCCGGTCGACGGTCAGGTCGACCCACTCCTGTCCCCCGCCGTAGCCGGGCGGCTCGGCCGCGGCGGCGTGCTTGAGCGTGTCCAACCACGCGGCCGAGGCCTGGGGATCGTTGAGCGTCGCGCGGGAGAGCATCTCGAACGCCGTGATGCTCGCCCGAAACTCCGGCGGCAGTCGCACTCCGCTCTCGGCCAGGGCGCGGTAGGCCATCGAGTGTGCGAGCCGGGTCGGGTCGGAGCGGGACTTCGTCGACATGAGCACCATGCAGCGGACCAGCTCCGGATGCCTGATGGCCAGCTCCTGCGCGATGATGGCGCCGAGCGACGTGCCGACGATGCGGCATGGCGCCGCGTCCAATCCCTCGATCAGGCCCTTGGTGTCGGCGACCATGTCGTCGAGCGTGTACCGGCCGGGCGGCACGTCCGACGGGGGGATGCCGCGGTTGTCGAAGGTGATCGCCTGGTATCCGGCGGCGACGACGGCCGGGGTCTGGTGCAGCGTCCAGGCCCGGCCGCTGGCCGACGAACCCATGATGAACAGCACCCGCTCACCCCGGCCGTGCCGCTCGAACGCCAGGCGGATGTTGTTGGTGAAGGCGTGGGGCATGCTCGGTGGCCCCGATCATTTCCCGTCGAGCGCGATGCGCAGGCTCTTGGGCCGCATGTCGGTCCACGTCTTACGCAGATACTCGTCGCACTCCTCCTTGGAGGCGTGCACCCCCGTCTCGGCCCAGCCACCCGGCACCGGCAGGTCACCCGGCCACAGCGAGTACTGCTCCTCCTCGTTGACGAGCACCTTGAACCGCGCCTCGGGGTTCTCGAAGTCGAAGCTGACCGTACGCACAGCGTCCTCCTGAAGGTCGTGCTACCAACGCCACTCACGCTGGCCGAGCAGGTGCTCGGCCTTGACCCCGTTGTCCGCGCACCACGCGAGGAACAGCTCGATCTGCTTGAGCTGGAACGAGTCGGGGGTGTAACTGGTTGCCATCACGTGCCCGAGCCAGTCCTCCTCGCCCATGGCGTAGATGTACGCCTCGGGCGCGCCGAGCTCGGTGACGATCGCGCCGGCCTGTGCGGCGTTGGAGCCGGACAGTTTGCGCGAGTCGCTCATCTTCTTCGTCACCGGCCGGGTGAGCAGCGCCTGGTACAGCCACGTCAGGGGTGCGCCGTCGCACTCCATGCCGAGGAAGGCCATGTCCACCTGGCCGAGGTCGTTGCGCATGTAGCGGTACAGCGTCGGGTCGATGCCCGACGAGTCCGCGCCGATGAAGATCTTCTTGCCGGCGATCTCCACCCAGTAGGTGGACTTGCCGCGGATGTCGAGGTCGGCGTGCTCGCCCAGGAACGGGGTGGCGGTCACCTTGCCGCCCGGGAACTGGACCTCGTCGAAGTCGTCGACCTCGTGCACCGGCAGGCCCAGGTGCTTGAGGTACAGGCCGAGGGACGGGTCGCAGAGGTTGCCGCGCGAGGAGCGCGGCACGACCACGGCGCCGACCCGGCCCCGCAGCTGCAGCAGGGTCTCCAGCACGATGTGGTCCTGGTGGCCGTGCGTGATGACGACCAGGTCGATGCGGTCGGGCAGGTCGTTGAGCAGGAACCGGCCGGTCGAGTTCGTGTCGGCGTTGATGAACGGGTCGGTGACGACCGTGGCCTCCGGCGACTGGATCACCAGGCAGGCATGCCCGAAGTACCGGATGCGGCCGCCGGACTCGATGTGCCGGTCCGGCGATTGCCCGGGTGCGTCGGTGAGCAGCCGCTCGAGCATCGGCACCTGCGCGTCGGGCACCTCGAGCGCCTCCCGCAGCCGCCCGAGCGTCGTCGGGTTGAGCCGCGCGGCGAACAGCTCGCGCAGGCCGTCGTGGCGGAACGGGATGTCCAGTTCGAGCACGTCGGGCGAGGGCAGGCGCGGCGTGCTGAGGATGAACGGACGCTCGACGCCGGGCTCGATCGACAGCTGGACGGACTGCCGCTCCTCCTGGTAGGCGGCGCTGCGGTACGCGACCGGCTCGATGAAGCGTAGCGTCGGCTGGTTGCCGCAGTCGTACGCCAGCTCGACGACCCCGTTGAGCTCCGAGGGCAGTTTCGGATACAGCGGCGTCAGGTCGAACCCGGTGGCCTCCTGGCGCACCAGCGTCTCGGCCTCGCCGATCGCCTCGGCGAAGCGCAGCATCGGCGCCCGGTCCCGCTTGATCGCCGCGACAAGGTCGCGCACCTCGCCGGCGCGGGACTCGGGGACGTTGACGAAGTATCCCCCGCGCAGGTCCGGGTTGCTGCAGGCCGCCGCGTGCACCTGGGGCGACTGCAGGTATGACTCCAGCATCGGCAGCTGCAGCACCGACAGGTTCAACGAGCCCTGGACGGGCGCCACGGTGTGGTGCCACGCGTAGAACCGGTCGACGAGCGGCTCGATGATGACGTTGGGGCGCAGGAAGCGCGATTGCTCGGTCATGACCTTCCCTCGTTGGGAGACGGCGTGCGCCGGCTGATGATCAGGTCCACGTGACGACGGTCTGCTCGTCGATGAAGCCGAGCAGGAACGAAATCGCCGTGCGGTTGCCGCGCGTGGCGTCCACGGCGTGCACGTGCCGGCCGTTGAAGACGTAGACGTCACCCGGGCGGATGTCGACGTTGACGCGCTCGATGCCGTCCAGCGTGCGCGGCGGGTAGGAGAATCCGGAGTGCAGGATGTCGAAGCGGCGCCGGCTGTCGTCGTCGGGCCGGATGTTCCACAACACCAGCCGCCCGCCGCCCTCGTGCTCGATGCACATGTTCGTCGCGCACACCTCGTAGTCGAGCACCCGCTGGACCTCGAAGCCGGCCTGGCGCGGGTCGCGGCACTGGGCCTCGTCCTCGTGCGGCTCGAGGGCGAACTCGCCCTCCTTGTTCCAGGCCCGCACCAGCGCCGGGCACGCCTGCTCGCCGTTCATCTCGGCGGTCCGGAGCCGGGCGCCGTCGCCGGCCAGGCGGTCGTTCATGCGGTCGCGGAACCAGTGCCAGGGCGAGTCGTCACAGTTGAGCACGTCCATGACCTGCTCGGAAACCTTGCTGGTCTCGGCAAGGTAGGTGTCGACCGGCTTGTTCCAGTGGTACGCGCCCACGTGGTATGACGGCTCGCCGGTGCGCCGCGTGAGGCCCTGGCTGTTCCAGAACCGGGCGGTCAGGTCCTGCTGCACGGCGAGCGGGATGACGCCGCGGAAGATGACGCCGAGTCGGCGGCCCCGCAGCACGTCGAGGACTCGTTCTGGGTCGAACTCGTCGTATTCGTCGAAGCGGAAGAACTGCGGATCCATGCGCACTCCGGTAACCGGAGCGATGGTCGATGAGGTCATCGGTGTAGTTCCCTTCAGGGGCCGATGGCCAACCGTGGCACGGGCCCGCGAAGCCGGACAAGGATTGCCATCGGGCCGTCAGAGCACTTCCATCCGGGCGCCATCGAGACACCCGGCGCATCAGCCGGCACATCAGCCGGCGCGTCGGCCGGCGCGTCGGCCGACGCGTCGGCCGGCCTCCGGCCGCGGCGAGATCCCCAAAATGGGGACGGTGGTGTTTGACCTTTGGGGGATGCGCGCGCGACCGGCACCCGGCATCGTGAGGGTATGTCCGTGCTGGAGCTGCGCGAGGTCCGCAAGACCTACCCGGGCGAGCCGCCCGTCGAGTCCGTGCGTGGGGTCGACCTCGTCGTGCAGGCCGGCGACATGCTGGCCATCTCCGGCGCGTCCGGATCCGGCAAGTCCACGCTGCTGAACCTGATGGCGACGCTGGACCGGCCGACCGGAGGCTCGGTCCTGATCAACGGTATGGCGGTGCAGGGCCTGTCCGACCGCCAGCTCGCCGGTGTGCGCGCACACCGGGTCGGGGTGGTGTTCCAGCAGTTCTTCCTACTCGAGTCGCTCAACGCGCTGGACAACGTCGCCAACGGGCTGCTCTACCGCGGCGTGCCGGCCAAGGAGCGGCGGGCCGCGGCCGAACAGGCGCTGATCCGGGTCGGCCTGGGGCACCGCATCCACCATCGCGTCACCAAACTCTCCGGCGGCGAGCGGCAGCGGGTGGCGATCGCCCGCGCGGTGGTCGGGCGCCCGTCGATCGTCTTCGCCGACGAGCCCACCGGCAACCTCGACTCGAACAACAGCGAAGAGATCATGGCCCTGCTGACCGAGCTCAACGCGTCGGGCACCACGATGGTGATCATCACGCACGAGCACGCGGTCGCCGACGCCTGCCAGCGCCAGGTGGTCATGCGCGACGGCCAGATCGTCGCCTGAACGGGGCGACCGCTCGCCGACGCACAGTCTTGGGCCGCCGTCTCGGCCTGTCCGGCTCGTCGGGTTCGCCGCCCGGGGGCGGTCAGTCGTCGGTCTGCAGCGCCTCGCCCAACGGCACCAGGCCGTGCTGCAGGCCGAAGATCGCCGCCTGGGTGCGGTCCTGCAGATCGAGCTTCGTCAGGATGCTCGACACGTGCGACTTCACCGTCTGCTCGCCCAGCGACAGCGACCGGGCGATCTCGCGATTCGACCGGCCGCGGGACAGCTCGACCAGCACGTCGCGCTCGCGGGCGGACAGCCGCTCCAGCGGGCCCTCGCGCTCGCGCTCCCGCCAGCGGTGGACCAGCGCGGCGGCCACGGTCGGGGTCATCACGCTGCCGCCGGTCGCCGCCGCCCGCACCGCCTCCGTCACCCGCTCACCGGGAGTGGTCTTCGGCAGGTAGGACAGCGCGCCGACGCGCATCGCCTCGATCGCCTTGTTCTCGTCGGCGTACGACGTCAGCACGATCACGGCCGGTCGGTTGGGCTGGCCGTTGAGCGCGTGCAGCACGCCGAGGCCGTCGAGGCCGGGCATCACCAGGTCGAGCAGGACGACGTCGGGCGCGAGGCGGCGGATCGCCTCGAGCGCCTCCTGGCCGTCGGCCGCCTCGCCGACAACCTGGAAGCCGGGCTCCTGGGTGAGCATGAACCGCAGTCCCTGCCGGACGACCTCGTGGTCGTCGACGATCAGCACCTTGACCATGCCGCCTGCCACACCGCCTCACCCGTCACCACGTCCACCGACACTGCCGCCCAGCCTACCGAGGCGGCTCCGCATGACCGCGCGTCGGTGCCCGGCCTCCGCGCGTCAGTGCCCCGCCTCCGCCTCGATGAACCGGGCCAGCCGCCCCGTGCCCTCCTCGATCTCCGCGGGCGTCAGATAGCTCGTCGACAGGCGCAGGGCGTGCTCGCCACCGCCGCCGGGGTAGAAGTACGACATCGGCGTCCACAGCACCCCGAAGCCCTCGGCGCAGCGGGCGAGCGCCGCATTGTCCGCGGCGAAGGGCACCGTCACGGCGAGGAAGAAGCCCCCGGTCGGCCGGTTCCAGTCGACGCCGAGCGCGGCCCTCCGCTCAGCCGGCAGCCGCCGGTCGAGGTGCTCGAGCATGAGCCGCATCGACTCGCCGTAGTGCCCCGCCGGGCCGGTGTTGAGCTCGGTGACGCGCCCTCCGGCGGACAGCAGCGCCCCGGCCGCCGCCGCCTGGCTCAGCGGCGACGTGTTCACCGTGACCATGCTCTTGAGCTTCACCAGCTCATCGGCGAGGACGCCGCCGCCTTCGACGGGCTGATCGGCGACAACGTAGCCGACGCGGGCACCGGGGAAGACGGTCTTGGAGTACGAGCCGACGTGCACGACGCGGCGGCCGGTGTCCAGCGCCTTGAGGGTGGGCAGCTGGGCCCCGGGGCTGACGAGGCGATACGGGCTGTCCTCGATGAGCAGGATGTCGTATCGCGCGGCGAGCTCCAGCAGCGCCCGCCGCGCCAGCAGTCCCACCGTGGTGCCGGCCGGGTTGGAGTGGTCCGGGATGAGGTAGAGGGCCCGCGGCCGGCGCCCGAGCGCGAGCTGCGCCTCGATCGCCACCGCGACGTCGGCCGGCTCGAGGCCGGTGGGGCGCTCGATCACCGGGACCACGTCGGCGTCGAGCAGGCGGGCGGCCCCGCTGATGCCGACGTAGCACGGACTGGACACCAGCAGCACGTCGCGTGGCCCGGCCATCAGGGCCCGGACGGCGAGCAACATGCCCTCCTGGGCGCCCACCGTCACGACAATCGACGCGGCCGGCACATCGATGCCCTCGTCGGCGCGCAGCGAGTCCGCGATGATCTCGCGGATCTGTCCGGCGGTCGGCCCGTACTGATACATCGCCGAGCGGATCTGCTCCGCCGTCTGCCCGAGGCCGCTGAGGTGGTCGAGGTAGCGGCGGATGTAGCCGATGATGTCCTCGGTGGCGAAGAACCGGTCGTAGGGCCGGCCCGGGGCGAACGAGATCGCGTCGGGGTGACGCATGGCGATCTCGTTGAGGAAGTTCATGGTGTCCATCAGCGGGTCGGACAGACTGCCGTGCAGGTCCGCGCGGCGCAGCCGGACCGGGCCCGACTCCGGGCCGCGGCCGCCCGTCACAACGGCCTCCGGGGCGCGGCCGCCCGTCACGACGGCCTCCGGGGCGCGGCCGCCCGTCACAACGGCGTCCAAGGCGCGGCCGCCCGTCACGACGGCCTCCGGGGCACGGCCGCCCGTCACGACGACGTCGGGGCCGATGCCGCCGAGGTCCTCGATGCCCGCGAGCGCCATGACGTCGACCAGCTCATCGCGCAGGATCTCCAGGACCCGTGCCACGCCGCTCTCGGCGCCGGCGGCCAGGCCGTGCAGCACGGGCCGGCCGACGAGCACCGCGTCGGCGCCGAGGGCCCGGGCGGCGACCACGTCGGCGCCGCGCCGCACGCCGCCGTCAAGCAGGACCGGGACCTTGCCGCTGACCGCCGCGGCCACCTCGGGCAGCACGTCGAGGGTCGGCGGCGCGCCGTCGAGCTGGCGGCCCCCGTGGTTGGACACGACGATGCCGTCGACGCCGGCGGCCAGCGCCCGCTCGGCGTCGGTGGCGCCGAGCACGCCCTTGACGAGGATCGGCAGGCCGGCGAGGCCGCGCAGCCAGTCGACGACCTCCCAGCCCAGGCCGGGGTCGAACTCGGTGCGCGCGTGCCCGCTCGGCGAGTCGTAGTCGCCGTCCGGCAGGTTGGCCGGCCGCACACCAGGCGGCAGGCGGAAGCCGTTGCGCTCATCACGCAGGCGGCGCCCCAGCCGCGGCGCGTCGACGGTGACGACCAGCGCCTCGAAGCCGGCCCGCGCGGCCCGCTCGACGAGCGCGCGGGTCACGTCGCGATCCCGGAAGCAGTACACCTGCAGCCACAACGGCGCCGCGGACGCCTCGGCAAGCTCGTCGAACTCGCGTCCGGCGAACGTGCTGACGACGACGGGCAGTCCGGCGGCCCCGGCGGCCCGCACGGTGGCGAGCTCACCGTCGGGGTGGACGAGGGTGTGATACGCCAGCGGCGCGACGCCGACCGGCGCGGCCCACTCGCGGCCCAGGATGGTCGTGGCCAGGCGCGGCACGGATGCGGTCAGCACGGCCGGGCGCAGCCAGGTGCGGTCGAAAGCGGCCCGGTTGCCGGCCAGGGTCCGCTCCTCGCCGGCGCCGCCCTCGATGAAGTCCCAGACGGACGGGTCGAGGCGCTCCCGCGCCTGCGCAGCCAGTTCGGCGAGCGTCAATGCCTCCATGCGACCACATGGTCACAGCGGGGCGCAGCGGGCGGCAACGCGCCGCGACGGCGGCGCCAATCGGGCCCCACGGCGGCAGCGACGCCGCGGTCGCGGGCGGCGACGCCTCCGTGGCCAGCAGCGGCGACTCCCCCGCCGTCAGGAGCGGCGACGCCTCCGTGGCCAGGAGTGGCGACTCGCCCGCCGTCAGGAGCGGCGACGCCTCCGTGGCCAGGGGCGGCAACTCGCCCGCGGTCAGAGGTGCGACGCCTCCGTGGTCACGACTCCCGCTCGGGCGTCACGACTCCCGCTCGCCGCGCTCCTCGAGCTGGTCGGCGAGCTGCCGCCACTCCTCGGCGCACACGCGCGCGAGATCGGCGATCATCGGCAGGAGGTGCGGCGGCACCTTCTCCGCGATGCCCGTCCACTCGTCGGCCCGGACCGCACGGGAGAAGATCCACCGCAGCAGGGCGCGGCCCGACTCGCTGAAGCGCAGGGACGGATCGTTCTGCAGGCCCTGCAGCATCGGGACAAGGTCGGGGCCCGCCGGCCGGTCCGACTCCGCGGACGCGGCCGGCTCACCGTCGCGGCGCGGGCGGCCCTGCGGCAGCGGATCGTCGCCGCGCTCGATGCGCAGCCGGACGTCGCGGACCGTCGAGGGCGAGACGCCGGCCTCCCGGGCGATCTCGCGCAGCGACGCCTCGGGCCGCTGCCGGATGACCTCCGAGGCCCGCAGCCTCCCCTCGGAGGTGTTCACCGGCCGGACCCGGCCGTCCCGGCCCGTGCGCACCCGCACATCGCCGATGTTGCGCTCGCGCAGCAGGCGGCGCCGCATGTTGCCGACCGTGCGCGCGCCCAGGCCGACGGCGGCGGCGATGGCCCGGTCCGACCAGCCGGGGTGCGAGTCGATGACCCGCTCCGCGGCCCGCGTGCGGTCGTCGTAGGACAGCGGCAGCCCGTGTGCGATGTTCGTCCGCACGGCGAGCACGAACGCCTCCTGCTCGGTGCCGTCGAAGAACCGCACCCGCACCATCTGCTCGCCGCGGAGCTGGGCCGCGCCGAGGCGGTGCATCCCGTCGATGACCCTCATGGTCGAGCGATGCACGATAATGGCCGGGAGCTCGGCGTCGATGCGGGCGAGCATCCGCATGTGCTGGAGGTCCTCGCCGGCGTGCCGGGGCGAGTCGGCCGGTAGCAGCGCGCGCACCGGCAACCACTCAGGCTCGGAGAACGTGTTGAGCCGCTCGCCGGAGTAGGGCCCGGCGGCCTCACACTCGTTGTCCACGTGATCTCCCCCAAAACGCAGGTCGCCGGCCCGAGGGCCGCCTTCGAGCATCGTCCGGGGGTCCGTTCGGCACATCCCCGAAAAGTCGGGGGTCGCCGTCTCTTTCGAGGGAGAGGCCCGCCCGACGCCGAAACCGGGCCTCCCCCGCGGCATCCTTCGGGCGAAGCGTTGGACGGCCGCGGCGCGCAGTGTCGAGCCATGAGAGTGCCAGCGGACTGCCCGACTGGCCCGACCCGGACGGCGACGGCATCTTCCACCCGCAGCCCATGCCGGCCGACGACGATCCGCGATGGCGGCAGACGGACGCCGCCTGCCGCAGCCTCGAGCCGGGTCCGATCACGGTCGACGCCGGCACTCCGGCCAACAGACACGGCGACTGATCCCGCGCGGGAAAGCCCGGCCGGACACAACATCCGGCCGGGCTCAGGTGTCGGGGCAGGGCTCAGGAGGTGTTGGCGGGGACAACGACCCGCTGCCCGGCCGCCAGGCCCGCGCCGCTGACCTCGACCAGACCGGTGACCTGGTCGAAGATGCCGACCCGGACCGCCACGTGCCGGGTGCTGGAGCCGTCCGCGACCCACACCTCATACGCGGCGGCCGGCAGCGACCGCAGCGCCGGGACCGGCACGGCCAACACGCCCCGGTGCGACTCGACGGTGATGCCGACATCCACCTGCGCGTTGTCGATGATGCCGCTGATCTCGCCGGTCAGCGTGATCACCACCGACGCGCTCGCCTGCGACGCGTTGCCGCCCTGGCCGCCGGGCGCGCCGCTGCCCTGCGGCTGTGTCACCGCGCCGATCGTGGTGACCGTGCCGGTCTTGCGGGTGTCATCGGGCAGGTTGACCACGACGGTGTCGCCGACGTGCATCTTGGCCAGCACGCTCGTCGTGACCTGCACGTTGATCGCCCGCTGCTCGCCCGTGCCGTGCGCCACCGTCGCTCCGGGCTCGACGCCCTCGCCGGTGTGCCGGTCGGTGCCGGCGATCCGCACGGTGCCGGCGACGAACACGACCTGCCCCAGCGGGACCGTGCCGGTCACGG
Organism: Dactylosporangium siamense; assembly: GCF_016862795.1. Lineage (GTDB taxonomy): Bacteria > Actinomycetota > Actinomycetes > Mycobacteriales > Micromonosporaceae > Dactylosporangium > Dactylosporangium siamense. Next base: position 703 of record NZ_BONQ01000180.1, on the reverse strand, counting down.
GCAGGCCGGAGTCCTTCTGCCAGCGCCGCACCGCCCAGTAGGTCGACGACGAGAAGTGGCTGTCGACGGTCAGTCCGGCGCCGTATCCGAGGGCCTTGAGGTTGTCCTCCAGCTGCCGGACGTCGGCGCCGTCGGTCATCCCCGACTGCATCGGCCGCCACGGTGGGCGGTCGCCGAAGAGCAGGATCACCGGCCGCCCGTCGACCTCGTAGGCCGGCTTGCCCCGCCCGACCACCGCGCCGGCGGCCGGGAGCCAGGTCAGCGTGCCCCCGCCGGGTGCGATCACCGTGTAGGTGCCCGACCGGCCGAGTGTGCCGACCACGCTCTGGCGCCGCGCGACATCCGTGGTCGTCACCGCGGCGGTCGGCGCCGCCGAGCCGGCCACGGACGGGGGCGTCTTGGCCGGCGAGCCGTGGACGAACAGCGCCACGGCGCCGGTGCCCGCCACGCCGGCCAGGGCGACCCCGGCCACCAACGCGACACGTCTGCGATTCACGTCGCCCGCTCTCGCGCGTCGGTCGGGTCTGCCGGATTCCGGTTCATGCCTCCAGCTTCGCCGCTCGGCGGCGCCGACGCTTCCCCAAAAAGTGGTAGGTGCGGTCCCACATTTGGGGCCGTGGCCGAGCGCTCACCGCCCGCCCACCGTCACGATGTCGGGGCCGCCGGCCGGCTGGAGCGGCCGGCAGGCGCCGTCGGCGGCGGG
>NZ_BONQ01000179.1 GCF_016862795.1 Dactylosporangium siamense | reverse complement strand
CGGCGGCGGGCCGCCACAGCCGCTCGTCGCGCGGGTCGGCCAGCCGGTCGGGCACGGTGAATGTGCCGTCGGCGTTGGGATCCGGCCAGTCGGGAACGCCGTTGGCCCGCATGCACCGCGCGAACGCCGACAGGTCGGCGGCCGGCGACGGCCCGGCGCTGCCGGCGGTGGACAGCTCGGCGGAGCGGCGCACGACGTCCGCGCACTCGGCGGGCACCGGGACACCGCGGCCCGTGACGGGAAAGCCCCAGCTGCCGTCGGAGTTCTGCACCGGATCCGGGTAGTCGGGGTGGCCATGCGCACGGAAACACTCGGCGACCTGGAGGAACACGGCGGCCGGGTCGGCGCCGACGCCGACCGGCTGGGCCGCGCCGCCGGCTCCGGCCCCGGACGAAGTGGCGGTGGCCTGGGACGACGGGGTGCCTGAGCCGCCGCAGCCGCTCAGCAACGCGGCGGCGCACAGGCCCGCGAACAGACTGGTGAAGCGCATACGGCATCCGACCGTGCCGGTCGGGCGGGCGGCCACCCTCCGCAGTATCGGCCGGGGCACCCTCTTTGGGGGAGCCCGGCCGTCAGCGGCCGTCGAGGAGCCCCTGGCGGCGCAGGCGGGTCAGCCAGCCGTTCATGGTGTGGCGCGGCACGTCGTACTGCTGGGCGAGCCGCACCACGCTCTCCGCCTCGTGATAGGCGCCGACGAGTTCCGCGGCGTCGGGCATGCGGCGGTACACCCGCTCGCCGGACGCTGCGGCCGGCGTGGCGGCGGTGCGCTTCGGCCGCGCGGTCCGCTTCGCCGCACGACGACCGGCCTGCGGGCTCTCGGGCGCCGCCTCGGCGGCGGCCGGAGCGGGGCCGGCGGCCGGAGCCGCAGCAGCCGCCGGCGCGGGCGACGTGGTGCGCTCCGCGGCGAACGCGGCGACGAGCGCGTCGAAGTCGACCTGCGGCGCGGCCAGGGCCGCGATGCTGCGGGAGGAGCCGGCCGAGACGGTGTACTCCAGCACGCGCGGCGCCCCGGACGACGTGTCCAGGTGGATGGTGGTGCGGGCGCCGCTGTCGTCGTCCGCTTCGATGGTGATGGTGTATCTGGCCATGGCGCCGCCTCGGGTCAGTGAAGTGTCGGATGTGTCGTGTCGAAGTTACGGCACGCACAGCCGACACACGACAGAAGGCGTCGGATTGGTGCCCCCGGTGGGATTCGAACCCACACTGTCGGAGGTTTGAGCTCCGTTCCTCTGCCGGTTGGGATACGGGGACCCGGCGCCATCGAACCCTACACCGCCGAGCGCGCCGGGATCCGCGGGTCCAGCGACGCACCACCGGGCCGTCACGGTGACGTGTGTCGGGTGAGGTGGCGGGTCACCGGGTCGGACCACGTCCGGCCGCACGATTGACCCAGGTCGACCCCACGACGGCGGCCGGCCACCCGGTCCAGGCCACCGACCCGACCCAGCACCGGCACGCCTGGGTGTTCACCGGCTCGCTCGACGGGGTCGCCGTCGTGGACACCCGCCCCGACCAACCCGACTGGACGCTGACCGGCCAGGCCAGCGCCTTCGTCAACGGGACAACCACCGTGTCCGCGGTCGAGCTCGGCTGGGCGCCGCAACTCCAGACCACTGGCAGCGACGCCGAAGGGTCCGTGACTCCCGGCCCACAGGTCAACCCGCGAATGCAACAGGGGAACAGCCTCATCGGGCTGGAAAGCGGCTCCGTCCTCGGCTCGACCTCGCCCGGCAGCGGCCTGGGCACCCAGCACCTCCGCGCCGACCTGACCCTTTGGATCCCGGATACCTCACCGACAGGCACCTACGTCAGCACGCTCACCCTGACCCTGATCAGTCCCTAGTCTGGCGCGACATCGCTCCCGTGTCTGCCCAGGGGCAGTGGCCAGCGGCGGTGGCCGAGCACGACCGCGCCGTCGCTCCAATACCGGTCGCGGTGCCCGCATCGCGCTCGTAGACTGCCGCCCAGCGGGTGTGCCGGGGAGGGGCTGTGAGCAGGAAGCGGTACGTCGCCCGTGGGGTACCGGGTGGGTATCGCGTCTGGGACAACAGGGGTCGCCGGTGGTGGGGCGATCTCTACGAGTTGTGTCCGGACGACCTGCTGGCCGAACTGAACGGCGACGCGAACTACGAGAAGATCACTGCCCTTCTCAAGCGTTACCGGGCGTTGAAGCGGTAGAAGGCTTCGTCCGGCTATCGTCCGGTGGCGTCGACGCTTTCGGGGGCGGGAGTGTGGTTGAGGGGGATGGTGAACCACAGGGTGGTGCCGTGTCCGGGTGGGCTGGCGAGCCGGCTGCTGCCGCCCAGGGCGGTGACCCGGTCGCCGAGGCCGCGAAGGCCGGAGCTGCCGCTCGGGTCGGCGCCGCCGACGCCGTCGTCCTCGATGCGTAGCTGGAGGGTCTGTTCGTCGGCGGTGGCGTCGATGCGTACGCGCGTGGCGTGTGCGTGTTTGGCGGTGTTGGTGATCGCCTCGGCGACGACGTGGTATGCGCTCGTCTCGATGTTCGGTGGGAGTCGGGACGGCAGGTGGATGTGCAGTTCGGTCGGCACCGGTGAGCGGCGGGTCAGGGTCTTGAGGGCGGATTCGAGGCCGCGCTCGGTCAGGATCACCGGGTGGACGCCGTGCGAGAACTCCCGCAGATCGTTGATGGCGTCGGCCAGCTCGTCGGTGATCTCGGCGAGCTCCTCGGTGAGCACCGGAGGCTGCGCCGAGGCTCGTTCGTCGGCCAGTTCGTCGGCCAGTTCGTCAGCCGGCTCCGGTGGCGGCGCCGAGGCCAGTGCGTGGATTCGGCGCAGGTCCAGCAGGAGGGCCAGGAGCCGTTGCTGGGTGCCGTCGTGCAGGTCGCGTTCGAGCTTGCGGCGGGCCTGGTCGCTGGCTTCGACGATCCGGACACTGGCGGCAGTCAGGTCGGCGCGGGCCTGCAGGTTCGCGATGGCCACGCCGACGAGGTCGGTGAAGTCGGCGGTGCGGGCGGCATCGTCGGGACGCAGCTGTTCCTCGCTTGCCGCCATGACGATCAGCGCCCCCCACAGGTTGCCCTGCATGACGATGGGCGCGCCGATGGAGACCGTGATCCCGTAGCGGGTCAGGAACGGGTCGGGCACCGTCGTGCCCTCGCCGACGCGGGTCCACCAGGGCCGCTGGCTGGCGTAGACGTGCATGGCGGCGCCGTCCGGTGGCAGGGCCGTGCGGGTGCCGGCCACGAAGGGCACGCCGTGTTCGCTCCACCCCGCGACGATGACTGCTTCCTTGTCCGGCTCGTACCGCAGCAGCATGGCGACGTCAGCGCGCAGGAGTTGCCCGACCTCCTCGGTGACCGCGCCGAACACCGTGTCCGGTGGTGAGGCGCGGGCCACCAGCGTCGCGATCCGTCGCAGGGCGCTCTGCTCGGCCACAAGCCGCTGCAGGTCGTCGCGGTACGCCTCCAGCGATCTGGCCATGGCGTTGAACGAACGCTGGAGCACGCCGATCTCGTGCGGTCCGCTCTCAGGCATCCGGGTGGACAGGGCCCCGGCGGCGAGTTCGTCAGCCATCCCGGCGGCCGCCACGACCGGCCGGGCGATCCCACGGTTCATCAGCGCCGCGTACACCGCCATGACCAGCAGGGACCCGGCGAGTGTGAGGCCTGCCACGCCCCACGCCCAGGCGGTGTCCTCGTCGGCGCTGGCGGCCTGCCTGGCCGCTTCGCTCATCTCTCTCGTGGTGAACTGGGCGAACTCCGTGTGGATCGCGTCGAGGCGCTGCTGGCTGTTGAGCAGTTGGGTGGCATCGGGCACCAGGATGTGACCGGCGGCGCCGGCCACCGTCGATTTCGACATGTCGGCCACGTAGGTCGTGATCTGGTCGTTGAGATGCTGGACGCGTGCGTGCTGCTGGGCGTCCTCGGAGACGAGCATCTGCAGTTGCACGGACTGCAGTGGGATCGCCGCGCGGGCCTGTTGCCAGGTTGCCATGAACCGCGGGTCGTGGGTGATGACAAAGCCGCGTTCGGCGCTTTCCATCGACAGCACGGATGCCTGGAGGTGTCCGGCACTGATGAGTGCGGCCTGCGAGCTGCGCGCGGAGCGGACCTCCCGGTCCAGCCGTGCCACCGCCACCAGCATCGTCACCAGGGCCGTGCTCAAGGCCACCGCGCACACCAGGCACAGCACCATGACCCGACGGGTCAGACCGGCGCTGAAGAGTGCCGACCGCGACGGACTGCGCCCGAAACTCCGATTGTGCGCCTTCACACTGATCTCCGTTCAGCGCACCATCGCCAACGGGCAGCGGACGGGGCACCTGCTGGACGAAGGTGACATCACAGCGATTGATTTCACCTGTCGGTTCAGACCAAGCGTACAACCGCAGAAACCGAACATTTTCCGCTCGGTATCGAGATGCACGATTGCGACCGGGCAGGTGGCAACCCGGGCCACCGGCCCTGAGCGGCGCGCGTCCGCTTCCTCAAAACACGTGTTCCGGCGCTTGCGTACATCGCGCACAATGCAACCGGAGCCGACTGTCGAAAGGACGTTCACCGTGGGCGTGCAGGACTACCTTCCAGCCATCGTGTTCGGTGCGGTCATCGGCATCGTCGCCCGGATCCTTCTGCCCGGCCGGCAACCAATCGGGCTGATCCTCACGATCCTGATCGGCATGGGCGCCGCCGTGGCCGGCACGTGGGCCGCGGACCGGTGGGACCTGCACAGCGACAAGTCCGTCACCGTCGCCGGCCACACCTACGACTGGCTGGTCCTGGGCGTCCAGGTCGGCATCGCCGTCGTCGGCGTCGGCGTGGCCGCGCTGCTGGCCAGGGCATTCTCCAACGACGACGACTGAAAACGACAACTGAAAACGACAACTGCAGACGACGGCTGGGTCTCACGCGCGGCCGAGCGGGAAGTCGGCCTGCAGGCGGGTGCCCTCACCGGGCGGGCTCTCGAAGGTCAGCGTGCCGCCCATCGCCTCGACCCGGTCGGTCAGTCCGGTGAGGCCGGTGCCGCGCTTCGGGTCCGCGCCGCCGACGCCGTCGTCGCGCACCGTCAGGTGCAGGTAGCCATCCCGCGTCTGCACGCAGACATGCACGAGCGTGGCCTGGGCGTACTTGGCGGCGTTCGTCAGCGCCTCGGCCACCACGTAGTAGGCGGCGACCTCGATCGGTTCCGGTTGGCGGCCGTCCACCTGCACGTCGAGCGCGACACCGATGGCTGAGCGGCGGGCCAGTGCGCGCAATGCCGGCCGCAGGCCGCCTTCGGTGAGGATCGCCGGGTGTACGCCGCGCGAGAGCTCCCGCACCTCGTCGACCGTGCCGCTCAATCCCGCCACGACGTCGGACAGCTGCTGCCGGAGCTCCGTCAGCTCCGGCGGCACGCTCGCCTCGGCCAGGCGGATGTCCAGGCCCAGCGAGATGAGTCGCTGCTGGACGCCATCGTGCAGGTCGCGTTCGAGCTGCCGGCGGGTCAGGTCGGTGGCGAGCACGAGCCGCGCCCTCGACGCGACCAGGTCGGCGCTCTGGACGAGCGTCACCGCCTGGCGGAGGATCAGCAGTGAGATGACCACGGCCTCGACGACGATCTCGACGCTGTCCATCGGGATGCCCCGGATCAATTGCAGAATCAACAGCACCCCTGTGCCAGCGACCGGCACGTACGGCAGCAACAGGTGGCCCCAGCGGACGCCCGGATGCACGGTCCAGCGCGGCGCCTCGCCGGTCGCCGTGAGCGCGGCGACCGCGATGAGCGCGTACCCGGCGACGAACCCGGCATTGGCCAGCGGCGGTATCCCGTGCGCGCCCGCGGACACCATGTACGCGAAGAGGCTGTCCGAGAACGACAGGCAGAACAGCCCGGCTCCGAGGGTGATCAGCAGCAACCGGTTCGCCGCCGACGCGGTCGCGACGATGAGCAGCACGACGATGACCGTCAGCAGCAGATCGGTGACCGGGTAGGCGATCGCGACGGTGTAGGCGAGCGGGGTGGCCGCACCGGCCCGCACCACCGCCCCGAGCGCGGTGGCCCAGCTGAGCACGAACAGCGAACCCACGACAATGAGCCCGTCAAGGACCACCACCAGCTGCTCCGGACGGCGCCGGCGCACGCCGTGTGCCGGCCGCTCGGCGGCCAGGACGACGATCGCCGCGAGCGCGAACACCGGCATGGTCAGATACGCGGCGTCCGCGAGCGAGGGGGACGGCAGCCCGACGTCGCGGAACAGCTGATACCACGACCAGAGAAACTGCCCGACCATCCAGCCGCACGTCGCGGCGCCCATCCACAGCCGCCACCATCGCTGCGTGCCGGTATGCCGAGGGGCGGTGCACCAGCAGGCGAGGGTGGCGGCGAGCGCCGCGAGGAACTGCCCGGCGTCGTCGACGAACAGCGACCACCACGGGCTCAGCAGCCCCGAACTGGCCAGTCCGACGACAGCGGCCACCAGCAGGGCAGCGATGACGAGCGGGGCCGATATGAGTCTGCGCGACAAAAGGATCAAACCTGACCGCAAGTGATCAGAACGACGAGCTGGCTACGCTACGCACCCGTGTGTCCTTCCCCCGCGTGTGTCATTCCCCCGCGGCTCGGCCCGAATCGTCCCGTTGCGGCCCGTTCACCAGCCGCCGTCACCCCCTCAGTCACCATCCGTCGCGGCGCGGGACAGCCAGGTCGCACCAGATGCCAGGTGTCGGTGGCGACCGTGGTCAGGAGCCGGCGTCCTCGTGGGCACCGATCCGATAGGCGTTCGCCATGACCGTCAGCGTGATCGTGCTGGCGGGGATGGTGGGGAAGACGGTGGAGTCGACCAGGTGCACCCGTTCGAATCCGGCGGGGCGCCCCAGCGGGTCGGTCTCGAAGTCGCCGGGCTTGCGGCGCATCGGCAGCGTGCCACCGCAGTGGAAGCCGCGACCCGGCTCGCCGAGCTTCATCGTCGGGCCCAACGGCACCGCCCGGAACAACGAGCGGTGGCGGTACAGCTTCGCGATGAGCTTCTTGAGCACCGGAAGGGTCTGCGGTCCGCGCCGGCCGTGCAGGTCCAGGGCCCCGTCCCGGCGCAGCGTCAGGCCTATCTCACCGGAGAGGTCCGAGTGCAGGTATCCCTGAATCACCAGCATCCGCTGCAGCAGCGCCGACGAGACGGCGCGGAAGGCCGGATATGCGGTGCCGAGGGCCGCGGCGATGGCCCGCCGGTAGAGCTCGTTGTAGGTGTAGATCTGCAGATGGATGCTGTTGGCCGAGAGCTGCGGATCGAACACCTCCAGGAACACCTGCGACAGCGTGTGCAGCCCTTCGTCGAACACGCCCTGGACACCCGAGTAGCGCAGCATCGGCAGCAGGAAGTACTGGCTGTCGCGCATGACAACCTCGCGGCCGTAGGCGCCGATCGACTCCAGATACAGCTTGGTGGAACACAGCGCACCGCCGGCGACGTACAGCCGCGAGGCGACGTGGTGGACCTCCTCGCCCGTGACCCGGTCGCGGCCTTCGATGTGCACTTCGCCGTCACGCTCCGCGAACCTGGTGACCAGCACACCGGGGACGTAGGTCACCTTCCCCTGAGCGACGAGCTCCCGCAGCGTGGTGGCCGGGTTGTAGATCAACCCGTACGGACAGCCGGACATGCACAAGCCGCACCGCTCGCACGGATGACCACCGGCGTTGCGGCGGGCCACCGCAAGACGTGCCCGGCCGAACACGAACCCCTCCGCACGCAGCGCCTGCTGGTTCTGGCGCAGATCACGCAGCAACGCCTCCGCCTGCCGGCTCGTCGGCAGCGACTCCAACCGGTCGGTGTACGTCGGGAACCGCTCCGCGAGGTCGTCGGCCGCGCCGGACAGGCCGACGAACGACATCACCTGGGCGAACTGTGGTCCCAGCTCGCCGGGTCCGATCGGCCATTCGTCCAGCTCGTCCGGCAGGTACGGCAGGGCGGCGGCGCCCCAGACGTTGCCGAATCCACCCTGACCGAACGACGGAACCACGCCGACGTCCGTCGCGCGGCGCGGCAGGTGCCGCTCAGCGTCCCGGTATGGGAAGTCAGAACCGAAGCTGACCTTCAGCGGCACACCGCGGGTGCTGGCGTTCATGTTCTCCTGAACGCTCGCCAGATCCGCGTCGGCCCACTGCACCGGTCGCTGTCCGGCCATCCGCCCGACAGCCGACGCCCTGGTGGGTTCCAGGGTGAGTCCCACATCGAGGACGGTGACGTGCAGTCCTTGCCGGGTCAGTGCGACCGCTGCGGCAATACCGGCCGGACCTGAGCCGATGACGTAGATCATGGCCGGGCCGCGCTGCCGCTCGACCGGGCCGGGCGGACCGGAGCTCCGGGTGGTGAACTGCTCAAGGATCGCTTCCGTTCCTGCACAGCAGCCATCGCGGACCGGGATCGGGATGGTTCCCGTTCGTCCGTTGTGTGGTCCGGCCCTACGCGGCGGTGTCTGACACCACCGTCGGAGGCACGCTCGCGAGGCGCGACGTCGCTCGATGTCCGCTTCCTGCGTGCATTCCACCACCGTGCGCGTCCCGGCAGTTCAGGTCGACGGAAGGTAACCCGGTCCGCGCCGCCGAATCACCTCCGTCGATTGCCCGGGATCACCCGTTGGCGCGGGAATATCACCCGGTGCGGCTCACCCCCGGCGCACGCAACCGCGCCAGTTCGATCGCGCGGGCGACGTCATCGGCGGACAGCACGCCGACGAGTCTGCCGCCGTCGACGACGGCCGCTCGGTCGTCCGGCGCGGGCAGCGCGACGCTCGCGACGGTCTGCGCCGCGTCGACAAGTGTGGCGGGTCGGGCGATCTGCCGGAGCGTCGTCGAGGAGCGGTCCGGCACGGGGACCTGGGCGAGGGTGGCGAGCTGCACCATACCGGTGGGTCGCCCCGCATCGTCGCAGAGCGGGAACACCCGCTGGCGGGAACCGGCGGCGGTGAGGGCGAAGCTTTCGATGCTCTGGTCGGGTGCGCCGCACACCGGGTCGGCCTGCATCACGGCTCGGACCGGCAGGCCGTCCAGGGTCGCGCGGGTGCGCACCCCCGCGCCCTCCGCGCTCGCCGCAGCGAGCACGAACCAGCCGAGGATCCCCAACCAGACACCGCTCAACGCGCGGAAGACCAGCAACTCGGCCAACCCGACGAGGAGCATGGTCACACCCAGCGCGTGACCGATCCGGGTGGCGGTCAGTGCGGCGCGGACGCGGTCACCGCGCCACCACCACAGCGCGGCGCGCAACATCCGCCCGCCGTCGAGCGGAGCGCCCGGCAGCAGGTTGAACACGGCGAGGACGACATTGATCATCGCCAGCCAGCCCGCTGCCGCGACAACGGCGGGCGGTCCGCCCAGCAGGGACAGCAGCAGCGCGGCGGACCCGGACCCGACGCCGGCCACCAGGCTCGTCAGCGGGCCGGCAGCGGCCACCAGGAGATCGGACCGGGCATCGGGTGGCTCGTCGCGGAACTCCGCCACGCCGCCGAGCAGCCACAGCGTCAACCGCTCGACCTGGATGCCGAAGTGCCGGGCAACCAGGGCATGGGCGAGTTCGTGGGCGAACAGCGACAGTAGGAACAGCGCGGCGCTGCCGACCCCCAGCAGCCACGCGACGGTCCACGGAAGGTCCGGCACGCTGGCCGGCAGGACAACGACCGCGAGGCGGTCCGCCAGCAGGAACATGACCACCAGCACCGACCAGTGCACACCGACCGGGATCCCGGCGATGCGACCGAACCGCAGCGTCTGTTTCATGCCTCACCTCGGTGCACGCTCACGAACGGCCCGACCCGGGATCCCCCGGACCGGCAATCCTCCGGCAAGGCGTACCCGCATCAGCACCGGGTAGCTCGCTGGGTCACGGAATCCGGCCGGCAGAGGGGATCCGCGGTGAACAGCGAACCGATCGTCGTGGTGGGTGTGGACGGCTCGCCGGCGAGCCTCGATGCTGTGGGGTGGGCGGCCGCCGACGCGGTGTGGCGTCGGTGCCGGCTGCAGATCGTGCACGCCTTCGTCTGGCCGGCCGTGTATGCGCCGGTGCCGGCCCCGGTGCCGTCGCCGTTCGAGGAGGGCGTGCGCGCAGCGGCCGAGCGGACGCTCACCGTCGCCGCGGGCCACGCCCGAGCCGTCGCGTCGGGGCTCGAGGTGCGCACGGAGCTGCAGTTGCGGGAGCCGGCGGAGGCGCTCGTCGAGGCCTCCCGGCACGCCGCTACGGTCGTCGTCGGCCACCGCGGCCACGGTGGCTTCACCAGCCTGCTGCTCGGCTCCGTCGGTGCCGCGCTCGCCGCCCACGCGGCATGCCCGGTCGTCATCGTCCGCCGCGAGGACAGGCCGGCCGGCACGGAAGCGGGTCGGGTCGTGGTCGGTGTCGACGGATCCCATGATGCTGAAGCGGCCCTGCGGTTCGCGTTCGAGGAGGCGTCGCACCGTAGCGTTGGCCTGACCGCGGCGCACGTCTACCAGTGGCCGGTGTCCACCGGACCGGGTGACATGCTGCCACTGGTCTACGACCTCGACGATCTGCGGGAAGACGAGCAGCGGGCGCTGTCGGAGTCGATGGCCGGGTGGTCCGGGAAGTATCCGGACCTCGACGTGCGGCACACGCTGGTCCGTGGTCGGCCCGCCGCGGTCCTGACGGAGCTGTCCGCGGGTGCGGAGCTCCTCGTTGTCGGCTCCCGCGGCCGCGGCGGCTTCGCCGGCCTGCTGCTGGGGTCGGTGAGCCAGGCGGCCATCCGCCACGCCGCCTGCCCCGTGGCCGTGGTCCGGTAGCGAAGCGGGGCCGTGGTCCGGTAGCGAAGCGGGGCCGTGGTCCGGTAGCGAAGCGGCGGGCGCCACAACCGGCACCGGCACGCGGCCGCCGTCCGGGGACCGCATGGCAACCAGGTCCGTCGGCTGCGGTCAGCCGGACCGTGCCGTCACACGCACCGCGGTGACACCGGCGGTGGTGCGCACCAGTGCCTCGGCGACCGCGCGTTCGGTGTCCTCGTCGAACTGGCCGTCGATGCTCGCGACCGTGTCGTGGACGTGCACCTGCCAGCGGTGCTGCCCGTCGGCGTAGGCGTCGAGCCGGTGCTGCGCCTCGCGCTGTGCGGCGTCGTCGGTGGGCAGCAACGTCCGCAGCACGTCGCCGCGGCTGACCACACCGACGACCCGTTCCTCGACGACGACCGGCACGGTGTGCGTATCGTGCTTGACCATGGCCGCGGCCAGGTCGGCGACGTCAGCGTCCGGCCATGCCATCACCGGCCGGGCCGACATCACCTCACGGGCCTCGCGCACGCCGAGGTCGCCCACTGTGGCACCGCCGGCCTCGCGTCGCAGCAGGTCTCCTTCGGTGACCATGCCGACGAGGACGCCGCGCTCGTTGACGACCGGGACGGCGGTGATCGACTGCCGTTCGAGCAGTTCCACCACCACCGCGACCGGTGCGTCAGCGCGCACCGTGTATGCCGGGGCGCTCATGATGTCTTTGGCGCGCATCATGCCTCCTCAGGTCGTCCGGCCTGGCAACGCTCATTGATCTCGCGGGTCGGGCCTCTCCCCTCAACTGTCCACGCACGGGCGGTGGTCGTTCAGGGTCTTTGGTCCCGCACGCTGGATCACAGCCCGCGCTCCGGCGGTGGTTGGTTCGCGCTGTGCGGGGCAGGTACCGACAAACTGCCCAGCACCTGTCTCGAGGGGAGTCATCATGCGAACGCAGCAGCACCCGCAGCGCAACGATCCCACTCAGGGGTTCACCGTCGCGGCGGTGTGCCGGCTCCTCGCCCGTGCCGCAGTGGCCGCCGTCCATGCGCCCTCGGTGCTCAACACCCAGCCGTGGCGCTGGCGGATCGAACACGACACGGCGCTGCTCTTCGCCGACCGCGACCGCGGGCTGTCGACGATCGACCCGGACGGCCGGTTGCTCACGCTCAGCTGCGGCACCGCCCTCCACCACGCCTGCGTGACCCTCGCCGCCGAAGGCGCCGACTTCACCGTCGAGTCGCTGCCGTCCAATCACGACCCGGACCTGATGGCGGTGGTGCACTACGACGGGCCGGCGCCACCGTCGCCCGCGGCCGTGCCGCTCGCCGACGCGATCATGAAACGCCACTCCGACCGGCGGTCGTTCGCCGCCCGGCCCGTGCCGGACGAGGCGCTCGACCCGTTGCGCGGCGCCGCAGAGCGCTGCGGCGCGCACCTGCAGGTCACCTGGTCCCGGGACCTGGCAGACATCGCGGCGGCCGCCGCACTCGCCGCCGACGCCGAGTTCACCGACCCCGCCTACCGCGCGGAGCTCGCCGCCTGGATCCGCCGCCCCGGCGAAGCGCGCGACGGCGTGCCCACCGACACCCTCAGCGACGCCGGCCCGCGCAAGATTCCGCTGCGCGATTTCAGGGCCATCGGCTACCCCAGCGGGCTGCACAGCGACACCGACGTCGAAGACCAGTACGCCCGCTACGGCATCGTCGTCACCGACGGCGACGGCCCCGGCGACTGGCTGACCGGCGGGGTGGCCCTGTCCGCCGTGCTGCTCACCGCCACCGTCGAGCATCTGGCCACCTCCACGATGAGCGACCTCGTCGAACACGAAACCGCCCGCCAGGCCGTGCGCCGCACGCTCGGCGGCGTCGGATACCCCGCCATCGGCGTCCGGATCGGCATTCCAGCCGACGGCGCCGCACCCGCACGAGCCCCCCGCCGCCTGGCACGGGAGGTCGTCGAGGTCCTCGCCGACCCGCTCTGGGACGAGCCGGCGCTGACGCCGCCACCGGCAGTCCGCTGAACCTCGCACACCCGAACGCGCACCCAGGCGCAGCAAGGGAGGTCATCCAGATGCGTACTCCGCGCCAGATCCTCACCGAGGCGCACACCATCGCCGTGGTCGGCGCCTCCCGGGATCCGCAGAAGCCGGCCCACTGGGTGCCGGGAATGCTGCAGGAACAGGGCTGGCGCATCGTGCCGGTCAACCCGCACGCCGACACCATCCTCGGCGAGCACGCCTACGCCCGCCTGACCGACGTTGCCGAACACGTCGACGTCGTGGAGGTCTTCCGACCCGCCGACGAGGCACCGGAGATCGTCCGCATGGCCGCGGCGGTCGGTGCGGGCGCGGTCTGGCTGCAACTCGGCCTGGTCAGTCGCGAAGCCCGGCAGATCGCCGGCGAGGCCGGACTCGACTACGTCGAGGACACCTGCATGGGTCAGGAACGCGCCTTGCACGACCTGGTCCACGGCTGCGAACAGCCGCCGCGGTGCCGGGTGTACCACGGCAACCCCGCGACACCCGACATAGCCGAAGTCCCTACCGCGCCGTGGTCATAGCCGCCGGCGGCCAGCTGTCGCTGGGTTCGACCGGCGGCTCAACCGGCGGCTCGACCGGCGGTTCACTGGTCGGGCTCTGCCGGTGCCGTGCGGGGCATCAGGGCGACGGCCAGGATGACACAAGGCTGACCGTCATCGCATGGGCCAGTCCGGAGGTCGCGGCCTGGAAGAAGATCGACGTGACCGCGGCCGAGCCGATCGCTGAGGCGAGCTGCTGGATCCTCAGGGAGACGTGGCGGCGTTGCGCAGTGCCGTCTCGACCCGGCGGTTGCTGGTCATGGTGGCCGTGACGGCGGTCATGGCCAGGAGCAGGCCGGCGGCGGCGTAGAGCGGGGTGCGCAGGTCGTAGGCGGTGGCCAGCCAGCCGCCGAGGAACGCGCCGAACGGGGCGGCGCACATGGCGAGCATGCGGGAGGTGGAGGCGACCCGGCCCATCAGGTGTGCCGGGACGATCGCCTGCCGGAGGGAGGGCGCGAGCACCATCGTGGCGCCCATCCCCGCCCCGCAGACGGCGAGTGCGAGCCCGGCCACGTACGGGTTCGGGGCGGCGGCCAGTCCCAGGATGGCCAGACCCTCGACCGCGGCCGTGCAGGTCAGTGCGGTGCCGGTGCCGAGCCGCCGGCCGAGGAACGAGGCGACGCCCGCGCCGAGCAGACCTCCGGCGGCCTCCGCGGTGAGGAGCAGCCCGAAGCCGAAAGCGCCCATGCCGAGGCGCTCATGGGTGAAGAGGGCGAGGACGGTCTCCACGGCAAGGAAGGCGACGTTGCCGACCGCCGGACGCAGCGCGAGCCCGAGCAGCAGCCGGTCCCGCAAGACGTACGAGGCTCCGGCCCGCGCTTGGCGCAGCAGTGACTCGCGGGCGACCGCTGCCGGCCGCGGCACCGCGGGCAGCGACCGCACGAGCAGTGCGGAAAGCACGAACGACACCATGTCGGCGAGCAGCGGAACCGCCCGTCCGAGCGTGAGCAGCGCGCTGCCCGCAGGTGGCCCGGCGAAGCCGGACGCGGCGGTCTGGGTGCTACGCAGGCGGGCGTTGGCGCGTTCCAGGAGTGCGGGGTCGCGGCGGAGCAGATCCGGCAGGTAGGCCGTCGCGGCCGTGTCGAAGAAGAGCCCGCCGAGGGCGAGCAGGAACGCGACGGCCGCGAGCAGTGGAATGCTCAGGACGTCGAGCGCCGCCGCGGCCACCGGCACCGCGAGCAGCACCGCACGCATCGTGTCCGCGACCCACATCGTGCGCCGGCGGTCCCACCGGTCCACCAGCGCGCCGCCGAGCACTCCGAACAGCAGCCAGGGCAGCGTCCCGGCCGCCGTGACGACCGCGAGGGCCATCGGATCCCGGGTCAGGGTCAATGCCAGCAGCGGCAGCGCGGCATGCGTCACCCCGTCACCGAGCGAGGACACCGTCTGCGCGGTCCACAGCCGCCCGAACCCGGTGGGCAACTTCGCCACGTCATGCATCGGATGCTCGATCAAGGTTTCGCTCATGGACGCACCATCGCCCCGCCACCGGCGCGGAACAACGCAAAAGATCGAACCGCCGCTTAAGCCACCGGTTATCGTTCGGCATCGACGCCGTAAACTTCCCCGATCACGCAGTTCAGGGGCACGATCCGGACGCGCGGGTGACCGGAGGGGAGGCGGCCTGGTGGAGCTGCGCGACATCGAGATCTTCCTGACTCTGGCCGAGGAGCTGCATTTCGGGCGTACGGCCGAACGCCTCCGCGTGTCCCCGGCGCGGGTCAGCCAGTCGATCAAACAGCAGGAGCGCCGGATCGGCGGTGCCCTGTTCGAGCGGACCAGCCGCACCGTCCGGCTCACCCCGCTCGGCGAGCGGCTGCACGACCGGCTCGGCGCGGGCTACCGCGAGATCATGGCCGGCATCGACGAGGCCACCGCCGCCGCCCGCGGACAGGTCGGCACCCTGACCATCGGCACCTACGACACCCACCACCGGGAGATCGCCGCCGTCCTCGACCTGTTCCGGCAGCGGCATCCGCAGTGCGAGCTGCGCATGCGTGAGATCCTCCCCTCCGACCCGTTCGGTGGGCTGCGCGCGGGCCGGGTCGACATCGGCCTGCTCTGGCTGCCCGTCCGCGAGCCCGACCTCACCGTCGGGCCGCAGCTGTACACCGAGCGGCTGGTGCTGGCCGTCTCCGCCGCTCATCCGCTGGCCGGCCGGGACCGGGTCGAGATGGAGGACCTCGGCGATCATCCGGTGGTGGACCTGGAGGGCCCCGTCCCGGACTATGTGTGGCACTCGCACACCCCGGCCGTGACCCCGTCCGGGCGGCCCATCCGGCGCGGCACCACCGCGGCCACCCTCGAGGAGGCCCTCACGGCGATCGGCGCCGGCAGCGTCGTGTCCCCCGTCGGGTCCTACGCGGCCGCCTCCCGGCAGCGTCACGACCTCGCATTCGTGCCCATCACCGACGGCCCGGTCCTGCGGTACGCCCCGGTGTGGCGCAGCGCCGCAGAGACCACACTGGTCCGCGCCTTCGTCCACGCCGCCGGGGGTGGCTGACCCGTCGGCATCATCACCGTAGGGCCGCCCCGCATCCCGCACACACGACACCGCACGCCTTGAGAAACCGAACTACATCCTCGCCGCGTACTCGGCCTCGGGCACATAACTACGGCTCACGACCTTGCCGAGTCTGTCGCCAGATCAGTCCTCGCCCATCTGTGAGAGCCACCCCGCCGGTCACCTCGACCCAGCCTGGGCCGGGCTGCGGTCGTACCATCAGTAGATAAGGAGCCGATGTGCGTGCCTCGGCCTATGTCGTGACGAGGACGTGTTTCCGGTAGGGCCACGTGCCCGCCGGGTGGTCGGGCCTGAACCTCAACGTCCACCGATCCAGCTCATGTCCGGCCATGGTCCGAACTCAAACTCCTCGATGATCCGGATCAGGGTGGGCATGACCTGTTCGTCGCCGGGTCCATCGACGAGTTGGGCGGACACCTCGACGCCGTCGGGCAGGGTCAGGAAGAGCTGTCTCATCGCCGGCACCTGCCAGCCGCTCCAGTCGCGGATGCGGACCGGTTCGCTGGTGAACGTGTTCGCCAGGCGCATCTCAGCGCTGGTCCCCATGCTGATGATGAGCTGCCGTCCGCCGGTGCCGCTCACCCTCACATCCTGGACCCAGTCGGTGCCGGCAAATCCGTGTGCCAGCCGCCAGGGCGCGGCAGCAAGGTCAAGCGGCAGCCAGCCGAAGCGCGGGCCGACCGAGGTGACCCCCGGATCCGGCCGCACTGAGCGCGCGACCCGGACGGCCAGGTGCTGTTGGGCGTCCGCGCCATCATCGGTGTGTACGCTGATCAACAGCTGCGGCTGGCCAGGCGGCTGCCAGGTGAGGAACGTGCCGAGAGCCTGATCGCCGACCTGGACGAGCTCGCCCGGCACCCCATTGACGTCGATCGTTGTCAGTGGACCGTTCGGCCGATCGGGATCGAGCGATGAATGCCAGCCGACCATCAACGAGATCCCCTGGCTCATGTCGCCTGTCTGCCAGCCCCGCGAGACCACGGGCGCCTGCGTCCCCTCCACGACGACGCCACGTTGCCCTTCGCCGTACCCACGGGGCAGCCATGTCGGACGGAAGCGCAGGGGAACCTCCAGCCAGCCGCCGCCGGGACCGGCGTGCAGCACCGGGAACCTCGACTCCGGCGGCCGGGTGAAGCGCCACACTCCAGCCGCCGCGACGCCGGTGGCGGCCGCGACCGTGCCGGCGCCGGCGAGCCGCAGGACCAGCCGGCGCTGGCGGTGCCGGCGCGCACGAACGGCCAGCGAAGCGTGGATCCGCTCCGGTGGCGGGGCCTCGTCGGCGAGGGCGGCGAAGGCGCTACGGATGGCATCGGCGTCGATCATTTGTCCTCCAGTACTGGTTGCGTCGCCGCCATCTCACGCAGTTTGGCCAGCGCACGCGACGCTTGACTCCGCACCGTCCCCTCGGTGCAGTCCAGTAACGCGGCAATGTCGGCGTCGGACATGTCCTCGTAGAAGCGCAGCGCGATCACGAGGCGCTGACGGACCGGGAGGGTACGGATCACCTGCAGGATCGCCTCACGCAGCACGATCACGTCGACGTCATTCCGGGCCGGTGCCGGCCATTGGGCCCGTTCCCGGCGGAGGGCGGCAGCTACCCGCCGCCGGGCGGACAGCAGCTCATTCACGATCATCTTGCGCAGGTACGCGTCCGGTGCGTCCAACTCGCAGATCCGCGCCCACTTCGGCTGCGCCTTGATGAGGACGTCCTGGACGACATCCTCAGCCACGTGCGGATCGCCGGCCAGCACCGTCGCCTGCCGCAGCAGCGCCGGCAACCGCGCCGCCACGTACTCCTCGAATGTCAACTCGCCTCCCTGCTCGCCCCTAACACGAAGCTGGGCGCCACCCGTGTTGCACGACAAGGCGGAATAATCGCGGCCTACGGCCGACCGGAACTCTGCTCACCGTCGGCGCTGGGCCGCGTCCGGCCACGCATACCGCGCTGGAGGCCATCCTCTTCGGCCGCTGTCACGGCGCGGACGTCCACCTGCGGTCCGTCACCGGCTGTAGCAACGTGCCGATGGCGTGAGCGGCCGGCCATGCCGAGGCCTCGTTACGACAATTTCCAGGCCGGGTGGTGCTCGTGGGATGTATGGTGCGGGCCGTTGAAATTCGGCTGGCGGCGACCGAGGACGGTTCTACGGGTGACCGGCCCGGCTGAGCCGAGGACGATCCCCACCATCCGGCAGCATCGCCGCAGTGCCCATTGGCTCTGATGGTGACGTAACGCCCAACCGCGTGCTCCGTCCGACGGACTCGACGGAGCACGCGGCGGCAAAGATCGACCGTCCGGATCCGCCGCCGACAGCGCTCGACGCCGTCGAGAAACCTGTCTGCGTGGGCGGCGAGATCGAACCATACTGCGTCTGGACCGGTGGCAGAGCCGGGTTATTGCAGCGCTCAGAGTCGAAGGCCGGGCACGTACGGGCGGCTCGAAGGTGCGTGGGGCCGCTGGCGTGCCATGCCCCACCGGGGGTTCGAATCCCCTCCGGTCCGACAACATCCTGATTCGCCGCTCTCCGATCGCCATCCTGCTGGGACTGGCGGGTGTCGAATTCTGGGTGTTGAACGGATCTAGGCTCACGGGTATCGCCCGCTGGTACCCCCGGCTGTGGACGCTGTTCGGCGAGGCTTGGACCGAGTAGAAACCCAACCTGCACGCACTCGCGGATACCAAGTTCATCCGGCCCTGATCATTATTCGGTTCTGATCGTGATCTGGATCGCCACGAGTTCGCCGTCGCTGCCGATCTCGGCATGGGCCGGGAAGAAGCCGTCGCCGGCAGAGGTCATCGCGAACATGATGTCCGCGCCGCCGACCTGGATGGTGGCGGCTTCGTGCTCGGCCGCACGCACGCCCGCCATCACCTGCCAGTGGTGGGAGTGCGGCCGGAAGTCGAAGGCGAAGCGTCGACCCGCTGAGCTGTTGCGATGCGCGTCCAGGGCGACTGCCCTGCTGTACGCCTCGCGGATCGGAACGTCGAGCCAGCCGAAGCCGTCAGCGCCGACCCGGCTCGCGCCGAACTCGGCTGCCACCGCTTCCTCGTCCCGGCCCCAGAAGACGACATCCGCCATGCCGTCCATCGCGTCCTCGTGCACCCATGCGTTCAACGCATCAGCATCGGCGAAGACGAGCCGGGCGTTGTCGACACCGATTCGACCAAGTTCGCGCCGCTGCGCCGCTGGGCCGGCGCTGACCTCGAGGCGGATGTGTCGCCAACCCCAGTCCTCCTCAGGCGATGCGGTGACCCGCACCGGCCGGTCGGTCGGCACCCCACCGATCACGATCACCGGCACGCCACTGACCAGAAAGCTCGGCTCGCCACCAGCGACAGCCCGCCGTACCCGTTCGCGGTGCGGGACCTGGCCCTCGAAGCGCCGTAACGCAGCCGAGTAGCGATGCTCGCGACAGTGCTCATCGAACAGTGCGGTGAAATCCGCGGCGCTGCGCTCCGGAATGTCGTACAGGGTGCGGCCGACCTGCCGATCGAACGATCGCGCGGCCGTCTCCGCGTCGGCCCCGACGATCTCGAAGTCGACCCCCGGCGGAATGTCGTCGGGACGCTGTTGCTCGGGCGCACGGTCGCCGGACCACAAACCCAGGTACCCGCCGTCCATAAGGACCAACTCACCCGACGGGCAGGTGATCGCTCCCAGCGTCACGATCTTCGTCACGTCCCGAAGCATAGGAGCCCTCAACGCCTGCCCGCGACGCCAGGTAGGGCGTCCGCACAACCGTCGACGACCTTGATCGCTTTTCCGCTCATAGCCGCAATCCGGCCGGCGTCAGGTGCTGTAGGTTCACCGCCATGCGATCCAGGGTTCTGCTGGTGTGCCTAGGTCTCTTCATCGCTGCGATCGGGAACGGGCTGGTGGACGGCGCTACCTTCGCGGCGGTGCGAATGGCAGGCGGCGGGCGAGGGTGCGATGTCGACCTTGACACCGGCGGGCGGGGTACGGTGCTGTTCGCGATGGTGCTGACCTATCTGGCCGCGCACGTCGTGCTCGGCGGCCTCGCCGCTGGGTTGTCCGCGATCACGCGGCCGGCCGACGCGTACTGGGCGGCGCTCGGTGGTGGGTGGGTCGTTCTCGCCGCCGTCTCGGTCGCCTCAGCGTTCTATCCGGGTTGCTGAGGTTAGCCGGGGCATGGGCGCCGCCACCGCTTGACCCGCACCGGGACGGTCTGCGCTCGGTCACCGACGCGAGCAAAGTGACGTGCGCGCATCGATCCGCGAGCGAACGTCGCCGTGATCATGGCGTCCAGATCGAGCCGCGATCCGCTGCAGCGGCGTCATCCGGTTGGTCGATCTTGGCTTCCGCTCGTGTAGCCGCGAGGTGCGCGAGTGTGCAGGCTGGTGGACGGCGGGCTCACGCCTCATCCAAATGTCGCGCAGGGTTGCTGACGCTCGCACGAGGCAGACCCAAGCTGTCGAGAAGACCGAAGTACGCGTCCTCGGCGAAGACATATCGCGTCCCTGGAAGGCTCAGTCGTGCCGCGAGCCCCGGCCGGCGTGCCGTGCGCAGGATCTGTCCGATTGCCCCGGCCTGGACCGTGTACCCCGCTTCAGCCGCCCAGCCGATCGCATGCCGCACGGCCTCGGCGGGCGGACAGCCGAACGCGGCGATCGTTTCGTCGGCCCGGCGCCGCGCAGCCGCGTGAGGCATCCCGTTCATCACGTGGTGTTCGCGTTCAAACGCATGCGCGGTGCCTCGATCAAGCCAGACGCCCCACCGGTCACCGGACGGACTTGCCGCGACCACTTGACCGTAGTCGCTGTCGGCGATGTACGCGGCGATCACCGGGCTCGACGAAGCGGCGACCAGGTCCAGCAGAACATCAAGCCCTCGTCCGAGCACGTTGTCAGGCACGTCGTAGACCCGCCAACCGTCACCGCGAGCAGCGCCTTCATGCGTGCGGACAGCCGCGTCGAGATCCTGCAGCGCCGTCGGCGTCCGACTGCCGCGAACCGCGATGAGCGTGCCCCAATAGCCCATGCCCCACCCTCCGTCGGCGGCGACGACCAGATCACAGGACTGTAGACGGCGTCCGCTTCTGCTTGATATGCAGGTAATCCTGGTTCACCTTCAGTGTGTTGACGCTGGTAGGTCGGGCAGAGAGGGGTTCCTGTATGTCGTGGGGTGCTCTGCGGCTGTTTCGGTCGCGGGACGCGGCCGGCGATCTTGTTGTCCGGTTCGGGGTGGCGTTGCTGGACGCGTATCTGGAGTTTCTGGCGGTGCGGTCCCGACCGAACACGGTCGCGGCGGTCGCGTATGACCTGAAGGTGTTCTTCACCGTGGTTGGCAAGTCGCCGCGGAGGGTGCTCGCTGATCCCGAATTCCTGACACACCCCCGTGGCAGAATCCCGGCATGCGTTGTGACGTCTGCGCGTCGCCGATGGCCCGGTGGGATCTGCCGAGCTGTACTGGTGCGCGCCGAGCGTGGAGAGCTTCGCCTACCGGTTCCTGATCGAAGGGACGCTCATCCGGGCGATCCGCGAGCGGCAGCCGGCCGCTGAACTCACCCCAGAGGCGCTGACCTACCTGGCCCATTACCTGCCGGTCTCTCCCCACACCTGACACCGGAGACCGCAGGAACGCGGGCCGGGCCATCAGCCGATTCCGCTACGGGATCGCCGGCCTTCCGGGCGTGGGTTCCGAATGTCACCCTCCCACGCTACGAGCCGGCGTGCCATTGGAGCGCCTCCGCTGTCGTGGTGGTCGCCGGCGAGTGGCGCGATCGGTGGTCCCGCATCGCCGCTGGCTGTTGTTGTGTCATGCTGCGCCCGTTGGCCACGAGCAGCTGGAGGGCCTGATGGTTCGGCCGGCAACGGTTCCCGCAACGCTCGCCGAAACGCTCACCGCGGGCATCGCCGATGAAGTCGCGGCGGTCTACGGCGACCAGGTCGTGTTTCCCGCTCAGGTCGTCGTGGACGATCCCCGTGACGGGCAGCGGCTCTTTCCTGGGTGGCCGGCACCGGTGCTCGTGCTCGATGCCGGCGTACTCGCGGTTTGGCGAGGCTTGGACCGAGGAGAAACCCAACCTGCACTCACTCGCGGATACAGAAGTCCTGTTCCGGTAAGCGGATCTGTCGATGAGCGGCCGCGCCCCGCTGGAGAGCCGACCTGGGCGCCGACGATAAACTGCCCGTCTGACAGCAGGTCGAACGGGCGGGAGGCGGGGTGGAGCTACGCGACATTGAGATCTTCTTGACGCTCGCAGAAGAACTGCATTTCGGTCGTACCGCCGAGCGGTTGCACATCTCGCGAGCTCGCGTGAGTCAGTCCATCAAAGCCCAGGAGCGGCGCATTGGTGCCGCCCTGTTCGATCGCACGAGCCGCACGGTCCAGCTGTCGCCGATCGGTGTCGAACTGCGCGACCGTCTGCGGCCCGCGTACGAGCAGCTGGCTGAGGGTATCGCGGCGGTGACCGCCCTGGCGCAGGGCACTCGGCGCAGACTCACGTTGGGCACGATGGGAGCGATCGCGCAGACGCTCAGCGCCGCCACCGAAGCCTTCCACGTGCGGCACCCGGGTGTCGAACTGCGGTTCACGGAGATCCACCCGCCCGACCCGTTTGGCTTGCTGCGCGCGGGAGAGGTCGACGTCGGGGTGCTGT
Source organism: Dactylosporangium siamense (assembly GCF_016862795.1). Lineage (GTDB taxonomy): Bacteria > Actinomycetota > Actinomycetes > Mycobacteriales > Micromonosporaceae > Dactylosporangium > Dactylosporangium siamense. The sequence continues at coordinate 20,070 of NZ_BONQ01000179.1, read as the reverse complement.
GGCTGCCGGTCCACGAGCCGGACCTCACCGTCGGCCCAGTGATACGCAGCGTCCCGGTTCGCGCCATGATGGCCCGCGGACACCCGCTCGCCACTCGGACGTCGATCAGCCTCGAAGACCTCGCCGAACACGCCGTGGTTGGGCCGCGGGGGCCGATACCGCGGTACATGGAAGACAGCCTCGTTCCGTTCTTCACCCCCAGCGGACGCCCCATCCCTCGGGGGCCGCTGGTCAGCACCTTCCAGGAGGTGCTCACCGCGGTCGCGAGCGGCGCCTCGGTGGCATTGACGCAGGCGGAGGCGGCCGACTACTACCAGTGGCCAGAAATCGTCTACGTCCCGATTGCCGATGCTCCATTGTCGCGGTGGGCGCTGGTCTGGCGTACGGCGACGGAAACCAGCCTGATCCGCGACTTCGCGCACGTTGTCGCCGACACCTATCGGTAAGTCAACGTGAACGGTCGTTGCCGACATCGCTGTTGATCAACTCGGTCCGGTGGCCGAGGCTTCGGGAGCGCCATGGCCAGCCTGGCCAGGCCTCACCTGCCGCCCCGAAAGGCCACCGATGTTCGTCGCGTACGTCGCGCTCACCATCCTCGCCGCACTGTTCTCCGGCTCCGCCGCCGTCGTCTATCTGATCGGCCACCCCTTTCCGAAGGCCCAGCTGCGGATGAAAGGGTTGCCGCAGTGGTGGGGACCGGTGCTGGGCGGCTTGCTCGCAGCGGGTACGGCCGGGCTCCTCGCCGGATTCGTCTGGCCGGTGCTCGGCCTGTTCGCCGCCGGGGGCCTGGTGCTCTATTTCGTCGGCGCGCTCGTCGCCCACCTGCGCGTGGGTTCCCGCGACCTGGCCAACTGGTCGCTGTTCTTTGCCGTAGATGTCGCCACATTCACAGTGGCCGTCATCTACCACGTCTGACATCAGCCCGGCCGTCGCACACCACTTCCTCAGCCGTACAAGGAGCCGCAATGCATGTGACCCTGTGGATCGTCGCCGGACTGCTGGCCGCCGCCTTCCTGGCCGGCGGTCTCATCAAGCTGACCCAGCCGAAGCAGAAGCTCGCCGCCGCCCCCGGCGGTGGATGGGTCCAGGATGTCGGCGGGGGCGTGGTCAAGGCCATCGGTGCGCTGGAAGTCGTCGCTGCGGCGGGCCTCGTGCTGCCCGCCGCGAGCGGCGTAGCGCCGATACTCGTGCCGCTGGCCGCGGTCGGCATCATCGTCCTGATGGTCGGAGCGATCATCGTTCACCTCCGCCGTCACGAACGGACCGTCATCATCGTGAACCTGACCTACATCGCCCTGGCCGCCCTCGTCGCATGGGGCCGTTTCGGGCCGTAGCGGCCACGAGATCGGTGAACGCGATGATCGCGGCCCGCTCACCAGCGGCACGGACACTACGCGCACGAGCCGGCGTGCCGCTGGAGCGCCTCCGCTGTCGTGGTGGTCGCCGGCGAGTGGCGCGATCGGTGGTCCCGCATCGCCGCTGGCTGTTGTTGTGTCATGCTGCGCCCGTTGGCCACGAGCAGCTGGAGGGCCTGATGGTTCGGCCGGCAACGGTTCCCGCAACGCTCGCCGAAACGCTCACCGCGGGCATCGCCGATGAAGTCGCGGCGGTCTACGGCGACCAGGTCGTGTTTCCCGCTCAGGTCGTCGTGGACGATCCCCGTGACGGGCAGCGGCTCTTTCCTGGGTGGCCGGCACCGGTGCTCGTCATCGCACGCGAGAACCAGGGAGTGGTCAGCTGGGGTGTACCGCTCGGCGATCCATCCCCGCCGGTGCTTGTGGGCGGTAACCTGGGCGATCCCACGCCGGACCGGATGGGGACACAGGTGTACGCGCCGAGTGTCGACGCGTTCGTCAGCGCTCGGCGATGGGATCAGTCGTGCCTGGCCGGGCAGCCGCTGGTCCAGGCCCAGGCCGACGTGCTCGATGCCGACGTACTCGCGGTGTTGCGGGCCGGATTCGGCGAGGTTGCCGCGACCGCGGGATGGCCCGGACACACGCAGTACCGCTTCGAAGGGCCAAACGTGCGGCTCATGTTGTGGTCAGGGTTGCACCAATGCGACTGGTGGTTGTCGGGCGCGGACCATGACGCGCTTGCCGACTGCGTCCCCCACCTGATGGCGTTGTCAAACCTGCGCGAGGCGTTCTGGTCCAGCGATCCCGGCGGCGACGCTGTGCTGAAGGACGTCCGAGCTGCCCGGTAGCGGTCCGCAACCAGCCGACGTGGTCGAATCGGGTCACGCAGATGGTGCGCCGCGGCTCGCGATCGGGATCGGCGCGGACGCCGTCATCCGCGACGACCTGTTCGCGCTGGACGGCAGACGGAAACACCTGTCGTCGAAGCCAACCTCGGACCCTGTTGCTGTCGTGTACCGAGGCGACACAGAGATTTTGGGGGGCCGGTGGACGATGAGGAAAGTTTTCGTGAGTTCGTGTCCGCACGGATCGGGCGGCTGTCGCGTATCGCGTTCCTGTTGACGGGCGAGCATCACGCGGCCGAGGACCTGGTGCAGGTGACGCTCATCAAGGTGGCCCGGCACTGGCGTCGGGTGATCCGCGGCGGCAATCCGGACGCCTACGTGCGGCGGGCGCTGTACCACGAGCACGTATCGTCCTGGCGCAGCCGGCGGCATCGGGAGGTGCTGGCCGCCGACCCGCCGGAGCGGCAGGCCGGACGGAACGAGTCCGTGGACGCGGTGCGCCGGATCGTGCTGCGCGACGCGCTCGCGAGGCTGGCACCGGGGCAGCGCGCGGTGATCGTGCTGCGCTACTTCGAGGACCTTTCCGAGGCCGACACCGCCGACGCGCTCGGCTGCACCGTGGGCTCGGTCAAGAGCCAGACCCATCATGCCCTCGGCCGGCTCCGTGTCGTGGCTCCCGAGCTGGCGGAACTCATCGAGGACGCGGAGGTCCCGGCATGACGATGCTCAAAGACATGCTGGACGACGCGGCGCAGGACGCACGTGTCTACGACGTGACCGACCAGGCGGTACGGGTGATCAGGCGCCGCCGCGCGATGGCCCGCCTGGTCCCGGTCGCGGCGGCCCTGCTCGTGGTCGCCGGGCTGGTCGGCGTCACCAGGCCGTTCGGTGGTGACGGCGGCGGTCAGGAGCCCTCAGCGTCCGCGGCAGGCCTGCCGCAGCGTCTCGTCCCGGAGAAGTCCCCGCCGGCGCTGCCCGAGGACCGCGGCGTCGGCTCGGCCGAGCTGGCCTTCGTGTCCGGCGACGACGTGGTGCTGCTGACCGCGGACGGCCGGCAGTACCGCGTGAACGCCTTGAGCGTGCAGGGCATCTCGCCGGACGGGCGGTGGCTGCTGGTCCTGCGGAGCTCCCAGGGGCCATGGGTGCTGCGGGACCTGACCGGCACCGGGCGGCAGGAGTTCGAGGGCGACACGACCTTCAGCGCCAGCTGGTCCCCGGACAGCCGGCGGCTGGTGGTCCAGACGTCGCGGAGGTCAGGTGTGACGTACCTGGTCGACCTCACCACCGGGGCCCGCAGCACGGTGCCGCTCGACCCGGCGCGGGCCGGCCGGGTGTGCGCGGTCCGCAACTCGGGCCAGCTGGTGCTGTGCTCCTCGGAGGAGGTGCCGTTCTCCGGGCTGCGTCTGGCGGACGGCACGACCGGCGCGGTCGTCCGCGAGATCACCGTGGCCGCCCTGGGCTTGGCGCCCACCGAGACCATGGCAGCGGGGCGCGGCATTCCACGCCTGGACATCGACGATCACACCGTGTTCATCCCGGTCCACGACTCGGCCGGGCCGGACGACACCCCCGCGTCGGCCCCGGCCGGGCATGACCGCAACGTCGTCCTCGCCGGGTTCGACCTGGACACCGGCCGGCTCACGCAACGGTACCCACTCCCCGACCGGATTCCCGGCGCCCAGCGCCCCCTCAACGGCGGCGTCGAGTACGGCCCGATGGACAACCGTGTTCTTCTGGGCTTCCACCCGGCCGGGGTACTCCTGGTGCACCTCACCGCGAGCAAGGGCGACCCGTTCGAGAGCGGTCCGGTGACCATCGAGCTGATCGCCCGCGACACCGGCGCCCTGCAGGTCGTCACCCTCACGTCGAGGCCGATCAGCGGGATCTGCTACCGCGGCTGATCGACGCCGGACGGCCGGACGGGACCGAAAGGTCCCGGCCGGCCGTCTTACGCCTGGGCACGGCGCCACTCATGCCGCCGTCTCCAACGTTGCCGAGAAGTGCGTGTGCGGGTGCGCGGTCACCACGTCATGGGAGGCAACATGGACCCATGTCCCTACCTGCTCCCACGCTGCAGACCGTTCGCCTGCGACTGCGTCCGTTCAACGACGCCGACGCGAACGCCCTCTTCGCGCTGCACAGCAGCGCCTACGTGCTGCGTTACTGGGACGCGCCGCCCTGGAGCGAGCGGGTGCGCGCCGAGCGGTTCATCGCGGCCTGCCGGCGGATGACAGAGGACGGCACCGGGACGCGGCTGGCCATGGACCGTGTTTCCGACGGGGCGTTCATCGGCTGGTGCAGCCTGACCCGGTGGAACCCGGACTACCGCAGCGCGTCGATGGGCTACTGCCTCGACGATGCGGCATGGGGCCACGGTTACGCGACCGAGGCCGCGCACGCTCTGCTGCGGTGGGCATTCGACACGTTGGACCTGAATCGGGTCCAGGCCGAGACCGATACGCGCAACGCTGCGTCTGCCCGCGTCCTGGAGAAGCTCGGATTCGTGCGTGAAGGGACGTTGCGTGAAGACTGCGTCGTGAACGGCGAGGTCTCGGACTCGTGGGTGTACGGGCTGATCAGGCGGGAGTGGCAGCCACCGTGCGAGGCAGTGCCAGCCCGCTGAGTCGGCGGACGGGCACCCTGGCCGGGGTTGTCCTCGTTATGGTGTGGGCGTGTCAGTCATCGGCGTTCCGTATCACCTCGACGAACACCTGCCGGACCTGGACTTCGCGCTGCGGCCCGGCGAGATCGTGACCGCGGAGCTGGCCGCCGGTGACCTGTGGGCGCGGCTCGCCCCGCTGTACTCGGCGGTCGCCGGCGCGGTGGCGGCGGCGGCCCCCGCGGGCGGCGGCGACACCCCGCTGGTGGTCGTGACGGGCGACTGTCTCACCGCGCTGGGGATTGTGGCTGGGCTTCAGCGCGCGGGCACGGATCCGGGCATCGTGTGGTTCGACGCCCACGGCGACGTGCAGACGCCGGAGACGACGACGTCCGGCTATCTGGCCGGCATGTCGCTGCGGATGCTGACGGGCTACCGGCCTGAACTGATCGCCGACCGGCTCGGCCTGCACGCTGTCCCAGAGCATCAGATGGTGCTGGCCGGCGCGCGGGATCTGGACCCGCCCGAGGCCGCCTACCTGGACGGGGCGCGGATCCGCCGGTGCGGAGTCGCGGACCTCACCACCGCGGAACTGCCGGACCGGCCGCTGTACGTCCACCTCGACATGGACGTCATCAGGCCGGCCGACCTGCCGGGCCTGCGCTTCCCGACACCAGGCGGCCCGTCCGCCGAGCAGGTCGCCGACGCGCTGCGGCTGCTGCTGAGCACCGGACGGGTCGCGGCCGTTGGCCTCGCCTGCAGCTGGTTGCCCGGGCACGGCGCAGCGGCGGCGATCGGCCCGCGGCTCGCGGCCGCGCTGGGAATCCAGCAGTAACCACGACCGGCCAACGCCGGCTTCCAATCGCGCGACCCAGGCCTACCTGCAGCGTCAGCACGAACGTGGGCCCCGGGAGAGATCCCGGGGCCCACGTCGTCATGTACACACGGGCGTGGATGCTGCCACTAGAACAGCGCGGTCACCGGCGACCCGAGTACAGCTGCGCCACGTGGTCGGCGGTGAGCTCGTAGCCGTACAGACGGAAGTCGTCGATCAGACCGTCGAACCGGGGGTCGCCCCAGCTCGTCCCGCCGATGAAGTTGGCCGTGGTGGTGCCGCCCACGCCCACATTGCCGATACCGATGGGGAAGTTGGTCCGGGTGCCCTGGAGCACGCCATTGAAGTAGATCTTGCCGGTCGAGCCGTTCATCGTGAACACCACGTGGGTCCACTGGTTGAGCGGCAGGTCCCGGCCGGAGCCGAGCGTGAGGCGCTCCTGTGCTGAGTTTCCCGCCGCCTTGAAGGTGGCCCCGAAGCCGGTGGTTCCGCTGTTCGTGCCCGACTGGAGCAGGAAGAACGTGTCCGTGCTGCTGCCGATCTGCAGCAGCGGCACCCAGTTCGGAAGGGTGTCCGGACGGGCCCAGAAGGACACCGCGAACTGGTTGGTCAGTCCGGCCTGGATGTTGTCGGGCAGCTTGACCTGGTTGCCCGAGTTGGCGGCGCCACCCGGCAGGTTGACTGCCGCACCGGACTTGCCGGCCGCGTTCCAGGACGTCGTGCCCTGCAGCGTGGCCGCACCGATGGACGTCTTCGTGCCCGAGTTCGCGGCGGTGGTGCCGGTGTTCTCGTTGAAGGTGTAGCGGACGGCGCTGCCTTCGTTGTACATCGCCGTCACCTCCGCACCGCTCAGCGTGGACGGGTACACCCGCACATCGTCGATCAGACCGTCGAACGCGGCGTCGCCGTAGCCGTTGCGGCCCAGCCAGTTGTTGGCTGTCGGGCCGATGCCGGTCATGGTGACGGTCAGGTCGTTGCGGCTCGCGATCGCCACGCCGTTGAGGTACAGCGTGCCGGTCGAGCCCTGCCGGGTGAAGGCCACGTGGTTCCACTGGCCGGCGACCACGTCCCGGACCGGCGTGGCGTAGACCCGCTCCTCGGGGCCGGTCTTCGCCTTGAAGGTGGCGGCGAGCCCGGTGTTGCCGTTTGCCTGGGTCTGCATCTGGATGTGGAAGTAGCTCCCGGCGGAGCCGAGCCCGTCGCCGATGTGGAACATGCTGGTCCAGTTGTTCTTGACATCGGGGCGCACCCAGAACCCGGTGGTGAAGTTCGCCGCGTTCTGCAGCAGGTTGTCCGGCAGGTCGACCGCGTTGGCGGTGCTGCCGCCGGGCAGGTTGATCGCCTTGCCGAGGATGCCGTTGGTGGACCAGCCGGTGGTGCCGGTCAGGACGGCCGCACCCACGCCACCGACGCTGCCGGTGTTGGCGGCGGTGGTACCCGTGCCTTCCTCGAACTCGTAGCGGACCGGGACGCCGGCCGGCGGTGCGGGCGGTGAGCAGTCGGCGCTCAGCAGACCGGCCGCGTAGGCGAGGCCGTTCTTCATCTGGGCCAGCATGTACGGCTCGGCGTAGGCCGTGCCCTCGTGCCCCATCGAGGTGTACCAGGACCGGCCGGAGTCGATCTTCTGGCACCAGGTGACCGGGTGCGGGGAGCCGTTGGCGCCGCCGCCGTAGGACGACTCGTCGGCCTCGATCAGGGTGCGGACGTTGGGTGCGGGGTTGACCACCCAGTCGTACCATTCGTCGCTGCGGGTGATCGAGGCGGTCACGCCCTGGACCAGCGGGTGGCTGGCGTTCGACACGAACACGCGGCCGGGCCGGACGCCCGGGTTCTCCGGGTGTCCCTCGGAGACGGCGCCGACGAGGCGGTAGTAGAACGGGTTGACGTCGTGCTCGCTCGTGCCGACCGACCATCCGGCGTAGTGCATGCCCATGTAGCCGCCGCCACCGCGGATGTACGCCTCGAGCGCGCTGCGCTGGGCCGCGTCGAACAGCACGCCACCGGTCTGCGCGAAGACGACGGTGTCCTTGGTGGCGAGGTTCGCGGTGGTGAAGGCCGCGGGGTCGTCGGTCTCCTGGATGTCGACCGGCTGGTTGTACTGCGTGCCGAGCTGGGTGGCCAGGTCACGCACGGCCTGCCGGGCCTGCACGTTGGAGGCGTGGAAGTTGGTCTTGTAGAACAGCAGCACGGTGAGCCGGCCGTCATCGCCCGGAGCCGCTAGAGCGCCGGTGCCGGTGGCAGCGAACGCGGCCGATCCGGCGAGCATGGCCAACGCGACGAACGCCGCACGCAGCGGGGTGAACACTCGCCCCCGCCATCGATCGGCATGTGCGGAGAGGGGAAGCGGGGAGGACCAGCGAGGCACCTTCATGAGACATCCTTTGGGGTTCGGCATGGCGGATACCACCACCGGAAGGATTGAACGTGAAACACTTCTTAACACAAATGAGAGAACTGCGTCTATATACTCGAACCAAAAACTATAGAGTTCCCATATGTGAACCAGCTCTGAATACCGATAGTGGAAGCGAGCCGATGCAGGTGGCCCCGAGCGCTCTCCGGGCATTGACCGGGTGGCCGGAAGTTTGCGGCTTTCTTGAGAATTCGGCGGTATTGACGCCCATGACCCGATGCGTACACTGTCCCAGTTGATCATGATGGGGTCTGGAGGACGCATGCGTGACGCTCAGGTAAGCCGGCGAACGGTGGGCAAGCTTGTCGGCGCCACTGGGTTGGGCTCGCTGACCGGCGGTGTTCTGCTCGGCGAGGCGGGCCGGGCCGCGCCCTACCCGCCGCCGCCTCCGTCGCTGCCGGCCACCTGGACCACGACCGGCACGTCCGTGTCTGCCCTGGCGTCCTTCGACGACGCCATGCTCACGTTCATGAAGGCCAGGTACATCGCCGGCGGGCAGCTCGCCGTCACCTACAAGGGCCGGCTGGTCCTGGCGCGCGGTTACAGCTGTGACCGGCTGACGCCGGTGCCGGTCCAGCCGACGTCGACGTTCCGGGTCGCGAGCCTGTCGAAGTCCGTCACCGCCGCCGCGGTCGCCAAACTCGCCCAGGACGGCAAGGTCACGCTCGGCACCCCGGTCACGGCGCTGCTCGATTTCATCCCGCCGACCGGCCAGTCCGTCGACGTGCGGCTGCAGAAGACCACCCTGTGGCGGCTGTTGCAGCACACCGGCGGATGGGACCGTGCGGCCAGTCTCGATCCACTGTGGAGCGACCAGAAGATCTCCGCCGCGCTCGGCGTCCCGATGGAGCTGACCGCCGACGACGTCATCCGGTACATGGCCGGCCGCCCGCTCGACTTCACCCCGGCGACCCGGGTGGCGTACAGCAACTACGGCTACCTGCTGGCGGCCAAGGTGGTCGAGGCGGTCAGTGGCCAGACGTACGGCGACTACGTCAATCAGCAGCTGCTGGCGCCGCTCGGCATCACGCGCATGAAGCTGGGCGGGAGCATCGCGCCGTTCCCGGACGAGGTCTCGTACCGCTCGCAGTACACCGGCACGACCGTGCTGAACATGTCCGGTGCGACCGTGCCGGCGCCGTACGGCACGTTCAGCATGCGCCTGCAGGAAGGCAACGGCCGCTGGATCGCCTCCGCGGTCGACCTGGTGCGGTGGGCGTCGGCGTTCGACGCGCCCGGCACGGTGTTCAACAGCACGACCCTGGGCCGCGTCTGGGCGGCGCCCGGCGACGGCATAGGCGTCAATGACAGCGGCTGGTACTACGGGCTCGGCTGGCAGGTCCGGCCGGTCACGACCGGTGGCACCGGCCGGAACACCTGGCACGTCGGCAGCATGCCCGGCACGCACTCGCTGCTGGTGCGCACATACAACGGCATGAGCTGGGCGGCGTTGTTCAACCAGCGCGACGACGCGTCGGGCCTGAGCTACGGCGACATCGACTCGATGCTGTGGACCGCCGCCGGCAAGGTGAGCAGCTGGCCCACCCACAACTTCTACAGCAAGTACTTCGGTTAGGACGCCTGCCGCGCCAGCGTTATGGCGCTACCAGCACGCGCTCAGGTCGACGCTCCCCCGGGCAACGCAGCCGTAGTAGTACCTGATCTGCACTTCGAATTGCTCGATGATGCGGTCGGCGAGCTCGGGGTAGGCGGCGAGGACGCGTTCGATCTTGTCCCACACGGAGGCCAGAACCTCGGCCGTGCGGAACTCGCCGATGCCGTAGCAGGGCACGTTCGTGTGGAAGCCGTACTCGATGTCCCCTTCGCGGTAGGCGCTGTGGTGCGCGACGTCGACCGGCACCTCCACGATCGTCGCCCAGGCGGCGGTCCTCTCGTCCCAGTCGTCGCTGAGCACGCCGGTCAGATCGATCCGTTCCGGGGTATCGGCCGCGAACAGGAAGTGGCTGAACCAGTCCGGATCCGGATACTTGCCGAGGTCGAGGACGCCGAGCCGGCGCCGCTGCGCGGCCGAGAAGGTCAGGTGGGGCCAGGTGAAGCGCGCGCGAAGCTCCTCGTCGGTCAGGGTTGAGCGACTCGCCGCCGCGCTCCAGCCCGGCGCGGTGGTCGAGTCCGAACCGCCGGTCTCGAACAGGAGCCCGTCGACCCACTCCTCGTCATCGGGGTGTTCGAGCAGCCGGGCGAGCAGGGCCGCAGGTATCTCCTTGTACTCCGGGTACATTCCCATCGCGCCACCCTACGGTCCGCCCGCCACAGACACTCGGCGTCAGGCTGGATGCAGATCCGTCCAGGAGCGTGCGTCCGGGCGGTCCCGGGCCCAGCCGTCAAGGGCGCACAACGCGGCATCAAACCAGAACGGCTTGGCGAACTCGGGCGCCACCACGGCAGCGACAGCCGCCAGCAGCTCACCGGCGCGGTCGTAGCGCTCAGACTCGAACGCCGCGTACGCCTCCTCCACCGCCCGCTCGATCGCAGCGCCCGGCATGTCCTCGGTCGTCATGGCGCGACACCATACGTGATCGCACGATCAAGGTGCCAGCCGCGCATCCGGATCGGCCGCGGGGCACGCGCTCATGCACCCGCTCAGGCGTCGACGGCCGCTACCGCAGCGGCGAACGGTTCGAGTCCCGCGGTCAGCTCGTCGAGCTCGTCCGCGCTGAGCAGGTCGTACGCCGGCGCCGCCAGCTCGTCGGTGAGCGTCTCGATCCGCTCCCTGATCGCTCGGCCGACGTCGGTGATCCCGCCGGCGGCGTCCACCAGGCCGCGGTCGCGTAGCCCATCGACGACCGCGGCCAGCCGTGCCTTGGGCAGGTGGTGGATCCGGCCGAACTCCTCCGCCCTCATGCCGAGGGAGACGGCGAACAGGGCGTGGGCCTCGATGCCGCCGATGCCGTGGGCGACGAGGGCGGCGTTGTGGCCGTCCCCGCGGTGCTCCCGCAGCAGCGTCGCCGCGTGCCAGAGCCGGGCCACCGGCTCCTGCGGCACGGCGAGCGCCCGAAGCCCGGCGTACAGCACCCGGCCCTCGGTCGGGGCGCTGAGCGCCGCTCGGGTGGCGAGGTCGCCGACCCGCACCAGGCCCGGGGAGTCGGCGAGCTCCCCGATCATCTGCCGCAGCGCGGTGGCGCTGCTCCGCTCGCGCGCGGCGATCGCCTCCTGCGGGGTGATCTTCCCCCAGACCCACGGGATGTGGCGCGCCACCTCACCGTCGGCGAAGTTGTAGAAGACCGCGTGCACCACCTCGGCCGGTGCCAGCCCCAGCGGCGCGGCCCGGCCCGCGAAGTATCCGTCCCAGTAGTTGCGCATGCCGAGGGCCAGGAACGCCTCGTTCGGCACCTCGGAGAACGTGACGGTGGCGATCGGCTCGACGAGCTCGAACATGCGGTGGATCTTGGCCTGCGGGTGTGGCATCGTCGGTAACTCCTGTGCTCCGTGACAGCCCCCTCGTGGGCGGCCTCTCACTCAACCTACGAACAGCACGGCCCGAATCCGACAACCCCGCTCGAAATAAGCCAGCCATACTCTCGTGGCCGCCGATCGGGCGCGTTGCCGTCAGCGGAACCAGCGGCGGCGCGGTTTGGCGGGTCGGGCGAGGCCGACCGTCCGGCGCCTCAACCTCGAAGAACCGCTCAAGCTGCCACAGCGAGCCGGGCGAGAAGTCAGCCCGGTACCCGGATCCCGTCAACGCCACCGCCACCCACGCAGCGGCCTGCCCCGCATCGTCGACAATGCCCACGGTCAAGATCGTTGCACACCCAGATCACAGTGTGGCGAGCTTGGCGATCATGCGCCCCATGTGGGGATCGAACGTCTTCGGATCGCCGTCGCTGACTTCCTGAGGAGTCCACCATCGGATCCCACGGAACTCGTCCGGGTCGGGAATGAACACCTGATCGCGGCTGCCGGTCAGGACGAACCACAGGCTCACATCGGTGTGTCGTTGCTCCAACGTGCCGACAGTGTCCGTGACGGTCAGGAAGAGGGGACGTTCACCAAGTTCGGGGAGGAACACGGCCGGGACGCCAAGTTCCTCCAGTATTTCGCGCCGTACGGTCTGTGCCGGGTGCTCGCCGGGCTCGACGTGACCACCGGTGGGTAGCCACAGACCGGCCTTGATGTGGTCGACCAGCAGGACACTTCCATCCTGGTCGTCGCGCAGGAGAAAGTAGCTGACCAGGTGCGGTGAAGGGGTCCGCGGCTTCGCACGGCGGAACACGTCGTCGGTCCCGCCCAGCCAGGCAAGGCACTCCGCACGGTGGCGAGCCTCAACGTCATCAAAGGGCTGCAACCCGTCGATGAGGGCGTGGATCTCGTCGAAGAGCCCGGTCGTCGGCTGCATCAGCCCAGTCTTCCACCCAGCGCCCGAAGCCATCGATCGACATCCGGCCGTCGCCCTGCACGTCGACGGCGGTGCTCCGCCGGTCACGGCGCGGGACGCACGGCCATGTGTGACAGGTTGAGGTAGGAGACGTTGACGGAGGTGTTGGGAATGTGGACCGGAACCCTGCTCAGCACCTTCCCGTCGGTGCGGCTCAGGACCGTGTAGACCATCTCGCCTTCGCCGCCGGGAATCGTGCTGAGGGCGTGCAGCTGGGCGCCGGAGAACACGAAGGTGGTTTGCGAGGGGACCCGGGCACCGGCGCCGAGGTTGGTGTCGAACTCGGTGGTGGTCTTGCCCGTGCGGGGGTCGGTGGAGAAGACCCGGCCGTCGCCGTAGATCCACTGCAGGTTGCCTGCCTGGACGTCCTGCACGATGCCCCCGAAGTTTTCGAAGGTCAGGCGGGTGCCGTCGGCGAAGGTCAGCGGATGGGTCTGATACTCCCCGGTTCTGGTGTCCCACGAGACGACGTTGGGCTGTTCGCCGCCTTTGCTGTCGCGGTCCCACGACAGAAAGGTGATCACGTGCTCGTGGCACGGCACCCGCCCGGCGGGGGTACCTCCACCGAAGTGGGGCCGCCAGGCGACGACCTTCTCGCCACCGTCGGCCGGGTACAGGCGCGCCAGCATCTGCGGTCGCGAGCTCTGGTCCGTCGAGGAGGTCATGTTCGGCAGCTGCGCGGCCTCGCGGTCATGGGTGCCCGGCCGGTTGGTGAGCCCGAAGATCTCACTGCCGCAGATGGCACCGGTGAAGTAGTTGCCTTGCACGTCGTACAGCCGGGCCGTGCCGGCCCTGGTGACACTGACCTGGTTCTTGTAGCCGCCGCCGTCGACGAACCCGGCGTTGTACACCCCGACGGCACCGCCGTCCGGCAACGCGAACATCTGGTTCTGCGCGTTGATTTTGGTGTTGGCGGTCTTCGTCAGCCCTGTTGCCGTCAGCTGATAGTCGTCACTCTCGTCCGTGAAGTACAGGCCATGTGAGGACCAGGTCGGGTTCATCATGTCCATGCGCTTGGTCTTCACGGTCCTGAAGGAGCCGTCCGCGTTGACGAGCACCAGGTACCCCGGCCGGTGCACTTCGCCGACCACCGTGTACATCTCGCTGTTCTGGGGTCCCACGAAGAACGCCATGACCGCGTTGTCGAGCCGGACATCGCTCTCGGACACCGCCGCCCGGTCGTACAGTTGCTGCGCGGCGGACGTGTCGGCCGCGTTGGTGCAGCCCGCCAGGGCCAGAGCCAGTGCCACCGCCGTTGCGGTGACAACCCCGCGTCCCGTTCGCTTCACCATTTCTTCTCCCCCGCGGATTTCGCTTCCCGTCGAGCGCGGAGGGCTTGGACCGAACGCGATGCCCAAGTCCTCCGCGTGACTTTCGCCCGCCCCCGCTGCACCAGCACGGGCGACTGCTGTTATGCGCTGATGGTCCGGTAGATGGTCGTCTCAGAGTCGTTCTTGATGTCGTTCGGGTACACGCCCAGGCCGCCGTCGCCGTCGAGGTCGATGTTCACCGAGCGCTTGTACGCCTTGTACACCAGCTCCGAGCAGTTGAGAGTGTCGATGTTGCCACCCTTGTTCCACGCGAAGTTGCTGTTGTAGGGCTTGTTGACCAGGTACGCGGACGCGTAGTCGGCCGCGCTGGTCTGGGTGGCGGTGCTGTACGGCGTCGTCATGATCTCGATGTTCTTGCAGTATTTCCGGCCGTAGTAGTACCACTCGCCGCTGTTCTGGCCCGAGCCGCGGGCCTCGGTGAGGTAGTCCTTCTCGGAGTAGATGCCGACGTGTCCGTGGGAGATTCCGTAGGTGGAGGACGCGGTGTAGTAGATGTCCCCCTTCCACGTGGCCGGCTGGATGTTGACGGTGGTGCACGAACCGCCGCCGCTGCTGGCGATGACCCCGTTGGCGGAGGAGACCGACAGGTGGCTCTCGGCCTCACCCAGAGCGGTCGTCACGGCCTGGTCGTAGGTCAGGCCGGTGGCGGCCGCGGCATCGATCATGCTGCGCTTGAGCTCAGTCGCGCTCAGCCCGGGGTTGAGGGCCAGCAGGCGGTTGAAGGCATCCGACTTGGGGCTGGCCCAGGCATTGCCGCCCATGGCCAGGACGAGAACCGCGGCGGTGGCAAGGGCTCCAGTGGCCCTCGCAAGGTTCCGCCGCGAACGGGCGGAGACGGACGTACGCATGGTGGTGCTCCCTCCGTGATTGGTGAAACGTACGAGCGCGTCCAAAGTGGACAGCGGCATCGGCTGGTGACGTACCCGATCCCGTGAGATGAGCCTATTGATCACATCGAATCAGCGACTAAGCCGCGACTATGCCGGCCGGCCCGTTACCTGGCCTCGCGCATCGTTGACCACCGGGCCCGGAACCGGCAGAATCGGCTCGGCAGAACGCAGACGGGAATCACGTGGTGGACCCATCCGACAGCGGTGACCGGTTCGGCGCGCTCCTGCAGCAGTTCCGCGTCCGGGCCGGGCTGACCCAGGACGAGCTGGCCCGACGCAGCGGGGTCAGCGCCCGGGCGATCCGCGACATCGAGCGCGGCCGGGTCCGCCAACCGCAACCGGAGTCGTTGCGCCGGCTGGCCGACGCGTTGCACCTCACCGCGGCCGACCGCGTCCGGATCCAGACCGTGCACCCCGCGCACTCCGGCGTCGACACCGTCCGCGTCAACCTGCTCGGCCCGCTGGTCGTGACCCGTGGCGCCGGTCGGGTGCCACTGCCGGTCGCCGCGCAGCGGGGGCTGCTCGCGCTGCTCACCCTGCGGGTCGGTCAGCCGGTGGGCCGGGACGAGATCGTCGACGTGCTCTGGGGTCCGTCGCCGCCGAAGACCTTCGCCACCCAGATCCACATGGCGGTCGCGCACCTGCGGACCGTGCTCGACCCGGACCGCCCGCTGCGGCAGCCGGGTGGTCCCATCGAACGCGTCCGCGACGCCTACCTGCTCCGCCTGGACGCCGAGCAGTGTGACCAGGTCCGGTTCGAGGCCCTGATCGCGCGGGCGCAAGCGCGCAGCGCCGAGCAGCTGGACCTGCTCGACGAGGCACTGAGCGGGTGGCGCGGAGCGGTGCTCGTCGACGCCGGCACCCGCCTGCGTGACCATCCCGACGCGCAGGCGCTCAACCAGCAGCGGATCGCCGTCGCCCTGCGCTTCGCCGACCTGGTCAATGCGACGGCCGGCGAAACAGCCGCCGCGCAGCGGTACCCGACGGTCGTCCGGCACCTGCGCAGCATCGCCGGCGACGAGCCCTATCACGAGGCGTTGCACGCCCGCCTGCTGCTGGCCCAGGCGGGCTCCGGCGACCGGGCCACCGCGCTGCGCACCTTCGCCGAGTTTCGGCGCCGGCTGGTCGACGAGCTCGGCGTCGAACCGGCCCGCGAGATGCAGGACGCCTACCTGCGCGTGCTGCGCGACGAGACGGCCGGCACCCCGCGGGCCACGGTCACGATCGCGCAGCAGGACGGGTCCGGCACCCCGTCGTTGCTGCCGCCGGACATCGCCGACTTCTCCGGCCGCGCCGCTGAGTCGAACCGGATCGAGGCCACCGTGTCCCGATCGGGCCAGCGGCGGACCGCGCTGCCGGTCGCCGCGATCTCCGGCATGGGCGGGATCGGCAAGACCGCACTCGCGCTGCACGTCGCCCACCGGTTGGCCGGCGCGTTCCCCGACGGGCAGCTCTACGTCAACCTCCGCGGTGCCGAGCCGGACCCGGTCGCCTCGGGCGACGCGCTCAGCCGGTTCCTGCGGTTCCTCGGGGTCGACAGCCGCGCCATCCCGGACGACGTCGGGGAGCGGGCCGCGCTGTACCGCAACCGGCTCGCCGGCCTGCGGATGCTCGTCGTGCTGGACAACGCCGCGTCGGCCGAGCAGGTCCGGCCGCTGCTGCCCGGTGCACCACCCTGCGCGGTCCTGCTGACCAGCCGCACCAGGTTGACCGGCGTCGAGGGCGCGCAGTGGGTCGACCTGGATGTCTTCGAGCCCGAGGACGCGCTCCGGCTGCTGGCGAACCTGGCCGGCCGGCAGCGTGTCGCAGACGAGCCGGACGAGGCCGCGGAGCTGGTCCGGCTGTGCGGTCAGCTGCCGCTCGCCGTGCGGGTCGCCGGCGCCCGGCTGGCGGCCCGGCCGTCCTGGCGGCTGGCGCACCTGACCGGGATGCTGCGCGACGAACGGCGCCGGCTCGATCACCTGTCGCTGGGTGACCTGGAGGTCCGGGCCTCGCTCGCGTTCAGCTACGAGGGGCTCGACCCGATGACGTGCCGGCTGTTCCGGCTGCTCGGGCTGTTCGACCTGGCCAGGTTTCCGGCCTGGTTCGCCGCCTGCCTGCTGGAGTCGGACACCGACGGGGTCCTGCCGCACCTCGACGCGCTGGTCGACGCGCAACTGCTCAGCATCGCCGGGGTCGATCAGCGGGGCCACGACCAGTACCGCTTCCACGACCTGGTCCGGCTGTTCGCACGGCAGCGGGCCGAGGCCGAGGACAGCGACGCCGACCGGGAGAGGGCACTGGACCGGGGGCTCGGCGGCTGGCTCGCGGTCGCCGCGGACGCCGCGAGCCGGGTCCCCGGGCCCTGCTACGCGACGATCAACGGCGCTGCGTTCCGCCCGGTGGTCGACCTCGAGGCGATCTACCCGCCCGGCGACGGCGGCGACGCGGCGCTCGCCTGGTTCGACGCCGAGCGGGCGGCATTGCTGTCGGCGGTGCGGCAGGCCTGCGACCTCGACCGGCACGAGCTCGCCTTCGACCTGGCCGGCAGCCTGGAGAAGTACTTCGACCTGCGCGGCATGTACACCGAGTGGGGCGCGACCAACGAGCGGGTCATGGAGGTCTGCCAGCGGCACGGCAACCTGCTCGGTGAGGCGGTCATGCTGCGTGGCCTGATCGACGTGATGGCGTGGAACACCAGCCACAACGACGACGACCAGGCGATGGCCCTGCTCTACGACGCCGGGCTGCGCCTGCGGACGCTGTTCCAGAAGGCCGGCGACCAGCGGGGGATCGCCGACGCCGCGGTCATCGCCTCCTGGGGGTTGACCGCCCGCGGCGCGTACGCCGAGGCAGTCGACACCGGCAACGACGCCCTACGGCTGGCCGACGCCACCGGACACGTGGGCGGTCAGGCCCGGGCGAACGTGGCGCTGGCGCTGGCCTGGCGCGAGCAACGCCGGGTCGACCTGGCGCTGGGCCACCTGCGCAGCGCGCTAATCCAGGCGAGGAAGCTGGGCAACCCCCGCTACGAGGCGACCGTGCTGCAGTTCATCGGGGTGGCCCACCTCGAGGCCGGCGAGCTCGACGCCAGCCGGCACGCCGTCGACGACTCGCTGGCGATCTCCCGCCGCTACCGGGACCACTACGCCGAGGCGCTGACGATGCTGGTCCTGGCCCAGCTGCACCACGCCCGTGCCGAACCGGGCGGCCGAGAGGCGGCGGAGGCGTCGCTGGCGCTGGGCCGGGAGTACAACCTGCCGCACCACATCGCCGACGCCCTGGGCGTCCTCGGCGACATCGCCCTGCGGGAGGGGCACACCGCCGAGGCGACCGCCCACCTCGCGGAGTCGGTGCAGCTGTGGCGCACCCGCGGCTGGCCGTCGTACCTGGCCGGCGCGCTGGAACGGTTGGGGACGGCGACGCGGGAGACCGACCCGACGGCGAGCCGGCAGGCCTGGACGGAAGCGCGCGATCTCTACACATCGCTCGGCAACACGGACAGGGCAGCGGAACTCGACACCCTCATTGCTCGGTGACCCTGTGGGACTGGTCGCCGCGGGCGGCGTGGCCTGCGCGCGATACAGCGTGCGGACCCGGTTACCGTCTCGATGTCGGGCTGCCTGTGCGCCACCCTGGCTGTTCCGGTGCGATGCACAGGCTCGCCAGCCAGGCGGTGTGACACTGCCAGGACTGATGCGCGGCTTGATCAAGCCAGCATGATGACACTGACGAATCGGAGTTGCCTGCTGTTTACATCGGCACTCTGACTTGAGTCGAGCCCGAACGGCTTGCCGATCGGTACCGTGCGACCACCTGAATTCCAGTACGCCAGGTCCAACTCCTCGATGTAGACGGCATACGTCTTGCCGTCCACAGTCGACTTTCCTTCCGCAAGCGCTGTAAATCCAGGCAGGCCAGTCACCGTCGGAGGCCCCAGGATGAGCGACGGTGCGTGAATGTTCGATGTCACATCGACGCTTTCCGGACCGAGCCAATACGTACGAAACGAGGAATCGTTGTCCAAACGGGTTGAAATCCGCTCGTAACCGCCCACCGATACCTGCTCCGCATCGCGAACAATGTCCGGAACCGTCTCGTGGAATCGCAGCCACACGAGACTGACACATACTGCCGCCACCACCGTAAGTGCGAATCCAGCGATGGCAACCCTACGCGTTAACATTTCCAAAGCCCACTGTGGCAGATGAAACGATCGGCGTCGTTCCAGCGATCATCCAATCTTGACAGGTGCAATGCCCAATCACCGGACTTCTCCGGCTGGGTAGCGAACGCCCTGGCCTCCGGCTCACCCCGGAAATGCGTGACAGCGAGGATATGGAATTCCGACTGTCGAACCTCATTCTCGGCGATCCAATTCCGCATGGCCGACAAGCGGTAGGCCAACACCTTGATGCCCAGCTTCGGATCCGAGTACAGATCACTGAATTCAGCGCCTTTAAAGGCTTCCGGGTTGGCGGCTACAATTTCGTTGAACACATTCTCCTTAATGTTGGCAGGTCCGTAGGAGCCCCCGTCCTCACCACCCTTGATGGCCGCCCATAGGCGCTGGAGCTTCCAGACAGCATAGCCACCCGCCGGGTCGGTTGCCTCCTGCATGAAGATGGCCATGAGGTCCCTAGGGTCCATTCCCACTTCAGCCGAGACCTGCACAATATAGGGAATGTAGTACTCCCAGACGCAGGTTTCGACGAGCGCACACGCGTCGCGCTCTTCACAACTCTTGACACACTGTGGTGTAACAGATGGCTTCTTCTTCGGCGGATGCTTGTCCGGATCACTGTGGCAGGCAGGGTTACCCTCGCACGGGTCACCCTTGCAGTCTTCCTCGCCTCGACACGTCTGCAGACCTTCACTGTCGGTGAAGGTGATGGGGTTGTTGTTGGCGTAGAAGTAGCCATTCATCTGCTGGAGATCTTGGGTGTCGGTAATCGGGTCGTCGGAGATGAAGCGGCCGATGGTTGCATCGTACTCACGGGCGCCGAGGTGGGTGAGTCCGGTGGTGTCGCGGGTGCCGCCGACGAAACCCTTGGTGTTGGGCCAGGTCGGGTCGGCGCCCCGGGGGTTGCCGAACGGGTCGGTTTTACGCCGGGTGACGGTCTGGGTGACCGCGTCTACGGCGAGTTGTCCGCTACCGTGATGGTCCGCCGCGAGCCAGGTCAGTCCGGTTGGGGTGCGGCTGGCGACGCCGTAGTTGCGGGTGCAGGTGACAGTGCTGCTGACCTTGCGCAATTCATAGCCGGACAGGTACACCGTTGCCCCGGCGGGGTCCTTCGACACGAGGCGGGTGCCGTCGGCGTCGTAGATGTAGCTACTGACGCCCGCGCTGTCGGTGACGGTGGCGAGGTGGCCTTCGTTGTCCCAGGTGAGGGTCTGGCCGGGTTTGCCGGCGAGGTTGCGGGTGAGCGC
>NZ_BONQ01000178.1 GCF_016862795.1 Dactylosporangium siamense | reverse complement strand
CCGTTCCGGCCACCGGCACCACCGCCGACGCGGCCACCGGCCACACCGGTGCAGGCACCTTTCCCAACGCCGCCGTATCCGACGCAACCGCCGGCCGGGCGCGGCCCGGCACGCCAGACACCGCCGCCGAACGCTGCTGAGGATTCACCGCCCCAGACGGGTTGCCTGGCGCGGCATGCGCCGGCAACGCCACCAGCACGGGGGCCAGCAACGCACCCGTCGACATGGCGGTCAACCACCGCCGGACCCGGCCGTTCCCCAGCCCGTGCAGCGAAAATGCGCCCCAACGACCCACCATGCGTGCCTCCCCCGCAGCGATCATGCAGGCAGAACGATAGAGACGACCGCCGATTCCTGGGAAGAAGCTGAAAGACCCACTACACGCCGTCACCAACTCGCCTGCGACGACTCCCTGCACAAGTCATCAACGCGGAGGCATGCAGTGATGGACGTCATATTGATGAGCCACGCGGTGTCACCGCGGAGATTCGGACGGTTTCGGTCAGCAGCGAACAGTGCGCTGACCCGACCGGGCGTCCCTCCGCCGGCCACCAGGACCGAAGCTGCGTCACTTGACCGATCTGGTCCCCAGAACACCAAATGGGCCGACCCGAAAGTGGATCGGCCCCTGAACCGCGTCGGTCATCGCCGTCGCGCCGAGCCCTGCGACGCCGAGCAGGAGCACCCGGCGGATGGCCGTCACACCGCCCCCTCGTCGGCGGGGGCGCGGTCGACGGGAAACAGCGCATGCGCGACACCCGCCGGAGCGGGCAGCTTCGCCGGGTCTGACGGGAACGACTGGCCCGCGGTCAGCGGCGCCTGGACGCCCAGCAGGGCCGCCAGCTGCTGGGCGACGACGCCATCAGGAGGGCAGGCCCACGGCGAACCCTCACAATCCCTTCATACCGGACCGACCACCATCCCCGGGGCATATCATCTGGAACCGTGACGGCTGCCATGATCCTCGCCGACCTCGACCGGTGGCTCGCCGCGAACGCACCCCGGACGCTGTCCCTGATGCACCCCCCGGCGAGCCAGGAGCAGCTGCGGGAGCTGGAGTCGCGGCTCGGGTTCGCGCTGCTGCCCGAGGTCGCGAGCACCCTGCTCTGGCACAACGGGGCAACGGAGGAGATGGGCGGCTTCCAGCTGGCACCGACCTACTGGCTCACCAGCGCGGCCCGTGTCGCGGGTGACGCCAGTCGCCTGAGGGCGACCGCCCGCGCATCCAACCCGGAGGCATGGGACGTGCACTGGGTGCCGCTCGCTGCCGACCGGTGCGGCGCCTACCTGGTCGTCGACCACACCCCAGCTGTGGACACCGGTCGAACCTTTCTCTGGGAGCCCGAGAACGGCGAGGATGCGATGGGGTCATGGACGGGTCTTGAGGAGCTCTACAGC
The DNA here is from genome assembly GCF_016862795.1 of Dactylosporangium siamense. Classification (GTDB taxonomy): domain Bacteria; phylum Actinomycetota; class Actinomycetes; order Mycobacteriales; family Micromonosporaceae; genus Dactylosporangium; species Dactylosporangium siamense. The sequence goes on along the minus strand of NZ_BONQ01000178.1, from coordinate 59,949 downwards.
GAGCTCCGGTCCGCGCTGCTGGGTGGAGCACCGTGGCTGGACAACAGCTACCAGATGGTCGACGGTGGGGTGGAGTGGGAGTAGAACTCGCGTCATCCGACCCGGCCGCGAAACAGGACGGCACGGCGGACGGGCGGGTTGTCAGCCGATCCGTGATAGCGGACATACCGCGGCAGCGACCGTAACCGGGACCGACGACTTCACGTCCGGCCCGGCCATGCCGCCGGGCGAGCGTGTCGACGCGTACCTGCGGCGGATCAGCCCGCCGAAGGCTTCGCTGGCGACGGAGTCATGTCCGCCCTGCGGCCTTCAGCATGGGCGGGTCCACACCAGCCACATCGAGCCGGTCACCCGTCACGACTTTGCCGAGGCCCTGGAGTGTGGAGTGAAGCCAGCTGATGCCACACCGGGATTCACTTGAGTGTCAGGACCCGGATCTCGTCGTTCTTCGCGCCGCCGAGGAGGACCGCAGCGAACCGTTTGCCGTCCGGGGCGAAGGACACCGCGCCGAAGAACCCGTCCGCGAGTTTGCGGACCCCGCCGCCGGGCATGTCGACCGCCCACAACGCCCGAAGCCCGTCGCGTTCGGCGGCGATGACCACCGTCCCGCCGTCACCGGACGACGCGGCACCCCGCACATCCACGAACCCGTCCCGGACCGCGGCAGCGCTCTGCCCGCCCTCGACGCGAAACAGCGTCCACGGCGACCGGCGCCGGAGGTCGTCCTGCAAGCCCGCCGACTCCAGCGCGACGAGAAAGTCGACGCCTCGCCCGTGCGGCATCGGCCAGCCGGCGTTCATCTGGTCGAACGCGCAGGAAGCCCGGGGTTCGTCGACCCGCACCGGACCCACCCCGGTGGGCACCGTCAGCGCCGCGCCAACCTTCGCCCCGAGCTGGACCAGGCCAGTGCAGTGGAAGCCGATCAGCACGCCGTAGCCGCCGACGCCGTCCCACTGGCCGATGACGTGCCCGGCTTGCGTGTCGCCCCAGCCGACGGCCTGGCCGTCGTACTCGAACAGTTCGGTCCCGGCACCCCCGGAACACAGCACGGACACCGCGACCTTCCCGCCGGCCAGCGGCCGCAGGCCGTAGTCGACCGGTTCACACACCGATCGCAGGCCGGGAATCGCCGGGTCGCCGGATACCGGTCGACGATCCGACCGGACGGACCGGACCTCGTTGGCTCCATCCAGCCGGGCGACGTAAAGCAGCACCGTGTCGGACTGCCAGGCCACGTCACCGATCGAAACGGTCTTCCACGGGATGACCAAACCACATGAGGAGACGACCAGCGACGCGATCGTCAGCCACAGCGCCGGCATGCCGCTTCGCCGGAATCTCCTCATGCGGTCCACCTGTCAGTTGCCTTGCGTGTTCAACGAGAACTGCCCATACGGGTCGAACATCTAAATGACGGCCGCCTCGATCGCCTCAGGGCTGGATTCCGGTCGCACAGCACGGCCAATCAGCACACCGTTGAAGTTGTTACACATTTCGATCTTACCGTTGACCGTTCCAGGCTTCTGGCTGCTCCGGTCGTCATCGACCTCGTGCGCCGCGCCCAGCACAAAGTCGCCCGTGGCTCGCCCTGCTGACCGTCGCCTGGCTCCTCATGGCGCGACACGCGGCCGAATCCGTTGTCCTCGAACCCGATCGGCGCATCGCGAAGGCCGCGGCACGCGCCGGCCGACCCGTACCGGAAATACGCCTCGTCCAGATTCGCAGCAACCGCACGGGCCTGAACGAAGCCTCCGCCGCTGGCAGTACGTCTACGCGTACCTCCGCGGACCGCAGGACGCGCCGATCGTGGCGTGGACCGCCGTCCTCGTCTACGCAACCCGTCAGCCGCGCCGGACGCATGACCATCAGCCGGGTGCTGGCATACGAGTGACGACGCGGATGGCACAACACCTCACATATCAAGCTTCATCAATCATCGATGCCTCTCTACGATCCGCGCATGTCTGATCCCTTGGCGTCAACCATCGATGAGCGTGATCAGTCCAGCGCCGACAACGACCGTGCGTCGCCGCGCCGGCCGGCATGGGTCCGGCCGGCGCTGGCGGCGATCGTCGTGTGCTCCGCCGTCGTCTACGCGTGGCGGATCGGCGGCATGCAGCTGCACCTGTACTACGGGCCGGGCGTACGCACGATGGCGGGCAGCTGGCAGGCATGGCTCTACGGTGCCTACGACCCGCAACTGACCACCACGTTCGACAAGGCCCCTGGCACGTTCTGGCTGCAGGCGCTGTCTGCCCGGGTGTTCGGCTTCGAACCGTGGGCAGTGCTCCTGCCGTCGCTGCTGGCGAGCCTCGCGTCGATCGTGCTGATGTACCGGGTCGTCCGCGACTGGGTCGGCCCCGAGGCGGGGGTGGCGGCGGCCGGGTTCTTCGCGGTCACGCCGATGGTCGCCGCCCTCGCCCGCACCCAGATCCCTGACCCGGTCCTGGTCGCGCTGCTGCTGACCGCGACCCTGCTGTGGCAGCGGGCCGTCGCCACCGGTCGGCTGAAGCCGCTGCTGTGGACCGGCGTCCTGGTCGGTCTCGCGTTCCAGGTGAAGATGGCTCAGGCGTGGCTGATCTGGATCCCGTTCGGCCTCGGCTATCTGCTCTACGCGTCGCAACCGTGGCGCCGCAGGGTGACCCGGCTGGGCCTCGCCGGGCTGCTGACCGTCGCGGTGTCGCTGGTGTGGGTGGGCGTCATGGCGGCGCTGCCCGCGGGTCGGCGGCCGTGGATCGACGGGTCCGTCGACAACTCGATCTGGTCGATGGTGTTCGGCTACAACGGGTTCAACCGGTTCGGCGTCGACAACGCCGGCGCCGACGTCCTCGGCATCGGCGGCCCGCCCGGCAAGAACGAAGGGCCGGCGTGGCAGTACCTGATCCGCGACGGCGTCGCCCCGCAGATCGGCTGGCTGTACATCCTCGCCCTCGCCGGCCTGGCCGTCGCGGTCATCACCCTCATCCGGGACCGCGGGAACGCCGCCAACTCCGTGCTGTGGCTCGGCTGGCTCGCCGTGCACCTCCTGGCCTTCGCCGGCAGCGTCAAGGCCCACTCCTTCTACAACGTCGCCCTCACCCCGGCCCTGGCCGCGCTCGCCGCCGCGGGACTTCTCGCGCTCTGGCGGGCCTACCGCAACCCCACCTGGCGCCGCTGGCTGCTCCCCGCCGCCGTCGCCGCGAGCGGTTGGTGGGCCTGGCACCTCGCCGGGAAGTTCCCGACGTTCGCCACCTGGCTCCCGGCCGCGACCGCCATCGCTGCCACCGTTGCCACGCTCGTGCTCATCGCCGCCGTCGCGGCGCCCAGACTCCAGGCGACCGCCGTCGCGACCGCCGTCGCCGCGGTGCTGGTCGCGCCGATCACCTGGACGCTGTCGGTCACGGACAACCGCACCGTCTCCGACGCGCACCGGCCGGCCGCCGGGCCGCCGTCCCGGGAGACCGCCACCATTCTCAGCGGCCGGCTGCTGCGGATGCTGCCGGCCGCGGACGTCGACCGCATCACCGCGCACGTCCGCGCCAACCGCGCCGCCGAGCGTTACGACCTGGCCGTCCAATGGGCGCCGCAGGCGGGGCAGTTCATCACCCGCGGCCTCGACCCGCTGCCCATCGGCGGGTTCACCGCCCAGATCCCCAACATCAGCACGCGCCGGCTCGCCGAGCTCGTCGCCGCCGGCGAGCTGCGGTACGCCCTCGTCGACGGCCCGCAGTTGAAGGGCAAACCGACCCGCGACTACCCGGACTACGCCACCTGGGCACCGACCGCCTGCCGCACCGTCGACGGCTTCACCACCCCGCTCTACACGCTGTACGACTGCGCACGGTAGCCCCACGGTCGCCTGCCGTCCTTCGAACGTCTCCCGACCGGGTGAGGACGGCAGGACCACACGCCGGTGACCGCGCGGGAAAGTCCCGAATGCCGCGGCGGCAGGTGGACTTCGGCCGAAAGGCCGCGTCGGGCGGCCCCGGCAACCCCGCACCACGGCGGCGGCCGGAACGAGCGTGGCGGTGGCCGACCAGCGGCATGCGGGACGCGCGCTGCTCGCCGTGTCCGCCGCCTCCTCGGGCGCGCTTCCCGCGCCGTACGATCACCGGATGTCCATAGTGGACAGAGACAACGTGATGGTCGTCCTTGAGCTCCGCTCATGCCTCCCCGCGACGGTTCTCTAGGGGAAGGCGCTCTCCGCCGCGGCCCGGGTGTCCTGCCGGGCGCGCTCGACCCTCGCCACATCCACCGGCCCCCGGTATTCGTACTCGACGGATACGACCATCAGGTCACGACGGACCGCATAGCTGTAGTGGCCATCGACATTGCTCGTGGCGTTCGGCTCATTCCACTCGCACCACTGCGCTGACCCCTCGCCCGGACCCTGCACCGGCGCGGTCAACGGTGGCAACCGGCAAGTGTTGCCCAACAGGCCGACCGCGTCCTCATGTGCCTCGGCGGCGTTCTTGTCGAAGGCCTTGTAGACCTCGAAGCGCAGCTCCGCGAAGTCGCCGTCGGCGGAACTCTCCGTACGGTTGCTGAACTCGCAGGTGCCGGCGTTGCCCAGGTCATTGTGCCGACTCAGCTCCGAGACCTTCACCTCGCCGCCCGGCACAGCCGCATCCAGCTTCCCGACATCAAACAGGCTGCAGACGTCCCGGGTCCCCAGCACCGGCTCCTTCGGCGAACGTCCCACGAAGGAGCACCCGCCGAGCGCCAACGCCACGACGACCGTCACGACCGACCGCGTGGCGCTAGACAAACGGGCCCCCGCGCTTCGAGAAGGTGCAACTCACGAAGTCTCGATACGTTCCCTTGCCGTTCTCGCCGTGCACCACGAACTCCCGTGCCTTTCCGTACTCGTGCAGCTCGGCGAGCCGGCCCAGGTAGTAGGTCATCTCGACGCTGCGTTCAGTCCTGAATCTGTGCCGGCTACCCGTGGATGGCCTGTGGCCACCGGGACCGGCCACACACAAGATCGCCGTCACGCTCCTGGAGGATCCTCGCCTGGCCACCGACGGGTGGGACGCGGCGTTCGCGCACGCGGCCCTGCAGATCGAGCGGGCACTGACCAAGACCAAGATAAAGCAGACCGCCGCGGAGGGCACCCCGCCGCTGCTGTAGAGGGACCGGGCGCGTCCTGCTGGACCAGGCGCCACACCCGGAACTGCACCCCAGGCCGGATCTTCGTCTCTGGCGACAATCGCGACCACCCGCAGGGCCGCGTCGGCGCGCTGCACCAACACCGGCGCCCCGGCCGAGGCGCTGGAGGCAGCCACGACCGGGCTGCGGCAGGGCCTGCGGATCAACATCACGCAGGACGGCCAGGCCGCCTGTTCAACATCCCGCGGAAGCCGGCCTCGCCGCAGGCGCTCGTCCCAGCCGACTCCACCGACCGGATGGCCCAGACCGCTGGCACTGCACTGGTCAGGGAGCCTCGTCGACGACCGGGCCGACCCCCGCCGCCGGCATCGGCCAGCCCGGCGGAAGCACTGACCGCAGAACGTCGAACGCCCGTCGAGCGGCGGCATGGTCATAGTCGGCCAGCCGCGCAGTCGCCTGGGCCCAGATACCACCCGCGGGTAGCGCCACGACCTCATGGAACGCGCCGCTGGCCCGCAACCCGGCGGCGCCGCCGAGCCGCGCCGCCACCTCGCCAGGGATGACGGTGATCCAGGAGTATCCCTTGAGTCGTTCCCGCGGCGAAGTCCGCCGTATCGTGTCACGCGTCGCACTGTCGAGGCCGACCAGGGACCGCTCCAGCAGCGACTCATCGGTCTGCTGCTCGCCGACCTGGAGCGATACGCCACCGAAGGCCGGATCACTCGCCGCCGCGACCTCCCGCAGGAACCCGCATAACGCACGCTCGGCATCCACGGTGCCGACCAGAAACTCGGCCGATGCCGACAGCCCAAGCCAGACCCCGCCATCAATCCACGTCCGCACATGCAGGTCGGGAAACCCCGGCCCGCGCCCTCCGGGCATACGCTCCGCGCGTTCGACGACACCGGCCTGCAGATAGGCGGTCGCGCCCGGGTGCTGATCCAGACCGTCCAGGAACACGCTCAAGCTGTGTGGATGCATCAGCAGGGCGGTAGCCACCTCGTCGTCGAACTCACCGTCGAAGCGGACGAGTTCGCACCAAGGCATGCCGACCGGCGGATAGGTCTCCCAGATCCGCCCGGCCATGAGCGTGCTGGTGACGTCTTCACCGGCGCGAGGGCCGGCGTCCAGCCCGTCGTGCAGCCCAGCCGCCAACCTCGACCACGCCAACTCGAACCACATCCGAGTGACACGTCCGACGTCGGCTCGGGCATCCAGACACAGCATCACATGGATCCGGGCCATCGAAACATCTTCCACTGGTCGTCCCTCCGCTCAAGTCCGACCATCAAGCACATCGCCGAGGTCCCTGTTGGCGGCGGAGTTCGCGGATGGATTGTGGTGCCTACCTCTGGCCCGCTTGGCCGCGATTGCTGGCCTGCGACTTCTTCACCGTCGACACCCGACCCACTGTCCAAACAGGACTGAAATCTGCGTTTCGCCCAATCGATACCTCGCTGCTGAAATCAGCTCGCTGACCTTGTCCGGCACCACTTGGACGAGACGCTTGCCGCGTGCTGCGTCACTTTGCCGGTCGCCTCAGCCGTGCAGGGTCCCGACCCCTCTCCCCACGCGGCTGACCGTCATCACGCGCTCGACCAATGCAATCAGCACGTCCTTGACCGACCGGCGGTCCCGGGCGTCACACAGAACGACCGGCACGTCCAGGTCGAGATCCAAGGCCCGCCTGACCGCGTTGGCGCTGTGCTTCTGCACGCCGTCGAAGCAGTTGACCGCGACCAGGAACGGAGTGCCGCGCTGCTCGAAGTAGTCGATCGACGGGAAACAGTCGGTCAGCCGCCGAGTGTCGGCCAGAACCACCGCACCGAGCGCACCCATGACCAGTTCGTCCCACAGGAACCAGAATCGGTCCTGGCCGGGAGTACCGAAGAGGTAAAGGACAATGTCCTGGTTGATACTGATCCGACCGAAGTCCATCGCGACCGTGGTAGTTGTCTTGCCCTCGACGCCGTGGACGTCGTCGATGCCGAGCCCTGCACTGGTGAGCACCTCCTCCGTCTGCAGCGGACCGATCTCGCTCACCGCGGTGATCAGCGTGGTCTTGCCCACGCCGAATCCACCCGCGATCAGAATCTTCACCGCGAGTGGCACGTGACCGGATGCCGGACCGGACGGGATTCCCGTCGCCGCCGGGCCTGGAATGGGCTGAACGGCCCCGACGGGATCGACGGTCAACGAATGTCTGCCCTGGTCAACCCACCGCGTGAATCGGTCGAGACCACGCTCAATGTCGTATTGCTCGCCGGCCTGGGCCAGCCGACCGGGCATCTGACCGTACAGATCCGGCAGCGACGCCTGCTCACCCCGTTCGGCCGCACCTTCCCGAGGGGCACCAGGCTGCCCGGAGTCGACGTACTGCGAATCGTCCATCATTCTGCCCCCTCCCCGAACTCGTCGGCTTCAAGATCGGCGACGATCTCCCGCCCGCACCCGAGGTGCTGATTCAGCTGTTGCAGCCCGATCCGGTAGTGATCTCGCACAGTCGACTGCGTGATCCGTAGGTGCTCGGCGATCTCCGCGGTCTTCCACTCGTGAGCCCGGAGCCAGAAGACGTGCTGGCGAACTGCCGGCATCTGTCTGATCACTGCCCAACTGAGGTCGAGCATCGCGCTGGACAGCACTGCGCGGGTAGGCCCCGGGCCCTGCTGCCCGGGCCGTTTGAGCAACTCGAGCTCGAGCGGCGCCATGACGGTCTCCCGCTGACCACGCCGAAAGACGTCGATGATCTTGTGCTTGAGGGTGGTGTACAGCCATGCCCGCTGCGACCCGAGATCCCGGCCGCAGACCTTGTCCCGTGCGAGCCAGGCAGCCTGGAACACCTCTTGGACGAGGTCCTCGGCGGTGTCGCGGTCACCGCCGAGGCCAGCCAGCGCGGTTGCGAACAGCCCGGCGGCTGCGGCCCGGAACAATCCTGACAACTCCCGCAGTGCCAGCTCATCGTCACCGGTCATGGGTCGTAGGCCGTCCGCCTTTGACCGGCATGCTCGGCCCGGAGACGATCACGGCCTTGCGCTCCGGGACGTGCGCCCCAGGCACGGTGCCGTGACCGACCCAGATCCGCATCGCCGAACCGGCGACGCCCTCCTTGCCCTGGACGACCACGCTGCCTCCGGGGGCGTTGGCGAAGATGCGATCAAAGGTCACCCGGCGCTGCCACTCCACAAGCACTCGGTAGCCCGCACGCGCTGCCACGAGCGTCAGCGTCAACGCCGCCAGACACCAGGGCGACGCCGCATCCGGCAACATTCCCACGACCTTGTGCCAAAGCCCTACCAGCAGCGGTCCCTCGACGGTCATGCATATACATCGCCTACGCCGGAAAAAGCGTCGAGTCTCCGCAGCGCGTCAACGAGCGCCCGGGTCAGCCTACGGCCTATCTGGTCGGAAGCAGGCCCGCGACGTGGTGTCCATCGGCACCGACGGCGCGGCGCTGCTCGTGCGCGTGGTCAACGAACGCCTCCGGCCACCACCGAATCGGAATCGCGTGACCAGCCGACGTAGCAACGTGCAGCGGACCGGCAGGACGCACGACCAAGATCGCGACTGGTAAGTGGATCTTCGGTCCCTTCTCGCTAGGGGCAGGTCTTCGGACACGCCCTGACCTTGTCCGGGTTTGAACCCTGAATGACCGCACCGCGCATTACTCAAGGCTGTTCGTGCGGCTACTGGGTGTTGCACTCAGGCTGGCGAGTCTGTTGAATATTTTCGATCGTCCGCTGCCGACATCGACCGGCACGCCGGCGAGGTCGAGGGGGCGGCACGGCATGACCGAGGACACGTTCGCGATCAACACATTGTCCCGGTAGCTCCGGGACCATGACGGCATCAGCGGCGGCGCCTACCGGGGACACCACCCGCCGAGTGACGCCGCTGCTCTATTCCACTGGGATCTCGGTCACCGGTGACGGGGCGTTCCTCGCCGCCGGCCCGCTCCTGGCTGCCTCGCTCACTCGCGACCCGGTCGCGATCGCCGCAGTGACGGCGGTGTTCTACGCGCCATGGCTGGTATTCGGCCTTCCGGCCGGCGCGCTGGTCGACCGATGGCCCCGCCACACGGTCATGATCACCGCAGACCTCTTCCGGGCCGCGCTGCTCGCGCTCCTCACCGTCCTCGTGGCCGTCGGCCACGCCAGCATCCCGGCGCTGATCGCGCTGATCACGCTGGTGGGGATCGCGCACATCTTCTTCGACTCGGCGTCGCAGGCGAGCATTCCCGCGATCGTCGGCCGTGACAAGGACACCCTCGCGCACGTCAACGGTCGCTTCTGGGCCATCGACACGGTCGGACGACTGCTGCTCGGCCCACCACTCGGATCGCTGACGTTCGCCGTCAACCGACTGATCCCATTCGCGTTGGACGCCGTGTCGTTCCTGCTGTCGGCGCTGTTCGTGCGAAATCTCCCGCCCGCCGAGCCGGCCACAGGTCCGCACGAGCCGATCGGCGCGGCCATCAGGGCAGGCGTCCGGCATCTGCTCCACACGCGGGACCTGCGGCTGCTCGCGATCAGTCTGGGCGCCCACAACTTCGGCTACAACATGGCGCTCGCCACCTTCGTGCTGTACGTCACCGACGTCCTCGACGTCCCCGACGCGCTGTACGGCGTCCTGCTCGCCGCGAGCGCCCTCGGCGGCATCGTGGCCGGCTGGCGGGCCCGCCGGCTGACCCGCAACCTCACGTACCGCCAGGTCGTGGCGACCGTCCATGTCATGCAGGCGCTCAGCTGGGCGGGGATCGCGCTCAGTGGCAACGTCTGGATCGCCGCACTGATGTTCGTCACGATCGGTGCGGGCGGCTCACTGTCGAGCGTCGCGGTCGGTTCGGCACGGCAGTCGCTCACCCCGGACGGTCTCATCGGTCGGGTCGTCTCGGCGTTCCGGCTCGTCGGTGTCGGCGCAGGCGGTGTCGGCGCCCTGGCCGGCGGGGTCATCGCCGACCGGTTCGGTCTCACCACTCCGCTGCTGTGCACCGTCGGGCTGCAGCTGACGGCGGCGATGCTGACCTGGCCGTTCCGGCAAAGAAGAGCTGAGAGCGGGCGATGAGCAGCGGGGCGTTGAGACCGACCACGTGACCGTCTTCCGGTGGGTCCAACGCTTCACACCTCTGCTGGCAGACGCGGCCCGGTGGTGCCGGCACGCACCCGGCGCCACTACGAACTTGCCGTCGACGCCCCGCCCGCACTGCGGGTCGCCACGGCGTTCACCGAACTCGCCCAAGCGATCTGACCGACGGGACCCGACACGGGGGTTCAACGCGTCTTCCGATCCCACAACGCAACTGTGCCGTCGCACGGCGACGGCAGCGTAGCCGTACCTGATTTCGGCTATGCCCCGGGACGGCTCGGTGGATGTATCGGAAGTCGCAACGCAGGTCTGCCGGTCCCGGTCTGCGAGCCATTCAGGGTCAACCGAAACTGATCGAAGCCGGTAGATTGTCGGCGGCGGCGACACGGGGGTGGCTTTGATCGCGCAGGCAATGCGGTGGGCAGGCATGATCGGCGCGCTCGTGTGCGGCTATTTCGTGGCACGGGTAGCGGCCGCCGACTGGCTCGCCGGTGGAGACGTGATCTGGTCGTCGCCCTCCGGCTTGAGCTCCTACACGGATGAGCTGCCTCCCGGCGCCGGTGACCTCGTGCGGTTCTTCATGGTCACCGCGCCACCCCTGGACGGGTGCCGGTGCGGCTGTACCTCGCCGTGTTCGCGTTCGGTGCCATCATCGCCGTCAGCATGTGCGGCGACATCAACGAGCTCTTCGCCCGCTGGTCCCTGTCGTGGTACGACGTCCTCTCCGACGACAACCACGTCGAGGCCACCCTTGCCGTCCGTCCGCTGCGCGGCATCAACGCCGGCATCGTCGAGGAGCTCGTCAAGGGCGCCGGCGTCGCCATCGCCTGCCTGCTCGCCCGCCGCCACGGCCCGGTCGAAGCGCTCCGCCAGCAGTTCGCCGACTGGCCGATCGAGGGGCTCAAACAGGTCCTCGCAATCAAGGACGGCCAGATCATCCCGATCTGGAACTTCTGGGGAGAACAGTAATGGGCATCGAGTATCGACTCACCTTGTCCGTCCCGTCCCCGGTGACCGAGGTCGCCCGGCGTGCCGTCGGCGACCCGGGTGTGCCGCTGACTCCGTACGAGCATCTGCTGACCGCGGACCTGAACACCTCCCACGGCTACTCACTCTCGGTCGGCCCGGTCCTCGACGCCTACTTCGAGGCCGTCGGCGACGCCGGCCTGCAGTCATGGGAGGTCGCCAAAGGCGTCAGCATCACGTATGCGGTGACCAGCGACGCCACCTGGCGAGCGCGGGCCCAGCAGAACATCCTCATCAGCGTGGCCGGCGTCCTCGCCACCGGCCCCGAGGACGTCACACTGATCCACAACCACGACTACCTGATACTGACCCGCGTCGGCGGCGTCGTGCACAAGTTCCGCCGGGACACCTGGTGGGCCGGCGTGCCCCAGGCCGACGCAATAATCCCGGGCTGAGGCGGCGGTCAATTCCTCATCGGGGCATGGGGCCAAGGTAGTAGGCCAATGCCATGAACGCGGCCGGCGTAGGCCGATGTCAGGCAGCATCGGAATCCCGGCTGGGGAGTTGAGGCGACGCTGCTCCAGCTCGTCCAGGGGCTGCTCAGGCTCAACGACGTCCGGCACTCCGCTCGCGCAGCGGATGCGCGTTCGATCGGTTCGCTCTCGCTGCCTGATGTCTTCGCGCATGGTCTCACCGAGCTGGCGAAGTTCCTCCCGCCTGGTCTCTTCCTTCTGCGTGATCCTCGTGCGGAGGTATGCGGAGGTACCAGAAGATGGCTCCGCTGAAGCCGCCGCTACCGACGACGACCGGCACGATGTCTGGGCCTGCCCCGTTTTGGCGGACATCTGAGATCAGGAGCCTGTGGGCCAGTCGGGTCGCTGTACGTGGCCGGGTTGTTCCGGCCGTACTGGTACGCGTTGAACCGGCTCGGGTCGGTGGCCACGAACACCGGGTCCGGAGAGATGAACCGGCCGAGCTGCGGGTCGCACTCGCGAGCGCCGAGGTGGGTCAGGCCGGTCGTGGTGTCCTGGGTGCCGCCGACGAAGCCCTTGTCCGCGATCCACGTCGGGGCCGCGCCCCGCGGGCCGCCGAACGGGGTCGTCCGGCGCCGGGTGATCGCACCGCTCGACGCGTCGATCATCGCCGTCTCGGTGCCCTGGTGGTCGGCGGCGATCAGCTTCACACCGGCCGGGTCCCGGACGGCGATGTGCCCCGGTCACCGGGGGTCAGCCGGCCGGCCGGACCACCGCGAACCGTTCCTTCAGCAGCGGCCCGAGTTCGGCCACGATGCCGTAGCCGGGCTGCTGCGGGCCCGGCAGGTAGGGCAGGAACGCGGTGTTGACGAGAAACCCGTCCTCGACGTGCTCGAGCGCGAGCCGGTCCTCGAGGAACGCAAGGGTAAGCCGCCAGTCCGGCTCGTCCTCGTCGCCGAGGTAGGACGCGATCGTCGCCGGCGCGACGTCCAACATGAAGAACATATAGGACAGCAGCTGTCCCTCGTTCTCGATGTGGACCTCGAGATGCTCCCGGAAACCGGGGACGGCCGTCACGAACGCCTCGACGAAGTCTGCGTCGCTAACGATCGCACACCTCCAGCCCAGGATAGTGGCTCGCGTCGATGTAGTTGCCCGCCTGCGCGTGGTCGATGGCGTCGATCAGGCTGGTGGCGACCTGGATGTCACGCTCGGTCCGGACGATCTCGATCGTCGGACCGCTCTTGCGCAGCCTGCGCGGCTCGTCCTTCGTCAGGAAGTTGTGCAGCCCGACTCGCAAGTTGTTCGTGCTGGTGAGGTGGTTCTGCCCGTACGTGAACTCACCGGTGCGGAACTGTTTGTTCATGGCAGCCATCGCGGTGCCGTCGCCCTCGAGGATGTTGTCCGGGAGGCCCTTCATGTTGGCATGGTAGAGGGGTTCGTTGCATTGATCGATGCCCTGGTCAGGCAGGCTGGAACGGTGAAGCACTCGAACCGCCGGTGTCCAGTCCAGCCACCGCGGTCAGCGTTCGCCCGGGTTCCGGTTCCCACCAGACGTGATCATGGTCGCCGTCCGGCTCTACCTGCGCTACGACCTGTCGTACCGCGACGTCGAGGAACTGCTACTCGAGCGTGGTGTCGAGGCCGACCATGTCACCGTCTTCCGGTGGGTGCGGCGCTTTACGCCGCTGCTGGCCGACGCGGCCAGATTCGGCCGGCACGCGCCGGGCGACAGGTGGTTCACCGATGAGACTTATGTCAAGGTCAACGGTGTCTGGCGGTACGTGTACCGCGCCGTCGATCAGGATGGGCAGATCATCGACGTGCTCGTCTCCGCCCGCCGCGACGCCGCTGCGGCACGACGGTTTTTCCGCCGGGCGATGGCCATGTTGAAGGTGCGACCCACCGAGGTGATCACCGACGCGGCGTCGGTGTACCTGGCGGTGCTCGATGAGCTGGTTCCGTCGGCGTGGCACCACGTCGAACGCCACGCCAATAACCGGGTGGAAGCCGACCATAACCAGTTCAAGCACCGGCTCAGACCGATGCGCGGACTGCGGACCGACCGGACCGCGCAGACGATCATCGCCGGACACGCGTTCATGCAGTAGAGCGCGGTAGTGAGCTCGACCGTGGCACGGGGGCGGCAGGCAACAGTTTCGACTTCGCCGGCCATAGAGAAGTGTGACGACCATCGTGCAGGCTACCGACGCAGAGCTTTGGGCCAAGGCGTTGAACGGTGACCAGGCCGCGTTTAGCGTGCTCTTCGACCGGCATGCAAAGGCGGTGTACAACCACTGCTTTCGCGCCGCCGCCTCTTGGGTGATGGCGGAGGACGCGACGCAGTCGACGTTCCTGATCGCGTGGCGCAAGCGTGACCAGGTCCGGCTTGTCGACGGCTCTGTGCTGCCCTGGCTGCTGTCGACGGCAACCAACGCGGTACGCGACGAGCGCCGGTCGGCCAGGCGCTGGCTCGCCGCGCTGCTGCGGATGCCGCCAGATCGCGATGCCGCAGTCGAGGTGGCCGACCAGGTGGCGGAGCGGGTCGACGACATTCGGCGGGTGCGTACGGTGTTGCGGGCGGTTCGTCACCTGCCCCGCGCCGAACGCGAGGCCTTGATGCTGTGCGTCTGGTCATCGGTTTCCTATGCGGACGCGGCGAGGGTTCTCGGCATTGCCGAGAGTTCGGTACGGGCGAGAGTCAGTAAGGCACGAAGCCGGCTGGACCGGCTTCTTCGGCATGGCACCGTCGAAAAAGTGTCGGCGACCAACAACCCAGAGGAGTGAGGATGAGCAGCATCGACCTGCTCCCACCAGAACGGGATATTCCCGCGGATCGACACGCACGCATGCGAAGCCGGCTGCTCAGCGCCATCACAGAGCCAGGTGACCGCCGCCGTCCCATCAGACGTAGGCGACCGGTACGGATAGCGGCGGCCGGGTTGGCGATGGTTGCCTGCGCCGCCATCGTGTGGGTGGGCACCAGTGGACCATCCAAATCCAGCCAACCGTCCGCGGTGTACGCAATCGGTGATGGAGTGCTGTCGCCCGGCACACGGGATGCCGCCAGACATTGCCTCACATTGGCCAGCCAAGATGATGGCTTGGGGGCACTCGCCACGTGGCCGGCGAACGCTCCGCCCACCGTGCTCAACTACATTGAACAGCCGGGCCGCGGCGCTATCGTCATCTACCAGGCACAATCGAGTCTCATCTATTGCATCGTCGGGCCGGCTGTGAAGGAGGGTCCAGAACCGCAAGAGTTCATCACCGACGACGGCTCGCTGGGCATCGCACTCGGAGTCCGGGACGGTTCGCAATGGCTACCGGGGCCGATCTTGTTGGAAATCGCCAGGTCAACGGATCGGAACGGGGGCTACATAGACGCGGCTGGTCGGGTTAGCGAGCGCGTCGCCCGAGTCGTCCTCGACGACGGCGCTGGCCACCAGAGCACCGCGCGGCTCGCCGGGGGCACCTTCGTAGTGTTCAGCGACGGCCGGACCAACCCTGGTGCGGGCGTGCTCATCAGCTACGACTCCAGCGGAGCGGAAATCGACCGGCGACCGGCCAACGATCAGCCAGAGGGCCACTGCTACACCGACCCTGCGGGCAAGCTTGTCAATCCCACGTCGAACTACAGGTTCGAATTGGCCTACAGGTCGAACCAGGGCCGGTGCGATCCCGCAGAGCCCTGGTCCCGCCGCAACAGCACCGCGCCAACACCGCAATAGGCAAGCTTCGAGCTGGCGCGCAGAGAGGGCCAGTTGTGGAACGGCGAACGCCCTGGTGACGTGGAAGACCGGCGCCAGGGCGCTCCTCCACTGGCGCACACAGCTCGCGCAGTCGCGGCCCGAACCTCCGCGCAGGATCACTCGGCCGGGCAGACCCGGCCGAGAGCGCGCTCATGCCGCCTGACAATGCGCGCCGGCCGTCGGTGCCCTTCATGCTCAAGCCCAAGATCACCGATAGGCTTGACCCCCGCGTACCCCGCTCGTCGTTGCCCATCTTCGACAGCGCCCACGACGCACCCGAACGGTAAGTCCGGACGCCGAACGATCATCCGAAAAGTAGGTCCGGAATCCGAAGGGTTCGAGCGGACAGGACAGCAACGATGGCGAGCGCCCCATCGGATGAACCGCCGCAGTGGGAGCAAGTTGTAGCACTGGGTGCAATGCGCCTTCGACGAGGCGTCCTCGGAATCAGCAGTCGGTCGTCGAGGCGAGCCCTGGTTCGGACAGACCTTCTTTGTGATACTCCAGGGACACCACGTCCTGGCGGCGTTGTCCGAGGTACCAGTTTGCGGTCTCGTTCATGTCGAGGGTGCGCCGTAACAGGTCGGAGCGACCGGCCGGAAGTTCGCCGAGCACTTCGCCGCGTGGGGACACCACCATGCTCGGGCAGTGCTGATTTGGATGCGCGATGTTGGCGGATGCCAGGAAGCGCTGGTTCTCGGCGGCCCGGCTGATGAGGTGACTTCGCCAGACGCCCTCGGCTTCGTGGGTGTTCGCGGCGTTGGTGAGGTAGACGAACAGCTGAGCCCCGGCCGTGGCCAGGTATTGCCATTGTTCCGGGAAGCGGATCTCGCGGCAGAGCTGCATGCCTGCGGTGATGTTCCCGTCGGCGTGTGGGATGTCGATGGTCGGCAGGCGGTCGCCGGGGGTCAGTTGGCCACGCTCGTTCATCGCGAGGTTGATCTTCCGGTAGATCTGGTAGCGGCCGGTTGCGGGGAAGAACAGGCCAGCGTTGCACCACCCGCCATCGTCAGGTAGGAGCGATCCGCAGAAGATGTGTACCTGCTTCTGTGCGGCGAACTGCGCCGTATGTGCGACGGCGTGGTTCACCGTTGCGGGGTCCATTGCGTGCAGGTGTGCCAGGTCCTCGCCGTAGCCGGAGAGCATGCCTTCGGGAAGAACGACCACGTCGCCGGGGTGCGTCTCGCTGAGAACTTCGCGCACTGTGATCAGGTTGGCATCGATGTTCCAGGTGACGGGGACCTGGGCGATCAAGATGGACATCTGCACTCGACAATCTTGAAGGACAGTCGAACGGCCGCCCCCGCCGGGTCCAGTCACTGAGCTCGTGGCGGACGTTGTCGGCTGCTCAGGTCGGCGGCGTAGCTGGCCCAGTCGCCGGCGGAGATCTGTTGCCAGCGGACGGCGGAGTTGACGCTGATCCCGAGGGTTCGAGCGAGGATCACGGCGGGAATCTCGGTGGCAAGTTGGAACAGCGCGGTGCTGCGGGCCGGGTTCGGCTGGATACCGAGCTGGTTCAGTCGCAGCTTGAGCCGTTCGGCGCTGGTGGGCCGGCCGGGTTGTCCTCCGGGGAACAGCCAGCGTGATGGGGCGGCTGCGCCGATGGTGGCGTGGCCTTTGCGGGTGGCGACGACCTCGCGGGCCAGGTCGTCGACGGGGTGAGGCAGACGGATGGGTGTGCGGCCGAAGCTGATGCTGACGTCGTCGCCGGTGTCGGTGATCTGGTCGGTGGTCAGCAGAGCGATGGTCGACGAACGTTGGGCGTAGAGAAGCAGCAGGAGACCGGCCAAGCGGTCGTCGGCGTCGCTGGTGGCGTCCTGCAGTAGCTGCCGGGCGGTCGTCCATCGTTGATCGCCGTCGAGGGCGCTGACCGGGCCTTGCCAGCGTCGAGCCTTGAGGTAAGCGCTGGTGAGCTTGTTGGCGTGCGCCCAGCGGATGAAGGTGGCGGTCTCGTAGTGGTAGCTTCCGGCGGGGTCGTTCTGCCAGCGTTCGAGGTCGGGCTGCCCGAAGGTGTCCAGGGTGAGGTGGTGGGCGTCGAGCCAGTCGAGGAAGGCCTCTGCGGCGCGTCGGTGCAGGCGGATGCGCAGGACTTGTTGGCGGGTCGTGCGGCGGCCGTTGTTGCGGCTGCGGAGGCGGCGGAGCAGGTTCCAGATCAGGTAGCGGTGCAGGATTCTGCGGCGGTTCAGATCTTTTGCCGGGCGAGGAAGTAGGTGAGTGCCTGTTCGAGGCGGACGAGTTCCTCGTCGCGTTCGGGCAGGGCGCCGACAGCGACCAGGGTGAGGCGCAGGTGCTCGAGCGCCGGGCGTTTCGGCAGTTGGTCGAATGCTTCGTGAGTCAGCGGCATCCGCCCGGCGGCGAGATCCGCCAGGACCGAGGCGGCGGGTTGCTTGGTCAGCCACCGGTTGGCGGTGATGGAGTGTTCGGCGGTGGCGATGTCGTGGCGCAGGGCCAGCAGGCCGGCGGGTAGGTCGGCTCCGGCCGGGCCCATGATCTCGTCCAGGCGCCGGTTGATCCGGCACCGTTCACACCGTCCGGGCTTCGGATGGTCGGGGTCGCTGCAGGCGGGGCAGTCGAGCCAGGCCGGTGCCGGTGCGCAGTCGGCGCAGATCGGCTGGGTCAGGGTTCCTGCGGCGATCGGGGCAAGACGTGTGCAGCGTGAGCAGTTCGCCGTTCGGCGTTGGCAGGCCGGGCACCAGGGGCGGCCGGTCGTGTGGGAGATTCCGCAGGGTGTGGTGTCGCCGCAGAGGAAGCAGGTCAGCGTCGCAGTGCGTGGCAGGTCGGGCAGAGCGGTCCGTCGGCGAGGCGGCGGTTCACCTTGCGGCGTCGACCGCAGCCGAGGCAGGTCTCCAGGTTCGCGGGGTCGGTGATGAAGCAGTTGGCGCAGATCGGGCTGCCGCCCGGATCGCGGGTCACGGGTTCGCGGCGGGCGCTGCAGCGGGAGCATTCCTCGATGCGGGAGTGCGCGATGCAGGTGCGGCAGACCCGGACTCCATCCAGCGGCTTGTCGATGCGGACAACGCGGTGGCAGCCGGGACACGCGGGTAGAACGATGCCGGCGACGCCGGCGGCGTGCAGACGTTCGACGAACCTCGGAATCACCCGCAACAGCGCTCGATGCCCTTCACCGATGTTGCCGAATAGGTCAGGGGCCGACAATGGCCGGTGACGGGTTCAATCTGGTCACCGAGTCGGATGTCGTCGCATTGGCCGGCGCTGGGGCCAGGGCATACAGGACGCTGTTCGCGACCTACGTGCTTGGCCCGGATGTGTTCATCGTAGTGGTCGAGCCCGGCGACCGGCCGCACGGCACCGCCGTGCAGGATCGCGAACTCCTCAAACTCACGGGTCCGTTTCCGGACGAAGTCAACACTCTTCTTTACCACGACCTCACCCACCGCGGACACCGCAGCCCGGCCACACAGAACGGGCTGCACGGATTCGTGCGCGTTCACGAGGGTTGCGTGCCGCTGGGTCCCATGACCTGCAGCGGCGGCGGCTGGGACCCCGACGAGGAGCAGCTCATCGAGTACCGGCTCAGCCTGAAGCACGCGCTGCCATTCGATGCGCTCGACCAGGTACGGCCGCCGCGGCCCGCGCCGCCCACTGCAGCAACGGCGTGGCTGGACCTCTTACCGGACGACCCGGTCGCCGCAACCCACGAGTTCATCACCGGCTGGTACGCCGACGTGCCGCCGGTCGACAACCACGCGGAGCCGTCACAGCAGCCGATTCCCGCACCACTCGCCGCGTTCCACGCCACAGCGGCCGGCCGCGACGAGATCCTCGGCCGGCAGGACGCGCTGTACCCGCTCAGCACGTTGCGCGTGCGCGAGGACGGCTGGCTTACGTTCGGCGGCGAGAACCAGGGCGGTTTCACGCTTGCTGTCGACCCAACCGCGCCCGATCCGGCGGTGGCATATTGGCTCTGTACAGGCGAGTCGATCATCGACCCTCATCCCCTGAGCACATTCCTGCTGCTCTTCGCGCTGCGCGAAGCGTCGTTCACCGGCCCTTACCTCGCTACCGCCGGCCTTACCGCCGACGAGGCACAACAACTCACCCGAGGACTCCGACGCATACCGCTGCGAAACGGATGGTTCCCCTCGACCGATGTCGAATTCCATGTCGGCGGCGGCCTCGTCGTGCAGCTCTCCCCGCGCGATGACGCCACCTGTTACGCGTTCATCAGCGCCCGACACCGCGCACACCTTGAGCCGCTCCGCCACCTCGGCATCCGATGGCAAACATTTCACGGATGATCGTCGACCCTCCGCCCAACCTTGACGGCGGTCAAGGTGCGCTACGCGAGCGACACTTGACCGATCTGGTCCCCAGGACGCCAAAATGGGCCGATCCGAAAGTGGATCAGCCCTCTGACCTGCGTCGGGACGGCGGGATTCGAACCCACGACCCCTTGACCCCCAGGCTTACAACGGCTCCACTGTGGAGTGTCGGCTTGTGTCGGCCGGTGTTCCCACATCCAAGTGACCTCCTCATATTAACACTGCTGCGTGTTGGCCGGTGTTGCGTCATACTTCCGCGTCCGGTTGAAGTTGATCTCCGCTGTGAGCGCATTGTTAGCGCGCTCCAATCAAGTGCCGCTCCTGATACTGCGTCCATACCAACCTTGCGCGCGCAGAAGAGGTGCCCGACGGCTCTGCTGGTTCAGGCTGCGGTCAGCGCCCGGCGACCACGTCGAGGTGCAGGACTTCCGTTGCTTGCACGCGGCGAGGGTCCGTCTGGCCTGCTCGCCGAACGCCTGGACCGCTGGTCCGCGGCGAACACTATCAACCCGTCAGTCTGCGCCACTGCACTCACACAAACTGCCGGTACGACAGCGTCTCGAACACGGTCGCGTCCGAGACACTGCCTGGCACGGCCGACCGGACCAGGTCCGCGCCGATCATGACAAGCCGTTGCCGGTAATGCTCGATCCACGGTGCCAGCGACACCGCTGACACCACGGCCACTCTGAGGCCGCAGCGAGCAACGATCGCCGCAGATCCGACGCGTCTAGGACCAGCCCGGCGACTGACGCAGGCGCATTCGAGCCGTCAATCTTGACGGCTGTTGACAGGCGACGTCGAGGCCGAAATCGAGACCCTGCTTGGCGACGACCCGACGTGTGGGTCCGCGCGGTCGCGGTCAGGGCCCGCCGCACCCGACCTGTACGGCGACGACGACGCCTACCTGGCGCGGGCCGAGAAGGTGGCGTCGGATACCGCACCGGCCGTCGGTACGTGCATGACGGAACACGCCGACGTGGTCCGCCGGATGCTGCACGCCCGCGGCCGCATCCCACGGCTCAGCTGACCCGCTCTTCCAGGAACCCGACGAAGGCCCGGACCACATCGTCGACCTCGGTCAGCTCGACGGTGCCGTCCTGCTGTTCGAGGGCAAATCTCCCGGCCTGTTCGCCCAAGCCGACCTTGACGTATCGACCATCGGCTCTGGTGAGCACCGCGTATCGGTTGCCTGAGGACAGGTGCACCAGAACTCTGCGGACCAGGTCGGCGTCCGGGTCCCGGAACGGACGCCTGTGCTCGGAGGCCAGCTCGAAGGTCCACGACTCGCGAAACGGCGTGCGCAGCTGGTTCCACTGCGGGTCGTAGCAGTTCAAGCCATGTTCTTCCGCCAGCCGGGCGGCGAACTCCGACGTCTCCTCGCAGCGGCTCCACACCATCGCGAAGTAGATCAGCGGTCCTCGGGCCTCGTTGATGAGCGGCCCTGCCGCCCAGGGACTGTCCCATCTATCGCCGGTGCCGAGATCCGGGTATCTGTCCAGCAACGCGTCCACATATGCGGCGACTCGGGTCACCGGTGCAACGGGAATGTCCGACCCCATGTAGAGGTCGTACAGGCGGTTGAACTCGTCGCGTGCCGTGAAGTCGTTGGAGGGCGGGTCCCCTCCCAGACGGCAAGATCGTATGACACGCGTCAATCCTATGCAGCCGGCCCGGCGGCATCCGCGCCGTACCCGAAGTGCGCCGCGAAGGCCGCCGAGATCGGCCCCGCCTGCCAGCAGGTCATCGCCGGGCTGCTCGAGGTCAACGCCCTGTTCCGGCTCCGCGCCGCCCAAGGTGTCCTCGGCCTGGCCGACAAAACCACCCCGACACGGCTGGAAGCCGCCTGCAGCAGAGCGATCGCGGTCGGGGACCCGTCCTACCGCACCGTCAAAGGCATCCTCGCCGCCGGCGCCGAAACCGACCCGCCGCCACCCGGCACCGGCGACGGCGGCGCCGCCGCGCACCTGCACGGCCCTTCGCAGCTCGTCGAGGACGCCGGGGTAGACCGAGGCGGCGTCGTTGACCACCTCGGTGGGCGTCACCTTCAACACCGACAGGGCCCGGCGGAAGAACCGACGGGCCGCGTCGGCGTCCCGACGGGCCGAGACCAGCACGTCGATGACCTGGCCGTACTGGTCGACCGCGCGGTACACGTACCGCCAGAATCCGTTGACCTTGACGTAGGTCTCGTCGACGTGCCACCTGTCGCCTGGCGAATGCCGGCAGAACCGGGCGACGTCGGCGAACAGCGGCGTGAACCGCTGCACCCAGCGGAACACGGTGACGTAGTCGACCTCCATGCCGCGCTCGAGCAGCAACTCCTCAACGTCCCGATACGACAGGTTGAAGCGTAGATACCAGCGCACCGCGACGGCGATGATCTCCGGCGGGAACCGGAACCCGGCGAACGCCGATTTCGGAGGCAGCCAGGGATCAGATCGGGTCGATGACTTCACCGCTCAAGTCTGCCTCGATCTTGCCAACGCTCAATGCAACGTGCCGTCCAGCGTGGTCTGGGCAGCAGCCGCGACAACGCCGCCAACACCACCCGATCCGCGGGCTGCAGGTCGGGTCGGTGCACCTGCCGGCGCAGCACCGCCACCTGATGCCGTAACCCCAGCAGCTCGACATCCTTCGCACCACCGTCCCGGGCCAGCTGCGTCAACATCTGCAGAATCTGACGCAGGAGCAGGTACACCAGCGACGCACTCATGGCCTGGATCATCGTCGACCTCGTCCGGTCGACCTCGCACAAAACCGCACGTCACAGCCTTCGAACCAGATTTACGAGCCCCACAGGATCACAGTCAGCTCAAACAGCGGTTGAGACCGATGCGCGGCCTACGAACGGACAAGACAGCACAGGTCATCATCGCCGGCCACGCCTTCATGCAGAACCTGCGCCGCGGACACTACGAACTCGCCGTCGACGACCTGCCGGGTACAAGAGTCGCCGCTGCGTTTACCGAACTCGCCCGGGCGATCTGACCGCGGACCCGACACGGGGGCAACGCGTCTTCCGATCCCACAACGCAACGGCGCCACTCCCCCTTGCCGACAACCGGGCACACACTGAGGTGGCCGGGTGGCCGGGTGGCCAGCCGTTCGGCGATTGCCCTACCGGTGTGGGCGCGCCGACCTGCTGCGGCGCCCGGTGCGGGACACCTCAACGACCCTGTCCGTCAAACGAGTCAACCCCAGTTTCAGCACCACAGAATCAGGACACGGCGGCGAACCGAATCGTTGTCTCGTCGCTGCAGTAGGCGATGGTCTTGCCGTCGGGTGAGAACGCCGGGTCGCTGACGCGGCCTTTGGTGGCCACCGCGCGGGCCTCGCCGTCGGGCAGCCCGAACACCTGCATCCCGTCGTCCTCACCGTTGCGGACCAGCGCCACCCGCGCTCCGTCCGGCGCCACGGCGAGGCGCAGCACGCCGCTGAGGGTCGGACCGACCAGGCGGACGGCATCGCCGTCCAGGATGCCGGCCTGCCAGTCGTATCGGTCGGCCATCGACGAGCTCTGAAAACCGCTGCCGTGGGGCGCCGTTGTGACGACCATGACAACCGTGCGCCCGTCGCTGGTCGAGGCCGGCGACACAGCCTTGCCCGCCGCGCCGCAGGTCAAGCCGTCGTGCTCGCGCGCGCTGGCGTCGTACCCCTCCAACAGCCGCCACTCGCCGGTGAGCGCCGGCACCCGCACGTCGAGCCCATGCAGCGCCCCGCCGCCGAAACGGGCCACGGAGGCACAGTTGCCGCGCTGCTGGGCCACATACCCACGGGCGCCGCTCGCGTCCAGCGCCACGTCGCGGATGTCGTCCCCGGTCAGCAGCGGCGTCATCACCCGCGTCCGCAGGTCCACCACGTACAGCCGATCCTGCGACGTCAGGCACTCGAAGCCCACCGCCAACGCGGTGTCGCCGACCGCGCGCACGACACTCACGTACGCCGGGCTGCCCTCGCAGGGGTCGGCGAGGGCCTTAGCGTCCAGGAACGCCTCGGCCCGCCCGCCGGGCCGCATCCGCCACACCTGGCCAGGGCCGTCGTCAACATCACGCTTGAAATACACGTACCCGTCCGGCGACCAGGCCAGTTCCGAGACGTACACCGGCTCGACCACCAGCCCGCAGCCAGACGGCAGGACCGCGGCCCCCACAAACGCCGCCGCCGTCAGCAGGGCCCGCAGGAGCCGGCCCGCAGGCCGGCCCTCTGATCCGCGTGGCGCAGCACTATTCATGGCCGGTGTAGTTGAAGTCATCCAGCCTCGTCTGAACCATCCATGCGACCGTCTCGTAGAAGGCGTAGCGGTTGTCCCTCGCCCACTGCTCGCCCATGGTCGCCCGCATGTCCGCACCGAGTTGCGCTCCGACCTGATTGTTGTGCATGTCGACGGCTGAATCGTAAGTCCCCCACTCCATGCCGTCGATGTCGGTGTCCAACTCGTGCGCCGCTCCCAGGTGCATCGCCTGGTCGACCGAGAACCCGAAGTACCCCGTCAGCAGGGCCATCCACAGGCCATGGCGGAAGGCGTTGAGTTGCCCGGCATCCCAGCCCCTGTCTTTGGCTATCTTGTAAGCCAGGGCCTTGATCTCAAAGGCAGACTGCATCCCGTCGATACAGTCGGGTGACGTGTTGAACGCGCACCAGGCCGCCTGGTACGGCCCGAGCGCCGTTCCGCTCGGCCCGTCAAACGAGCAGTCCTTCTTGCACGTCTTGAGCTCGGCCGACGACATCGGCCTGTGCGAGAGTCCCGCGGCGATCCCGACGGGCTTCTCGTAGACCAGGGCGGCCTTGATCTTGCCCACGACGCTCGGTGTGGCCTTCTTGGCCGCGTTGCAGATCTTGCACACGTTGTCGTGGAGGGACTTGCTGATCTTCTTGATGTCCTTCTTCGGCGCGTTCGAGGTCGCGTTGCGGACCGTGTCGCAGATCCTGCACAGGCCGGTGGGGTCGGAGAACGTGGTGGGGTTGCTGCCGGCGTAGGCGTAGCCGCCGAGTTCCTGCGGGTCGTCGTGGCTGGTGAGCGGGTCCCGGCTGATGAACCGGCCGGTGGTGGGCTCATACTCGCGGGCGCCGAGATGGGTCAGGCCGGTGGAGGCGTCGACGATGCCGTTGACGAAGCCGCGCGGGTTGGGCCAGGTCACCGCGGCACCCCGCGGGTTGCCGAACGGGTCCAGCCGCCGGTGGGTGACGGCGAGCGTGGTGGCGTTGACCGTGAGCTTCGCGGAGCCGTGGTGGTCGCCGGCCAGCCAGGTCAGCCCGGCCGGCGTGCGGCTGGCCACGTCGCTGTAATACCGGGTGGCGGTGACGGTCCCGCCCTGCAGGCGCAGGTCGAAGCCGGGCAGGTAGACCGTGCCGCCCTGCGGGTCGGTGGCACCCAGCCGGTTGCCGTCGGCGTCGTAGACGTAGCTCGTGGTG
Organism: Dactylosporangium siamense; assembly: GCF_016862795.1. Lineage (GTDB taxonomy): Bacteria > Actinomycetota > Actinomycetes > Mycobacteriales > Micromonosporaceae > Dactylosporangium > Dactylosporangium siamense. Next base: position 34,890 of record NZ_BONQ01000178.1, on the reverse strand, counting down.
CCGGCCGAGTCAACCACCGAGGACAGGTGGCCCTCGTTGTCCCAGGACAGCACCTGCGACGGCTGGCCGGTGACGCTGCGGCCGGTGAGGTTGCCGCCGTTGTCGTAGCTGTAGCTGTCCGTGCCCGTCGCAGCGCCGGTGACGGCGACCTGGCTGATGGTGTGCGGCCGGACGCTGCTGGGACCCGACGTCGGATAGGTGTACGTGCGGATGGTGTTGCCGCCCGAGGCGTGCTTCGTCTCGCCGGTGCGGTTGCCGTTGTTCAGCTGGTAGGAGTAGCTGCTCCAGTAGGCGTCGGTGCCGGCGACGATTCCCTGGGTGGGGGTCGCCTGGCAGGCGGCGGCGGTGGTCGTCCAGGCCTCGGTCAGCTGACGCAGCCCGTCGTACTTGAAGCACTGGTTGGCCACCAGCGTACCGGCGGCGCCGGTCTCCTTGATCGAGGTGACGTTGCCAGCGTCGTCGAAGCCGTACGCGTCGTTGAGCTGCACGTCCCAGAGGTTGGTGTTGGTCTGGTTGCGCGTCTCGACCTGGCTGGCGGTCTGCCGGCCGGTCGCCTCCTCGATGGTCGAGGTGCGCCGGACCTGCTTGGTGCCGGCGCCGAGGACCTGCTGGTAGACCGCCCCGAACCCGTAGTAGCTGGTGTCCGCGACGTACGTGGTCAGGCCGGTCACGCTGAGCGCACGGCCAGTGGTGTCGTACGTGTACGTCACCACCTCCTGCGCCAGATTGCCGGCGTTCGGGAACGTCTGGGTGGCCAGCGAACCGTCAGCGTTGTACGTCTTCGACGTCGTGTAGGAGCCCGTCGGCAGCGTCGAGGACAACGGCAGCGAGTTCGTGACGCTCAGCGTCCGGCCCTGCGCGTCGTAGCTGTCGACCGTGGTGCTGAACGTCAGGCCGCCGCTGGTGTACCGCGAGTAGCTGGCCAGCGCGCCGGGGTAGACCGTGTCGTACGTCCAGGCCGCCCGCATGAAGCCGCTGGTGATGCCGTCGTACACCGCCGTGCGGCGGTTGAGGTCGTCGTAGGTGTAGGCGAGCGTGATGGTGCGCCCGTCGGTGCTGCTCGTCTGGTTGCCGACCAGGTCGTATCCGTAGGACGTGCTGCCGGCGTCCGGGTCCGTCGCGGCGGTCGTGCGGCCGAGCCGGTCGTACGTGGTCGTCCAGACGTTGCCGGCCGGGTCGGTGGTCTTCGTGCGCCGGCCGAGCCGGTCGTACTCGTAGGCCGTGTCCTGCGACGCCCCGCTCAGCGAGCCGGCGGTGTACTGCCGCAGCTGCGTGACCTGGCCGCTCGCGTCCAGTGTCTGCCGCGTCGGGATGCCGCCGGCCGGCGGGACGACCGTGACGCTGTTGCCGTCGTAGGTGGTCGTCGTCTGCCACTTGAGCACGTCCGCAGCGTACCGCGCGGACACCGTGACCCGCTCGAGCGCGTCGTAGGTCAGGCGGGTCTGCTGCTGCACGGCGGTGTTGCTGAAGGCGGCCAGCGCCGAGCCGGGTGTGGTGCCCGAGTTGTAGAACGTCGTCTCCTGCCGTTTGAGGCCGCGGGCGTCGTAGGCGATGTCGGCCACGATCCGGCCGCCGACGGCCGTCGCGGCCGGTGACTGGGTCTGCCGCTGGCGCAGCTGCCCGTCCAGCAGTGCCGTACTGATGATCTGGTTGCCGTTCGGGCCGAGCTTCTTCGTCGTGATGACGTTCGGCTGGGTGTTGCTCGTGCTGTAGGTGTACTCGTAGTCCGGCGTCAGGTTGGTCGCGCGGCCCGCCTGCCACACCTTCGTCAGCCGGCCGAGCGCGTCGGGCAGCGCGGTCGCGGTCTGGTTGTTGGCGTCGAGGACCGACGTCGGCACACCGTGCCCGGGCTCCACGGTCGTCACCGTCGACTGTGACAAGGCGTTCGTCACCGTCGTCGCGGTGACCGGACCGCCGCTGCTGGGCGTGTACCGGGCCATCATCTTGCGTTCCAGGGCGTCGAACGTGTCCTGGATGCGGCCGTACGGGTCATAGGTCGTCCGGCTCTGCTTCGTCCAGGTCTTCGTCGTGCCGGTCACCGACGTCAGGGCGTTGACCTGGCTCGGCAGGCCGAAGGTCGGCGCGGCGCCGAGCGTGCTGCTGCCGTCGTACAACGTCTGGGTTCCGGCCAGGAAGTGGGCGTCGGTCGGACTGGAGACGCAGTCGGTGGTGACCGTCTGCGACTGGTACGCGACCATGTACACGCTCGGTGTCACGTTGCGGGCGTAGTCGATCTGGGAGCACGTGTCGTCGGAGACCGTAGCGGTGTCGCCGTAGTCATGCCCGGTGACCGGCAGGCCGTAGTCGTTGTCGTACGTGGTTTCCTTCCGCGTCCAGCGCCACGACGAGGTCGCCGCGATGGAGATGCCCTCGTCGGTGCGGGTCTCCCGGGTCAGGAAGGACCGGATGAACGCTCCGCTGGTGGTGTACGCCTGGCGGGAGCCGGTCTGGGTGATCGTGTAGTTGTGCACGGTGTAGCCGGTGATGGTGCCGTTGTCCATGGTGAACTCGGTGCGGGCGTTGCCGTTGAGGGCGGCTTTGTCGGGGGTGCGGCCGACCCATTGCTGGCTGAGGTTGCCGTTGCAGTCCCAGATGGACACGATGCTGTTGGGTCCGGCGGCGCCGCCGGAGTCCAAGCACCGGTTGGTGGACGGGTTCTTCAGACTGCCGTCGGTCTGTGCCTGCCAGATCTGTTTCGGTGCGGCGGTGCAGTCCCACAGGTAGGTGCCGGTGCCGTTCGCGGTGCCGCTGGCGTTGATGGTGAGGCACCGGCCCGACGTCGGGTTGCGCACCGTGCCGTTGGCTTCCAGCTGCCATACCTGGCTGTCCACGTTGTCGTTGGCGGTGCAGCCTCGGTTCACGATCGCCGTGCCGTTCACGGAGCCGCCGCCGGCCAGGTCGGCGCAGCGGTTGCCTTGCACGTTCTGCAACGCACCGGTGTTCGTCGGCATCCACAACTGGTTCGAATACCCATGACAGTCGTAGATATCCACCGACCCGTTCGGCAGCGTCGAGTAGTTGTTGATGTTCAGGCAGCGACCCGATGCCGGGTTCTTCAAGCTGCCGTCGGGCTGACGCAGCCACGCCTGGTTCGCCGCACCGGTGCACTGCCACAACTGCACATGCGTACCATTCGCGGTACCAGCACCGGTGATGTCCAGGCACTTACCGGACTGCGGGTTCTTCAACGCGTTGCTGCCGTCGATCTGCCGCTGCCACACCTGATTCCAGGCACCATTACACGGATATGACTGGATCGGCGCGCCGTTGGCCGTACCCGCGTTCGCGATGTCCAGACACAGCGCGTTGGCGTTGCTGCCGCCGGCAAGCGCGACTGGGATCGCCGACGCCGGCTGCAACGGCTCCAGGATGAACGCAGACCGCTGGTCGTACAGGACCTGGGTGCCGTCACCGGAACTCTTCGCGTCCCCGGACAGGCCCCGGTGATACGTCGTCTTGGTCACCGTCTGCTGCCCGGCGACGGCGCCGTGGGTGGTGGTCACGGTCGGGTAGCCGCGCCAGTCCGCCCACGACGTCTCCGAGACCTTGGCGATGTCGACGTCGTCGTGCGCCCACAACGCGGTGTCGCTGGACCCGTCGGTGGAGTAGGCGTAGGAGGTGACCTCGTTCGGCGACTCGCCGGTCAGGTCATACTCGGTCACTGACTTCACCACGTACTTGTTGAAGTACCCGAAGCCTGGCTCGGACGCCGGTCCCTTGTAGAACATCGGGAAACAGCGTGACGGGTTGCTGTCCGCGTTCATCTTCGGCGCGCCGTTGACGCAGTCCGGGTCGTCGTAGTCGATGAGGGTCTGCCCACCGACACCGTTGTTGACCTGGTTGACCCGCCAGTGGTTGAACGGCGCCATACCGAGGCTGTTCCCCCAGTCGGTACGGTTGGCCAGTCGCTCACCGCCGAACGTCACCTGCGGCTCCGCCTGGGTCGTCACCCCGTCAGCGGCGTAACCGGTGTGGGTCAGCCCGGACAGCCACAGGTTCGGCGCCGTGTCATCCCCCGCCGGGGAGATGACGTCGCCGGAGGTGAGCAACGTCTGGGCAAGGTCCCACCGGTCCACGCTGCGGTATCCGGACCCGGTGGACACCTGGGTCGTCACCCCCGTCAGCCGGTACCGGGTGAAATGCATCGGCGTCGACACGTTCGGGCACGTACTCACACTCACAGCGCAGTACAGATCGGTCGGGGTATCGGCATACCCACCGTTGCTGCCCGCGACAGGAGGCCACACACAGGAATTGGGTGCCCAGCACCGCTCGCTGTAGCCGAACGTGACCCGCATCGGCGCCGTCCCGGCGGCCTCCGAACCAGCACGGGTGCCGTACTCCACCCGCCGCACCGTCGCCGACAGGTCATACGAAAGCCCGGCCGGCCCGTACTTGCCGGACAGCTTGTCGTAGAAGTAGGTCATCGAGTTGCCGCGCGGGTCCACGACATAGTCGAGGTTCCACCGCCACGCCTGCCCGAAGCTGTATCCGTTGTTGCCGAACCCGTACAGCGTTCCGGTCTCCTTGCTGACCAGGTCCGCGCGGTGGTCGCCGTTCAGATCCGCGTACTGCACCGCAGCGTCGGCAACCGCACCCCAGCCCCAGCTGATGGCCGCCCGGTCGCTCCAGCAGACGGTGCCGTCACCGTAGTAGCCGCAGTTGTGGTACCGGTACAGCGTGCCGTCCTCCTTGCTGAGCAGCTCCGCGCGGCCGTCACCGTCCAAATCCGCCACATTGAACGCCGCGTCCGGAACCAAATCCCAACCCCAGCCAATGGCTGTCCTGGCACCCCAGCAGACGGTGCCGTCACCGTAGTAGCCGCAGTTGTGGACCCCGTACAGCGTGCCGTCCTCCTTGCTGATCAGCTCCGCGCGGCCGTCACCGTCCAAATCCGCCAGCTTGAACGCCGCGTTCGGCACCGCCCCCCAACCCCAGCCGATCGCGGTCTTGGCACCCCAGCAGACGGTGCCGTCGCTGTTGTAGCCGCAGTTACGGACCCCGTACAGGGTGCCGTTCTCCTTGGTGACCAGGTCCGCGCGGTGGTCGCCGTCCAGATCCCCGAACTTGAACGCCGCGTCGGCAACCGCACCCATACCCGGGCGGATGGCTACCCTGGCCCCCCAGCAGACGGTGCCGTCACCGTAGTAGCCGCAGTTGCGGACCCCGTACAGCGTCCCGTCCTCCTTGCTGATCAGCTCCGCACGGCCGTCACCGTCCAGATCCGCCAACTTGAACGCCGCGTCCGGCACCAAATCCCAACCCCAGCCGATCGCCGTCTTAGCGCCCCAGTCGACGGTGCCCTCACTGTTCAACACCGGCTCGGTCAGCACCGACGCGGTCCCCACATTGCCGGTGTCACCCGGGATCACGTCCCCGGCGTAGCGGTGCACCTTGCCGAAGAAGTACTGCGTCCCGTCCTGGGTGGTGACCTTCCAGTGCTCCCCGTTCACCGCGTTGTTGCGCGTCGCGCTCGTATCGAACACCCGCTCGATGCGCAGCTTGTCATCGCTGCTGGCATGCCACCCGTTGCCGTCCTGGATCAGCTTCACCGACCGGCCACCGAACACCAACGTCACCGCAGCAGCATTGACCCAGCACAGATCCGGAGTCGACCCGCCAGCATCAGCGCACGAGCGGTACGACCGCTCCACATAGCCGCCGCCGGAAAGCTCCCACCCCTCCCCCACCACCGACGACTGGCCGGTCTTCGCCGCCGTCTTCGCATCCACACTCCCCGACGAATACGCCAACGACACCGCCGGCTGCGGCCCACCCAGCGACGCCGGCACCTTCAACGGATAGTTGAGCGTGAAGTCCCCACCCGCACTACCCGACGCCCACGAATAGGACGGGGACAGGTCCGTCGCGGTCCAGTCCGCCGCCGACGACGTCCCCGACGAGCTGCTCGTCAACGCCATCACCGTCGAGGATCCCGCCGCGCTGCCCACCGAAACCTGCTGCGCTGTGACGGTCTGCGCTACCGGGTCGTTGGCCGAGGCGATCGGCGTCTGCACCTGGCAGGCCGGCACCGACGGTGTGCTCAGCGCACACTCCGGCAGCGACACCAGCCGCAGCCGCGACCCGTAGTCCGCGCCGTAGCCGGCGGCGAACTTGCCGTAGCCCACCGACAGTCCCACGTCGGCGCGGCCGGTCCCGCCATCCGCCCGGGACACCCGCAACAACACACCCCGCACACCAGCCGCCGCCGACGCCCGCTGATCAGCCACCGTCACCCGCACCGGCACCGACGCGCGCGCCGCCGACGCCGACAACTCCGCCCGGGTCCGCGGCGCAGCGTCCGCCAGCCCACCAGCCAACACCCGCACCGGCAACCCACCCGGCGCCACACCCACACCCGAACCGTCAACATCCGCCGAACCCGCCGACGGCCACACCACCGGCGGCAACGCCTTCACCGCCGCACCCGCAGACTCCGACTTCACCGGCGCCTTCACCGCAACCTTCGACACCGGCGTCGACTTGCCCGGCGCCGCCGCAGCCTTACCACCGCCCGACTGCGGCGCCGCGTACGCCGGAACCGCCACCAGGATCGAGGCCACCAGCGCGACCACCGTGCCCACCGTGCCCACCGCGAAACGGCCAGAGCGGACAGGACGCAGCCATACGCGTGCAGCGGACATCGATACTCCCCGTGTACGTGAAATGCCGAAATGCAAGCGCACGGTATGACCCCGACCCAGCCCAGCAATAGATGACGATAAGATCGATCACCCTGCGTCAAATTGGGGCGAGATCGACAAGTGCAGGTCGGACACTCCAAGGATCGCCACACTTGTGGTGCAGATCACTGCAACAATTACGCTTCGTGGCGGGTGAATTGCCGTCCGGTAATCGGTTGCCGATAGGGCGTGGCGGGCGACCGGCGCAGTCGCGGTCGGCGTGCGCCTGGTCGTGGCGGGCCGGGTGGGCGCTCCGGGCGCGGCTGCACTGCGCTCGGGCCTGCTGCAGCCGACACATTCCGATAGTGTCCGGGACGTCGGCGGCGGGGCGGTGGTTTCGGCCGCGGGGCGGCGTTATGCCGGCCGGTGCGGCTGTCGGGTTGCGCGACGGGCCGTACGCGGACGAGGGCGGGCCGAGCAGTGCCCGGTGGGTAGGAGGCGGGGCCGGGCGGCGATGAGGTGGTGGAGTCGCCTGGCCCGTTCGGTACTCGCCGCAGTGCTGCTGCTCGGGGCGTTGGGGCTGCCGCCGGCCGGGCTGATCATGGCGCAGTCGATGGTGGTCTGGGACTGGCCAGCGATGGCGGCGCAGCCACTGTCGGTGCCGCGGGCGGCCGTGGCCGGGATCGGGCTGGGGTGGCTGCTGTGGCTGACCCCGGCCTGGACGGTGCTGGGCGATCTGGTCGTCGCGGTGCGGTGCAGGCCGGGCCGGACCCGGTGCGGCGACTGCCGGTGCCGCTGCACACCGCGGTGACCGCGGTGGCCGGCGGCGTCGCGCTGGCGCTGGACACCCCGCGCGGCGGCACCCCACCAACCTCCACCGGCGGTCGACTCCCCGCGCCGGGTGGCGAGTCGGGGCTGTCGGTGCCTGGCGTGTGGCTGCCCTGGCCGTCGCGGCTGCGGCCTCAACCGCCATCGCGGCGGCGTGGGCGCGGCGTCACCGCTACGTCCCTCGGTCGCCGGCGAGCCGGCTGCTGACGTTAACCTGCCGCATTGGTGGCCAGTGCGGGCGGTGAACATCTACCGCGAACGGAACGCTAAACGGATGGCACCACGACACTTACAGCACTTGATTTTGCGTCAAGTGCGACGCCCACAAAAGGGACCAACCTGGCACTGGCTAGAGCATTATGCCCAGTTTAGACTAAATTAATGTTAGCGACGCCGTTAGCGCGCGCTAACAAGAACTGTCCAATGTGTACATCATGAACTTGAATATTCCCAGCTCACACTGTCGGGACGGCGGGATTCGATCTACCAGGCCCTGTTCGTTCAAGGGCGTGGAGCGTTGCAGCGTGAGCTGGTCGCGTGCCTGCGCACCGGCCGTGCGCTGCGCGTGCCACGCGCGCGGGCGAGGCAACGCCGCGACGGCATGGTCACCCCCGAGGTGATGATCAGCGAACGACCGGCCGAGGCTCACGGAAGGCTACGGCGTCGAGTCACGCGTGAAGAACGGCCCAGCGCTGGCCGGCCACGGCGCCGCAGCCGTCCGCGACGCGATCGCCGCGATCATCACCACCCTGCCCAAACAACTGCGCCGGACATTGACCTGGGACCGAGGCAATGAACTCGCCCAGCACATCCAATTGCGCATCGACACCGGCGTCCAGGTCTACTTCGCCGACCCGCACAGCCCATGGCAGCGCGGCACCAACGAGAACACCAACGGCCTGCTGCGCCAGTACTTCCCAAAAGGCACCGACCTCGCCCGCTGGAACCGTGACGACCTCGACGCCGTCGCCGCCAGCCTCAACAACCGTCCACGTAAGACACTCGGCTGGAAGACGCCCGCCGAAGCCCTCAACGAACAGCTACTATCACTCCAGAACACCGGTGTTGCGACGACTGGTTGAATCCGCCTCGGGCACCTCATGCCAGACCTTGCGGGCGCCGTAGACACCGTCGTTCTCCTGGTGGATCTGCTCGATTAGCGCGGTCAACTCGTTGTCACGGATCGACCGGGCGCAGGCGGGTCGGGTCTTGACAGCGTAGGTGCGATCTGTGCCGGCGTGTCTTCAAGCGCCTGCAGGACCGGCTGGGCACCGTGGTGTTCCTTCTGGGAGTCGACGAACTCGACCTTCTTCGCGACGGACGGTCCAGCTCCGCCGCAAAGAAGGATGCTGCGGACCTCAGCATCTGGTTCGGCCCGCTCCCCACAGAGCGGGCCGGCTCGTTGATCGGGGTGTTGTCGAACCAGGCCGCACAGCAACACGTCAGGCCACCACGTCGACCCGCAACACGCATCGAATGCCTGTTCGACAAGCCATGCCCCACGCGGGACGATGGACAGCGCGGCCCACGGATGCAACAACCTGGTCCGGAGGTAACGACGGGGCACCGTCCGCGCTGCATTTGCGGTCGTCGATCGGACCCGCGCGGGACGATCGTGTTCATGCTGCGTTCAGCACGCCGACGGCCGCGTCGAGGTCCGGCGTGATGAGCCCAGCGATGTCGTCCGCTGCCTGACGCCGGCGCCCGGCATTGGCTCGCGAGTAGTAGCGCATCAATGTCGCCGGGTCATGACCGAGACGCTCAGCCACCTCGGCAATGCCGTACCCGAGATCCAACAGATTCGAGGCGACCACATGCCGGATCTGATGCGGGCCAAGCGGACGAACGCCCGCAGAGACCGCGAGCTGGTTAAACCTGTTCGTGACGTTGTCCCGCCGCAACGGCTGACCCTGCCGACCGGTGAACATGTAACCGGATACCAGCGCCCTCCTCGCCCGCGGCCTGACACCGATTGTCGACACCGAACGCCTCTAGCGTCGGCGCTTGACCGCGGCGAGCGCGACGCCGGTCGCCGCGGTGGTGACGGCGCCTACCACGCCGATCGCCAGCGCGGCGACCTCGCGCAATTCCGGGACCACGCTCAGCACAGTCAGGACGGCCACGGCGAGGACGCTACGGTTGGCCGTCGCATGGACGTACCGGACAATGATGGAGGTCCGCTCGCGGTCCCGGGGGTGCTTGGTCGCCGTCATAGCACCAGCACAGCAGGGTTCCCGGGGTCGCACGAGATGACAATTGTCAGGTTGCGCGTAGGGCGCCGGAGGGGTGCTCGTCGAGGTCGGCGGCTCCGGGCAGGATGTAGCCAGCGCGGGCAAGTACGTAGATGTACTCCGGGTCCGTCAGGGCCGGTTCCCGGCGCAGGCCCAGCCCGGCGGCTCGCTTGCGTACCTGGTCCAGCCGCTGGTTGACGGCGGTGCGGGACCGGCCGAGCCGGCGCGCCGCCGCATCGACGGTGTCCGGCCGGGCGTTGTGGATCGGCGGCCAGGCCAGGACCTCGTGGAAGACCGCGTGAACGGCCTCCTGCTGCGAGGGTGTGAGCGGCGCAGGGAGTTCGGTGGTCGCAGTGACGCCGGTCGTATGCGGGCCGAGCGCCGTGTAAGCCTCGGTGTCGTCGAGCAGGACCCAGTGCTCGTGCGCGGCGGAACCCTTGACGAACAGCGCGACGCGCGGCCAGAGCACGGTCTCCGTGCGGGCGATCACCCGCGGGGGCTGCGCCCAGAGATGCAGCACGACACCGTTACGGTTACGTGGCTCGATGCGCCAGCCGTCGGCGCTGGGCGTAACGGTCGCCGCGATCCGGGAGATTTTGCCGTCCAGCGGGTCGGTCGCGATCGTGACCTCGCAGCTGCGCCCGATGTGAATCTCCCGCCCTTGCAGAACCGGCCGACGCATTCCCTGCCGCCACTGTCCCTCGAGCGATTCGAGCGTCCGTACGTAGTAGGGCAAAGTGCCTCCGGGGGACTTCGTTTGCGGAATCGGGCGATCGATAGGCCAGGAGATGCCGCCCGGCCGGACGATGTCGTCCACTCGCCGGAATCATATGGTGACCCTCTGCCAAGTGCCGCCGATTGCAGTCGAGGAGATCTGTGGACGACGATCGTCACTGGGTGGGACCAGCCGAGCAGCCGGACATGTACCAACTGAACACCGTGCTGGGGCAGGGCGGTGAGGGCTCGGTCTGGAAGGCGTCGGTTCCCCTCTCCGGTGAGGGGGTTTCCTGGGTCGCCATCAAGATTCTCCGCCCGACACCGAACGACGACCCGGAGCGGTGGATGCGCCACAGCCACCTGCTGCCCGCGCTTGACCATCCGGGCATCGTCCGGGTGATCCGGGTGTTCGTCGGGTACGGCCCGCACCGCCGTGGGCTGCACAGAACCACGCAGATCGACGACACGGTGCAGGGTGGCGGAGAAACACACGTCACGCCCCCCGCCCGCCCCGCGACGGGGGAGACGTTCCGGTACGTCGTCATGAGCCTCATCGAGGGCGAGACCCTGGGAGACTGGCTCGCCGAGCAGGCGAACGCCACCGCTTCTCAGCGGATCAGGGCCCTACGGACGGTCGCAGCCGCGCTCGACTACATGCATTCCGGCGAAAGCACCAACGTTCCAGTGGCGCACGGCGACGTCAAGCCTGAGAACATCGTCCGCCGCGCCGACGGCTCAACGGTGCTAGTCGACCTGGGCCTCGTGCGCCTCGCAGACGACACCGGGCAAGCCGGACGGACGCGGGCGTACGCGGCCCCGGAACTATTCGAGCGGGGTGCCATGGCCACGCCCGAATCCGATCGGTTCGCCTTCGTGGCGACCGTGGTGCACGCGCTCCTCGGGCAGGCCCCGCCGACCGTCGACCGGTTCGGGCCGGACCTGGCGGCGATCGAAGGGCTGCTGACCCGGGCGTCGACCACCGCTGCGCGCCCACAGCTCGCCCATACCCTCATGACCGCGCTGCGCTGCCCGCCGGAGCAGCGACCCAGGCCCCTCTCCCAGTGGCTGAGCACCCTGACCGACACGCTGTCGTCGACGACATCGGCCGACGGGTTCGCGGCCCCGCCGTACGACCGCGGCATCACGGTGCCGTTCACGCCATCGGCTCTGCCAGCGCCGCCGCGCGCCCGCGACCGCCCCAGGCTCATTCTGATCGGGGTGCTGGCGGCCGTCCTCGCGATCGCGACGGTGCTGTTCGTGGCCAAGCCGTTCAGCGGACGGGCCAACGATGCGGGCGCCGCACCCACCGCGGGGGCGCAGGGGTCCTCGCCGTCGAGGGCGTCCTCACCGCCGCCGAGCCCGACGCCGAGCCCGACGCCGAGCGCCGACCCCTCCGCCTCGACGACCGCCACCCCGACGGCCACCGGCACGTCGACGCCCGGCCCAACGCCGAGCGGTGAGGTCGTCGGCATGCTGATCGCCGGACCCACCGCGAACGACTCGGGCGTCATCGTCACCCGCAGCGAGAACTCCGTCCTCGGCATGAGCATCAACGCGCAGGACTTCTCGATCAACGGCGTGCCGGTCACCTACGGCTGGGTGGCCAGCTGCAAGCTCGGATGCAGCTCGACCCAGGAGTCCTATGTGGAGCTCAACCTGGGCCGTTCTTACACGAGGCTCGAGGCCACGTTTGGCATCTCCGACAAGAGCAGCGGCACGGGTCCGCTGACGATCCAGATCGCGGCGTTGGACAATAACCAAACAAAGATCATCTTCAAGCAGCAGTTCACCATCGGCGACGGAGGCAAGAAGACGGTGAACGTCACCGGGATCCTGCGCCTGAAGATCTCGTTCATCGGGACGCTGCGCTCGACCCGAGGCGCTCTCGGCGATCCGACGCTGTACTAACGACCTTTCATCGCTGGGGTTATGGCGGGTTGAAGTCCAGGCCGGTACCTGTGGTGAAGCCGGTGAGGAGGTCGGGACGGTACTTGTGCGGCTCGTAAATTCGGTTCGGAGGCTGTGACGTGCGGATTCGTCCGTGGCTCAGCTACCGGGGTAGCTGGGATGATCTAGGGCGTGGCAGCCTCGCTGGTGTACCTGCTCCTACGGCAGATCCTGCAGATGCTGACCCAGTTCGCCCGGGACGGCGGCGCGAAGGACATCGAACTGCTGGTGCGGCATCAGGTGGCGGTGCTGCGTCGGCAGGTGTACCGCCCCGACCTGCAGCCTGCGGATCGGGTGGTGCTGGCGGCATTGTCGCGGCTACTGCCCCCGACCGCAATGGGCGGCGTTCTTCGTCGCTCCGGCCACGCTGTTGCGCTGGTACCGGCAGTTGATCGCCCGGCACTGGACGTATCCACATGCGAGTCCCGGCCGGCCACCAGTCGATCGGGAGCTCCGTGAGCTGGTGCTGCGTCTGGCCGTGGAGAACTCGACCTGGGGTCATCGCCGCGTGCAGGTGAGCGGGCGCGTCTGGGGTACCGGATCGCGGCCAGCACGGTCTGGAAGATCCTGCACCGGGCCGGCGTCGACCCGGCACCACGTCGGACGGGACCGACCTGGCAGCAGTTCCTGACCGCGCAGGCCCACACGATGATGGCCTGCGATTTCTTCACCGTCGACACCGTGCTGCTGAAACGGATCTATGTACTGTTCTTCATCGAGCTGGCCACCCGCCAAGTCCACATCGTGGGTGTCACCGCGCACCCGACCGGCGCCTGGGTCACACAACAGGCCCGGAACCTGGTCATGGACCTCCAAGACGCTGGCACCACGGTGACGTATCTGATTCGGGACCGCGACAGCAAGTACACGGCCACCTTCGGCGCGGTCCTCAAGGACGAAGGCATCGCGATCACGAAGACGGGTGTCCGAGTACCATGCATGAACGCGATCATGGAACGCTGGGTCCGCTCATGCAGAACCGAACTCCTCGACCGGATCCTGATCGTGCATCAGGCCCACCTGCTGCACGCACTCCACGAGTACGAGGCGTTCTACAACCGACACCGGACCCACCGCACGCCGCAGCGCCCCTACGCCCGCTCCCCAACCGATCACCGAACCGGACCACCTGGACATCCGACGACGCGATCGACTCGGCGGCATCCTCCATCAGCACGAACATGCTGCCTGAGCTGCACGGACGAGGTTTTCGGCACGTACACGGTCAACCGAGCCAGAGCCGCAGAAGAGCAAGTCCGACCACTGCGGCCAGTAACAGGATGAGCGTTGCTTGCCGACTGAGTGGACGGTGCTGCCACGGCACATATTCGACACCAGTCTCAGGGTCTTGAATCGGCTTACCGACCTTCTCTCGCGCTCGCCGCATAAACGGCTCGAAAGCCCAGTCGGCGAATTTTTCCGACATGACGTTGACTACGACGACAGCGAGGGCGGCAAGCAAGATCAACAGCACGACGAAGTTCCATGTGGACACCCAACGGAGCAGAGCGAGGGAGCACAGGGTGACCGCCACGAACACGGCCACCAGGACGCCGCCGCTTGGGCCCTTGCGCTGGCCGGTCACCGGCGCAGGGACGCGGACGTCGGGTCGGATGGCCGTCGGGGCGGCGCCACCGTGGGTCACTTCTTGGTGCCAGGTCGGCGGCTGCTGCGGTACCGCCGCCACTGCCGCCGCGATCCGCTCGGCCAAGCCGGCGTCGTCGCGCGCGGCGCCCTGCAGCATCCGGCGGACCAGGCTGCTGTTGACCGGGTTCGCCGCGAACTCCACGAAGGCGTCGCTCTCCCCCAAGCCGCGCAGCGCGTCGGCTGCCACGTCGTAGAGGGCTCGGGCGGGCGCGTCCCCATCCGCGTCGGCCAGCCCCGGCAGCCGTGGAGCCAGCAGCTCGATCGCCTTACCGGCCAGCTCGGCCGGGTCCGTGCTGGGGCAGGGCTGGATGGTCGTGACATCGCCCAAGGCGGAGTGCGGGTGCAGGAACAGTACGACGTACTCGCCCTCGTCGTCCTCGCGGTCGCCGCGCTCGACGGCCGCGAGCTGCACCGCTTCAAGCGCCCCCGCCGTAGGGCGGCGCGCCACCACAACCGGCGCGACCAACGCCTCGAGGATGCTGCGCTTCGTGCCCGGACGCGCCTCGTCGAGGTACAGCGTGACGACATGCTGAATGTTTGTAATGCTCAGCCGGCCCTCGCGCTCGCCGCCGAACGCGCCCAGGCGCTTCTCCACGCCGACGGACTCGATCCGCTCCAGTGGGAACACCAGGGCGAGCAACTGGCCGGTGTCGCCGCCTACTTTGCCGACGGCGGTCTGCCCCTCGGTGATCACGGCGAGCAGCCGACGGTCGGTCAACAGCAGCTCGACGTGGCCCTGGAACAACGGCAGGACATTACCGGTCGTGCGGGCCGCGGCGCCGTCGAGCGGCCGCCCGTCCTCGCCGACCACGAACGAGCAGCCGCCGAACCCGGACCAGCGGCCCAGCTCCCGCTCTCCGCCCGCCGCCTGAGGTGAGCGCCCGACCAACTCGAAGTGCAGCGGCGAGTACCCCTGCGACTGCCCCTCCGCGGGCGCGACCAGCCGGGCGAACGCGGGCAAGAACTGTTCGCTGTGCTCGTGGATCACTTGGGCAAGACGGGCCATGGCAGCCAGCGTGAACTAGACATTGCTGGAATCGATTAGCCCATTCGGCCGGTTGGTCAGACCGTCCCGACATGTTGATCGACGGTGATAGTCACTCGGCGTCGTCGTCGTCGATGGCGACGTCGGCGACGGTCAGATCCTGGCGGTGTCCGGGCGAGACCGGTGAGGTCCAGATCGGTAGGCCGTCGGGTCGCGTGACCGCTTGGACGTTGCCGCCGACGTTTCGGTGTTTCCCGCGGGGTACCAGGCGCCGATGGTGTTGCCTTGACGTTGGTGGTGGTGCCAGCAGGTCGATGCCCTGGTTCCGGTGCGAGTGCCGCGGGCGCGCTGGTCGGCGCGCAGCAGTCCGGCGACGCGGCGGAGGGGGTTCGCGTGGCACGTCGAGCAGGGCACGACTGGCAATCACGTGGAGTGGAGTCCTACTGTAGAACGGCGCTTGTGGTGAGACCTCTTCACCAAGGACTCCAAGCCCCCGACCCACTGTCCAAACAGGACTGAAATCTGCGTGTCGCCCCAATCGATACCTCGCTGCTGAAATCAGCTCGCTGACCTTGCGCGCGAAGGGGAGGAGTTCGCTGGGTCTGCTGGCGTTCAGACTGCGGTCGGCAACCAACGATCGTCGAGATGCGTGACAGCCTCGATTGGTGCGATTAGATCGGCGAGGTCGTTGGCGGCGGCGTCCTGCGTTGACGCGGACATTGTTCGGCCGCAGTGGTTGGCCGGTGCGATCGGTGAACATCTACCGCAAACGGAACGCTAACGGATGGCACCCCGCAACACTGACAGCACTTGATTGTGCGTCAAGTGCGATGTGCGCAAAAGGGACGAACCTGGCGTTGACTAGGGCATTCTGCCCGGTTTGGCCGAATTATTGTTAGCGCCACCGTTAGCGCGCGCTAACAAGAACTGTCCAATGTGTACATCATGAGCCTGAATATTCCCAGCTCACAGTGTCGGGACGGCGGGATTCGAACCCACGACCCCTTGACCCCCAGTCAAGTGCGCTACCAAGCTGCGCTACGTCCCGTGCATCCGGACACCGTCCGGAGCAGCCGCTACAGACTAGCGCATCCCCTCACCGCGTCGCGCGGGAGTATCCCCCGTCCCGGCGGGACACGCTCTAGGGTGCGGGGATGCGACTTGATCTCGTGACGATCGTGGTGGAGGAGTACGACCCGGCGATCGCGTTCTTCACCGAAGTGCTGGGGTTCGAGCTGGTCGAGGACGAGCCCTCGACCACCACCGACGGGCAGCCGAAGCGGTGGGTCGTGGTGCGGCCGCCCGGCGGGGGCACCGGGCTGCTCATCGCGCGGGCCGACGGCGAGCAGCAGCGCGAGGCGATCGGCGAGCAGGTGAAGGGCCGGGTCGGATTCTTCCTGCAGGTCGAGGACTTCACGGCCACCTACGCGCGGATGACCGCGGCCGGCGTCGAGTTCGTGCGGCCGCCGCGCTCCGAGGTGTACGGCCAGGTCGCCGTCTTCAAGGACGTCGCCGGTAACCGGTGGGATCTGCTGGGACCGGTCAGCGGGCCCGCAAGCGCGGGGTGACCCGGGGCACACAACCGTCAGGCAACCGCGTGGCCGCTGAAGCGCAGCCGGGGAGGGTGAGTCTGGGAGACCTCAACACACAGGAGGCGTCCCAATGAGCATCGCCGTCGCCGGAAGCATCGCGTCAGAGGCGCAGACCGCCCGGATTCTCGTCGTCGACGACGACCCGGATCTGCGGGGGATGGTGGCGTACAAGCTGGTGAAGGCCGGCTTCGAGGTGATCGAGACGGACAACGGGCTGGCCGCGGTCGACGCGGCGGTGGCGTGCCTGCCCAATCTGGTGATCCTCGACATCATGATGCCGGGGCAGGACGGGCTGAGCGCGTGCGAGCAGCTGCGGAGCGACCCCGAGACCGCGCAGATCCCGGTGATGCTGCTGTCGGCGTTGTCGCAGCCGGACGTCGTGCGCAGCGGGGTGATGGCGGGGGCCGTGCACCACATGGTGAAGCCGTTCAGCCCGGATGCGTTGCTGCGCAGTGTGCAGTCGCTGCTGCGGGTGCACCCGACGCCCGTCGACCCGAACACCGGACACGACCTGGGTCGCAGCTACCAGTGGTGAGCTCCAGCGGACGGTGGTGCCGGACGCGTCGCGGTTCGAGGCGGACGTGCTCAAGGGCGTGTCCGGCACGACGTTCGGGCGGGAGTCGGCGACGGCGTGCTGCGCGACCACCTGCGGATGCACTGCCGCACGGCGGAGGCCTACGGCGCGCGCAGCACCTGGGCCGGTCAGGTCGTCGCAGCCGTTCCGCGACGCGACGCTGCTCGCCGGGTTCGAGATCGGTGAGTCCCAGACCTGTGCCGCTCGGCGCAGCCTGAGATCGACCATGCCCGAACACAGGCCAGAACCACAGGCCGAAGCCGCAGGAAAGCGAACCGGCAGCAGCCCGGGTGCGGCGCCGGTGCGGGCCTCAGGTCCGGCGCGCACCGGTCGAACTCGCGGGCATGGGACTCACCGTTTTCGCCGTGCTGGTCGTCGTGGCCGTCGCCACGGAAGCATTGCTGCCCCGCAGGTCGTCCCCGGCGGCTACTTCTTCCCGCGAGGGCTGTTCTTCTTGCGGGGCTTCACGGTGATGTGGATCGGGGTGCCGAGGAAGTCGAACTCCTCGCGGAGCTTGCGCTCGACGAACCGGACGTAGCCGGGGTCGAGCACGCCCGTGGTGAAGAGCACGAACTTCGGCGGTGACACCCCGGCCTGCGTGGCGAACAGCACGCGTGGGGCGCGGCCGCCGCGAATCGGGTGCGGGGTCTGCTGCACGAGGGCGGTGAGCCACTGGTTGAGCTGGCCGGTCGGGACCCGACGCTCCCAGTTCTCCAGGGCCTTGTTCAGCGCGGGGGCGAGCTTGTCGACGGCCCGGCCGGTCAGGGCGGACACGTTGACCTTGATCGACCACGGGATGCGGCGCAGCTCGCGCTCGATCTCCTTGCCGAGCTGGTGGCGCCGGTCCTCGTCGACGAGGTCCCATTTGTTGAACGCGACGACGAGCGCGCGGCCGGACTCGATGACCATCGTGATGATCCGCTGGTCCTGCTCGGAGATGACCTCGCTCGCGTCGAGGAGCACGATCGCCACCTCGGCCGCCTCGATCGCCGCGTTGGTGCGCAGGGAGGCGTAGTACTCGGTGCCGCTGGCGTGGGAGACGCGCTTGCGCAGGCCGGCGGTGTCGACGAGGTGCCAGGTCTCGCCGCCGAAGTCGACGAGGCTGTCGACGGGGTCGACGGTGGTGCCGGCGACGGAGTCGACGACCGCCCGCTCCTCCTTGGCCAGCTTGTTGAGCAGGCTGGACTTGCCGACGTTGGGCCGGCCGACGAGTGCGATGCGGCGCGGGCCGGCCTCGCGCGGAACGGCGGGTTTCGCCTCGGGCAGCGCGGCGAGGATCTTGTCGAGCAGGTCGCCGGCGCCGCGGCCGTGCAGGGCCGAGATCGGGAACGGCTCGCCGAGGCCGAGTCCCCAGAGGCTGGAGATCTCGCCCTCGATGCGGGCGTTGTCGACCTTGTTGGCGACCAGGATCACCGGGCGGCCGCTGCGGCGCAGCATCTTGACGGCGGCCTCGTCGTCGGCCGTCGGCGGGATCGTGGCGTCGACCACGAACAGCACCACGTCGGCGGTCTGGGTGGCGATCTCGGCCTGGGTGGCGATGGCCTTGGCCCGTTCCTTGGCGTCGGGCAGCCAGCCGCCGGTGTCCACGACGGTGAAGTGCCGCCCGGTCCACTCGGCGTCGTAGGCGACGCGGTCCCGGGTGACGCCGGCGACGTCCTCGACGACCGCCTGACGGCGGCCCAGGATGCGGTTGACGAGGGTCGACTTGCCGACGTTGGGCCGGCCGACGACGGCGACGATCGGCACACTCAGCTCGACGTCGTCGACGCCGAGGTCGACGTCCTCGGTACGGTCGACGTCAGCGTCGACGCGGGCACCTGCGGATGCCTCAGGGCTCACGGGGGTCCTTTGTTCACGGCCGGGGGGCCGGCGCTCGCCTTATGCGGTGACCTTGTCCAGCATCCGCTGGAGGCGCTCGACCACCTCGTCGATGCCGAGCGTGGTGGTGTCGAGCACAACGGCGTCGTCGGCTTGGCGAAGCGGATCCGCGGCGCGCGTCGAGTCAAGTCTGTCACGCCGGGCCAGGTCGGCTGCGGTCGCGGCCTGGTTGGCGGCGTTCTCGGTGCTCCGGCGCCGGGCGCGCTCGTCCGCGGAGGCGGTGAGATACACCTTCAGGTCGGCGTCCGGAGCGACGACGGTGCCGATGTCGCGGCCCTCGACCACGATCCGGGGCGCCTCGGCGATGAGCTCGCGCTGGAGGGCGACGAGCAGCGCCCGCACCCCGGGGACGGCCGACACGGCGGACACGGCCTGGGTGACCTCGGCGCCGCGGATCTCCCGGTCGACGCCGACGCCGTCGACGCTGATGTGCGGCTCGGCCGGGTCGGTCCCGATGGTGAGGGTGACGTTCGCCGCGACGGCGTGGATCTTCTCGGCATCGGTGAGGTCGACGTTGTCGCGCAGCACGGCCCAGGTCACCGCCCGGTACATGGCGCCGGTGTCCAGGTAGCGGGCATCGACGGCCTGTGCCACCCGGCGGGAGATCGTGGACTTGCCGGAGCCTGAGGGCCCATCGACGGCAACCACCAACTGGCCGCTAGTCCCTGACACGCCGACTCCTTCACCCCGATGACACCCCGATGACCAGTGCTGTTCGACAGTACTTGACCCGCCGATGGCCCTACCTCACGGGAGGACGTCGTCGCAGGATGATGGCACATCGCACGGTGGACACGGCACGCCCATGGTGCGGTCGGCCTCGCGCAGGTGACCCAGGACGGTGTCGTTGAGGTCGAGCAGCGCCTCGACCTGCTCGGGCCGCAGCGCGTCGAAGAACCAGCGCCGCACGTGCGCGACGTGCAGCGGGGCGGCGCCGGTGATCGCGTCCCAGCCGGCCTCGGTGAGCACGACGAACGCGCCGCGGGGGTCGTCCACGCAGGGCTCCCGGGCTACCAGGCCGCGGCTGGTCATACGGGTGATCTGGTGGGTGAGCCGGGTCTTCTCCCAGTCGGCGGCGACCCGCAGCTGGAAGACCCTCAGCCGGCCGCCGGGTGCCTCGGACAGGCTGACCAGCACCGCGTAGTCCGCGCTGGACAGGCCCGTCTCCTGCTGGAGCTGCCGGGCGATGCGGCTCCGGACCGCGGCGTTGACGGCGAGGAACCCGCGCCAGGCGCGCTGCTCCCGCTCGTCGAGCCAGGCCGGATCCGTCACACCACAACTCTACCGTCATGGGTGACACGTCACCGTCGGACTGAGCTACTGTGTCGGTGACACGTCACCCATGACGACGAAAAGGTTGTGCAATGACCAAGATCGGAATCATCCTCGGCAGC
Organism: Dactylosporangium siamense; assembly: GCF_016862795.1. GTDB lineage: Bacteria > Actinomycetota > Actinomycetes > Mycobacteriales > Micromonosporaceae > Dactylosporangium > Dactylosporangium siamense. Next base: position 14,474 of record NZ_BONQ01000178.1, on the reverse strand, counting down.
ACCCGTCCCGGCCGGAACGGCGAGGCGGTGGCCAAGTGGGTCTACGACATCGCGAGCCGCCGCTCGGACGCGGAGTTCGAGCTGGTCGACCTGCTCGACTACAACCTGCCGCACCTGGATGAGGCCATCCCGGCGTCGCAGGGGATGTACGCCAACGAGCACACGAAGCAGTGGGCCGCGAAGATCGCCGAGCTGGACGGCTTCGTGTTCGTGACGCCGGAGTACAACCACTCCACCAGCGGCGCGCTGAAGAACGCGATCGACTTCGTCTACGGCGAGTGGAACAACAAGGCGGCCGGCTTCGTCAGCTACGGCGCCGCGGGCGGCACCCGCGCGGTCGAGCACCTGCGGCTGATCGCGGGCGAGCTGCAGATCGCCGACGTGCGCGCGCAGGTGGCGCTGTCGCTGTTCACCGACTTCGAAAACTTCTCGAGCTTCAAGCCGGGCCCGCAGCACGAGGGCAACCTCAACGTCGTGCTCGACCAGACGGTCAGCTGGACGAAGGCCCTCGAAACGGTCCGCAAGGGCTGACGTCAGGACGAAGGCGCGGCCGCCCGGGCGAACCGGGCGGCCAGCGCCGCCGTCGCCTCCCGCAGCTGCGGCGGCCCGATCACCTCGACCTCCACGTCGAACATCCCGAACCACGCCGCGAGCCCCGTCCACGACCACGACCCGGTGCTCACCCGGCACCGGTCCGGCGCCACGACCTCAACGACGGCCTGTCCCCGGGCCCACTGGGTGATCGCCGCCGCCGGCGCGTGCATGATCGCCTGCCCGCGGCACGGCAGCGGGTCGTGCCCCTCGAACCGCTCCGCCACGAACGCCGCCACGTCCGCCGCCGGCAGCGGCCGGGGCGTGAAGCGGGGCCCGTTCGGGGTGCGCAGCGTCATCCGGTCGACCCGGAACGTGCGCCAGTCCGAGCGGTCCAGGTCGTAGCCGATGAGGTACCACCGGCCGCCCCACGTCACCACGTGGCACGGCTCGGCCCGCCGCCGTTCCCCCGCGGCCCCGGCCGCGAGCTCGCGCACCCCGGCGTAGTCGAAGCGCAGCACCTCCCGCGCCCGCACCGCCTGGCCGATCGCCAGGAGCACCGAGGTGTCGACCCGGGACGGCTGCCAGCCGGTCTTCGTCACCCTGGTCACCTGCAACGCGTCGACCCGCTGGCGCAGCCGGGCCGGCATCACCTGCCGCACCGTCGCGAGGGCCCGCAGGGCCGCCTCCTCCACCCCCTCGACCGACATGGTGGCGGTCTGCAGCGCCACGGCCACCGCGACCGCCTGGTCGTCGTCGAACAGCAGCGGCGGCAGCTCCGAGCCGGCGTCGAGCCGGTACCCACCGTCCGGGCCGCGGGTCGCCTGCACCGGATACCCGAGGTCACGGAGCCGGTCCACGTCGCGCCGGACCGTGCGCGGGCTGACCTCGAGGCGTTCGGCGAGGGTCTGGCCCGGCCAGTCGCGGCGTGCCTGGAGCAACGACAGCAGGGCGAGCAGGCGGGCCGAGGTCTCCAACATGCGTCCAGTATCGCCCGCCGTTCAGGACAGAAGCTGTCCGCATCTCCTGGCAATGTCGGCAGCATGATTCAGACGAGAGCACTGACGAAGGACTTCGTCGTCAACCGGAAGACCACGGTGCACGCCGTGCGGGGCATCAGCCTGGACATCGCCCCCGGCGAGCTCGTCGCGGTGCTCGGCCCGAACGGCGCGGGCAAGACCACCACCCTGCGGATGCTCACCACGCTCATCGCACCGACCAGCGGCACCGCCACGGTCGCCGGGCACGACGTCACCACCGCTGCGGCCGAGGTCCGCCGGCGGATCGGATACGTCGGCCAGGGCAACGGCGCCGGCCACATCCACCGCGCCGGCGACGAGCTGCGCACCCAGGGCCGCATCTACGGCCTCGACCGCAGGGCCGCCGCGCGGCGCACGGACGAGCTCCTGGAGGCCCTCGACCTGACCGAGCAGCGCGACCGCAAGGTGTCCGACCTGTCCGGTGGGCAGCGGCGCCGCCTGGACGTGGCGATCGGTCTGGTGCACGCGCCGCGGCTGCTGTTCCTCGACGAGCCCTCCACGGGCCTGGACCCGCAGAACCGGGCGAACCTCTGGCAGCACATCCTGCGCATGCGCGAGGAGCACCGGATGACGATCGTGCTCACCACGCACTACCTCGACGAGGCCGACACCATGGCCGAACGGGTCGTGGTCGTCGACCACGGCGAGGTGATCGCCGACGACACCGCGCGGGCGCTGAAGGCGAAACTCGCCGGCGACCGGCTGATCCTGACCGGCGACCTGCCGCTGCTGGCCAAGGCGGCGGCCGCGCTCCCCAGCGCGCGCGACCTCACCGAGACCGCGGACACCGTCGAGGTTCGCGTCAGCGACGGCCCGGCGGCACTGCCGGAGCTCATCGCTTCCGTCCCGGGCGCTGTGCGTACCGCGGAAATCCAACGACCGACCCTCGACGACGTCTTCCTGTCCCTGACCGGCCGCAACCTCCGGGAGCACGCATGAGCACCTTGGCACTTCGTGATGTCGGCATCGTCGCGGCCCGCGAGCTGCGGCCGCTGCTGCGCTCGCCGTTCTCGCTGATCTTCGGCATGATCCAGCCCCTGGTGTTCCTGGCGCTGTTCGGGCCGCTGCTCGTCGGCTCGCTGCGCGGCCAGGACAACGGGCTCGGCAGCAACGTGTGGCAGTGGTTCGTGCCGGCGATCCTGGTGATGACGACCCTGTTCGGCACGTCGACCGTCGGGGCGAACCTGCTCGGCGAGTTCATCACCGGCGCGCACGAGCGGATGCTCGTCACTCCCCTGGCCCGGCACGCGCTGCTGGTCGGGCGGGCGCTGAAGGAGATGGTCCCCCTCGCCGGCCAGGCGGTCATCGTGGTGCTGGTCATGCTGCCGTTCGGGTTCGACCTGTACCCCACCGGCGCGTTGCTCGGCCTGGCCCTGCTGGCCGTGTTCGGGGTCGGCCTCGGCTCGCTCAGCTACGCCCTGGCCGTCGCGGTGCGCCGCAACGACTGGATGTTCTGGGTCGTGCAGCAGACGCTGCTGTTCCCGCTGATGATCCTGTCCGGCATGCTGCTGCCCCTGGAGACCGGGCCGGAGTGGATGCGGGTCGCCTCACACTTCAACCCCCTGGCCCACATGGTGACCGCCGAGCGTCTCCTGTTCGCGGGTACGGTCGACGACCGCGCCGTGCTCTGGGGCGCGATCGCCGCGGCTGCCACGGCGATCATCGGGCTGGCCGTCGGCATCCGGGCGATGCGCCGCAGCACCTGACGGTTACTCGCCCACCGCTTTGAACAGTGCGCCGATCTCCGCCTGGGACAGGTGCCGGGTCCTGCCCGGGCGGAGATCGCCGAGCCGGATCGGGCCGATCTGGGTGCGGATCAGCCGCTGCACCGGGAACCCGACCGCGTCGAACATCCGCCGCACGATGTGGTTGCGCCCCTCGTGCAGGACGACCTCGACGAGCGCCACCTTCCCGTACGCGGTGACGACCTTGAACGAGTCGACCTTCGCCGGGCCGTCCTCGAGGGTGATGCCGGCCTTCAGCTCGCGGCCCATCGCCCGCGGCACCGGCCCGGCGATCTCGACCTGATACGTCTTCGCCACCTCGTACGAGGGATGCATCAGCTTGTGCGCCAGCCCACCGTCGTTCATGAGCAGCAGCAGGCCCTCGCTCTCCAGGTCGAGGCGCCCGACGTGGAAGACCCGGGTGCTGATGTTGGGCACGTAGTCGGCGAGCGCCTCGCGGCCCTTGTCGTCGTCCATCGTGGACACCACCCCGGCCGGCTTGTTCAGCGCGAGGTACACCATCCGGGTGTCGGTGACCAGGCGCGACCCGTTGACGTGGATGACGTCCTGGGCGGCGTCGGCCTTGTCGCCGAGGGTGGCCTCCTTGCCGTTGACGGTGACCTTCCCCTCGTCGATCATCCGCTCGCAGTTGCGCCGCGACCCGAGGCCGGCGGCGGCCAGGATCTTCTGCAGCCGCTCCTCGTTGCGTGGCCGCACCGCGTCCGGCGGCGCGTCGAACGCGGAGCCCTCGAACTCGGCCGGGCTGGTGGACGGGCTGGTGGACGGGTCAACGCTGGGCATCGGCGATCTCATCAATGTCGTCGGGAAGGAACGGGGCGAGCGGCGGCAACTGATCCACGCTGTCCAGGCCGAGTTTCTCCAGGAACAACGACGTCGTCCGGTACAGGAATGCCCCGCTTTCGGGCTCACTGCCGGTCTCCTCGATCAGACCCCGCGTCACCAGCGTACGGACCACCCCGTCGCAGTTGACACCGCGGATGGCCGAGATGCGCGATCTGGTGACCGGCTGCTTGTACGCGACCACAGCGAGTGTTTCCAGGGCCGCCTGGGTCAGCCGGATCTGCTGCCCGTCGAGCACGAACTTCTCCACGTACGGGGCGAACTCCGCCCTCGTGTACAACCGCCACCCACCGGCCACCCGGCGCAGGTCGAAGCCGAGGCCGAGCTCGGTGTACTGCCGGGCGACGTCCTCCAGGACCCCACGGATGCGGTCGACGGGCTGGTCGAGCACCTGCGCGAGGGTGACCTCGGTCGCCGGCTCGTCGACGATGAGCAGGATCGCCTCGACGGCGCCGCGCAGCTCGGTGTCGGACATCTCCACGACGACCGGCGCCGCCTCGACGGGCACGGGGGCGGGAGCGGGCAGGTCGAACAGCGCCTCGCCACCAGCCGCGGCCGCGACCTCCGGCTCGGCAACCAGCGCAGGCTCGGGCTCGGACTCGGGCTCGGCAACCAGCGCGGGCTCGGGCTCGGCAACCGGCGCAGCCTCGACGACCGGCTCCGGCTCGGCCTCAACCTCAGCAACCGGTTCAACCTCGGCGACCGGCTCGGCCTCAACCTCAGCAACCGGCTCGACCTCGGCGACCGGCACGGGCTCGGCCTCAACCTCAACAACCAGTTCGACCTCGGCGACCAGCGCGGGCTCGGGCTCGGCAACCGGCTCAGCCTCGACGACCGGCTCCGGCTCGGCCTCAACCTCAGCAACCGGTTCAACCTCAGCAACCGGCTCGACCTCGGCGACCGGTTCGACCTCGGCAACCGGCTCGGGCTCGACCACCAGTGCGGCCTCGACGTCAGGCCCGGCCGCAACGATGAGCTCGGCTTCCGCGTCCGGCTCGGGTGCCGCCTCAGCAACCGGCCCGGGTTCCGGCTCGACGTCCGTGACCGGCTCGCCCTCGACCGGCTCGACCGGGGGCGAGTTGACCTTGGAGACTTTGTCCGCCCCTGGCGAGTCAAACTCTCCAAGGTCAACTTCAGCGGGTTCCCCGACCGACTCCTCGACCGGTTCCTCCGCAGACTCCTCGTCCGGTTCCCCGGCCGGCCCGTCGACCGGATCCGGGGCGGCGGGCTCGACACGCGCCCAGGGCGGGACCCAGCTCGCCGCCTGGTCGGCGAGCGACCTCGACTGCTCGTCCTGGCTCACTGGTCCACCTCGCTGTCCCGACCGGCTTCCACACTCACGTCCGGCTCATCCGATACGTCCGGCTCGTCATCGCGTACCCCATCCTCGGCCTCCGCCACATCGGCGTCGGGATCGGGCGGGGCGGCCGCGGTGTCCGGTGGGGCGGGCGAGCCTTCGTACTCCTCGACCTCGATCACCGCCGCCGCCACGTCGTCCGGGCCCGTCCAGCGCACGATGAGCTCCCCGAGCGCCTGGACCTGTTCGAAGGAGACCAGGTCCTCCCGGTACAGCTCCAGCAGCGCCAGGAACCGGGCAACCACCTCGAGGGTCGACTCGCAGTCGATGCACAGGGCGCTGAACGTGGCCTCGCGCTGCTCGATGAGCCGGTCACGGACGATGTTGGCGTGCTCGCGGACGCTGACGCGGACCATGTGGATGTGGGCGATCGACACCAGCGGCGGGTCCGCCTTGGGGGTGAACGCCCGCAGCGCCAGCTTCAGCAGCCGGGCCGGGCCGACGCCGAGCACCAGGTCGGGCAGGGCCTCGGCGTACTGCGGCTCGAGCGACACGGAGCGCGGGTAGCGGCGGGAGCCGATGGATTCGAGGCCGGCGATGTGCGCGGCCGCCTCCTTGAAGGCCTTGTACTGCAGGAGCCGCGCGAACAGCAGGTCGCGGGCCTCGAGCAGAGCCAGGTCCTCCTCGTTCTCGACGGTGGCGGACGGCAGCAGCCGGGCGGCCTTCAGGTCGAGCAGGGTGGCGGCGACGACCAGGAACTCCGATGCCTCGTCGAGGTCCCAGTCGTCGCCCATGGCGCGGATGTATGCGATGAAGTCGTCGGTGACGGTGTGCAACGCGACCTCGGTCACGTCGAGCTTGTGCTTGCCGATGAGCTGCAGCAGCAGGTCGAACGGGCCGGTGAAGTTGGCCAGCCGCACCTGAAATCCCGCGGGCGCGGCCGCGGCATCCACGGCGGGCGCGGCCGTGGCATCCACGGCGGGCGCCGACGCGGCGTCCACGGCGGCAGGGTCGGTCACCGGAAGACCGTAGCGCAAAGGGTCCGGAAAACCGCTACTACAACCGCCGTTCGGCCTGCTGGGCGATGACCTCGCGGGCGAGCTGCCGGTAGTTGCGGGCACCGGAGGACGACGGGTCGAGGGTGGTGATCGGCGCGCCGGCGACCGTCGACTCGGGGAACTTGACGGTCTTGGTGATGACGGTCTGGTACACCTTGTCGCCGAACGCCTCCACGACCCGCTGCAGCACCTGGCGGCAGTGGGTGGTGCGGCTGTCATACATGGTGGCGAGGATGCCCTCGAGCTCCAGGTCGAAGTTGAGCCGCTCGCGGACCTTGTCGATCGTGTCCAGCAGCAGGGCCACGCCACGAAGTGAGAAGAATTCACATTCGAGCGGGATCATGACGCCGTGCGCGACGGTCAGCGCGTTGATGGCGAGCAGACCCAGCGAGGGCTGGCAGTCGATCAGGATGTAGTCGTACTCCTTCAGGACCGGTCGCAGCACCCGGGCCAGGGCCATCTCCCGGGCGACCTCGGTGACCAGCTGGATCTCGGCCGCCGACAGGTCGATGTTGGCCGGCAGCAGGTGCAGGCCCGCGATGTCCGTCTTGATCCGGATGTCCTCGACGGTCACGTCGGAGTCCATCAGGATGTTGTAGATCGTCAGGTCGAGGTTGTGCGGGTTCACGCCGAGACCGACCGACAGGGCGCCCTGCGGGTCGAAGTCGACGAGCAGGACCCGCCGCCCGTACTCGGCGAGGGCCGCACCCAGGTTGATGGTCGACGTGGTCTTGCCCACGCCGCCCTTCTGGTTGGCCATCGCGATGATCCGCGCCGGGCCGTGCCGGTCCATCGGCATCGGCTCGGGGATCGGCTTGCGCATCGTGTAGGCGGTCGGATCCGCCGGCCCGAGCTCAGCGCCGAGGTCGAGCGATGCCTGCTCGGCGCGCATCTGCGTAGTCCAGGACTCCGCCTGGTCGCCCATGCCTGTCATCGAACCTCTTCGCCCCTCCCGGCGGCTCATCTCCACCCGGGGCCGATTCGTCGTCGGCGATCTGGGGAAGCGGGACGGCCGTTGCCCGACTCTACGTCACTGCAGGGTACATACCCCACTCCGCGCGCCCGGCGTGTCGCGAGTGCCGTCGTTGGGTACGGTCATCGTCGTGTTGGGACCAGGGGACGTGCTCGGCGACAGGTACCGCCTCGATGAGTTCGTCGCCAGCGGCGGCATGGGGCAGGTCTTCCGCGCCACCGACAAGACGCTCAACCGGACGGTCGCCGTGAAGGTGCTGCTGCCGGGCCTGACCAGTGACGCCGAGTTCGGCAGCCGGTTCCGGGCCGAGGCGCGGATCATGGCATCGATCGGGCACAAGGGCGTGGTCGGCGTCTACGACTACGGCGAGACCCCCGAAGGCACCATGTTCCTGGTCATGGCGTTCGTCGAGGGCCGGCCGCTCGGCGAGCGGATCACTCGGGAGGGTGGACTGTCGGCCGAGGAGACCATGGCGATCGTGGCGCAGGCGGCCGACGCGCTGCACGCCGCGCACAGCAACGGCATCATCCACCGCGACGTGAAGCCCAACAATCTCCTGGTCGGCGACAACGGGGCGGTGACGCTCGTCGACTTCGGCGTGGCCCGCTCCTCCAACGTGACCTCGGTCACCAAGGTGAACGCGGTGATCGGCACCGCCCTGTACATGTCGCCCGAGCAGGCGTCCGGCAAGCCGATCGCGCCGTCGACCGACATCTACGCGCTCGGCGCGGTCGCGTACCACTGCCTGACCGGCGGCCCGCCGTTCACCGGCAACTCACCCCTAGAAATCGCGATCAAGCACCTGCAGGACGACCCGCCGCCGCTGCCCGCGGACCTGCCGGGCAGCGTCCGCGCGCTGGTCGAGCGGGCGATGGAGAAGGACCCCGAGGACCGCTTCCCGACGGCCGCCGCCCTCGCCGCGGCCGCCCGCGCCGCCCAGGATCACACCCTTCAAGATCAAGAGCCGGGAGTGGTGCCGGCGCCGCCCCGCCGAGCCGCGGTGCCCCCGGCCAACCGGGCACCGTCGCCCTCCAGACCCGGATGGATCCCGGTCGCCGTCGGCGCGGCCCTGCTCGCCGTTGCCGGCGGCGTCATCATCGCCCTCATCGCGCTCACCGGCGACAACGGCAAGAAGGACACGCCCGGCGGCGGGCCGAGCGCCTCGCGGTCCGCCGCGCCGGCGACGTCGGGCCCGGTTCCGGGCGGCGGGGGCGCCACCCGTACCACATCCGCGCCGTCGAGCAGCGCGTCGACGTCCGCCTCGCCGAGCGCCGCGACCTCCAGCTCCGCGCCTCCCCCGGCGACGACCGAGCCGCCCGCCCCGACGACGCAGCCGCCGGTCGAACCGACCGGCGGCGCCTCGACACCCCCTGTCGCCACCTCGGCCTCCGCCGGGTAGCCGGTCGGCCACATCTCGCCACGCGGGTGATTTTTCGTCATACCCACGTGCAACCCTTCGTCCCGGGGCTTCGTCTACCCCGCGACGAAGGGAGCCCGAACGGGTGAACGAAGACGACGAAGCGCAGTTCCGGGAGTTCGTCGCCGCACGGTTCGACGGCCTGCGCTCGCTCGCCTACCTGACGTGCGGGGACTGGCACACGGCGGAGGACGCCGTCGCCTCGTCCCTGGCGAAGCTCTACGTGCACTGGAAGCGCGTCGACACGCCCCTCGCCTATGTGCGCAGGGCGGTCGTGCACGCCCTGGTCGACGAGAGCCGCCGGCCGTGGCGGCGCAAGGAGCGCTCGGCGGGCTACAGCCTGCCCGAGCTGCCCGGCCCCGACCACGCCGACCAGGTCGACGAGCGGATCCGCGTCCGCGCCGCACTCGCCCGGATGGCCCCCGGCCAGCGCGCCGTGCTGGTCCTGCGGTACTACGAGGGGCTGAGCGTTGAGGAGACCGCCGAGGTGCTCGGCCGGCAGCCGGGCACCGTCAAGAGCCAGACCGCCCGCGGGCTCACCGCCCTCCGCGCGCTGCTCGGCGCGGAACCGCGCGACGACGACGACCCCGGCGTCCCCGGCCTCTTCACCGGATCCGGCGCCCGGCCCGCTGCCGGCCCGGGCCCGGGCCGGCACGCCCGACCGGCGCACGGCGCTCACGAGATGGAGAACAGGAGGGAAGGGCATGGATCACGACCTGCACAGTCTGCTGGCGGCGGCCAGGGACGACGCACCGCCACCGCGACTCAGCATTGACGACATCACCGCCGCCGGTCGCCGGCTCGCGCGGCGCCGCCGCCGCACCACCCTGCTCGCCTCCGTCGCCGGCGGCGTCGCCGCGGTGATCACCGGCGCGACCGCGGCGGTCGTGCTGATCTCCCCGCCCACGCTCGCCCCGACCGTCGACCCCAACGGCAACCCCGGCCTCGCCGACGTGTCCCAGTCCCCGGCCCGCCGGGCGGACTTCACCCCGGCCGGCGCCTTCGAGACCAACTACACCGGCTACACGTCCGGCCGGTTCGTGGTGCGCGACCCGGACCTGGTCACCGCCGGCTACCAGCAGTCGACCATCGATGTGAGCGACCCCCGGCCGTCCACCTCACCGACCGGACGCCCCGCCGTCCCCACCGGCACCGCGGCCGCCCCCGGCGGCTCCGCGCCCGCCACCGCCCCCGGCGTCAAGCAGAGCAGCGCGGCCAGCGGTCGCGCCGCGCCCCGCGAAGGGCGCCTCGTCGTGTACAACGTCGACGCCTTCGACCCGACCCAGTTCACCGGCGGCGAGAAGCTCCAGGTCGCCGGGAAGACCGCCCTGCTGCGCTACGCCGGCTCGCTGGCCCCACCGTCCGCGACCGGCAAGGACGGCTGCTGCGTCACCCCGGCGGTGCCGACCATCGCCTGGCAGTACCTGCCCGGCGCCTGGGCGGCGATCTACTGGTCGTCGTTCGAGACCGCCCCGACCCGCGACGAGCTCATCGCCCTGGCCGAGGACCTGCCCGCCGGCGAGGTGCGCGCCTTCCCGGTCGGCGTCCGCCTGCGCAACACCCCGAAGAACTACCGGATGATCGCGGTCGGCACCCGCAAGTTCTCCTACGACACGACGAACCTGTCCGTCGTGTGGCTCTCGCCCAAAACCCTGGTGCCACCGTTCACCATGCCGGTCGACCTCGAGGAGCACCCGTCGATCGTGCTCACCCTCGGCGTCGCCGACCCGCGCACCCGCGACAAGATCGGCGCGTCGTCCTGCCAGCAGGGCAGCGGCACCTGCTCCGCCCTGCTCGGCGACGGCCAGTTCTACGTCCAGGTCGACACGTTCGGCCAGCAGGCGATCCCCTCGACCGAGCTGGCCCAGATCCTGAAGTCCATGACGGCGGAGCAACCCGACGACCCGACCAACTGGCCCCCGGCCACCGACACCTTCGCCTCCTGACCCCGGCTGTCCCCATGATCCGGAAGACCTCGCGTACCCAGGAGCGCACGAGGTCTTCCGGATCACGATGAAAGGGCATCCGATTCGGGGTTGCTCCGCTCCGGGCGGACCGTCCCGGCGATCGAAGTCGCGCGGTGGCCGTGCGGCCGGCCGGGGCTGCTCAACGCCCGCGTCGTGGATGGCCGGCACGCGACACTCGATCAACGGCGCGGCGACGTCAGATCACGCACGGACCGCGCCGGGGAAGTCACCGTCCAATCGGCGTGATCCGGAAGGCGGGCGGCCTGGAATCCGGACGTAGGTCCCGAGCCGCCGCGTAAAAACGTCGCGGGGCGGCCTCGTCAACGAGGGCGCCCCGCGACGGCGGGCGGGTTACTTGTGCCGGTTGTACATGCGGGGCTGCTTCGCCTTACCGCCCTTGCCGCCGGCGCCCTTGCCGCCGCCGTGCTGCTGCACGCCCGGGGGGAGGGCCCGGTTGGCCTGGGCACGGCGGATCGCCTCGAGGGGGTTCAGCGGGGGCGCCTCGGTCTCGGCCTCGGCGACCTGGGTCGACTCGTTGTCGGGCTGGTTGTCTGCGGTAGCGGCAGGCATGGCGTCTCCTTCGCGGATGAACTGTCGCGGATCTCGATGTCCGCGGATGGCGTGCGGATGGCCTCGCAGGAGCATGGACAGTCGTCAGCCGCGCAGAGAACGAAGCGGGAGTCCCACAACGGGGGCCGCGGGCAGACCCTCGCAGGAGGGTCGCGGCGGCACGCGCGGCGTCGATGGGCTCAGAAACGCATGCGCCTACGGTAACACGCCTCCCAGCGGCCCGGTGAGGTAGCGCTGCACCGTCGCCCCCACCTGCACGACCAGGACGTCGGGGGCGGCGGCGACGATCGGTGGCAGCATCAGGATCTGCCGGCACAGGGCCAGGCCGAGCATGGACGTGGCGACCAGCCCGGCCCGCAGCGCCGCCTCCGCGGGGTCGGCGGTGACGGCGAGGGCGACCGGGGCGACCTGCTCGCGGAAGATGCCGCGCAGCCGCTCGGCCACGGACTCGTCGGTGGCTGCGGAGCGCAGCAGCGTCAGCAGCGCGTCGTCGGCCGGGTCGCCCTCCCAGCGCCGGATGAAGTGCGCGACCAGGGTCTCGCCGAGCCGATCGCGCGGGACGCGGGCCACGTCGGGGATCCGCAGGTCGACGTCGACGGCGGCGGCGAAGAGCTGGGCCTTGTTGCCGTAGTACCGCATGACCATGGACGGGTCGATGCCGGCGTCGGCGGCGATCGCGCGGATCGTGGCCCGCTGGTAGCCGTCGGCGGCGAACCGGGCCCGCGCCGCCCGCAGGATCCCGGCGCGGGTGGCATCGGAACGGCGGGCGGGCGGCTGGACGTCATTCATGCCCACAACCATAGGCCAACAGCCGTTGACACTCTAGTCAACACGTGTTGGCATAGCTGGGTGTACGACGTCATCGTGGTCGGCGCGCGACCGGCCGGTGCTGCCACCGCCATGCTCCTCGCCCGGCGGGGGCTGCGGGTCCTCGCGGTCGACCGGGCCCGCTTCCCGAGCGACACCCTGTCCACCCATCAGATCCAGCCGGCCGGGGTCGCCCGCCTGCAGCGCTGGGGTCTCCTCGACACGCTGCTGGCCGCCGGCACCCCCGTCACCGACCGGGTCCGCTTCGACGTCGGCGGCACGGTCCTCGCGGGACGGTTCCCGGCGCGGGGGCTCCTGTGCAGCCCGCGCCGCACCGTCCTGGACAAGGTGCTCGTCGACGCCGCCCGCGAGGCCGGCGCCGACGTCGTCGAGGGGTTTCACGTCGGCGGGCTGATCCGGGACGGCGACCGGGTCGCGGGCATCCGCGGCCGCGACGGCACCGAGCACCGCGCCCCGGTCGTCGTCGGCGCCGATGGCAAGCACTCCCTGGTGGCGAAGGAGGTCGCCGCGCCGGTGCTGCGTGAGGTCGGGCCGCGGACCGTCGCCAGCTACTCCTACTGGGAGGGCCTCGACCAGCCCGTGGGCGAGCTCTACCACCGGCCGGGCCGGGCGGTCGCCGCGTTCCCGACGAACGACGGCCTGACGATGGTGTACGCGGCCGCCCCCGGCACCGAGTTCGGCACCTGGCGCACCGACCCCGAGCGGCACCTGCTGGACACCGTCGACGGCTTCGGCGACCTCGGCAAGCGGGTCCGCGACGGCCGGCGGGTCGAGCGCCTGCGCACCACCGTCGACCTGCCCAACGTCGTGCGCCGGGCGCACGGTCCGGGCTGGTTCCTGGCCGGCGACGCGGGCCTGGTCATGGACCCGGTGACGGCGCAGGGCATCGGCAACGCCCTGGCGGACGCGGAGCTCGTGGCGTCGACCATCGCGGACGGCGGCACCGGCGAGGAGTACCAACGGATCCGCGACGAAACACGGCTGCCGATCTTCGACCTGACCACCGGCCTCGCGGCCCTGCGGCCACCGGGGCGTTTCGACGCCCTGTTCCTGCGTGCCGTCGCCCGCCGTCAGGACAGCGTCGAGCAGTTCCTCGGCGTGTTCGCCGGCACGGTGCCGGTGCGGACCTTCCGCCGGCCCTCCAACGTGGCGCGGATCCTGGTTCAGCGGGCGCGCGGGTGAGCGGTGGCGTACACCTCGCGGAGCTTGTCGACGGTGACCAGGGTGTACACCTGCGTGGTGGTCACCGAGGCGTGCCCGAGCAGCTCCTGCACGACCCGGATGTCGGCGCCGCCGTCGAGCAGGTGCGTGGCGTAGGAGTGCCGCAGCGTGTGCGGTGACACCCCGTGCGGCCCGTCGACGGGCAGCCCCGCCCGGACCGCGGCCTTGCGCAGGATCGTCCACGCGCTCTGCCGGGACAGCGCGCCACCGCGGGCGTTGAGGAACACGGTCGGCACGCCGGTGCCGTTGGCGACGAGGGTCGGCCGGGCGCGCACCAGGTACACGTCGATCGCGGTCCGCGCGTAGCTGCCCATCGGCACCAGGCGGGTCTTGCCGCCCTTGCCGCGCAGCGTGACCAGGCCGTGGGTGCCGGTGAGGTCGAGGTCGTCGACGGCGATGCCGACGGCCTCGGAGATGCGGGCGCCGGTGCCGTACAGGAACTCCAGCAGCGCCTGGTCGCGCAGCCCGAGGGGGCCGGCGTCGGCGGCGGAGGCGAGCAGGCGCGACACCTGGTCCACGTCGAGGGCCTTCGGCAGCCGCTTCGGCAGCGACGGCGGTTTCACGTCCCGCGACGGGTCGGTCGGCGCGAGCCCTTCCAGGAGCAGGAACCGGTGCAGTCCCCGCACCGCGCTCGCGGCCCGGGCCGCCGAGGACGCCGACAGCGCCGGGTGCTCGCCGCCGTCCTGGAGGTCGCCGGCCCGCAGCGCCGCGACGTGCCCGGCGATGTCGCGCGCCCCGACGTCGGCGAGGTCGCCGATCCCACCGGCGGCCAGCCAGTCGACGTAACGGTCGAGGTCGCGGCGGTACGAGGCCAGGGTGTTCTCGGCGAGGGCCCGCTCGACCGTGAGGTGGTCCAGGTACACGTCGACGGCCTTGCGCAGCCCAGCGGCGTCCACGGGCACGGCGGCGGCCTTGCTCGGCACCACGGCATCCACGGGCACGTCGACGGCCTCGCTCAGCCCAGCGGCGTCCACGGGCACGTCGTCA